>NZ_JAMXMW010000009.1:0-354178 GCF_024055675.1 Actinoallomurus rhizosphaericola | reverse complement strand
CGGTAGTTAAGCCCTTCAGCGCCGATGGTACTGCACTGGAGACGGTGTGGGAGAGTAGGACGCCGCCGGACACTTACATAGATCAGGAAAGCCCGCCAGGCTAACGCCGGCGGGCTTTCCTGCGTTTCAGGGGCTATTCCGCACCGCGTGCATTCCGTAGGTCTTTACCGCACGCGTTTCGCGCGCTGGAACGCGCCGGCGCGAGGCATCGCGCCCCGCGGTGTCCACTCAGCCCAGAGTGACACCGTCATCTCGGTCCGGCTCCTCAGCGCCTACCGGCTCGGGACAATGCCTCCTCAGCCTGAGCGGCGAGGGTACCGACGAGGTCGGTCGCGGACGGCAGGTCGTTGATGAGGTCGATGGCCTCGCCGGCCCACACCGGCAGTGCCGGTAGATCGCCTCGCGCCACGCCGTCCTGGTAAGCCTGCCTGGCCTGTGGATCGGCGGCGAGCTCCGCTTCCCTGCCGCGCCACCGGTCGAGGTAGGGGTGGTCGAGGGTCCGAGCGGTGTACTTCGCGGGCCACCGCGAGCCTCGAGCGATGTCCAGCACCCTGCTGCGCTCGGTGTCCTCCCCGCGGCCTTCGATGATCGCCTTGGTGATCGACGGGTCGACGAGGGCCTCGGCGGTGACCTGGAAGCGGGTGCCGATGAGGGCTCCGGCCGCACCCAGCGCCAGGGCCGCGGCCACACCGCGCCCGTCGGCGATTCCTCCGGCGGCCAGCACCGGCACGGGTGCCGCCAGGTCGACGACGACGGGCACGAACGGAAGCGTCGATCGTCCGCGCCGGGCGCCATGTCCACCAGCCTCGGTGCCCTGGGCCACGATGACGTCGGCGCCCAGGTCCACGGCCTGCCGGGCCTCCTCCAGATCGGTGACCTGGAGGATCAGTGCCGCACCCGCCGCGCGGACGCGGTCGGTGAATGGACTCGGGTCGCCGAAGGACAGCATCACCGCACTGGGGCCCCACTCCAGCACCCGCTCGACCGCGCCGACATCGATCGCCCAGGTCAGGAATCCGACCCCCCACGGCTTCTCGGTGCCCTCCGCGACGATCGGCAACTCGTGAGCCAGCCAGTCCCGATCCCCGTTGCCGGCGCCCAGCAGCCCCAGGCCCCCGCCGTTGGAGACCGCCGCGGTAAGCGCACCGCCGGCCGACCCGCCCATCGGGGCCAGCGCGATCGGGTGCTCCGTTCCGAACTTCTCTGTGAACGCCGTCGACAGTGCCATGCCCGTCATCATCCCGCCTGCCGCCGTACCGGGAGCCCTGGACGGACCGACTGGCGGCTCATGGCATTGTCCATCCCGGCGCTGACCGAGCGCCCGACGTCAGACGTGCGGGGTGAACTGGGTCAGGTCGTAGATGCCGAGTTCCTTCTCGATGCCGGCGACGCGGTCGACGACGCCGGTGAAGCCCGCCGCGCCGAACCGCCGGTGCTCCTCGTCCTCGAAGCGCTCGCCCATCTCCGCGAACTCCCGCGCCGGCATGATGTCGCGGAACGTCGGGAACACCACGGTGTCCTCGCGGGCCTCGTGCGGGGAGTACATCCGGTCGAACGACCTCATGGCGCCGATGACCCGGTCGCGCGTGCGCGCGTCCGCCAGGCCCTGGGCGGTGGCGCCGGCGAGAATCCGGCCGGTGAGGATCCGGCCCTTGTCGTGCTGGGTCTTCAGCACCTGCACCGTGTCGACCAGCTTGCCCGCCTTCCGCAGGCGCGGGAACACGAACGTCTCCTCGAGGTGCTCGTGGTACTGCTCGATGAACGTCCGGATGATGTCGGCGGAGTCGTGCAGGGCCTCCGGCGGGAGGCGCGTCCCGTTCCGCAGCCGCCGCTCCGCCTCCTGGTAGATCAGCAGGACCCTCTTGAGGATGCCGTGCTCGCGCATGAGGTCCTCGGTCGGCGGCACCTCCTCCGCCGGAGCGGCGACGGCGGCCGGCGTACGGGCGTGGGCGGAGGAGACCAGCATGCCCCCGGCCGCCACGGCGGGCAGGCCCAGGACACGGCGGCGCTCCCATGCGGAGCCGGCACTGGCCATAAGGCGCTCATCCTTCGGTCCGGCATACCTCGGTGTACGAAGAGATACCCGCACGAACCCGGACGAACGTTGGCGGTTCACCAAGGCTCGACAAGGGAGAACGCGCCGGTACGCGATTCGGCACCGGCGCGTTCGTCCCGTCAGGATCTCGACGCGATCAGCCGCAGGCCTGCTTGAGCTCCTTGCCCGAGTTGATGATGTTCGAAGTGTCGGGCATCTGCGGGTTCCCGCTCGCCGTCTGCCTCATCTGCCCGGCGAGCTGCTCCATCGCGGAGGCCGCGTGGTCCGCCGCCTTCTGCACCTTGCCATCACCGGAGTCCTTGCCCTGCTGGCGCATCTTGGCCGCGGCGTTGGCGTACGTCTGTGCCAGCGCGTTCGGATCGTTGATCTGGGTCATCCCCGTACGCGTCGTCTCCTGGATGGTGCTCTGCAGCTTCTCGCACGCGGCCTTCTTGTCCCCGCTGCCGCACGCGGCGGCCGAGAGCGCCAGCGCGGTCGTCAGAACGAGCGCTCCTGCGAGGCGAAGGGGGGTCTGCGTCACTGGGGAGGATCCTCCATGGTCGTCGGGTGGGCCGCCCGAGGCGTTCCGGACCCCTCTTCGACACGCTCGGGGCGGCTGTGGTTCCCGCGACCTCGCTGAAGATCGATGTCAGGACAGGACGTCGGTGGCGCGGTGGTCGTCGCCGACGCCGTCGATGAGCAGGATGGCGCCGCGCGAGTTGTCGGCGCGCAGCGGGATGATCTCGCGGTAGGCGGGCGAGTCGTACCAGGCACGCGCGCTGTCCAGGTCGGGGAACTCGATGAGGATCAGGTCGCCCGACCAGTCGCCCTCCCGCACGTCGGGCCTGGCGCCGTGGATCACGAACCGGCCGCCGTACGGCTCCAGCGTCGCGTCGATCCGCTCGAGGTACTCGACGATCCCCGGACCCGCGACGACGTCGTGCAGGTGTCCGACGGCGTATCCGGCCATGGTTCTCCTCCTTCGTCGTGAACCGCGGCCAGGTCCGCCGCGGGCGATTCAAAGGATGGCGCGCGGGAGGTACGGACGGCGATTACGCGCGAGGTAATGCCAGACCGTCCCCTACGCCGCCGGGCCGTCCCCTACGCCGCCGGGCCGTCGGCGCGTGCCGCCGGGGGGCGGTCGTGCGCAGGAGGGGCAGGGGCGTGTGCGCGACGATGTGATCGTGTGCGGACCGATCATGGGACAATTCGGTCGGTCCTGGCGTGAGGCGCTCGGCGAGCGCGGCCGGGACGGTCATCTCGGGAGGGCTCGCGGTCAGCGGCTTCCCGGCGCCCCGACCAGGAGGAACGATGTCCGAGCCGTACGGCCAGCCGCCTTCGCCCAACTGGCAGCCGTCCCCGGTGCCGTCGCCCGGGACGCCCGGGCCGGGGCCCGCACCGTACGGGACACAGCCTCCTCCTCCCGGCGTACCCGGCCCCGGCATGGCGGGCCCGGCCGGCCCGCAGGCCCCGTACGGCCAGCCCGGTGCTCAGGCCCCCTACGGTCAGCCGGGAGCGCAGGCCCCGTACGGCCAACCTGGCGCCCAGGCACCGTACGGTCAGCCCGGTGGGCAGGCTCCCTATGGGCAGCCCGGTGGGCAGGCCCCGTACCCGCCGGCCGGGCCGTATCCGCCCAGCCCCTACGGGGCGCCTTCGCCGTACGGGCCGCCCGGAGGGCCGGACGCGGCCAGGCGCCGGAAGCGCGCGCTGATCGTCCTGCCGCTGGCGCTGGTCGTGCTGATCGGGATCATCGTGGCCGGCCGGCTCTCGTCGCACAGTGAGGACGCGGCCGTCGGGGACTGCGTCCACCGGGTGACGAGCGGGGCGACCCAGAGCAAGGACGACAGCATCAAGATCGTGAAGTGCACGGACCCGGCGGCCACCTACAAGGTCGTCGGCAAGGTCGAGCACATCTCGAAGCTCAGCCTGAACATCCGGGAGAACCTCCCCAGCGACGGCGGCAAGGGGATCTGCGGCCAGTTCCCCTCGGCGACCGTCCGTTTCTGGAAGGGCACCAGCAAGGACGGCTACGTGCTCTGCCTCGCGCCCAACCAGCACTGAGCAGCGTCGGCACCACGACCACCCGGCGGGACGGCGGCCCCGCCGGGTGGTCGTGGGCTCCGCCACACAAAGTTCCGGTAACGCGTCCTGAAAGGCGTCGGTGCGGCACAATCTGACTACTGTCCGCGAGAAGGGAGTCACGCATGGAAGCCGAACCTCCGAGTACCCCGTCCTCCAGCGGTTCCCACCCGTGTGTGGTCAGGCCCGACATCGAGCTGCTGGAAGAGGTGCTGGACCGGCTTGAGGTCAGCTCGTTCCGGGACACCCGCGGCCGCCTGGGCACGCGCTGGCCCTGCTTCAGCCTCTTCTTCACCATCCACGACGAGGACGAGGTCTTCTCGGCCCGTACGATCTATGACCACTACTTCAGCGTCGAGGACAAGCCGGCGCTCTGTGCGGCCCTCGACGAGTGGAACCGCGACACCACCGGGCTGAAGAGCTATACCGCCACCGATGACGACGGCAGTGTGGTCATCGTCACCGAGGCGATGATGCGCGTCGACGGCGGCGTGACGCGTGAGCAGTTCGCGGCGTCCGCGACCATCTGGCTCGGTCTGGCCGGGTCCTTCCACCTCTGGCTCACGCAGCGGCTGTCCCTCGCCGGGCTCGCCGGCGAGCCCCTCTGACCGACTCCGGTCGTCGCGCGTTCCGCCACCTGCCCCCTCGATCGATGGGTTCAGGGGCATTCGTCTCGGCAATAGGTTGCTTAGGGCAACCAAGTGGGGTTATAGTTGCTTCAGGCAAGCAACTGCCCCCGCCTCCTCTCCCGGTCACTCTCGTACCCCCGCTTCGGACCGGCCTGGGCGAGGCCCCCACTATCTTCCGCGCGGACGCGATCGCGCGGTCACCGAACGAACGACCCCCACCCCTGTACGGGAAGGGGAGCGAAAGGAACTTGATGACAACCGCAGCACCGGCCGAGGCGCGGGCGCCCGGCCACGGAGCGGACGCCCCGATGTCGCATCGGCAGATCATGGAAGCGCTGTCCGGCCTGTTGCTCGGCCTGTTCGTCGCGATCCTGTCCTCGACCGTCGTGTCGAACGCGCTCCCGACGATCACCGCCGACCTGCACGCGAGCCAGACCGCCTACACCTGGGTGATCACCGCGACCCTGCTCGCGACCACGATCTCCACCCCGATCTGGGGCAAGCTCGCGGACCTGATGAGCAAGAAGCTCCTCATCCAGCTGGGCCTGATCGTGTACGTCGCCGGGTCGGCGATCGCCGGCATGTCGCAGAACCCCGGGATGCTCATCACCGCCCGAGTGGTGCAAGGTCTCGGCGCCGGCGGCCTGACCGCCCTGGCCCAGACCATCATGGCCGTCATGATCGCGCCGCGTGAGCGCGGTCGCTACTCCGGCTACATGGGCGCGGTCTTCGCGCTCGCCACGATCGGCGGCCCGCTGATCGGTGGCGTCATCGTCGACACGTCCTGGCTCGGCTGGCGCTGGTGCTTCTACGTCGGCGTGCCCTTCGCGGTCATCGCTCTGATCGTCCTGCAGAAGACCCTGCACCTGCCGGACCGGAAGCGGCAGGTCAAGGTCGACTGGCTCGGCGCCACGCTGCTGACCGCCTCCGTGTCCCTGCTGCTGATCTGGGTCTCCTTCGCCGGCACCAAGTACGACTGGCTGTCCTGGCAGACCGCCGTCATGGTCATCGGCGCGCTGGTCATCGCCGCGATCTTCGTGTTCGCGGAGAGCAGGGCCGCCGAGCCGATCCTGCCGCTGCCGCTGTTCCGCAACCCGACCATGAGCCTGGCCGTCGTGGCGAGCCTGTTCATCGGTGTCGCGATGTTCGGCGCGACGACCTTCCTCAGCCAGTACTTCCAGCTCGCCCGCGGCGACTCGCCGACGAAGGCGGGCCTCATGACCCTGCCGATGATCGCGGGTCTGGCCCTGGCGTCGACGATCGCCGGGCGGATCATCAGCCGCACCGGCCGGTACAAGGGCTTCATGGTCGCGGGCGGCATCCTGCTGACCGCCGGGTACGGCCTCATGAGCATGCTGCGCCACGACACGGCGTACTGGGAAGTCTCGATCTTCATGTTCTTCATCGGCGTCGGCCTCGGCACGACGATGCAGAACACCGTCCTGGCCGTGCAGAACCAGGTGCGCAACGACCAGATGGGCGCGGCCAGTTCCTCCGTCTCGCTGTTCCGTACGCTCGGCGGCGCGATGGGCGTCTCCGCGCTCGGCGCGCTGCTGTCCAACCGGGTCACCCACTACACGGCGGACGGCCTGGCCCGCCTCGGCATCCACCAGGCCGCCTCCAGCGGCGGCAGCGAGTCCATTCCCGACCTGTCCAAGCTGCCCGCCCCGATCCGCGCGGTCGTCGAGGCGGCCTTCGGCCACGGCATCGGCAACGTGTTCCTGTTCGCCGCCCCGTGTGCGTTCGTCGCGCTGATCGCGATCCTGTTCATCAAGGAGGTGCCGCTGCGCACCTCGCGCCTCGAGGAGCAGAAGGCCGAGCCCGCCCCGGTGGCCGAGCCCGCCCTGGTGGCCCAGGCCGCCTCGGTCGCCCAGGCCGCCCCGCGCGGCCAGCACGCCCGGCGTGAGGAGTGGCAGCCCGCCGCCGCGACCGCCGCGATGGCGGGGAACGGCAACGGCTCGTACGACGGCCGTCCCGGCGCGACGCGCCCCTTCGCCACCCAGCCCGGCGCGGGCCCGGCCGTCGCCGAGGCGGCGGCGGCGCAGTACGGCACGACCGCCTCGGCCGCGCCCGTGGCGAGCCTGACCGAGACGCCGGCCCCGCTCAACGGGAACGGGTCGCCGGCGGGCGGCGGCGTGATCCGCGGCTACATCCGCGGCTCCGACGGCAGCCCGGTGCCGCACGCGGCGATCACGCTGATCGACATCCGTGGCCGCCAGATCGGCCGCGCGACGGCGCGGACGGACGGCCGGTACGAGGTCGGCACCCCCGGCAGCGGCACGTACGTGCTGATCGCCGCGGCCGGTGACCACGACCCGCAGGCCGCCACCCTGGTGACCGGCGACCAGCCGCTCGACTACGACCTGGTCCTCTCCGGCAACGGCGGGCTCACCGGGACCGTGCGCGACACGAACGGCTCGGCCATCGCGGGCGCGATGGTCGTCGTGACCGACATTCGCGGCGAGGTCGTCGCGAACGGCCTGACCGGTGCCGACGGCGGCTACTCCTTCAACCAGGTCGTCGCCGGTACGTACACCGTCGCGGTCAGCGCCGAGGGGCACCGCCCGGCCGCGCTGCTCACCGAGGTCGGCGGCGACGGCGTCTCGAAGGTGACCCGGCAGGACGTCGAGCTGCAGCCGGGCGTCCGCATCGCCGGCACCGTCCAGGCGCGCGGGCGCGGCCCGGTCGAGGACGCCCGCGTCACCCTGCTCGACGCGGCCGGCAACGTCGTCGCCGTCACCACCACGGGCCCGGACGGCCGCTACTCCTTCGCCGACCTGACCGGCGGGCACTACACCGTCACCGCGACCGGGTACGCGCCGGTGGCGAGTTCGGTCAGCCTGAACGGGCATGACGTGGACGAGCACGACATGTGGCTCGGCCACACCACGAGCTGACCCCGATGACCGGGCCGGCCCGCCCCGGCCCGGTCATCGTTCCGACCTGTCACCCGGAAGGGCTCGACGAACAGCCCCGCGCTGGTGGATCCTTACCGTCGCCTCGATCATCGAGGGAGACGGCACAGGCACGAGGAAGCGAGCGATGACCGAAGCACCGATCTCCATGGCACCGGTTCCGATTCCGGTTCCGGCCGACGCCGGCAAGGATCAGGCGTACAACGCGCTCGAGCATGAGCTCGGCGTGCTGCTGCGCCGCGCGCGGGCGCTGTCCGCCGGGATGATGCGCGAGGTCCACCCCGACCTGGATCCCGCGGCGTACGGGCTGCTGGTGGGCCTGCGCGAGTGCGCTCCGGCCCGTCCCAGCGACCTCGCGGACTACTTCAAGGTCGGCAAGGCCACGATGAGCCGCCAGCTCAAGGTGCTGGAGGGGCTCGGCCTGATCGAGCGGCGGCCGGACCCGGACGACCGGCGCGCGCACCTGTTCGACCTCACCCCGGAGGGGCGCTGCCGGATGGACGCGGTCAGCGCCGCCCGCCAGGAGAGCTTCCACCAGCTGCTCGCGGCCTGGCCGGAGGAGGACGTCCGTGTCCTGGCCACGATGCTGGCCCGGTTCAACCGGCTCGTCGAGACCGCCACGAAGCCGCTCCGGTCGCGCACGGACACCTCCTCCTGCTGACGCCGCCGGGTAAAGGCCCATTAACCCGCCGCTGCCACTAATCTTCGGCGAATGCGGCGAATACTGATCATCTGCACCGTTGCCGGGATACTCGCGTCGGCCGGCGCCTGCGGCGGCAGCGGTGATTCGAAGAAGAACGACGCGAAGAGCTCGTTGAGCCGGCCGGCCGACGGCGCCGGGAAGACGCCCGGCGGGGACACCGCCTCCAAACCCGCCGCCGGCGGGCACGCGGTCGTCCTGGAGGTGCAGGGGTCGGGAGAGCTCCCCGGCATCCTGTACAACACCACGACCAGCGGCAACGCCTCGAACGTGAAACTGCCGTGGAAGAAGACCGCCAAGGTGCCGGGCGGTCACCTGCTCGCCGTCCTCGCCAGCTCCACGTCGGGGAACCTGACCTGCAGCATCACGGTCGACGGAAAGGTCGTCACCAAGAAGACCGGCCCGGTCGCCCAGTGTCGTTATCAGCTCAAGAAGTAAGCATCGGTCGGACTCTGTACGAACCCCCGGTCGCGGCCTACCTTCTGATTTGGGATCGCTCCAAAACGCGGCGGCTCTCAGACCCGAAGGAGACGGTGTGACGCAAGCAGTCGGGCAGCTCGGCATCCCCCGCATCCCCGTGTCGTTGCGGTGGGATGGCGAGCCGGTGAGTTCCTACCGGTTGACGGACGACGGACTGGAGATCTCCGCCGGACCGGGCACGGACCTGTTCATCGATCCGCAGCGTACGGCCGTGACGTTGAACGCGCCGCACCTGCTCGCCTGCGCGGAGGGCGACTTCCTGCTCAGCGCCCGCGTCCAGGTCGGCTTCGAGTCGACGTTCGACGCGGGCGCGCTGCTCGTGTGGCTCAACGACCGTGCCTGGGCCAAGCTCGCCTTCGAACTGTCCCCGCAGCGAGAGCCCATGGTGGTGTCCGTGGTGACGCGAGGCACGTCCGACGACTGCAACTCCTTCGTCGTCGACGGGGGCCACGTCTGGCTGCGGGTGGCCCGGGTCGGCGCCGCGTACGCCTTCCACGCCTCCACCGACGGGGTGTACTGGCGGCTCATCCGCCACTTCGCGTTGTACGCCTCGGAGACGCCGTCGTACGGCTTCTCGGCGCAGTCGCCGACGGGAGCCGGCTGCACCGCCGCCTTCGACGCGATCGCCTACGAGCCGAGGCGCCTCTCGGAGCTGCGCGACGGCTCCTGAACGGCCGCCCTCCGCGCCTCCAGCTCCACCGGGTCGTGCGCGGAGAAGATCGTTACGTCACCGGCCCGGGCCAGCTCCCGGAGCCGGTCGACGTTGTGCAACCGGGTCGTACGATCGGCCTGGACGAGCGTCTGGAACAGCCGCAGGCCCGGCGGGCAGCCGCCCGACTCGACCTGGTCGTGGTGGAAGTAGGCGTCGCCGGCGTGCAGGAGCCAGCCGTCGCCGGCCTCGACCGCGACGCCGACGTGGCCCCGCGTGTGCCCGGTCAGCGGGATCATCAGCAGCCCGCCGGGCAGGCCGCGTACGGCCTCGAACCCGTGCCAGCGGTCACCGCCGGTGCTGTGCTCGACCCAGCGCGGCCGGTGCGACCACAGCACCGGCCGGTAGCGCTCGCGTTCCCCGAACGTCACCGGATGCCGCGCGGCCTCCAGCTCGGTGGCGTGCACGTGGACCTCGGCCTCCGGGAAGTCGGTCAGGCCGGCCGTGTGGTCCAGGTCGAGATGGGTCAGCACGATGTGGCGTACGTCGGCGGCCGTGTGGCCCAGCGCCGCGATCTGGCGGACGGCGGTCTCGGCGACGTCGAGCCGCGGCCGGGTCATCGCGACGAACGGCCGGCCGAGGATGTCCCTGGGCCGGGCGACGGCCTGCGTCCCCAGGCCCGTGTCGACGAGCACGAGACCGTCGTCGGTCTCGATCAGCAGGCAGTGGCAGACCAGCCGCCCCGTCGTCCGGTCGCCGCTCTCGTTCAGGAGCCGCCCGCCGAACGGCCGCATCGTGCCGCAGTTCAAGTGATGGACGCGCACGCGGACCCTCCCTGACGTCGCCGGACCAGCGCCTCATCGTAGGCCAGCGTGATCACGCGTGACGATCCCCGAGCCCGGGGATCGCACCCCCGTGACGCGGAGGCGGTCGGCGGCGGGAACGGCGAGCGCGGCGATGAGGCCGAGGGCGATGGCGACGACGTGTTCGCGCCCCGCGAGGTTCGGCAGCAGGGTGACCTCGGTGACCATCGAGGTCAGCAGGATGGTCAGCGTCCGCGGCGCGCGGCGGACGCAGCACAGGTACGCGACGAGCGCGACGACCGCCGCCGACGGGCCGGTGTCGGAGACGTACCGGGAGATCCACGGCAGGCCGACGATCGAGCCCGGCCCGAGGTAGCACATGATCCGGCCGCTGAGCGTGCACAGGAACGTCGCGGTCAGCGCGACCGTGAGCGTACGGCGCCGGCCGACGTACGTCTCGGCGACGCCGAACACCACGAACACCTGCAGCAGCGATCCCCAGACCGGGAGGTTCGGCGCCGGCGCGTACATCGATGCGGGCAGCCGGAGTACGGCGAGGTAAAAAGGGGTGGAGGCGGAGACGTCACTGATCAGCCGGACGATGGATGCGCCCAGGGCGGAGAAGTGCAGCGACCACAGCAGGAACACCGCCGCGGCCGAGCCGAACGCCAGCGGCAGCCGGCCGCGCCGCAGCCGTTCCAGTGGTTCGGCCGTCAGCCGGCGCGCCTCCGCCACGAAACCCGTGATCACATCATGACCTCACGTAGAAGGGACCTTGACCGTTATCTGAATGATCGCTCCGGAGGGCCTCCGCGTCCTCCCCCCGCAGGCTGATTTCGACTCGGCCGTGGGCGTGAGCGACCCGCGCGGATGCCGACGATGTGACGGTGGTCCCGAAATGCGGCTAGATGGGATGAATCAGTCAATTTTGGGGAGAAGGGGGAACGTGTCAGCCTCTACGAAGAGTGAGTTCGTTGTCGTCGCCAACCGCCTGCCCGTCGACCGTGTCGTCGACGAGGACGGCGAAGCGTCCTGGCGCCGAAGTCCCGGCGGCCTGGTCACCGCGATCGTCCCCGTCATGCAACGGCGCGGCGGCGCGTGGGTCGGCTGGGTCGGCGCGCCCGACGAGGACCTGGAGCCGTTCAGCACCGAGGGCATGGACCTCGTCCCCATCCGCCTGTCCGCGGAGGAGGTCGAGCGCTACTACGAGGGCTTCTCCAACGCCACTCTCTGGCCGCTGTACCACGACGTGGTCGCCACTCCGGTGTACAAGCGGACGCTGTGGGAGGCCTACGTCCGGGTCAACCGGCGGTTCGCGGAGGCGGCCGCGGAGGTCGCCGCCGAGGGCGCGATCGTCTGGATCCAGGACTACCAGCTCCAGCTGGTGCCGAAGATGCTCCGGGAGCTCCGCCCGGACCTGCGCATCGGCTTCTTCCTGCACATCCCGTTCCCGCCGATGGAGCTGTTCGTCCAGCTGCCCTGGCGCAAGCAGATCATCGAGGGCCTGCTCGGCGCGGACCTGGTCGGCTTCCAGACCGCCGACGCCGCCGCGAACTTCTCCCGGCTCTGCAAGCGCCTGGCCGGCGCGAAGACCCAACGCGGCGAGATCCTCGTCGACGACCGGGTCGTACGGGCCGAAGCGCACCCGATCTCGGTCGACGTCAACGAGCTGATCGACCTGATCGGCCGGCCCGAGGTGCGGCAGCGGGCCGCGGAGATCCGCGCGGAACTCGGCAACCCGGGCACGATCCTGCTCGGCGTCGACCGGCTTGACTACACCAAGGGCATCCGCCAGCGGCTGCAGGCGTTCAGCGAGCTGTTCCGCGACGGCCGGCTGAAGAGCGGCGACGCGGTGTTCGTCCAGATCGCCACGCCCAGCCGCGAACGCGTCGAGGAGTACCGCCGGCTGCGCAACGACATCGAGCTGTACATCGGCCGGGCCAACGGCCTGCACTCCGAGCTCGGCGCCCCGATCATCAACTACCTGCACACGTCGTACACGCGCGACGAACTGGCCGCCCTCTTCCTCGCCGCGGACGTGATGGTCGTGACGCCGCTGCGCGACGGCATGAACCTCGTGGCCAAGGAGTACGTCGCCTGCCGCGCCGACCTGCGCGGCAGCCTGGTGCTCAGCGAGTTCGCCGGGGCGGCCGAGGAGATGAAGCGCGCCTTCCTCGTCAACCCGTACGACATCGACGGCATGAAGCAGACGCTGCTGGACGCCATGAACGCGAGCCCGGCCGAGCAGCACCGCCGGATGCGGGCCCTGCGCAAGCGGGTCATCGAGTACGACGTGGACCGGTGGGCCCACGACTTCCTCGAGGCTCTGGAGCGCCCGCACGGGTCCGAGCGGTCGTTCGAGGAGGTCGCGCCCGCCGTCTGACCGGCGGGCGCCGCCCGGTCTCCGTCCAGCGCCCTCGGTCTGGACGCGGTCGGTCCGAACGCCGTCGACCTAGAGGCGGTCGACGGCGGTGACGTGGACGACCGCGCGGCCGGCCTCGTCGGAGGCGCGCAGGTCGACCTCGGCGCTGATGCCCCAGTCGTGGTGGCCCGCCGGGTCGTCGAAGACCTGCCGCACCCGCCACAGGTCCGTCTCCCGCTCGATCTGCAGGAGCTTCGGCCCGCGCGCGTCCGGACCGGTCTGGATCTCGTCGTGCTCCTCGAAGTAGGCGTCGAGGGCGTCGGCCCACCGGTCGGCGTCCCAGCCGTCCTCCGCGTCCAGCTCGCCCAGCTCGTCGTACCGCTCCAGGGCGGAGAGCTCCACGCGGCGGAACATCGCGTTGCGGACCAGCACCCGGAACGCGCGCTCGTTCGCGGTGACGACGGTGGGCGTCTCCTCGATCCGGGTGTGTTCCTCGGCGGTGTCCGGATGCTGGAGCTGCTCCCACTCGTCCAGGAGGCTGGAGTCGACCTGGCGGACCAGCTCGCCGAGCCACTCGATCAGGTCCTGCAGGTCCTCGGTCTTCACCGCGTCGGGCACGGTCTGCTGCAGGGCCTTGTACGCGCTCGCGAGGTAGCGCAGCACGATGCCCTCGGTGCGGGCGAGCTGGTAGTACGCGACGTACTCGGTGAACGTCATCGCCTGCTCGTACATGTCCCGTACGACTGACTTCGGCTGCAGCGGGTAGTCCGCGACCCACGGGTGACCGCGCCGGTAGATCTCGTACGCGCCCTCGAGGGTCTCCTGCAGAGGCTTGGGATAGGTGACGTCCTGGAGGAGCTCCATCCGCTCCTCGTACTCGACGCCGTCCGCCTTCATCTGCGCGACGGCCTCGCCCTTCGCCTTGTTCTCCTGCGCGGCGAGGATCTGGCGCGGGTCCTCCAGGATCGACTCGATGACCGACAGCACGTCCAGCGCGTACGACGGGGAGGACGGGTCGAGCAGCTCCATCGCGGCCAGCGCGAACGTCGACAGCGGCTGGTTGAGCGCGAAGTCCTCCTGCAGGTCGACGGTGAGGCGGGCGTACCGGCCCTCCTCGTCCGGCTCCTCCAGCTGTTCGACGACGCCGCCGGCCAGCAGGCTGCGGTAGATCGCGATCGCCTGGGAGATGTGGCGGCGCTGCTTCGCGCGGTCCTCGTGGTTGTCGGTGAGCAGCTTCTTCATCGCCTGGAACGCGTTGCCCGGCCGGCCGATGACGCTGAGCAGCATCGCGTGGCTGACCTGGAACCGCGACTGCAGCGGCTCGGGGTCGGCGGCGATGAGCTTGTTGAAGACCTCCTCGTCCCAGCCCACGAAGCCGTCCGGCGCCTTCTTGCGCACGACCTTGCGGCGCTTCTTCGGGTCGTCGCCGGCCTTGGCGAGGGCCTTCTCGTTCTCCACGACGTGCTCGGGGGCCTGCGCCACGACGTACCCGACGACGTCGAACCCGGCGCGGCCCGCCCGCCCGGCGATCTGGTGGAACTCCCGCGCCCGCAGCCGCCGCACCCGGCTGCCGTCGTACTTGCTCAGCGCGGTGAACAGGACGGTGCGGATGGGGACGTTGACGCCGACGCCGAGCGTGTCGGTGCCGCAGATGACCTTGAGCAGCCCGGCCTGCGCCAGGCGCTCGACCAGCCGGCGGTACTTCGGCAGCATCCCGGCGTGGTGGATGCCGATCCCGTGCCGTACGAGGCGGGACAGCGTCTGGCCGAACTTCGTCGTGAAGCGGAAGTCGCCGATCAGCTTGGCGATCTCCTCCTTCTCGGCCTTGCTGGAGACGTTGATGCTCATCAGCGCCTGCGCCCGCTCGGCCGCCGCGGCCTGGGTGAAGTGAACGACGTAGATCGGGGCCTTCTGGTCGTGCAGCAGCTCCTCGATCGTCTCGTGCAGCGGCGTCACGCGGTACTCGTACTTCAGCGGCACGGGCCGCTGCGCCGAGGTGACGACGGCCGTGGGACGGCCGGTGCGCCGGGTCAGGTCCTCCTCGAACCGTGACACGTCGCCGAGCGTCGCCGACATCAGCAGGAACTGCGCCTGCGGCAGCTCCAGCAGCGGGATCTGCCAGGCCCAGCCGCGGTCCGGCTCGGCGTAGAAGTGGAACTCGTCCATCACGACCTGGCCGATGTCGGCGTCGGCGCCCTCGCGCAGCGCGATGCTGGCCAGCACCTCGGCCGTGCAGCAGACGATGGGCGCGTCGGCGTTGACGCTCGCGTCGCCGGTCATCATGCCGACGTTCTCGCTGCCGAACATGTCGATCAGGTCGAAGAACTTCTCCGACACCAGCGCCTTGATCGGCGCGGTGTAGAAGGTGACCTTGTCCTGGGCGAGCGCGGCGAAGTGCGCCCCGGCCGCGACCAGGCTCTTCCCGGAGCCGGTCGGGGTGTTCAGGATGACGTTCGCACCCGAGACGATCTCGATGAGCGCCTCCTCCTGCGCGGGGTAGAGCGTGATCCCACGCTCGGTCACCCACTCGCTGAAGGCTTCGAACACGGCGTCGGGGTCGGATCCCTTGGGCAGACGGTCGATGAGGCGCACAGGTCAATACTGCCCGTCCCCGCCAAATCACGGGACCGCGCCTTGCGTCCAAGGCTCCGCCGCGCTTAAAGTGATATCACTTTGATAGTTCACGCTAAGCACGTTGGAGGAGCCGTGACCGAGGTCGAGATGCCGAGGCCCAAGGTCGGCGAGCGCACCGCCGCCGGAGTCTCGGGCTGGCCGATGCTGGGCGCGGTCATCGTGGCCCTGGCCGCCGCCGTCGCCCTGTTCTTCACCCGCCAGCCCCTACTGATCGCCCTGGCGATCGTCCTCATCGTCGCCGCCGCCCTCGTCTCCCTCGGGCTCACCGCCGTCGCGCCGGGCGAGGCCCGCGTCGTGCAGCTGCTCGGCCGGTACGTCGGGACGATCCGCACGGACGGCCTGCGCTGGGTCAACCCGCTGACCACCCGGCGGAAGATCTCCACCCGGATCCGCAACCACGAGACCGAGCGGACCAAGGTCAACGACGCCGAGGGCAACCCGATCGAGATCTCCGCCGTCGTCGTCTGGCAGGTCGAGGACACCGCCAAGGCCGTCTTCGAGGTCGACGACTTCGCGGAGTTCGTCGCGATCCAGACCGAGACCGCCGTCCGCCACATCGCCGGGATCTACCCGTACGACGCGCACGGCGACGAGCGGCTCTCCCTCCGCGAGAACGCCGACGAGATCACCGCCCGGCTGTCCGAGGAGATCGCGGCGCGCGTCGAGTCGGCGGGCGTACGGGTCGTCGAGTCGCGCATCACCCGCCTGTCGTATGCCCCGGAGATCGCCCAGGCGATGCTGCGCCGCCAGCAGGCCGGGGCCGTCGTCGCCGCCCGGCAGCGCATCGTCGACGGCGCGGTCGGCATGGTCGAGAGCGCGCTGAACCAGCTCGCCGAGCACGACGTCGTCGACCTGGACGAGGAGCGCAAGGCCACCATGGTCAGCAACCTGCTCGTCGTCCTCTGCGGCGACCGCGACGCCCAGCCCGTCGTCAACAC
This sequence comes from Actinoallomurus rhizosphaericola, assembly GCF_024055675.1. Taxonomy (NCBI): domain Bacteria; kingdom Bacillati; phylum Actinomycetota; class Actinomycetes; order Streptosporangiales; family Thermomonosporaceae; genus Actinoallomurus; species Actinoallomurus rhizosphaericola. Next base: position 337,954 of record NZ_JAMXMW010000009.1, on the reverse strand, counting down.
GGGCTCCCTGTACCAGTGACGGAGCGCAAGAAGGTCCTGCTGCGGCTCGACCCGGCCGTCCACGACGCCCTGGCGCGGTGGGCGGCCGACGATCTGCGCAGCACCAACGCGCAGATCGAGTTCCTGCTGCGCCGCGCGCTCACCGACGCCGGCCGCATGCCCCGCGACGCCGGCCGCATGCGGAGACCAGGACGGCCTCCGAAGGAGGAGGAATCCGAGTGATGAACCTGCCCCGATCGCTGCCCGCACGGCTCTACCTGCTCGCCTACGACCCGGACAAGGAGCGGGTGACCGCGCGCAGCCGGCTCGGCCTGGTCCTGCGTGCCGCCGCGCTGGCCGACCTCTACCTCGACCAGCGGCTGGCCGACGACGACGGCAAGGCCAAGGTCACCGCCGCCCGGCCGACGGGCGACCCGGTTCTCGACGCCGTGCTGCGCCGGATCGCCGACGCGAGGCCACGGTCCTGGCGGCGCTGGGTCCGCGCCGACGAGCGCCGCATCGTCCGCGAGGTCCGCGACCAGCTGGAGAAGGAGCGCTGGATCAAGGTCGAGCGGCGCCGGATCCTGCCCGACCGGGTCCGTCTGCGCGAGCGCCGCCCGGTCAAGCGGTACGCGGCGGAGGTCAAGGCCGCCCTGTGGCCCGCCGCGCAGGCCGACGGCCGCACGACGGCCGCCCTCGTCCTGGCCGCCCGCGGCGAGCTGTCGACCGTGCTGAGCCGCCGCGAGCGGCGCGAGCACCGCGGCCGCATCGAGGAGCTCGCCGACCCGCTCTGGCCGATCGCCCGCGCCCTGGAGTACGACGTACGCCAGAAGCGCGCCGCCGTCGCGAGCGGCACCTGACCCCGAGACTCCGGTGCGCGGCAGCCGGGGTGTTCCCCGGTCCGGTTCTGCTCGGGTGGCGCCGGCTTTTTCTGGGGCGTCTACTGCGGGGAGACGAATTCTCCTGTGAGTAGACACCTGCTGTCGAGCACCCTGCCCTCGGCGGTCCGATTCTTCGCTTCATGTCTGGAATGGTGTTCGCGGCGACCGGGGATCCGGGATTCGCAGATCCAACCCGGGGGAATGAGCGCGAACGAAGGATCAGCGAGGAGAAGCGGGGGCGCTCCTATGTCCATTCGGAAATTCGTCGGCCTTGCCGGAATGGCGGGAATCGTTGTCGGGGCCGCGGCCGCGGGCGCAGGACCGGCGGCGGCCACCGGGCCCGCGGCGAGGTCGGCGGCCGGCGCGGTGGGCCGTCCGGCCGTACGGGCGCTGGCCGGGTGCGACGTGCTGCAGCCGGGGGCGTCCGCGGTGGCGCAGCAGGCGGTGCGGGCGGCGTGCTCGCAGCTCGGCGTCTGGTACAGCTGGGGTGGCGGGCACGGTCCCGTTCCCGGCGCGACGTACGGCCATTATGACGGCCAGGATCCGGCCAGCAAGAACGACGGGCAACGGCTCGGATTCGACTGCTCGGGATTGGTGCGATACGCCTATTACCGGGCGACCGGCCGCGACATCCTTAATGGCACAGCCGACAATCAATTCCATACCGGGCGGGCCGTCGCACGATTCTCTCCGGGACAGGGCACCGGTCCGCTTCTCCCCGGCGACCTGCTGTTCTGGGGCCGCGGATGGGTGCACCATGTCGCGATCTACCTCGGGGCCGGCCAGATGGTCGAGGCGTTCCAGTCGGGGACGCACGTCCGGATGACGCCGGTCCGCCTCGGCGGCGACTACGCCGGCGCCGTCCGGGTCGACGGCAGCGGAGGCGGTGGGGGACAGCCCGGCCAGGTGAAGTACTGGGTGAACACCTTCGCCGACGCCGTCGGCTACCGGGAGCCGAACACCGGCGACGCCCAGGGCGTGCTCAACAAGGGGAACAACTACGTCTACTGCAAGGTCTGGGGCGCGCAGGTCGGCAACGGCGGGCAGTTCAACCACTGGTGGCTGCGCACCGACCTGGACCGTACGTATCCCGGTAAGAACGGCCGGGGCGCGTACGTCTCGGCGTACTACCTGTCCCGCTGGGGCAACGACGAGGCCCGCGACGTGAACGGCGGCCCCATCCCCAACTGCTGAGCCCCGACCGCTGACCCCCGAACCGCCGATCAGCCTTCTCGGGCGGCCCGCATCTCGGCCTTGCGCTTCTGCCACTCGGCGAGGAACCTCGGGAGCTCCTCGTGGATGTAGTCGAAGAACGCCAGGGTCTCGGCCAGCCGGAGGCCCGCCGGGGTGTCGGGGCCCAGCGCCTCGACACCCTCGCGGATGCTCTTCTGCCAGCGGGGGATGATCCGGTCACGGTTGAGGATCGCCTCGAACCAGATGTCGGCGTCCGAGACGTAGACGTCCCGGCGGGATCCCGGCTCGCGCTCACGCCGGATCATGTGGACCTGGGACAGGTAGCGCACCGCGCCCGAGATCGCCGCCGGGCTGACCTGGAGTGTCTCGGAGAGCTGGGCGGCGGTGAGGCGACCGGAGTCGGAGCCGAGCAACGCCGCGAAGACGCGCGCGGGCATCCGTGGCACACCCGCCTCCACCAGGTCCGATGCGAACCGCTCGATGAACCGGCGCACGGTTTCGGGGTCCCGCTCGACCACGCGCTCCCACCCCTCTCAGTCCGTAATCAGCTTATCGGAGCTTCACTATGTTCACGATTTTGTGAAACTAGTGTACGTTCAGAACTATGACAGACGCGATCTCCGTGTCCGGCCTGGTGAAGACCTTCGGCCGGACACGTGCGCTGGACGGCCTGGACCTGACCGTCCGCTCCGGCGAGGTCCACGGCTTCCTGGGCCCGAACGGCTCGGGCAAGTCCACGACCATTCGCATCCTGCTCGGCCTGCTGCGGGCCGACGCGGGCACGGCGCGGCTGCTGGGCGGCGACCCGTGGCGCGACGTCACCACGCTGCACCGCCGGCTCGCGTACGTCCCCGGCGACGTCGTCCTCTGGCCGAACCTCACCGGCGGCGAGGTCATCGACCTGCTCGGCCGCCTGCGCGGCGGACACGACCCGGACCGCAAGGCCGAGCTGCTGGAGCGGTTCGAGCTGGACCCGAAGAAGAAGGGCCGGGCCTACTCCAAGGGCAACCGGCAGAAGGTCGCCCTCGTCGCGGCGTTCGCCTCGGACGTCGAGCTGCTGATCCTCGACGAGCCGACCTCCGGCCTCGACCCGCTCATGGAGGAGGTCTTCCAGCGCTGCGTCCAGGAGGAGCGCGAGCGCGGCCGTACGGTGCTGCTGTCCAGCCACATCCTGTCCGAGGTCGAGGCGCTCTGCGACCGGGTGAGCATCATCCGCCGGGGCCGCACCGTCGAGAGCGGCACGCTCGCCGAGCTCCGGCACCTGACCCGCACGTCGATCACGGCCGAGCTGGCGAGCCCGCCCGACGGGCTGACCGCCCTGCCCGGCGTCCACGACCCCGACGTCGAGGGCACCCGCGTCCGGCTCGAGGTCGACACCGACCGGCTCGACGAGGTGCTGCGGCACCTGACCCGGGCGGGTGTCCGCAGCCTCACGAGCACCCCGCCGACATTGGAGCAGCTCTTCCTCCGCCACTACGAGGACGAGGCCCCCGCGGGGATGACCCGATGAGGAATTTCACCGGCACCGGGCGGCTGCTGACGCTCGGGCTGAGGCGCAGCCGGATCATGCTCGTCGTCTGGGTCTACGCCCTCGTCGCGTACGCGGCGAGCACGGCGTACGGCTTCAAGACGTTGTACGACACGCCCGCGTCGCTGCGCGACTTCGTCGCCGGCATCAACGGCAACGGCGCGGCGGTCGCCATGTACGGCCGGATCCACGTCGCCGGGTCGATCGGCGGGATCACCGCCTGGCGGATGGCCGCGATCGGCGGTCTGCTCGTCGGGGTGATGAGCGTCCTGCTCGTCATCCGGCACACGCGGGGCGACGAGGAGGCGGGCCGCCTGGAACTGGTCGGCGCGGGCGTCGTCGGCCGCCGGGCGCCGCTGACCGCGGGCCTGCTCGTCGGGGTCGTCGCCAACGTCGCGCTCGCGGTCGTGACCGCCCTCGCGCTGATCATCATCGGCCTGCCGGCGGCGGGCGCGTTCGCGACCGGGCTGGCCTGGACGATCCCCGGCCTGTGCTTCACGGCCGTCGCGGGCGTCGCGGCGCAGGTCGCCGAGACGGCCCAGGGCGCGCGGGCCATCGCGCTCGCCGCCGTCGGCGTCGCCTACCTGCTGCGCGCGGTCGGGGAGGCCGGCCGCGTCGCGTGGCTGTCCTGGGTGACGCCGATCGGCTGGGCGGAACAGGTACGGGCGTTCGGCGCGGAACGCTGGTGGGTCGTCGCACTCGGGCCGGTCGCCGCGCTGATCCTGGCGGTCGTGGCGTACGCGCTGGTGGAGCGCAGGGACCTGGGGGCGGGCCTGCTCGCGGCGCGGACCGGGCCGGCCGGCGCCGCGCCGTACCTGGGCGGCCCGCTCGGCCTCGCCTGGCGGCTGCAGCGCGGCGCGCTCCTGGCGTGGCTGGCCGGGTTCGCCGTGTACGGGGCGGCGGTCGGCGGCATCCTCAAGGGCATCGGAGACCTGGTCAAGGACAGCTCCAGCATGCGGGACATCCTCGCCAGGATGGGCGGGCGGCAGAGCCTGGAGGACTCCTACGCCGCGGCGATGATGGGGATCATCGGCATGATCGCCGCCGCGTACGCCGTCCAGGTGGTGCTGCGGATGCGCGCCGAGGAGACCGCGCAGCGGCTCGAACCGCTCCTGGCCACGCCGGTCCGCCGGGTTCGGTGGTCGATCGGCCATCTGCTGTTCGCGGTGGCCGGGCCGGTGCTGCTGCTCGCGGTCGCCGGGCTGACGGCGGGGCTGGCCGACGGCCTGCGGGTCCACGACCTCGGCGGACAGGTGCCCCGGCTGCTCGGGGCGGCGCTGGTGCAGGCGCCCGCCGCGTGGGTGGCGGCCGCGATCGCGATGCTGCTGTTCGGCGCGGCGCCCCGGCTGGCGCCGGCTGCCTGGGGCGTGCTCGGCGTCTTCCTGCTCCTCGGCCAGCTCGGTCCGGTCCTGCGGCTGAGCCAGGTGGTCATGGACCTGTCGCCGTTCACGCACGTTCCCAAGCTGCCGGGCGGTGAGGCGTCGGCGACGCCGCTCCTCGCGCTCGCCGTCGTCGCGGCCGCGATCACCGCCGCGGGCCTCACCGGCCTCCGGCGCCGCGACATCGGCTGATCACGGGGTCACGGAGTCACGGGGCACGGAGTCACGAGGAGCTGAGAGCGGCGTCCACGATCGCCTGCAACCGGCGGTGATGGGCGCCCTTCCAGTAGAGCCGGCCGCACGCCTCGCACCGCGCGTACCCGTCGTAGTTGCGCCGGGTGCCGGGCTGGAGCAGGTGCTCGATCGTCTCCTTGGCGACCGGCGTCAGCACGCCGTTGCAGGCGGTGCAGCGGGTCCACGGTGCGAGCGGCGGCGCGAACCGGTCCAGCACGTCGAGGAACTGCTCCTCCGGCCGGGTGCCGCGCACGTACGCGCCGAACCACAGCCGCCGGCGGCGGAGCAGGCCGCGGTCCTGCGTCAGCACGACCCGCTCCTCGCGGTTGGCCAGCTCGACCAGGACGTCGTCGTCGATGTCGTTGTGATAGTCGGTGTCGACCCCGACGAGCCGCAGTCGCCGGGCGAGCTTGCCGAGGTGGACGTCGAGCGTGAAGCGCGGCGGCCCGGCCGGCAGGCGCTGCGGGCGGCGTACGGCGTCCACCCGGACGACGTCGCCGTCCTGCGGGCGGTAGGACGCGGCCACCGGCCGGCCGGCGACGAGCAGGGCACCGACCTCGGGCAGCGGGACGCCGACGGACTCGACCAGGTGCCCGAGGGAGGAGGTCCCGTCGAGCGGGGCGAGCAGCGCACCGCCGCGGGCGGCGGGCGCGAGGAAGAAGCGGAGTTCGGCGGCGAACTCCAGACGGGCGTGCCCCATAGGTGCAGCTATCCCCGGTCCTGCGCCGGGCATTCGGTCTCGGGCGCGGCGGCGGGCGCCGGCACCGCGAACCGCGCCGGGCGGAACGGCCGCAGCAGCGCCGACTCCTTGCCGTACACCTCCCCGGCCACCAGGTCGCCGAGGAGCGGCGCGAGCGTGATCCCGCTGTGCGTCACGACCGTGTAGACGCGCGCGGCGGAGTCGGTGAACCCCGCGACGGTACGGCGGTCGGTGGGCATGGCGCGCTGTCCGACGCGGGTGTGCTCGACCCGCACGCCCTCGGTCGCGGACAGGACCTCGGGCAGCCGGGCGATCATTTCGGCGCCGACGTCGTCCGGCGGCCGGGTCTCGGGGTCGGCGGCCCCGTCCAGGTCGAGCGCCTGGAGCAGCAGGCGGCCGCCGCCGTCGGGGCGGACGTTCAGGCGGTCGCTCGTGAGCACGCGCCCCAGCCGGGCGGGGACGGGCGTGGTCGTGACGAGGAAGCCGTTCGTGACCGCTCCGGACACGCGCGGGTCGAGCACGGGGACGTCGACGAGCCCGCCCGTCCACCGGCCGGCGCAGCAGACCAGGACGTCGGCGGCGCGGACCCCGCCGTCGGCGAGCGTGACGCTCACCCCGCCACGGCCCGACGTGATCTCCCGGACGGCCGCGCCGGTCTCGACGCGGGCGCCGCGGTCGCGCGCCTCGCCGAGGAGGCGGGCGAGGAGCACGGCCGGGATGACGTGGCCCTCCTCGGGGAAGAGGACGTAGTCCGTGGCGTCGGGCTGGGCGGCCAGGTCGGGTTCGAGTTCGGCGGCGCGGCGGGCGGTGATCCGTTCGACCGCGTACCCGCGGTCGCGTAGCCGCTCGACGCGGGCGCTGAGCTCCAGGCGGCGCGTCTCGCCGTTCGCCCACTCCAGATGCCCGGTGGGGACGAAGCCGTCGCCGCCGAGCGCGTGGTAGGCGTGCACGGCCGTGTGGTTAAGCGTGAAGTAGTCCTCGGGGTCCTTGGCGTTCGCGTTGACCCAGGCGAAGGACGTGCCGGTGGTGCCGGCGCCGGGGAAGCGCTGGTCGAGGACGGTCACCCACGCGCCACGGCGGGTCAGCCCGGCGGCGACGGCGGCGCCGATGACGCCGGCACCGATCACCAAGACTCGCACGCGGGATCCCTCCGTCGCTGGTGACGCGTTCGCTCACCGCGACGGTAGCGAAGTCGGCCTCTCAGGTCAGGGAGCGGCTCCGTCCCTGTCGGGTTCTTCACCATCACTTGGACAAGGTATTTGAGAGTTCAACTAAATCGCGTAGTCTCGTAGGCATGTCCGAACGGATGCCGGTGATCTACCTCAGCCACGGCGCACCCCCGCTGGCCGACGACGCGATCTGGCCCGGCCAGCTCGCCGCCTGGTCGGCCGCCCTGCCCCGCCCCAAGGCGGTCCTCGTCGTGTCGGCGCACTGGGAGTCCGCGCCGCTCGCCATCGGCGCCACCCGCCCGGTGCCGCTGACCTACGACTTCTGGGGCTTCCCCGAGCACTACTACCAGGTGACCTATCCCGCGCCGGGCGCGCCGGAACTCGCCGACAAGGTCCGCAAGCTCGTCGGCGGCCCGGTCCACGACGACCCCGAGCGCGGCCTGGACCACGGCGCGTACGTCCCGCTCGTGGAGATGTACCCCGACGCCGACGTCCCGGTCCTGCAGATCTCCATGCCGACCCTGGACCCGGAGCGCCTGCTCGACCTCGGCCGCCGCCTCGCGCCGCTCCGCGACGAGGGCGTCCTGATCGTCGGGAGCGGCTTCTTCACCCACAACTTGCGCGGCCTCACGAGGGACCCCGATCCCGCGAGCGCGCCCGGCTGGTCGAAGGAGTTCGACGCCTGGGGACGGGAGACGCTCGCCGCGGGCGACCTCGACGCGCTGCTCGACTTCGAGCACCGGGCCCCGGCCGGGCGGCTCGCCCATCCGCGTACGGAGCACTTCGCGCCGCTGTTCGTCGCGCTCGGCGCCGGCGAGGCCGAGCTGGACACCCAGCGCAGCGTCATCGACGGCTTCTGGCTCGGCATGGCCAAGCGCTCGATCCAGCTCGGCTAGACCTGGAAGATCCCGTCCGGGTCGCAGGCGGCCCTGAGGCCGGCCAGCCGCCGGTGGGTCTCCGGGCCGAACGCCGCACGTAGTTCGTCCTCCTCCGGCGGCCCGTAACCGAAGTTCAGGGAACGGCCCAGCGCGTCGGCGGCGAACGGCGCGAGGAGCTCCTCGTGCAGGGCGCGCACCTTGTCCTCCTCACCCGGTTCGACGGGGGACAGGACGTTCAGCAGGTAGGCGGCCTCCCGGTGCCCGACGGCGTTCGGGACCTCCGGCGGCCGCGCCAGCGCGCCGCCGAGGTGCCGGAGCCCGATGACGCACATCACCGGCGCCGCCGGACCGGCCGAGGCGATCAGCGAGGCGAGCGCGCCCGGGTCGAGTGCGCGCAGCAGGTGGTTCCGTGACCGGTACGCGTGCGGCCGGTCCGGCTCGGCGAAGATCGTGCCGCCCTCGGTGTAGGGCAGCGCGCGCAGCGAGTCGCGCAGGCGAGGGCCGAGGGCGCGCAGCGGCTCGACCAGCTCCCGCCCCTCCGCCTCGCTCCCCAGGTGGGCGACCTGGACGTGCGCGACGTGCCGGCCGCGCAGCTCCTCCGGCACCATCGGCAGGTCCGGGTAGGACAGCACCGTCATGCCGGACGTCAGCTCCTCCGGTACCGTCGCCGTCCACCGCCGCCATGTCTCCGGCGCGTCCGGCGTCTCCGCGACGTCGAAGTACAGGCCGCCGCCGAACATCCGGGTGATCGGCAGCAGCCCGATCTCCATCCCGGTGACCACCCCGAGGCCGCGGCCGCCGCCGCGCAGCGCCCAGAACAGGTCCGGCTCGGAGGCCGCCGTGACCGTACGGAGCCGCCCGTCCGCGGTGACCAGGTCGATCCGGCGCACGTGGTCGGCGGCGAAGCCGTGGCGGCGCGCCACCAGGCCGATGCCGCCGCCGAGCGTGTAGGAGACCGCCCCGACACCGGGAAAGCTTCCGGACAGCGGGGCCAGACCGTACGGGGCGGCCGCCTCGACCACGTCACGCCAGGCCGCCCCGGCCCCCACCCACGCCGTACGGGACTCCGGGTCCACCCGGACCTCGGACATGCGGCGGGTGGTGATCAGCACGCCGTCCCGCAGCGCCCGGCCCAGCCCGTGCCCGGTCGCCTGGACCGCGACGCGCAGCCCGTGCGCCGCGGCGTACTCGACCGCGGCCCGTACGTCCTCCGCGTCGGCCGCTCCCACGATCACCGCGGGCCGGTGCGGGTCCAGCCGCTGGAACCCGAGGCGTTCGCCGTCGTAGCCGTCGGTCCCCGGCAGGTGGACCGGCCCGCGCGTACGGGCCCGCAGCCGGTCGAGACCGTCCCTCGTCGTCTCACTCATGCCGGCCACCGTAGGGGCCGTTCCGGACACATCCTGTCCGGAAGGGGTGCGAATCTGGGATCCGTGACCGAGACACCCCGCAAGGACCTGCCCGGCCGGCTGCTGCGCCTGCTGTCACTGCTGCAGAGCAGGCGAGAATGGTCCGGAGCCGAACTGGCCGAACGCCTGGGCGTCACCGACCGCACGCTGCGCCGCGACGTCAGCCGGCTGCGCGCGCTCGACTACCCGGTGGAGGGCGTCACCGGTACGGCCGGCGGCTACCGGCTGGTCTCCGGCCGCAACCTCCCGCCGCTGCTGCTGGACGACGACGAGGCGATCGCCGTCGCGCTCGGCCTGGTGACGGCCGCGGACGGCAGCGTGGCCGGGATCGAGGACAGCTCCGCGCGGGCGCTCGCCAAGCTCGAACAGGTGCTGCCCGCCCGGCTGCGGCCCCGCCTGGCCGCGCTGAGCGATGCCGCGGTCGCCGTGCGGCACGGCGACGTGCCACGCGTCGCCCCGGACGTCCTCGCCGTGATCGCGGCGTGCCGCCGCGACCGCCGGCTGCTGTCCTTCGACTACCGGAACCGCGCGGACGAGGCCGGCGCCCGCCGGGTCGAGCCGCACCACCTGGTCACCCTGCGGGGACGGTGGTACCTGATCGCGTGGGACACCGGCCGGGCGGACTGGCGTACGTTCCGCGCCGACCGGATCGAACGCCCGACGCCCGCGCACGCCCGGTTCGAACCGCGCGAGCTGCCGGTGCCGGACCCCGCCGCGTACCTCACCCGCGTCCTCGCGGGCGCGTCCTACCGGTACACCGCGCGGATGACCGTCCGGCTGCCCGCCGGCGCCGTACGGGCGGGCCTGTTCGCCGCGATCCGCGGCGAGATCGAGGACCGCGGGACCGAGGGGTGCGCGATCCGTCTCAGCGCGGACTCCGCAGACCTGGTCGTGCAGTACATCGCCGCGATCGCGGCCCTCGGCGCCGCGTTCACCCTCGACGCTCCGCCGGAGATCGCCGACCGGGTGCGGGAACTCGGGCGCAGGCTGACCGGGCCGCCGACGTCCTTCTCCTGAAGCGAGAGGCCGGGCGTTGACACACCGTCACCGTGCTGCCCGGGACAGCCTGTCAGGGCGGGCCGTTTCGGCGCGTACGGCGGTTCGTCGCCCGAGCGATAGAAAAAACCTATAGGCACCGTGTTTGGGGACATATTACCTATTAGTGATGGTGCGCGCCGATTACCGAGGGATGATGGCAATTGCGGCGCGCCCGGCTTAGTGATTCCAGGGCCGTCGTGTTTCAGGCTCTATGCCATTCCGATTCAAAGGAGGCACGACTGTGGTGAGGAAAGCGTCCGTTAGCGGCCTGGCGGCCGCAGCAGTGGCGAGCGGTCTTCTCATGGCCGCGCCCGCATACGCCCAGACCCGTACCGCACCCTCGACCGGCAGCCAGGTCGTGGCGGCCACGACGGCGGAAGTCGTCTCGGCCCTGCCCGGCGACGACGGCCGGCGGCGCCGCGAGCGCGAGCGCATGCGCGAACGCGAACGCATGCGCGAGCACGGACGCATGCGCGAACGCGAGCGCATGCGCCCAGGGCGCGAGTTCCGCCGGGAGGAGCGCCCCAGAGGCAGGGAGTACGGCCGGTACGGCCGGGAGTACGGCACCGAGAGGACCCGGGGCGGCCTGACGCGCACCGAGCGCGGCAGGGAGGAGCTCCCCCGCGAGCGCGGCGGCATCAGCGAGAGAACGCGCACCGGCGTGTCCGAGCGCGGTCGAGTGCCTCATGAGCGCGGCATGACCGAGCGGACGCGATTCGGACCGCAGGAACGCGGCCGTACGGGCGTGGAGGAGCGCGGTCGAACCGGCATCTCCGAGCGTGGCCGTACGGGCCTGGAGGAGCGCGGGCGAACCGGCCTGGAAGAGGGCATTCCCACCGAGTGAGTGATCGAGTAACGGTCCGGAAACGGTATCCGGATCAATCGATTCGAGGGCACAGGCACCGCCTGTGCCCTCGACCTGTACGGCCCCGCCTCCGTCCGGCCGCTCAGGGCCGCAATAGGCGCGGTCTATCATGGCGGGGATTTGTGGAGCCCTTACTGGCTCATTGTGTTATCTCCAGGTTGCGCAGGAATAATGGTTGATGCGTAGGCCTCCCGCGGGCGCGACCGAGACGGTCATCACGTCAAAACGTCATGCGTTCTTGACGAGAAGGAGGCTGAACGTGTCGAGGAAAAAGTGGGTCGCTTCCGGCCTCGCCACCGCCGCGACCGCGAGCGCGTTGATGCTCGCGGCGCCCGCGATGGCCCAGAGCGGCGCGGTGACGTCCACCAACAGCCGAACGGCGGCCACGGCCCAGGGCAAGGTCGGCAACGTGTCCGCGTCCGACCACCATCGACGCCATCGCCATAGGCACCACCGGCATCACCGGCATCACCGCCACGGTCGTGGCGGCGGTGGCGGCGGGTACGGTCCCGGCCGCGGTGGCGGCGGGTACGGTCCCGGCGGCGGCGGCGGTGGCTTCGGTCCCGGCGGCGGCGGCGGTGGCTTTGGTCCCGGCGGCGGCGGTGGCGGGTTCGGTCCCGGCGGCGGTGGCGGTGGCTTTGGTCCCGGCGGCGGTGGCGGGTTCGGTCCCGGCGGCGGTGGCGGTGGGTTCGGTCCCGGCGGCGGTGGCGGTGGGTTCCGGCACTAGTGAGACGACGGAATGCGGGCCGCCGATTCGTTCGGCGGCCCTCGCTCACCCGGCCTGGAAGGCCGTGACGCCGTTCGGGGTGCCCAGACCCGTGGGACCGTCGTAGCCGGGCCCCGCGTTGCACAGGTACGCCGGAGCGCAGGAGCCGTTGCTCCCGGACGTCACGTCGTGCAGCGCGCCCGCGTGCGCGTACGGGAAGGAGGCCGGATCACTGCCCTCGGGCGGCGGGCCGGCCAGCGCGTACGCCGCGGCGATGATCGGGGCGGAGGCGCTCGTACCGCCGACGACCAGCCAGCCGCCGACGCCGTACGTGTCGTAGACCGCGACGCCCGTGGCCGGATCGGCGACGGCGGACACGTCGGTGATCGTCCGCCGCGCGCAGCCGGCGTCCCGCTGCCGGTCCGGCTTGGCCGTGAACGCGGAGCAGCCGGACCCCGCTCCGCTCCACGCGACCTCCGCCCAGCCGCGCGACCCGCCCGCCGAGCGCAGGGAGGTGCCGCCGACCGCGGTCACCCGTGGTGAGGTCGCCGGGTACATGGTCCCGTACCCGCTGTCCCCCGACGCGGCCGTGATCGCCACGCCCGGGTGGGCGAAGTACGCGGCGTCGTAGCGGGCGGCCGAGGAGTCCTCCCGCCCGCCGTAGCTGTTGGAGATGTAGCGCGCGCCCAGGCGCACGGCCGTGTTGACGCCGGCGCCGAGCGACTCCATGTCCGCCTCGTTCGCCTCGACGAGGAGGATCCGGCAGTTCGGGCAGGCCGCCGAGACCATGTCCAGGTCCAGGGCCGCCTCCTCGCCCCACCCGATGTCCGCCGCCGGCAGCCGGGTCCCGCCGTTCTGGTCGACCTTTCGCAGGCAGCCGTTGGCGCCGGTGCAGGGCGGCAGCCCGTACTGCGCCCGGTAGGTGGCCAGGTCCGCCTCCGCCCGCGGGTTGTCATAGGCGACGACGATCGCGACGGTCTGCCCGCTCCCGCCCGTCGCCGCGGGCAGGCCGTAGGCGCTCTGCAGGGCGGCCGGCCCGATGCCGGGCGGAACCGCCGACTTCAGCATCCCCTGCTGTGGGGCGACGTCGGCGCGCACGAGGGCCAGGCAGGCCATCCGGCCGTTGGCCGGGGCGCCGCAGGCGGGAACGACCGAGAGCCGTGGGTGCGCCCGAGCCGGGTCGGCCTTCGCGGGCGGCGCGGCCAGGACGGCCAGTGAGACGAGCAGGGTGCCGACGGCCGGCGAAAGCCGTCGACCTCGCGGCAGAGTGAGCGATGACACCCTGCTATTGACAGCACAGAGGGTGGTTCGTGATCGATCACCGACGAGCCCCCCTCGTCGATCAGTCGACCACCGTTTACCCACCCTTGCCCAGCCGCCCGCCCACGACCGCGCGTGCCACTTCCGGTGATCGTTAGCCGTAGGCTTCGGGCAGCTGAGAAGGAGAGTGCGATGATCCCCCGTCCGTTGCATGCGGTGAATGAGGGCCTGGCGTTCCTGCTGGAGCTCGCGGCGCTGGCCGTGCTCGCCTGGTGGGGCGCCGAAGCCGGCGACGGGGTGGTCCTGAGCGTCGTCCTGGCGGTGATCCTTCCCCTGGTCGCCGCCGTGGTGTGGGGGCTCTTCGCCGCGCCGAGGGCCAGGATCCGGCTGCCGCTCGCCGGCGTCCTGGTCGTCAAGGTGATCGTGTTCGGCGCGGCCGTCGCCGCTCTGTACGCGCTGCACCATGGGCGTTCGGCCCTCGTCTGCGCGGTGATCGTGATCCTCAATCTGCTGATCGCGACCATGGACCGGAACGCCCTCGTACGGAACCGCGCCTAGCCGCCCTGCCCGCCCTCGTGACGAGGCGACTACGTGGAATACGTAGCGAGAGGGGGATTTGTCCCGTCACGAAGGCGTGGTCTCAGGGGAGATGCTCGTGTCATACGCCGATTCAGGTCGACTCGGCGATGACCGAAAGTACGAGACGATGTGTCAGCAGCAGGCCACGTGCCCGCCCGCGGATGTCCCCCGTGGTGACGCGGGCAGGTGCGCGCCCCTCGCGGGACGAGAACGGCCGCTGCGCCAGGGAAGGCGGACGCCGTGAACCGGCTCAGCCTCGCCGGTACCCCTGTGAGGACCCCCACGAGCACGCAGTGGCGGCGCCCGCCCTCGGCGCCGCAGGGCGCGCTCGTCCCCGGAAGCGGCGGCGTTCATCAGCGGCGTGGGCCGACTGCCACCGTCCCTCGCGGTGAGTTCGCCCGCCCTTCCGTGGAATCGGGGAGCGACCGGGGTACCGCCTCGTGGCCGCTCCCCCCTTCGACCGCCGCGGTGCCGCCGGCCCGCCGCCTCACCGGCGAACAGCTGGAGCACTGGGGCCTCGGCCACCACCGTGACACCGCCGAGCTCCTCGTCAGCGAACTCGTCACCAACGCCGTACGCCACGGCAGGGGAGAGATCCAGCTGACCGTGTGCGCGGAGGAGGACACGCTGCGGTTCGAAGTGCACGACGAGGCCGCCGACTCGGTGCCACAGGTACGACCCGTCGGCGAGATCGACGAAGGCGGGCGCGGACTTCACCTGGTGGGCATGCTGTCCAGCCGCTGGGGAGCCGCGCGTACGGCGACCGGGAAGTTCGTCTGGTTCGAACTACGGACCCACCGGCCGTTTCCGGAGTTGGACGTCGAGCTGTGAGGAGGTACGACCGAGGACAAAACACAGCGATACCCGTTTGATGCCTCGCAAGGATCCGGGGGCCGGAAGGCGGGCCCCCTCGCCAGGACGCTGCCGCCCCCGGATCCGCCGCCCGCGGGACGCACCTCTCCGGTCGCCAGGACGCTGCCGCCCCCGGATCCGCCTCTTCCCCCTACCTAGGTCGTCTCTTTCCCACCCAGGCTCCGATCTGGGCGCGGGAGTTGAAGCCCAGCTTGTTCAGGATGTGCTCGACGTGGCCTTCGGCGGTTCGCTGGGCGATCACCAGCCTGGCCGCGATGTCCCTGTTGCTCATGCCTTCCGCGACGAGATCGGCGATCTCCGTCTCGCGGCGGGTGAGGGGTGAGCCGACGGGGTCGGCGGCCGTGAGCCGCCGCTCGCCCAGCGCGTAGGCGAGGGCGTTGTCGAAGGCCAGCGCCGCGCCCGCCTCGCAGGCCATCGTGAAGGCATGGCCGCCCATGGCCACCCGCGTACGGGACGCGCACTCCTCGTGGCAGCGGACCAGGTGGCCGTATCCGGACGGCGGCGCGCCGATCAGCCGCCAGGTCGTCCGCAGGATCCCCAGGAGCCGGGCGGCCCGCTCGTAGTCCTTCTCCGCGGTGGCGACCCAGGCGAGGATCTCGAAGTCGACCCCCATGCCCAGCGGATCGTCGAGTTCCCGGTGGGAGCGCAGGCTCCGCCTGACCAGCTCCGCCGCGCCTCTCAGGTCGCCCTCTCGCCAGGTCTCCACGCCCAGTGCCATGGTCGCGTACGCCTGGTACCAGCGCTCCCCGGCGGCGTCGCAGAGGGTCAGGCCCTCCTGCCCGTACTCGAGGGCGGGCTTCGAACTCCCCTGGAAGGAACAGGTGAGGCAGAGCCAGATCAGCCCCAGCGCCAGGCCCTCCCGGTCACCGAGCCGGCGGTGAGCCGCGGCGGCCTCTTTGTAGTACCGGATCGCCGAGTCGGCGTCCGCCGCGTACATCGCGACCATCCCGCGGAACAGCGCGACGTACGCGCCCACGGACCGCGATCCGAGGCGGTCCCCGATGCTCCCGGCCTCGTCCAGCATGCGCAGAGCGGCTCCGGAGTCCCCCTGCGTGATGGCCATCCAGGCGTCGGCGCACAGGGCCTTGGCCCGTACGGCGCCCGGTTCCGTTCCGGCGGCGAGCCCGCGGTCCAGCCAGTCGCGACCCTCCGTGAGGTAGTAGTTGACCATCCAGTGATGCAGCAGGCCGGCGGCCATCTCCAGGCCGACGGCGCTCTCGTCCGCCGCGCTGAAGGAGTACTCCAGGGCGGCGCGCAGGTTGGGGTGTTCGGTCCGCAGCAGGTCGAGCCAGGTGACCTGGTCGGGTCCGAACCAGTCGTGTTCGGCTCGGGTGATCAGGTTGCGGTAGTGGTCGCGGTGGCGTCGTTGGACTCGGGTGGTGGTGCCGGAGGCGTTGAGGCGTTCTTGGCCGTATTGGCGGATGGTCTCCAGGAGGCGGTAGCGGACGGTGCCGGAGTGTTCTTCGCGGAGGAGGATGGATTTGTCGACGAGTCCGATGACGAGTTCGAGGATGTCGTCGCGGTCGATGCCGTCGCCGGCGCAGACGGTTTCGGCGGCTTCGAGGTCAAGGCCGCCGGAGAAGACGGAGGTGCGTTCCCAGAGGAGGCGTTCGGGTTCGGTGCACAGGCCGTAGCTCCAGTCGATGAGGGCGCGCAGGGTCTGGTGGCGGGGCAGGACGGCCCGCGAACCGGAGGTCAGGAGGCGGAAGCGGTCGTCGAGGCGGGCGAGGAGCTGGTGGACCGACAGGGCGCGCAGGCGTACGGCGGCCAGTTCGATGGCCAGCGGCAGCGCGTCGAGGCGGTGGCAGATGCGTTCGACGGTGGGGAGGTTGTCCTCGGTGAGGGTGAAGCCGGGCACGACCGCTTCGGCGCGTTCGGCGAACAGCCGCACGGCGTCACCGGCCACCATCCCGCCGTCGGGGGCGGTGTCCGGTCCGGTGACGTTGCGGCCGGTCACCGGCAGGCTGGGAATCGAGAGGGTCTGCTCGCCGGCGACGCCGAGGGCCTGGCGGCTGGTGGCGAGGATCCGCAGGCGCGGGCAGGCGCGCAGCAACGTCTCGGCCAGCAGCGCGGCCTCCGCAAGGAGGTGCTCGCAGTTGTCCAGGATCAACAGCGCGTGGGCATCGCAGATGTGGTCGATCAGCACCTGCAGCGGCGGACCGGCCGAGGCGCCCTCGACCTGCAGGGTCTCGCACACCGCCGGGACCAGCAGGCCGGGATTGGCCAGCGAGGCGAGGTCGATCAGCCACACGCCGTCGGGGAAGGCACGGTGGACGAGGGTGCTCACCCGGGTGGCGAGCCGGGTCTTGCCGACGCCGCCGACCCCGGACAGGGTGACGAGCCGTGACACGGACAGGAGACGTTTGACCTCGGCCACCTCGTGCCGACGCCCCACGAAACTGGTCACCTCGGCCGGCAGGGGTGGCCCGTGCGGTCGAGGCTCGACCTGGTCGGACTGCACAGCCTTCATCGGAGCCCCGTAACGGCTGCCGGCCGACCGGACCGCGGCCAGGAACCGTGACCTCTGCAGACTTGAGTCTAGCCACCCGGGACGGCCGTTGACGCAGAGTAACCGTCAAAACGGCCCACGCTCCCGGTAAGCCGACGGCCCGTCGGTATCGGACGTCACATGAAGCGTCCCCCGGCGATCTCCAGGACGGTGCCGGTCATGTAGCTCGACAGGTCCGAGGCGAGGAACAGCACGACGTTCGCCACCTCCTCCGGCTCGCCCGCGCGCCCCATCGGGATCTCCCGCAGCTTGCCCTCCCAGACGTCCGCGCGCATCGCCTCGGTCATCGCCGTCCTGATCAGTCCGGGCTGCACGGCGTTGACGCGTACACCCAGGTAGGCGAGCTCCTTGGCGGCGGCCTTGGTCATGCCGACGATGCCCGCCTTGGCCGCGCTGTAGTTCGTCTGGCCGGCCATCCCGACCTTGCCGGAGATGGAGGAGACGTTGACGATCGCGCCGCGTCGCTGCTCCCGCATGACCAGCGACGCGGCGCGGGTGCCGTTCCAGGTGCCCTTGAGGTGAACGTCGATCACGGTGTCGAAGTCCTCCTCCGACATCTTGCGCAGGGTGGCGTCCCGGGTGACGCCCGCGTTGTTCACCATGACGTCCAGCCCGCCGTACTCCGCCGTACACCGGTCGACCAGCGCCGACACCTCCGCGGCCGAGGTGACGTCGCAGGCCACGGCGAGGCCGCCCACCTCCTTGGCCGCCTCCCGCGCGGCGTCGAGGTCGCGGTCGCCGATCACCACGCGGGCGCCGTTCTCGGCGAACACCCGCGCCGTGGCCAGCCCGATGCCCTGCGCCGCGCCGGTGATCACGGCGCTCCGTCCCTCCAGCAGCCCCACGGATCCTCCTCAGGTCAGGCGATCTCCGCCGTCATGCTCGCACGCCGATACGGTGGAGAACCGAGGAGGCCTGACCGTGCCCGAGCTGTCCGAGGAAGAACACGCCATCGTCGAGGTCGTCGCCGACTTCGTCGACCGGGAGGTACGCCCGGTCGCCCGCGACCTGGAGCACGCGAACACCTACCCCGAGCACCTCATCGACCGGATGAAGGAGCTGGGCGTCTTCGGGCTCGCCGTTCCCGAGCCGTACGGTGAGGTCGCCGTGTCCAAGCGGTGCTACGTCCTCGTCACCGAGGAGCTGGCCCGTGGCTGGATGAGCCTGGCCGGGGCCTTCGGCGGTCACACGGTCGTCTCGCACCTGATCGGCGTCTTCGGCACCGAGGAGCAGAAGCGCCGCTACCTGCCCCGCATGGCGACCGGCGAGCTGCGGGCGACGATGGCGCTCACCGAGCCGTCCGGTGGCTCCGACCTGCAGGCGATCACGACCACCGCACGGCGGGACGGCGATCACTACGTCGTCGACGGCGCGAAGATCTGGATCACCAACGCGCGTCGCGCCGGGCTCATCGCCCTGCTCTGCAAGACCGACCCCGAGGCGACCCCCCGGCACCGCGGCATCAGCATCCTGCTGGTCGAACCCGGGCCCGGGCTGACCGTCTCACGCGACCTGCCAAAGCTCGGGTACAAGGGCGTCGAGAGCTGCGAGCTGGCCTTCGACGGCCACCGGACGCCCCTCGACGCGCTGCTCGGCGGCGTCGAGGGCCAGGGGTTCGCGCAGATGATGCGGGGCCTGGAGGTCGGCCGCATCCAGGTGGCCGCGCGGGCGCTCGGCGTCGGCCGCGCCGCGCTGGAGGACTCCCTGCGGTACGCCCAGGAGCGCGAGGCGTTCGGGCGGCCGATCTGGCAGCACCAGTCGATCGGCAACTACCTGGCGGACATGGCGACCCGGCTGCAGGCCGCGCGGCTGCTCACGCTCGACGCCGCCGACCGCCTGGACGGCGGCGAACGCTGCGACCTCGAGGCGGGCATGGCCAAGCTGTACGCCTCCGAGGCCGCGATGCGCATCGCCCTCGACGCCGTCCGCATCCATGGCGCGGCCGGCTACTCGACCGAGTTCGACGTCGAGCGCTACTTCCGTGACGCCCCACTGATGATCGTCGGCGAGGGCACCAACGAGATCCAGCGCAACGTCATCGTCAGGCAGCTCATCGACCGCCACCGCCTCCGCTGACCGGCCTCCGCCGACCTGTTCCTCTGCGAGAGTGCCCAGCGGCTTGGGACAGTACGCCGAATCCGGCGGGATCGGTCCCGCAGGGCAGCGTCCGGGAGGTGCTCATGACCGCCGACATGGCGGCTCCCCCGTGGATGCACGAGCAGATCATGGCGGAGCGGTACGACTCCTGGTCCGAGGAGCAGTGAGCGGTGGACTACGTGCCCGGAGAGGCCGAGTTCCTCGTTCAGCAGCATGGGCCGCGCCGCCTGTGGGATGAAGTTTCCGAGGCGTATCTCCGGTGGCTGTCCCTCGGGCGTCCGGGCCGTGATCGGTTCGGGCTGACGGCCTCTTCGGAAGGCGAACGCGTGGTGATACGTGTCGTCGCGGTAGACCTCGGCGCACGCCGGACACCGTGACGCACGGCGGTTCCCGCATGCCGTGAGCAGGTAGCCGGTCGGCTCGTCAGCGGTGGCGTAGGACTCGATGACCTCGCCAGTCTCTGCGTCCAAGGTCACACGCTCGCCCTTAAGGCGGATCGGTTGAGCGCATCCACCGGTCGCGGTGACCATCTGTTGCCAGCGCGGGAAGTCCGGCATGGTCGCCCGCTGCAACGCGACCATGACATCGGGCGAAAGGTCTGGAAGCTGGGAGGTGTTCACGCCGCCTCCCGCCTGTGCTCGGTGGCTTCGTCGTCCTGCTTCAGTTCCGGATCAGCGGGATTGATCGCAACACCGAGAATCGTCGCGATGCGTTCCCATTTTTGATCAGTCCAGCGCGGCGACCGCGCGGCCTGTCGCTTGCCCCATTCCTGCGCTTCCGGACTCGGCTTCAACCTTGACAAACCCCTTCTCCCTCTCGCCGGAAAAGGAGCACGCGTGACAAGGACACGGACAACAACGATCCGGCGCAACGCTTGAAGCGTCGGCCGGACGTCAGGCGAGACTTTTCCGTTGAGAGTTTTTTCAGGGCATTCGCTATCAACATTTTGCGGGCATATACCCGTGGGGGTCGGCCCCGGATGCCGGGACCCTACCCCGGCTCAATGTGTATGTATACGTGTTTTTAGAGGCTGTCGTTTTTTGATGAGACCCCTCGCGGGCGCCTCGGGCGGTCGGGAGCCTACCCCGGCCTGCGTCTCGCCTGTCCGTGGAGTCATGATCGCGGCTCCGGATCAAGGATGCCCCAGTCCGAAGCCCGGTCAAACCTTCGCGAACCCTTGCGGGCACTGGTTCCTGTGGTGTCGGATTGTCCGTGGGCGACCGCTGGCGTCCGGTGACGTCTGCTGGCGTCTGATGGCGTACGACTGCTCATCGGTAGTGAGTGACGGATATCACACATACGGAGACATCCTGGTGGCGTACACGCAGAGATAGCGCTGACTGCAGTCGGCCTTGCGTCTTACAAGTAGTCGCAAGCTCTTACGCTCGGTCATGAAGTAGCTTGCGTGTTACTGGGGGCTTGTGACCCTCATTGCCCTCACTGTCGCCTGGTCGAGGGGAGACGCAACCCGCGGACGTTCACGCCTCCAATGGCTGATACATGAAATGCTATCGTCGCTGCAACTCTAGAACACTGAAAGATGCCAGTGGCTCAAGATAAGAAACGAAGCAAAAATGGCAACTCGAAGAGGAGGCCGAACAGTAGGCGGCCCAGTCGTGGGGGTCGCAAGTCGTGGTGGGAACGCCCTGCCATCAAGTGGGCTGGAGGCGTAACAAGTGCAGTGCTCATCGCCGTCCTCAGTGGAGTCGGGTCGCAAGCTACACAGAAGCTCTCGTCATATTTCTCTGGACAAAAGCATCAGAAACACCTTACAAGTTCCGGCCCGCCCGTCACGGTAGATGAGGCGAAAGATATCTCAGATGTCACTGGTGGTTCCTGGATCTCACAGAAGGAAGTCGAACTGTCGCCAAATCAGCTCGATTGGCTACATGGCATCTACCAGAGTGACCGGGATGCATATGTCAGCTGGTTCAAGGGTCAGGGAGCGATAAGTCGTGGTGGAAACTTGATCGAACTCGACCTGGTCGGCAATCGATCCGATCCAGTGCGGATTATGAACATACAGCCAGTCAGTCAATGCCGGGCTGCATCCACATCGGGAACTCTTTTCTACCTTGCGAGCCAGGGGCAAGAAAATACGATAAGCATCTATTTCGACCTCGGCCAAGTTGGGCAGGGTTACGAAACGTGGAGTGAAGGGGGCGCAGCGCGATCCGGCAACTACTTTGCTGCGCATAAGTACACTCTTGCGCATGGAGAGCATGTAACTTTTCGGCTGTCGATTGGCTCTCAGGAGCCTTTGGCTTGCAACTATCGTCTGAAAATTGATGTGATTGCGGACAAGGGTTCCACTGCGCAGCTAGTGGATGATCAGGGAAAGCCGTTTCAATTTGAGAGTGGGGCGCTCAACTTTCCGAAATATCAAAGGCTTTATGTAGGCACGCCGTATTGTGGCCAATCGGCCGGTGGTCAGTGGAAGCAAGTGAACCCGAAGTCATTCAACGAATCTAAGGCCGCCGGAGGGCGCTGCTAGTCGGTGTTCCCGAGGCGCCCCGCTGGCCGTACGGCCTCTGCAGCGATCGCCTGCGCTTGGTCGAGGTCTCCGGTCGAGTAGAGAACGACCATGGCCTGGCTCGTCCGCACCAGCGCGCGGTGCCACGGGTCCGGTAGACGGTCGGCGGCGGCCAGTGCCTCGGAGTAGAAGCCGGTCGATGAGGGGGCGTCGTAGGTCTCGAAGGCCAGGCGGGCGGCCAGAAGGCATGCGGTGCTCGAAATGTAGAGCAGCTGTTCCCGCAGCTCGCCGGGCACGGGTCCGGCGACAAGCGTGCGGCATGACTCGGTGACCGGCACGAGTCCGATCTGAAGTCGTACGAACGGCACCGCTCCGATACGGCCGTTCAGGCCGGCCACGGCAGCGCGCAATTGTGCGATCAACTCGTCGTCGGTACGGCTCGGATCGGCCAACGCCGGCACGAGGGATGCCGTGAGGGTCGGACTAAGGAAGGCAAGGAGGCCCTTCGCGCCGCTTGTCAAGGCGTCCGCCACCAGACCGCGAAGCTCCGAAATCCGGAGTGGCTCGATCCCGTACATGGCGAATACGGTCATGAGTTGATCGAAGTCCGAACCGGGGCCGAGCGCCGTGGTCCCGCGTTGATCTGCGTAGACGTGGGCCAGCAGGAGTTGGTAGCGCTCGCCAGGGCGTACCCCGTCGTTCTCCCAGCGGGCGATGGTCCGCTGAATGGTACTCAACCGGGCCTGGGCGACAGTGGGCATACGAAGGCGGCGGGCGACCTCCCGTAACGCACGGGCCTGGTCGAGCAGGGACCAGCCCCGGCTCATACGCAAGGTACGGATGCGCTGGGCGGCGCACATCCTCTCTGGTGACTTCACGTGACCAGTACAACACAATCGTTGATCAGATAGGCACGATGAGACGAGGCTTCCCTTGCCCGGCCGCGTAGTCCGCCGTGTACCAGGTGCCGCGGGTTCGATCGGCGCCGCGCGGAAAAGCGATCACGAACTCACTGCGGTCCACCATCCAACGATTTCGATAGTGGTACGCCTCGGCCGAGGGATGTCCCGAGTGTCGTAGCTCGATCAGCTCGCTCAGCCGGCCCTTGTCCTGCGCAGTCGCTATCGCCTGCCGCGCTTCGGAGGGCTGATCAACGGCCGTATCTGGTACTGCCACGGTGATTCTCGACCTTGTTCTGGTCGTGAGCCAGAGGAGGGTGAGCGAGTCGATGCCGATCGCGCCGCCGATGTAGAAGTGCGTCGCCTCATCGGCGAATGGCGCAAGGTACTCGGCGAATATCGCGTCGTACTCTCCGTGCGGTCGATCTTCCGTCGCGCGAGTACCAGTGATCGTGATCGCTGTCGGCATGTCCATGCCTCCCGCTCCATGCCATCGGATGTCATCTGCCGCCCACATCGCCTCAGACGGTTACATCAGCTCCATGACAGTGCAAGGAGCATCGCGAGACGGGATTCCCGCCGGCATCAGCCATGCCGAGAAGGTCGACCGGTTGGTCGATCTCTGCCGGGAACTGGTCAAGCGCGGAATCCGCGTCGAGATGAGCGATGCGCGGCCGGCAGTCTCGGCGCGTTCAAGTCCGACGACGCCCCGGACGGCGGTCGAAGTCGTCAACGGCGCGTTCGTGTGGCGGCGCGACGGCTACGACAGGCACACCGCCGAGGACGTGGCCGGAGCCGCCGACCAAATCGCCGACTACCTCCGGACACGCGATGGGGGCGGCTCGACATGACGGGGTTACGCGTCACCTCGGATCCTGCATGGGTGATCTCGCGGCGGTTCCCGGGCCTGGTGTTCTGGTTCGGGAGGTTCACCCGGTCCTGGTGGGCGCTGGTGCGCGTTCCGGCCGGATGGCGGCTGGTGGAGGCGGCGGATGCGGACGACCTCACGCGTGCGGTGCTTGAGGCGCAGACCGGACTCCGGGGGGCGGCAAAGCGGGGCGTAACAGCCATCGACCTGTACGAACGTCCGATAGGCAGCACGATAGGTGACGGGAGGTGAGCATGGGCAGGCACGGTGGAGGCAACAGCGACGGCAACACGCCGACGGACGGCAGAGACCCGCAGGGCGGCAAGCGCGGCACCGGCGGCAACACCAACGACAACCCGAGTGACGGCAAGAGAGGCAAGTGAGGGATGACGTTCCCTGACCCGCGTGCACGCGCAGAGACCCTCGCCGACCTGCTCGCGGGTCAAGGGGACCTCATCGATGAGCGGTGGCGGCAAGCGCTGGTGGAGGTGCCACGGCACCTGTTCGTGCCAGACGTCGCCTGGGCGAACCCGGACGGTCCTGCCCCTGGATACCCGGTCGACCGGGCCGGTGACGAAGCGGCCTGGTGGGAGGCCGTGTACTCCGATGCGTCATTGGTCACCCAACGCGACGACGGCGGCTCTGACGTACTGGGCGACGGGCTGGCCAGCTCGTCCTGTTCGGCTCCAGGGGCGGTTTTCGCATTCCTGGAATCGCTCATGGTCAAGGACCACGATCGGGTACTGGAGATCGGTACGGGAACCGGTTGGACGGCCGCGCTGTTGTCGCACCGCATCGGCGACCGGAACGTCACCACCATCGAAATCGACCCGGTGCTGGCGGAGCGTGCGGCGGCGAACCTCAAGGCGGCTGGATACGCGCCTCGCTTGGTCATCGGTGACGGTGCCGAGGGATGGCCGGACGGTGCGCCGTTCGATCGCGTCCATTCGACATGCGCGGTCGCGACGATCCCGTACGCCTGGGTGGAGCAGACCCGGCCGGGTGGGCTGATCCTCACTCCTTACAGCCCTGGGTACGGGTACGGCTGGCTGGCCCGCTTGGCCGTCGTCGGCGACGGAACGGCTGTCGGGCGGCTTCCGAGCCCGGCCGGGTACATGCTGATGCGCTCGCAGCGTCCGGCGCGCGGGAGCGCGTTCGATTGGGTGCACGATTCCGACGATCCGGTCGAGTCCACGACCCGTCTCGACCCGCGACACCTGAACGACGACACCGAGGCCGACGTGTTCATCGCCACGAACGTGCCCGGCGTG
The DNA here is from genome assembly GCF_024055675.1 of Actinoallomurus rhizosphaericola. Taxonomy (NCBI): domain Bacteria; kingdom Bacillati; phylum Actinomycetota; class Actinomycetes; order Streptosporangiales; family Thermomonosporaceae; genus Actinoallomurus; species Actinoallomurus rhizosphaericola. Next base: position 313,168 of record NZ_JAMXMW010000009.1, on the reverse strand, counting down.
CACAAACGCCTCTACTACGACGAGGAGACGGATTCCGGAGAGGCGACGTTCTGGATACTCGACAGTGCCGGGCACGACGGGTCCTGGGCGTCGGTGGACTACGTGCCCGGAGAGGCCGAGTTCCTCGTCCAACAGCATGGGCCGCGCCGCCTGTGGGATGAGGTCTCCGAGGCGTATCTCCGGTGGGTGTCCCTCGGGCGTCCAGGCCGTGATCGGTTCGGGCTGACGGTCTCTTCGGAAGGCGAACGCGTGTGGCTCGACGACCCCGCCAATCCGATCGGACCCTAGCGGACTGCGGAACGTCCGGTCGTGGACCTGTCCTCGTGGGATGGTCCACGGCCGTGACGTGAACGCGTCAGGCGACGCGTTCGAAGATCGCGGCGAGGCCCTGGCCGCCGCCGATGCACATGGTCTCCAGGCCGTAGCGGGCGTCGCGGCGGCGCAGTTCGTACAGCAGCGTCGCGAGGATGCGCGCGCCGGTCGCCCCGACCGGGTGGCCCAGCGAGATCCCCGAGCCGTTGACGTTCAGCTTCTCCAGGCCGGTCTCGTCCAGCTCCCACTCGCGCAGCACACCGAGCACCTGCGCGGCGAACGCCTCGTTCAGCTCGATCAGGTCCATGTCGTCGAGGCTGAGCCGCGCCCGGCTGAGGGCCTTCTCGGTCGCGGGTACGGGGCCGAGCCCCATCAGGTGCGGAGGCACGCCCGCCACGGCCCAGGACACCAGCCGGGCCTGAGGGGTCAGGCCGAGCGCGGTCGCCCGCTCCCGCGTCGTCACCAGGCAGACGGCCGCGCCGTCGTTCTGGCCGCTGGAGTTGCCCGCCGTGACCGTCGCGCCGTCGACGCGCATCACCGGCTTGAGGGTGCCGAGCCGTTCCAGGGTCGTGTCCGCGCGCGGGTGCTCGTCCCGGTCGACGACCTGGACGCCCTTGCGGTCGCGGACCTCGACCGGCACGATCTCGTCGTCGAACAGGCCCTTGTCCTGGGCGCGGACCGCCCGCTCGTGGGAGCGCAGGGCCAGCTCGTCCTGCTCCGTACGGCCGATGCCGTAGCGCTCGCGGACGTTCTCGGCGGTCTCCAGCATGCCGCCCGGCACCGGGTGGCGCTCCCCGCCCGCCGTGACGCGGGCGCGGGCCAGGCGGTCCATCAGGTTGATCTGCGGGCCGGGGCGGCCCCAGCGCAGGCCGGTGGCGTAGTACTCGACGCCGCTCATGCTCTCCGTGCCACCGGCGATGACCATGTCGTTCACGCCGGTGGCGACCTGCATCACCGCGTTCACGACCGCCTGCAGCCCCGAGCCGCACCGCCGGTCCACCTGGACGCCGGCGACCTCCACCGGCAGGCCCGCGTCGAGGGCGGCGACCCGGCCGATGGCGGGCGCGTCGCCGTTCGGGTTGCAGTTGCCGAGGATGACGTCGCCGATCTCCTGGGGGTCGACTCCGGTGCGCTCCACCAGCGCGCGGATCACCGTCGCCGCCAGTTCCTGCGCGCTGACGTCCTTCAACGCGCCGCCGAACCGCCCCACCGGCGTACGAACCGGTGAACAGACCACAACCTCGCGCATATCACCACTCCTCTCGCGACAACCCTACGTTTCGGTTCGCGAGAGGGCTCGCCGGGTTTCCGGCAGGTGAGAGCCCGGCCCGTCGTCAGGACGATCCGGCAGGACCCCTAGGATCCCGCCGCGAGTCTCCCGGCACCTCTGCCGTCTCCACCACCTCGATCGACTCGAGGACGAGCTCGTCACCGCCCTCGATCGCCAGGTCGGTCCCGCCGCACACGGGGCACACCGCCATCAGGCCGTCGGACGTCGTGGTCCGGTCACACCGGCCGCAGGTCAGCCGCACGGGGTCCACGACCACCTCCAGGCGCGCGCCCTCCGCCACCGTCCCGTCGGCGGCCAGCTCGAACGCCCGGCCGAGGGCGGCCTCGCCGATCCGCAGCAGGACCCCCGCCCGTACGCGCGTCCGCCGCACGGGGCGGCCGTCCGCGCGCTGCTCCACGGCCGCCAGGATCGCCTCCGCCATCCCGGCTTCATGCATGCGCGGTCCCCGTCGCCCGGGACAGCCGTCCGGAACCTCGGCGATCCGCCGGGGCCGTCACGTCGTCGTCTCCTGCGACGAGAGCGCGCCGAGGGCGATCTGGGTCAGTTCGCACAGGACGTGGTAGACGGTCGTCTGCGCCTCCTGGATGCGGTGCACGGACGACGACGGGATCACGAACAGGTAGTCGAGGGCCGCCAGCTCGGCCAGCTCACCGCCCTGATAACCGGCCAGCGCGATCGTGAGCATGCCGCGCCGGGCGGCCTCCTCGATCGCCCGGACGACGTTGGGCGACCCGCCGCTCGTCGACAGGCCGAGCGCGATGTCGCCCGTACCGCCCAGTGCCGCCAGCTGCCGCGCGAACGTCACCTCGAAGCTCACGTCGTTGGACAACGCGGTCAGCACCGCGACGTCGTTGGTCAGGCACAGCGCGGGCAGGGACCGCCCACGCGGCGGATACGAGAACGCCTCGGCGACCTCCTGCGCATCGGTGCTGCTGCCCCCGTTGCCGAACGTGAACAGCCGGCCGCCCATCGCGAACCGCTTGGCCATCGCCTCGGCGCACTCGGCGAGCAGGACCCCCGACCGTTCCGCGACCTCCTGTCGCAGGGCGACGATCTCGTTCGCCTTCTCCGCGGTCGACCGGCCGACCTCCGCCAGCACCGCCTCTATCTCGGACTCGCCCGAGTACAGGAAGGGATAGAGCTCCCGCATCCCCTCCGGTGGCTCACTCCCGGTCATTGCCGTTCCCCCCTGCGACTCTGCCGGGGTCACCCCGCGTGACCACCGCGATGGCCTCTTTCGCGTGGACCAGGACCGTGTCGCCGACGGCCGCGTCGACCAGCGCGACGCTGACCTCCTCCCGCGCGCCGCCGCCGACGTCGGCGATCGCGAGGTCCCCGTCGAGCAACCGCAGCACCGTGACGGGTACGGCCTCGTCGGAGCAGGTGACGCACACCTCCTCCGAACACCGGCCGCGCTCGGTCACCTGATCACCTCCGGGCCGAGCAGGCCGGGCTGCTCCAGGAACACGTGAACCAGCTCCCACAGGATGTGGTACATCGTCACGTGGACCTCCTTGACGACCGCCGGGTCGTCGCTCTGCGCGGTGAGCAGGTGGTCGATCGCCGGGCTGTCGCCCAGCATGCCGCCGTCCCCACCGGTCAGCGCCACCGTGAGCAGCCCCAGCTCATGGCCTGCCTGCAGGCCGCGGAGCACGTCCACGCACTCACCGTCCGCGGAGATCCCCAGGGCGATGTCCGCCGGCGTGCCCCAGTGGCGCACCTGGTGGGCGAAGACCTGGCACAGGCCCTGCCGACGGGCCACCGCCGTGATGGCCGCCGCGTCGTTGCTGACCGCGATGGCGGGCAGCGCCCGCTTGCCCACGATCACGGGGTGCATGAACTCGACGGCGACGTGCGCCGCGTCCGTACCCGCCCCGCCGTTGCCGAAGGCGATGAGCTTCCCGCCGCGATGGAACCGGATCGCCATGTCCCGGCAGGCGAGCGCCACTCGCCCGGAGTCCTCGGCGAGCATCCGGCCGGCCGTCTCCCGCCTCGCGAACGCCTGACCGACCCGTTCGACGGGTGGTGTCACCGTCATGTGCACGCTCCCTCCCGGATCTGTCCCGTCACGCTATGTCCATGACGTTCTGGGGCAACACCCTCTGCCGGACAACCACCGGTAAAGCCTGCGCGCCCCGGGTAAGGTCCCGGCGACGACAGCGTCAGAGCCCCCTCACGACCCCCGGACGAGGAAAAAGAATGATCCCCTCTCCCGGATCAGCCGGGGGTGAGGGGACCGAGCGTCAGCGGCGGGTGCGGTGCCGCCGCCGCATCCGCGAACATCAGAGATTCAGGTGGCGACGGAGTGCCGCGTCGACCAGGTGCAGCGTCGGCCCGGGGACAGTGCCTATGCGTTGCCGCAATCTGCGGGGGGTTATCGAACGCACCTGTTCGGCCTGGGCCTTCGAGTCGGTCTTCAACCCGCAGTCTGCGGCGTCGAGCAGAACCTGGAAGGGGTAAACGTGATCGGCATTTGAAGTCACCGGTACCACGGTGATGGCCCCACGGCCGGTGCGCTCTGCGGCCCGATTGGCGGCGTCGTTGCTAACGATCACCGCCGGCCGCAGCTTGTTCGCCTCGGATCCTTGTGACGGTTCGAGATCGACGAGGTAGACGTCACCTCGTCGCATCGGCCATACCGTCCGAGGAGGTCGCGTCCCAGAGCTCGGCTTCGCTGCTGTAGTCCGGCTCCTGCCAGGCCGCCGCATAAGCGTCTTCGAGAGCTGTCGACCTCAGTAGCCCGATGGCCTGATGGAGCACGGCCGACCTTGACTTCGCCCCGGTCCGTGCGGCGTACTCATCGATGAACGCCACGTCCTCGTCCGGGATGCTTACACCTACCTTCATGCTCGACATCATACCCCTGGTCATACTTTGAGTGTGAACCACTTCTCCTATCGGGACGTTGCAGTGGTGAGGAGGGCATCGGGGCCGAGGGTGAAGTCGGGGTCGATCTGGGTGGCGAGGTCCTGGCCGGTAGCGGCATTGGCCCAGGCGCGGGCGTTCTTGAGGTGGAACTCGATCGCCTGGCGGGTGAACTTCGGCCAGTCCTTCGGGCGCGCGTCGACCGCGGCCTGGAGCGTCGAAAGCGCGGCGCGGTCGTCGTCGGCCAGGTCGTCCAGGTCGAAGGGGCGGCCCTGCTCCATGGCGCGGACGGCGCCGGACTGGCCGACGCAGCACAGCAGCGCGTCGCCGACGTGCTCGCGCAGGAAGTCGACGTCGCCGGCGGTCTGGACCTTGTTGCCGACGACCTTGAGCGCGACGTCGTAGTCGGCGGCGTACTCGGTCCACTGGCGGTAGACCGCGACTCCCTTCCTCGTCGGCTCGGCGACGAGGAAGGTCAGGTCGAACCGGGTGAACATCCCCGAGGCGAACGACTCGGCCCCGGCCGTGCAGTCGACGACGACGTACTCGCCGGGGCCGTCGACGAGGTGGTTGAGGTACAGCTCCACCGCCCCGGTCTTGGAGTGGTAGCAGGCGACGCCCAGGTCCTCCTCGGTGAAGGGGCCCGTCACCATCAGTCGCGCGCCGGCGGCGGGGACGGCGAGCCGGGAGTGGATCGGGTCGTCGCCGCCTGGCCGGAGCAGCCGGGACCCGGTGCCGGGCGGCGTGGTCTTGACCATCGCCGCCGCCGACGGGATGCGGGGGTTGGCGCCCCGCAGGTAGTCCTTGATCTCGGGGAGGTGCGCGCCCATGGCGGGGATCGCGGCGGCGGCCTGCTCGGGCAGGCCGAGCGCGACGCCGAGGTGCTGGTTGATGTCGGCGTCGACCGCCGTGACCGGTGCCCCTCCTGCCGCCAGATGGCGGATGAACAGGGACGACAGGGTCGTCTTGCCACTGCCGCCCTTACCGACGAACGCGACCTTCATGTCTTCCTCCCGTGATGGCCGACCCATCGCCGGCGACTGCGCAGCGCACCCGGATGGGGACGCTGCGCGACCGGCGTCGTGCAGTCGACTATAGGGGAAACGAAAACGGTTTTCACAACCGTTCCGGAAAGACGACCGAAGCCCGCGGGCGGTCAGGGCCGGCAGACCGTGCCCGCCGCGGGCGCCTGCCCGGTGATCAGGTAGTCGACCTCCCGGCCGCGGGCGCAGGAGGAGTTGTAGAGGGCGGTGTGCCCGTCCCCGTCATAGGTCAGCAGCCGGCTCCCGTCGATCTGCCGGGCCAGCGACCGCGCCCAGACGTACGGGGTCGCCGGGTCGTACGTGTTGCCGACCACGAGGATCGCCGGCGCTCCGGTGATCCGCGCGGGCCGGGGCGGGTTCGCCGCCGGGACCGGCCAGCCGCTGCATCCGGCCGTCATGTCCCACATCTCCGAGTACCGCCACAGGTGCGGTGCCGCCTTCTTGACCTTCGCCAGCCGGGCCCGCAGGTCGGCGAAGCCCCGCAGCTCCGGCGGGAAGTCCTGGCATCCGACGGCGCGGTAGGCCGTGTAGGCCGGGTCGACGCCGGGCACCGCCTGGCCCAGCGCGGTGGGGTCCGAGGGTGCCTTCTCCGCGTCGGCCAGTGCCTGGGCGAGTTGCGGCCACAGGAAGGTCAGGGTCAGGTACGTGTAGGCGCCGCCGGTCACCTCGGCGGCGGTGAGGGGACGTCCGAGGTCACGGTCGATGATCTCGCCCTTGTCCGCCCGCGCCGTCAGCGCGTCGAAGTCGGCGGCGATGTCACGGCCGCGCAGCGGACAGTCGGCCCGACCCTGGCACCACTGCGCGAACCGGTGGAACTCCCGCTCCATCGCCGCGGACTCGTCCACGGCGTCGCGGGCGACCGACCGCGTGTGGTCGATGGCGCCGTCCAGGACCATCGCCCGTACGTGCCCGGGGAACAGCCGGGCGTACGCGGCCCCGAGCTCCGTGCCGTACGAGACGCCGAGCCAGGAGATCCGCCGCTCGCCGAGCGCGGCCCGGATCGCGTCGACGTCGCGGGCGGCGCTCACCGTGTCGACGTGTCCGAGCAGCGGACCGGTCGCCCGGAGACAGTCCAGCCCGTGGCGGCGGTCGCTCTCCCTCAGCCGCCGGTACTCCGCCGGAGTGGCGGGAAGGGTGGGGGCCGCCGGGTCGTACACCGGCGTCGAGCAGCGTACGGGCGTGCTGTCCCCGACCCCGCGCGGGTCGAACCCGACCAGGTCGAACCGCTCGCGCAGCGGCTTGAGGTCCGGCGTGCCGAGCAGCATGCCGCCCTGCGCGACCACCGCGGTGCCCGAGCCGCCCGGTCCACCGGGGTTGAGCAGCAACGAGCCGATCCGGTGTTCCGGGTCGGTGGCGGGCAGCCGGTTCAGCGCCAGGGTGATCCGCTGCCCGCCCGGCCGGGACCAGTCCAGCGGAACGCTGATCGTCGCGCATTCGAGCTGCTGCGGGGTGTTCTCCGTATGGCAGTCGTGCCAGGCCGGCGCCGGGGCCGGCCCGCTCGTGACCGTGGCCGCGGCCGCGGCGGAACCGGAGGCCAGCAGGGCCGTCGCGGCCATGACCACCGTCGTGACGGACGAACGCTTCACCGAGACTCCAGATTCGTGGGGGATGGCGGCGATGCGGGGGAGCATGCCGTCCCGATGATCTCCCGGAAAGGCGGCTTGACGACGGCTTTTCGGAATGTCAGTCGAGAGTGGAATAACCCGGTGAGCGGCATTGTTGAGAGAGCGCAGAGAGTTGAGCGGCTTCCGCAGAGTTGCCAGGCGGTGACATCGTGATGTCCCGCCTCGTGAGGTGTTTGCCTATCCGCAAAACGGGCATGGTGCTCGATTAACGCGCCGCGCCGTGCCTGGTATCCGTCACCCTCTTGGAAACGATCAGTAATCGCGCGATGCTGTGATGGTCACGGGTGCCCCACGGTGTTCCGGACTGGAGGTCCCATGGACGTTGCCCTGGACATGTTCGCGATGGAGTGCGAGGACTACACCCTCGCCATGCCGCGTGGTGAGGTCGACGCCTTTACCGGGCGTACGTTCCGGGGGTGTCTGATGGAGCTCGTCGCGGCGGCCGACCGGCCGCTGCTGGTGGACATGAGCGGGGTGCCGTTCTTCTCCGCGGCCGGCCTGAACGCCGTGGTCGCGGCCGAGAAGCTCGCCCGCGAGCGGGGCGTCCCGGTCGCGTACTTCGACCTCATGCCCTGCGTCGAGCGTCCGTTCCGCATCACCGGCGTGGACAAGGTCGCGCTGATCTGCCCGACCCTTCAGGACGCCCTCTGGTGCGTCATCCCGCTCAGCGACGCCGAGATCGAGAGCTGGCAGCTGTCCTAGTCCCACGGACGGCGTCTCACTTCGGACGGCCCGGCCGCGCGGTCGGGCCGGTGTCGCCGGTGTCGCCGGTGTCGTCGGTACGGTCCGCCTCGCGGACTCCCTCCTCGGTCGGCGGCAGCGCGTCCGGATGCGCGGTCGGCGTGCCGGGCACGCCCGTGCCCGAGACCTCCCGGCCTTCGGCCCGGTCCTCGTCGGTGGCGAGGTTCTCGTCCTCGTCCCGCAGGATCGGGGCGAACCGGTGGTCGTCCCGCTCGTCCGCCGGCATGTGGGGTCTCCTCTCGACGCGTCCGTACGGTTCGTTCCCGGCTTGGTACCCGCTGTCGGCGGCGAAAACAGCCGAAATCCGAAATTCGGCCGTCACAGCGAATAACCGGCACCTCAGGGGGAGGAAGGGCGGGTACGGCGTTTCGCCGTAGCAACCTCGAGGAGGGAGACCGGCGATGTCGAAACCACAGGAGCCCGAACTGCGCCGTTCGGAGCGCACGGCCCCGACGGACACGAATCCGGAGAAGGAACGCAACGTCTCCGGGCAGCCGCACGGCACCGACAAGGGCGGCAAGGGCGGAGGACGCGGGTCCGGTAAGGGCGATCCCCGTCCGCCCGAGCAGCGCCCCCCGCACCCGTCATGACCATCCCGTCCCGGACCCGGCGGACACGGCGCTGACGTCGTGGCCGCCGGAACCGGCCGATGCCCCGTGCCCTGCCGCGGCAGGCACCGGGGCGCGGCGGCTTACCGGTGGCTGTGCTCGGTGTGCGGTACGAGCAGTTCGGCCGGCTCGGAGGAGATCGGCTCGGCGGCGATCGCCTTGGCGTGGCTCGCGCTGCGCCGCATCAGCTGGGCGTCTTCCTTGAGCGTCTCGACGGTCCGGTGCGGCGGCGACACCCGCCGCATCCGCTGGCGGCCCAGGGCGGCCATGATGGCGCCCAGGATCGCCCAGATGCCCGCGATGATCAGAGCGGCCCAGGCGATGTCCACCACGTGGGCGAGGCCGAACATCGCGGCCAGCGATCCGATCACCACCGCCATGTATCCCGCGAATCCGGCCCCGCCGAACAGCCCGGCGGCCTCCCCGGCCTTCTTCGCCTCCTGGCGGATCTCCGCCTTCGCCAGCGCGACCTCCTGACGCATCAACTTCTGCAGGTCGGCGGTCGTGTCGCTGACGAGCCGGCCCAACGAGGAGTTCCCGGTGGTCCGCCGGGTGCCGGGGCCGTGCAGAGTGGTCGACATGTCAGCTCACCTCCGTTCGGTTCGCTGGGGATCGACTCGGCGTCTCCTTGTCGAGGTTCGCCGTCTTCGTCCTGTGAAGCGATCCCATACCCGTTGTAGTGCGTTCGACCCCTCCCGACCGGTCACTCGGCCACGACCCGGAGGCTCTTCAGCTCGCTGTCGGCGACGTCGGGCACGACCATGCCGGCGGCGACCCCCGTCCGCAGGTAGTCGATGACGGCCTCGTTCATGCGCTCGCCGGGCAGGACGGCCGGGATGCCCGGCGGGTACGGCGTCATCATCTCGGCGGCGATCCGGCCCGCGGCCCGGTCGATCGGGACCTGCTCGACGCGGCCGAAGAACGCGTCGCGGGGCAGGATCACCTGTTCGAGCTGGAGATCCTCCGGGTCGGGGACCGCCACGGTCGCCGAGGTGAGCAGCGCCTCGTCCCCGCGTTCGAGGTGGGCGACGAGATCGCGGATCGCCGTGACGAGCGTCCGCGCGGTCTCCTGATCGTCGGAGTAGGTGAACTGGGCGCTGATCCGCCGGTGGTCGGACAGGTGCAGGTTGACGCGGTGGTGCTCCCGCAGCCAGTCGGCCGCGCGGTACCCGGTCGTGCCGAGCCCGGCGATGTCGATGATCACCTGCAGCGGGTCGCGCTCGGCGGCGCGGTTCGGGCCGAGGAACTCGTCGGCGTGCACGTGCAGGCCGTCGATCTCCTCGAGCTCCGCCCGGACGCCCGTGACCAGGTCGATGGCCCCCTGCAGCAGCTCCCGGCCCTGCTCGACCATCTGCCGCCGCCAGCCGTCGAGGGCGGCGTAGATGAGGACGTTGGGGCTGGTGGTGCCGAGCAGGTCCTCACGGGCCGACAGGACGTTCGGGTCTACCAGGTCGCCCTGGTGATGGAACACCGAGCTCTGCTCCAGGCCGCTGCCCATCTTGTGCACGCTGACCACGCAGACGTCGGCGCCCGCGTTCATCGCCCAGGTCGGCAGGTCGGGATGGAAGGGCAGGTGCGCGCCCCACGCCTCGTCGACGACGAGCGGCCGGCCGTGCCGGTGGCACACCTCCGTGATGGCCCGCAGGTCGCTGGACGTGCCGTACGGGGTCGGGCTGGTGACGAGGGCGCCGCGCGCGTCCGGGTGCTCGGCGAAGCGCCGGTCGAAGCCCTCCGCCGACGGCGGGTGGGCCAGGTGCAGCTCCGGGTCCCACTGCGGCCAGACCCAGATCGGCCGGATCCCGGCCAGGATCAGGCCGGAGACCACGGCCTTGTGGGCGTCGCGGCCGACGAGGAGCTTCTCGTGCGGCCCGGCCACCGACAGCATGGCGCTCTTGACCGACAGGGAGCTGCCGCAGGTGGAGAAGAACGCGTTCTCGGCCCCGACCGCGTCCGCCATGAGCTCCTGGGCCCGCTGGATCACGCCGTTGGAGGACATCCGGTCGTCGAGCCCGGCGGTCGCCAGCACGTCCGAGCGGAAGACCGCGTCGCCGACGACCGCGCTCACCCTCGGGTCGGTCCCCCGTCCCTGTTTGTGGCCGGGCGGGGTGAAGGGGACGTAGCCGTTTCGGTGATAGGCGGCGAGGGCGTCGAGTACGGGAGCCTCAGCATGGTTCATGACGCCGGGCTTCCCGCTGCGGGCGGCCGGAAACACGGGATCTCTCCAGGTGAGGGGGCTGTTCCAGGGACAGGGCTTCAGCGGCGTTTCGGAATCGAGGCGGCGAGCATGGGCAGCGAGAGGTAGTCGGCGAGGGCCTGCTGCCCGGCCATGTTCGCGTGGATGCCGTCACCGTTGTCGTACGCGAGGTTGATGCTGTTGGGCTTCAGCGGATCCTTGAGCACCTGGTCGAAGTCGACCACTCCGTCGCACGTGCCCGCGCAGTTCCCCCATTGCTTGACGAACGTGCCGACGGTGTAACGATCGCGGTTGTTCTGGTCGCCGTACCCCGGACGCGGGGTGATCGGAGTGACGTACACCTTGATCCCGGCGGCGCGCAGGCGCTCGAAGACCTTGCGGTAGCTGTCCAGGATCGGTGCGGATGCGCACCCGTCGGCGAGGTCGTTCGTCCCGTAGTAGTAGATGACGCCGGTCACCCCGTGCAGGGCGAGCACGTCGCGGTCCAGGCGGGCGAGTGCGTCCAGGCCGACGTCCGCTGCGGGGATGTTCGGGCACGCCGCCGAACTCGTGGTGCCGCTGATGCCCGCGTTCGCGACCGCGAGCTGCCGATTCGGCGGAAGCTCGTGGGTGATGCGCCGCGCCAGGTCGTCCGTCCAGCGGCGGTTGTCGCCGGGTCGGCTGCAGCCCGGCCCGCAATTGTCGCTGCCGATGCCATCGACGACCGAACTCCCGAACGGCACGATCGTCCCCTTCACCGCCGGGTTACGGACGTCGACCGCGCTGACGAGGTACGTGGAGGTCACGGTCTGCGTGTACGCGTCGCCGGAAAGGTCGGCGGTATGGTCGGCCGCGCCCGCGGGGGTCAGGTAGTTCTCGCGCATCCCGGTGACATGCTCCCCGGGCACGGCCGTGCCGGCGACGAACATGCTGACGGCGACGTCGTCCTGCGGCCCGGTCTTCAGACCGGCGGCGTCGCTCCACACCTCTCCGCCCGCCGGGATGGTGACCGTTCGTCGCCCCTGGAAGGTGACCGGCACGGTGGCACCGGTGATCGCCGCCCCGTTCCCGCTCCGCCCCACAGTCGTGGCGTCGATCGTGAGAGGGTCCTTGCCGAAGGTGTTCTGTACGCGAATGCGCAGGGCGTTCCCGCCCTGACTCACGTGAGTGATCATCCGTACGGACTGGTCGGCCAGCGTCTTCGCGGCGAGGTCCTGCTGGGACTGTGCCCAGGACGTGAACCACGGTGATGCGGTCGGCCGCCCGGCGGCGGACGCGGAACCGGCGACGGACGCGAAATCGGCGGCACCGGCCGCTGCGACGGTGAGGGTCACGGCAGCGGCCACGTGACGCATCCTGATCCTGCGACCTCTCGTCATCGGCGGACTCCCTTCCAACGGAACCGTCAGGACGGGCGATGTCGCCGGCGGAGGCGAGCGCGGCGATCAGAATGCGATGATCACCCGGCTATGGTCCCCTGACGCAAGAGGGAGGCCATTTGTGGCCTCCGAAAAGCTCGTCGCGGTCGGTCCCATGGGGCACCCGTGGGGCGGAGCGACCCGGCCGAGGGGACCCGCCGCCGGGTCCCCTCGGGAGCGCTCACCGGGGAGTGGGCGTGCCCGGCTTCGCGTTCGTCCACTCGGTGACCGCGTACACCGTGTACGAGGAGACCTCGCCGGGCCGGTGGAACCGGTCGGGCATGTCCTGGACGCGCAGGGTGCGGGGCCTGCCGTCGTCGCCCGGCGGAAGTCTCCGGCTGCCGTGCGGCGGCGTGGCCACGAGATCGCGTACGGCCAGGAGGGTGCCGGTGCCGGGATCGATGATCCACTGACGCCGGTACGTGCCGAGCTGTTTGGGCGCGGTGTAGATGCCGAGGGGGACCGTCGTCTCCAGCGGCAGGGAGATCACCGTTCCCGTGCGGCCCAGGGGATCGGCCGCGGTGCCGCCGGCCCGTACACCGGGCAGCGTGGCGAGCATCCGGAACGCCGCCGCCCGTACCTTCGGCGGGGTGGGGGCGTCGGCCAGCAGGTCCCCGGCCACGTCGCTCAGCGCACGGACGCGCTCCTCGCCCCGCAGGGCGCCGAGCCGTTCCGTGACCGCGGTCGAGGAGTACGCGTGCCAGTTGCCGCGCAGGGCGAGCAGCCTCTTCTCCAGCGCCTTCGGCTCGGTGGGCAGCTCGGCGATCTGCGCGGACGTCATGCCGTAGAACCGCCGAACCTGGCCCTTCACGGGACGCGGATGCGGCGCCCCCACGGGGGACTTCGGGTTCAGGAACAGCGTCCCCACCACTCCGGGATCGCCGCTCGGAACGTCGACCGTCATCGGGGAGCCCGCCTTCCGCCATTTCGCCGCGTCCTGGGCGGTCCACGGGCGGGCGGGCAGGTCGGTGTAGTTCCTGGTCTCCCTGCCGTCGCGTCCGACCCAGCTGTCGTACTGCTGCCGCGACTCGACCATGTAGTGGTCCGCCCTGGTCTTGCCGACCCCGTAGATCGTTCCGTCGATGCGCCTGGTGTGCCAGTACGCGCCGGTCTGTGCCGCCTTCTCCGCGCTGGTCGCGGCGGTGAGCAGGACGTTCCCGTCGCCGCCCGTGCGGAGCGGGACCGAACGGCCCGGAGGGCGCGGATCCGAGTGGCCGGACAGGACGGCCACGGATCCCGCGGCCACCGTCCCGGCCGCGACCACGCCCATCAGCGGCACCGCGAGCCGGCGACGGGCGCGCGGGCGGGGCGCGGGCGCGGAGCGCCAGTTGGTGCGCAGGGCGAGCCGGTCGGGGTTCTCCTCCCGGGCCAGCGTCGTCCGCATCCGCCGCAGTGCGTCGAGTTCATCCATCGTTCTTCGCCTCCGGGAGGGCCTTGCGCAGCTTCTTCCGAGCTCGGTGGATCTTGGCCTTGACGGTGCCGAGGGGCAGGTCCAGCGTCGCCGCGATCTCGGCGTACGACAGCTCGCCCCAGGCGAGCAGCAGGAGGGCGTTACGGTCCTGGGCGCTCAGCGTGGCGAGCGCCTTGGCCAGGTGCGGGCCGAGCGCCGCGGCCGCCATGCGGTCGTCGGCCGAGTCGGCCGCGCCGTCCTCGGCGGGGTCCACCCCGGTCCGGGCGAACGCCCGGTACATGCGGGTCTCCTGCCGATGGTGACGGGCGATCAGCTTGCTGGCGATGCCCCACAGCCACGCGCCGACCTCCGAGCGCCCGTCGAATCTCTCCCGGCGCCGGAACGCGACGGCGAACGTCTCCGACACCACGTCGTCGGCCAGGGTGGGCCCGAGACGCCGTTTGACGTAGGCGTGGAGTCGCGGCGCGTGGCGGCGGAACAGCTCGCCGAACGACTCGGGGTCTTCCAGGGAGGCCGCGACGAGCGCCGGATCGCCGGCCGCCTCCTGCGCCCGGCTCACCGGTCTCGGCGTGGCCATGGGCCGCCGTGTCCCTTCATGCTCACTTCCCGTCTTCGATTCCGCTTGACGTCCCTTCTCTCCCGAAGGGCGGGCCCGGGTTGCGGCCGGAAGCGCCGGATCATGATCTCCGCCATCGCGACCGGATCGTCATCTCTTCGCCCCGCCGGTGCCGTACCGCTCGGGTACGGTGCGCGGCATGGTCGATGCGTTCGAGGTACGTACGGAGCTGGCCGGAGCCGTGGACCGCGCCGGCGCCTGGCGGTTCATCCGGGGGTTCGCGGCGGCGTGGGCGACCCCGCTCACGGACGCGGACGGCTGGGACGACGCCGCCCTGGACGCGGTCGAGACCCGGCTCGGGATCACGCTGCCGGTCGCGGTGCGCGAGGCGTACGCGCTGTTCGGCCGGCGCACGGACCTGACCGCCAACCAGGACGAACTGCTCGAGCCGAAGCAGCTGTACGTCCACGACGGCCTGCTGGTGTTCCGTGAGGAGGACCAGGGCGCGGCGCGCTGGGGCGTCCGGCTCGACGGCCCGGACCCCGCCGTGTGCATCCGGCCCGACCTGGAGGACGAGGACACCGAGCGCTGGGAGCCGTGGCTCGACTCGTTCTCGCTGGCCTGCGCCGAGATCGTGTTGTCGGAGTCGCTGCACGCCGCCGAGGAGCTCGCCGACTACCGCGAGGCCGACGAGGACGACCTGGAGGTGCTGGAGCGCTACACCCGCCTCCCGCTGCCGGAGTACCCGTCGGGACAGCTGCCCGGTACGCGCTGGTTCGCGGGCCTGGACGTGCTCCTGCGGGAGGACGCGCGCTCCTGGATCACGATCCGCGCCCGTACGGAGGAGGCCCTGGTGAACGCCTGCGAGGACTTCGGCGACGGCTGGCTCGCCTGAGAGCCCCGGCTCGTCTGAGGCGGCTGCCTCGCCTGAGAGGGCTGCCTCGCTTGAGATGCCCGTGCCCCCGGCCGGTCGGCCGGGGGCACGGGCGTTCGTGGCGTCAGGCCGGTACGGCCGGGGACGCCGTGGCGTCGGGCCGGGGCCGGACGGCCAGGGGTGCGGAGTTCTGACCGTCAGGCCGGGGCGGTCTCCGGGCGGGCCGTCCTCGGGAGCAGGAAGCCGAGCCCGAACGCCAGCACGATCAGCCCGATCGTGACGAGCGCCGTGGTCTTCGCGGCGTCGAGCGAGTCCCGCCGGTGGGTGTCCAGACCGGCCGTCGTGACGGCCTTGACCACCGCAGGTGAGGAAGAGCCGGTGGCGCGGCAGCTCGCCGGCACGACGTCCGGGTCCTTCTCGCCCTCCCGGTCGTGCACGCACGTCCGGACACCGGCGACGATCCCGGCCCGGGCCGGGGCGGGCACTCCGGCCCGGGTCAGCTCCGCGCGCAGCCGGGGCGCGGCCGTCGCGTCGAAGTTGTGGTGCGCCTGCGCACCGAGGAGCCCGAAGAACACCGTGCCGATCACCGCGACGCCGAGCGACATGCCGAGCTGCTGGATCGCCTGGAGGGTGCTGGACGCCGAGCCGACCTCGTGGTCGGCGACCTCGCCGAGGATGATGTCGAACATGGGCACGAAGATCATGCCCATCCCGGTCCCGCCGATGAGCAGCGGGGCGACGAAGTCGAGGCTGGTGAGACCGGGCCCGGCGTACTCGAACACGGCGTAGAGGACGGCCAGGCCGGTGCCCATGCCGGCCAGCCCGAGGTGCAGGAGCCGGCGGCCGAGCTTGATCATGAGCATGCCGCTGACCGCGGACCCGATCATCGCGCCGAACGCCCAGGGCGCCGTCGTGAGCCCGGCGCGCAGCGGGCTGTACCCGAGGCCGACCTGCATGAAGACGCCGAGCGTGAGCAGAGTGCCGCCCATCGCGCAGGTGAAGGCGATCGCGAACAGGACGCCGGAGGCGTACGAGCGCCGGGCGAACACACCGGTCTCGACCAGCGGCGTCGTTCCGGCCCGCTTGCGGCGGACCTGGGAGGCCGCGAACAGCGCGAGCACGGGAACGGAGGCGACGAGGAGCGCGACCGCCCAGGACGGCCAGCCCAGCTCACGCCCCTGGACCAGCGGGAAGATCAGCATGAAGATGCCGGACGCGGCGAGCGCGACACCGGGCAGGTCGAGGCGGGCCGAGCGCACGGCGGGCGGCGTCGCGGGAAGGAACCGCGCCGCGACGGTCAGCGCGAACGCGCCGATCGGCACGTTGACCAGGAAGATCATCCGCCAGCCGGTGCCGAACAGGTCGGCGTGGATGAGCGTGCCGCCGATGATCGGGCCGAGCACCGCCGACAGCCCCATCACCGGGCCGAACGCGGTCCACGCCTTCTTCATCTCCGCGGGCGGGAACAGGTCCCGGATCAGCCCGAATCCCTGCGGCAGCATCACCGCCCCGAACGCGCCCTGCAGCACCCGCGAGACGATCAGCATGGTCGGCGTGATCGCGGTGGCGCAGGCCACCGACGCGACCGTGAAGCCCGCGACGCCGACCAGCAGCATCCGCTTGCGCCCGAACATGTCGCCGAGCCGCCCGCCGATGAGCAGGATCACCGCGAGCGCCATGGTGTACCCGGCCGCCATCCACTGCAGCGTCGCGTACGAGCCGCCGAGGCTCGCACGGATCGCCGGCGCGGCCGTGTTGATCACCGTGCTGTCCAGCAGGTCCATCACGCTCGAGGCCAGGACGGCGGAGAAGGCGAGCCACCGCAGGCGGTACGGCGCGGCGGTCCGCTCACCGGCCGCGATGGGGGATTCGAGGATTTCGGTCAACACCATCTCCCGTGGAACGAGGTCGTTGGAACCGACGTTAGGCTCCATAGCGGCCACTTCCTGACCTCAATGACCGGGACCCTGGAGACATGGCGAACACGAGCTCACGCACCCTCCGGCTGCTGTCCCTCCTGCAGACCCACCGCTACTGGCCCGGCCGCGAGCTCTCCGATCGCCTCGGCGTCTCTCCCCGGACGCTCCGCCGCGACGTCGACCGGCTGAGGGAGCTGGGCTATCCGGTGGTCGCGCACCGCGGCGTGGACGGCGGCTACCAGCTGGCGCCCGGCGCCGCGCTGCCCCCGCTCGTGGTCGACGACGAGGAGGCCGTCGCCCTCGCCATCGGCCTGCGGATGGCCGCGCAGGGCGCCGTCGCCGGAATCGAGGAGTCGGCCGTACGGGCGCTGACCAAGGTGATCCAGGTGATGCCGCCCCGTCTGCGCCGCCGCATCGACGCGCTCCGCACGGTCACCGTCCCCGCCGCCTGGGGCGCCGGCCCGACCATCGACGCCGACGTGCTGACCGCCGTCGCCCAGGCCTGCCGCGACGAGGAGCGGCTGCGGTTCTCCTACCGGGCGCGGGACGGCGAGCTGACCGCCCGCCACGTCGAGCCGCACCGGCTCGTCTCCCTCGGCCGCCGCTGGTACCTCGTCGCGTACGACCTGACCCGCCACGACTGGCGCAGCTTCCGCCTCGACCGCCTGGCCGACCCGGGCAGCACGGGCGAGCGCTTCCGCCCCCGCGACCTGCCCGCCGAGGACGCCGCCGCGTTCGTGCGGGCGGGCTTCAGCACCATGCCCGCGGCGTACGACGTGGAGGTGCTCGTCCACGCCCCGGCGGCGGACGTCCGCACCGCCGTCTCGCGCTGGGGCACGGTCGAGGAGGTCGACGACGAGCGGTGCCGGCTGCTGATGACCGTCGACGGCCTGAAGTGGCCGACGATGCTGCTCGGCGCGATCGGCGCCGACTTCGAGATCGTCGGTCCGCCCGAGCTGACCGCGTTCGTCCGCGAGTGGGGCACGCGCTTCCTCCGCGTCGTCGACGACCGGCGATGAGCGCCGAGGGTCTCGTCCGTCGGGACCGCCGAGATCCTCGGCGGTGTTCAGGCGGGCAGCGCGGTGGCGACCAGGCGGCGGATGGCGGTCAGGTCGACGTCGTCGGCGAGGTTCGCCTCCTCGGGCATGTCCTTGATCACGTCGTCGACGTTGAGCAGGGTGCGGAACAGCCGCGGTAGCACGGTGCGGCCGATCAGGTCCTCCGCGAGCGCGGCGCCGTCCGCGTCATCCATTCCGAACCGCTCGACCAGGTACGCGGTCAGCCGCTCGTGGGTGCTGGCGAAGATGGCGTCGTAGTAGGCGTTCGAACTGCCCGGCAGCCGCTCGGCCTCGGTGATGCTCAGCCGGCAGGTCCGCACCTGCGCCTCCCAGACCATCAGCTGCAGGAACCGGCCGCAGAACAGCGCCACCGCCTCGGCGGGGTCCTCGGCGTACGCGTCCGGGGTCTTCAGCCGGCCCAGGTACAGCTCGCGGATCAGTTCCAGGACCGCGAGGAACAGCTTGTCCTTGCTCTCGAAGTGCGCGTACAGCGACCGCTTCGACGTGCCGGCGCGTGCCGCGACGGCGTCCATCGACGCCCGTTCGTAGCCGGTCTCGAGGAACACGTCCTTGGCCACCAGCAGGATGTGGCGGCGCAGGGCCTCCCCGCGCCGCTGCGGTTCATTTGCTCGGCTCATCCGCCCTCAAAAAGTAAACGGTACGGTACAGTTTATTTAGCTCGTCACTCACCCCAGTGTGCTGGAGAGAAGCAATGATCGTCGTTACCGCCCCCACCGGCCAGATCGGCAGCCAGGTCCTCGCGAACGTCCTCGCCGGCGACCAGCCGGTCCGGGTCATCGTGCGGGACCCCGCCAAGCTGCCCGCCGACGTCCGCGACCGGGTCGAGGTCGTCCAGGGCTCGCACGGCGATCCCGAGGTCCTCGCCCGCGCGTTCGACGGCGCCGACGCGGTGTTCTGGCTGCTGCCGACCGACCCCCGCGCCGCGAGCCCCGAGGACGCCTACGTCGGCTTCACCCGCCCGGCGGCCGAGGCTCTGCGTGACCGGGGCGTCAAGCGCGTCGTCGACGTCAGTTCCGTGGGCCGCGGCACCCCGTACGCCGGCCGGGCCGGGCACGTGACCGCGTCCCTGGCCATGGACGACCTGATCGCCGGCACCGGCGTGGCGTTCCGTGCCCTGGCCGCGGCTCCGTTCATGGACAACGTGCTCCGGCAGGTCCGGGTGATCAAGGGGCAGGGCATGCTCTTCGACGCCGTCTCGCCCGGCCGCAGGATGCCGACCGTCGCCACCCGCGACATCGCCGCCGTCGCCGCCCGGCTGCTGCTCGACACCTCGTGGACCGGCAGCGAGGAGGTCCCGCTGCTCGGTCCCGAGGACCTGTCGTACGACGACATGACCGCCGTCATCTCCGAGGTGCTCGGAACCTCGGTGAAATACCAGCAGGTCCCCGCCCAGTCGTTCAAGGACCAGCTCACCGGCTTCGGCATGTCCGACGCGATGGCCCAGAGCGCCACGGACATGGCGATCGCCGTGGACGACGGCCTGGTGAACGGGGTCACCCGCACGCCGCAGCACGCGATCGACACCCCGACGACGTTCCGGCAGTGGTGCGAGGACGTCCTCAAGCCCGCCGTGCAGGCCGCCTGACCCCGAGACGACCCGACGGGCCGGCGGCGTCCGGCCCGTCACCGGAGGTGTTCCGCATGACCGAACGGCCCGAGACCGCGCACGCCGTCGCCGATCGTCCCGACGAACGGCTCGACGCGTTGTTCACCAGAATGGCCGCCGGCTTCAGCACGTCACAACGGTCGCCCGTCCTGGGGAGCCCGGCCGAGCACGGGCTGCGGTTCGAGGACGTCACCTTCCCCTCCGAGGACGGCACGCCGCTGGAGGGATGGTTCGTCCCGGCCGAGGGCTCGGACACCGTCGTGATCGTCAACCACCCTCGATGGTTCAGCCGCTCCGGGCTTCCGTCCCACCGCGAACCCTGGCGCTCGATGTTCGCCGACACCGGCAACGACATCGAGGTCGACCTTGTCCCGGACATCGCGCTCCTGCACGCCGCCGGCCACCACGTCCTCGCCTACGACCTGCGCAACTTCGGCCGCAGCGGCGCCGCCGACGGCGGACTGACGACGGGCGGCATCTTCGAGTCCAGCGACGTCATCGGCTCCCTGCGGTACGTGCGCTCCCGCCCGGAGCTGCGGGACGCGAGGATCGCGCTGTTCAGCCGGTGCCTCGGGGCCAACGCCACCCTGTTCGCGATGGAGCGGGCGCCACGGGAGTTCGAGGACGTGCGGTGCCTCGTCGCCTGCCAGCCGCTGTCCGCCCGCGCGGTCCTCGAACGCGGACTGGAGCGGCAGGGCGTCCCCGTCGAGTGGATCGACGAGCTCGACCGGCGGATCAGGCTGCGCACCGGCTTCGCCATCGACGCCATGTCCCCCGCGAACGCCGCGCGCAGCGTCCGTACGCCGACACTCGTCTACCAGGTCCACGACGACCCGAGGACCCGGCCGGACGACGTGCAAGCGATCTTCGACGCCCTCCCCGACCGGGAGGACCTGCCGAAGGAGCTGTTCTGGATCTACGGGACCACCCGGCGCTGGGACGGCTACCTGCACTTCCAGCGCGATCCGGACCGGATCCTCGACTGGATCGCGCGGCACACGTGATGAGCCGCGCCTGGCGGGGGACGGCGCCGGTACCGCCCGTACGGGGGGTACCGGCGCCGGGGGTCAGTTGACGGGGGTCGGGGTCCAGTGCGACGGGTCGGCGCCGAGGACCTTCAGCCGGTGGAACAGGCCGGTGACTCCGCCGGTCTTGTTGAGCTTCGCGAGGATCGACCCGGACGCGTGAATCTGTACGTTGAAGCCGTTGACCCCGTAGGCGTACAGGATCGTCGGTGCCACGTAGGCGGGATACCCGTCCAGCTTCGTGTTGGGACGAGGCAGCCCCCGCCCGGGCTTGCCGGGCCCGCCGGGGACGCCGGTACCGACCGTGCCGTCCGACTTGGTGACGCCGATCTCCAGATCCGATGACGGCCCGTCGACGATGAAGCCCAAGGATGCGCTGACCTGGTCGAACGCGCCGTTGTTCAGCACCGTGCGCTTCGGCGTCAGCCCGGCGGGCACGCCCCCGACGTGCAGGGGCATCGCGATCGGCCGGGTGCCGCCGAACTTCGCGGACGCGGCGATCCGGTTGGCCGTCCGGGCCAGCTCGGCGGCGTTCCCGGGCAGGGCGTCGCCCTCCAGCTGGGCCCAGCGGTTCGGGGCCGGCTGCCAGCGCAGCGAGAACTGCGACTGCCCGGACGGGTCCGGCTTGAAGATCCAGTAGGCGGAGTGGCCGTTGACGGATGGGGCGGGGATCCGTTTGGCCGGGACACCTCCCGGCAGGTACCCCAGGAAGGGCTCCTTGCCGGCCGCGTACGCGGTGAGGGTCACGATGCCCCCGCTCTTTCCGGTCTTCTGCGCGACGACCTGGAAGAAGTTGTCCGTCTGACGGTCGGCGACGTAACCGTTGGCGTGCATGCCGGAGGGCAGCCAGCCGAAGGCCGCGCGTTCCACCAGCGGGTTGTCGTACCTGG
This sequence comes from Actinoallomurus rhizosphaericola, assembly GCF_024055675.1. Classification (NCBI taxonomy): domain Bacteria; kingdom Bacillati; phylum Actinomycetota; class Actinomycetes; order Streptosporangiales; family Thermomonosporaceae; genus Actinoallomurus; species Actinoallomurus rhizosphaericola. The sequence continues at coordinate 291,732 of NZ_JAMXMW010000009.1, read as the reverse complement.
CCGACACGGCGGCGGGGGAGCCGTGCACCGTCACGGGGGAGCCGCCCGTCTGCGAGACCACCGTCACCCCGGCGGCGACGGCGGCCACTCCACCGGCGGCGAGGACCATGGTCCGTACACCCCTGGAACGCCGGCCCGCCCGTACGGGACGCCGGGCGCCGGGCGAGCCGTCGATGGCCTGGAGGAGCCGCTCCCGGCCGGCGTCCAGTCGCCGCTGGGAGGGGATCGGAGCGTCGGTGCGCATCGTGCGCATCAGATCGAGCTCGTTCACGGTCGGTACCTCAGCCTTCATCCGAGACGAACATGGGGTTCCCGTCGCCGAGAGCGGCGCGGATCTTCTTTCGAGCCCGATGCAGCCGCGACCGCACCGTCCCCACGGAGACGCCCAGCGCCTGGGCGGTCTCCTCGTAGGACAGGTCGGCCCAGGCGATCAGCAGCAGGACCTCCCGGTGGGCCCGGCTGAGACCGGCCAGGGCCGCCGCGAGCGACTGGTGCATTCCGGTCGCCATGACCCGGTCGTCGGCGCCGTCCAGCTGGCCGCCGTAGGTCTGCGCCACGGGATCCGCGCCGCTGCGCGCGAACGCCCGCAGCATCCGCGTCTCCTTGCGGTGGTACTGCGCCATCACGTTCGCGGCGATCCCGTACAACCAGGGTCTGGCGTCCGGCCGTCCGAGGTCGTAATGTCGGCGTTTCTCGAACGCCCGGTAGAACGTCTCGGCGGTGACGTCGTCCGCCATACCGTCCCCCAGCCTGCGGGCGACGTACCGGCTGATGTGAGGGGCGTGCCGCTCGTAGAGCGCGGCGAACACCCCGGGCTCTTGCCAGGACTGCTCGATCACAGCGGCGTCGTTCACGCCCTGTCGGGTCGTCACAGTCATACGGCTCCTGTCTCTTGTGGCCGGTGTTCCGGCCTTGCGCAGAGTGCGCTGTCACCCGCTTTTCCCCGAACCCGTGAACCGGGTTCCGCCGGGAATCGACAGGCGCGCCGCGCGGAGCCGCCGACCACCCGAAGGCCGCTCCGGGAGGGCCGAAGCGGGCGCGTACGGAACGCTCGACGACCGCAGGACCGATCCGCCGCACCCGGCGGATCGGTCCTTCACCGAGCCTTCCGTACGGCGCCGGTCCCCCCGGCCGAGCTCAGGAGGACGGGGCCGCCCCGATCTGCCGCTGCAGGCGGTTCACGTCGACCACGGCCCAGATCTCGCCGACCCGGTCACCCTCGAAGCCGAAGATCACGTTGCCGCTGATCTCGATCTTCCGGCCGGTCGGCGGGTTGCCGAAGAAGTCGCCGTCGTGCGTGCCGGTCATCGTCCAGCGCACGGCCGCCTTGTTCCCTTCGCTGATCACGTCCTCGATCTGGTAGTGCAGGTCCGAGAACCCCGCGCGCATGAACTCATCCACCCGCCGTACGGCCGCGGGCCCGCGAGGCGCGTCCGGATCGTGAGTGGTCATGTCCGGCGTGATGAGCTCCTCGGCCAGTTCCGGCCGCTGCTGGTTGAGCATGTCCTCGTAGAATCGGTGAACGATCTCTGCCTTCGATGTCATCGCGCTCCCTCTGGTCGGTCCGCTGGGCCGTGGACGCCAGTGGAGACAAGACAGAGGGGCGTTCTGTGACAACGATCGGGGATTTCTTCGGCGGCGAGCGGGGCCGGCTGTTCGGGCTCGCGTACCGGCTCCTGGGATCGGCGGCCGACGCGGAGGACATCGTCCAGGAGACGTTCCTGCGCTGGCACGCCGCCGACCAGCGGGCGATCGAGACTCCCGGCACCTGGCTGACCAAGGTCGTCACCAACCTCTGCCTGAATCACCTGGCCTCGGCCCGCGTCCGGCACGAACGAACCGGAGCATGGCTGCCGGAACCCGTGCTCACCGGACACGGCGCCCTCGGCCCCCTGGAAACCGCCGAACAGCGCGAATCCGTATCCCTCGCGCTGCTCGTCCTCCTCGAACGCCTGACCGCGGTCGAACGCGCCGTCTTCGTCCTGCGCGAGGCGTTCGGTTACCCGTACGAGGACATCGCCGCCCTCGTTTCGACGTCCGCGGGCAACTGCCGCCAGGTCCACAGCCGTGCCCGCCGCCGGATCGGCGACGGGCGCCCCCGCTTCGCCGCCCCGGACGACCAGGCCCGCCGCCTCGCCGATCGGTTCATCGCCGCGGCCCGGTCCGGTGACCTGGTGGCGCTGGAGGACCTCCTGACCGCCGACGTCACCGCGTGGGTGGACGCCGGCCCGTCCGCCCGGCGGCGGGTACGCGGCCGGGACGAGGTCGGCCGGCTGGCCGGAACGGCACTCGCCCGCTTCGCGCCACGGACACTCGTCACCGAGGCCAACGCCGCCCCCGCCCTGCTCTTCGTACGGGCCGACGCGCTGCTCGGCGTCACCGTCCTGGACATCGACCAGACCCGCGTCCGCACCCTCCATACGGTGACCGATCCCCGCAAGCTCACGGCAACGCGACGCCACCTCCTCGCCACGGCCCGCTGACCGGGCGGCCGTCCACAACGGAGGCGCGGTGCGATGATCCACTCATGGGAGTCGCGACCAAGCAGGCGGTGGCCGCCGCGGTCACCGCCGCCGTCGGGACGGCGCTGGCCTTCGCCGCGTACGGTGAGGGCGCGTTCAACACGCTGCTCCTGGTCGGTGCGCCGAGCCTGCTGGTCACGCTGTTCGCCGTGCAGGTGCGGTCGACGGCCCGCGCCGGTGCGCTGCGCCGGGCCGGATGGTGGGCGGCCGCCGTACTGGGTGGTGGGCTGCTGCTCCTGGCCGTGACCGCGCCGAAGTTCGTGCTGCTACCGGCCCTCATCGCCGCGTTCTCCCTGGCCCTCGGATGGCCTCTGGCCACCTCCGCCGCCTGCCTGATGGCGGTCGCGGCCGTCAGATCGGGCCTGTCATCGGCACCGAGGGCGGCGCTGACGTGGGGCCGGTCGTCGTGGGCCGTGCTCCTGGCCGTGGTGGCGACCTACGGGTACGGGCTGAGCCACCTGGACGAGGGGATGGCCGACGTCAAGGACCGAGTGTGCCGCTTCGACCCGTCAGGCGGAGCGATGAGGCACGGCGGCGGACGGAGCCTGCTGCCCCTGCACGACACCTCCTGCGGCACCGACACGGTTCCCGCCTTCGTCAATCCATTCCTGGCCACCCTCACCGTGCTCCTGGCGGCCTCCGTGGCCGCCCACCTCACGGCACGCTTCAAGGCCAGGCGAACGCGCGGCCTCGCGGTCAGGATCGGGAGGTGACGACGGCGACTTCGACGCATTGACCACCGTTGGCGCCGGAGTGGCTGGACTTTCGCCAGTCGGAGGCGTTCAAGTTCATATTCTCCCCCGGACCTGCCGGATGAGGTCCAATGACGCAGGGATCGGCAAGGGGACGACGCGGAGTGTCGCGCAGTCAGGCGCGTACGGTAACGGTGGCGACTTCGACACACTCACCACCGTTGGCGCCGGAGTGGCTGGACTTGCGCCAGCTTGAGGCTTGGGGCTTCATAGTTCCTCCCGAATCTGCCGGATCAGGTCCAACGACGCGGACACCGGCAATGCGACAGCGCGCAAGGCGTCGTATGTCTGCGACATCGCCTTCACGAGGTCTGGCCTCTCGTGGAAATTTCCGGTGGCTGGATCTTCACTGTAGGCGATGTCCGCGGAGTCGTCGAAGCTCAGAATTCTGAAGCTGGACGTCAGTCCAGCGTGTGCGCCGGTCCCGAAAGGGATGACTTGGACGGTGGCACCAGGCCGCGCGGCCATCTCGAGCAGGTGATCGAGTTGGGCACGGTGCTCCTCCTTCGTTCCGATTGGACGTCTTAGGACCATCTCGTCGAGGACCGTCCAGAGGACAGGGGGCGTGTCCCGGCTGAGGATCTCCTGGCGTTCGATCCGCGCGGCGACGAGGTCGTCGATGATCTCCGTTCTGGCGGTCGGGCGACCCGCCGAAAGAAGCGCCCGAGCGTATTCAGGTGTCTGGAAGATTCCGGGGATGACGACGAGTTCCCACATGCGGATGCAGGAGGCTTCGCGCTCGGCTTCGGCGTAGCGGGCGAACGACTCGACGGGGTGGGTCTCGTGTTTGAGGAGGCCGTGGAGGACCAGGAGGGCGCCGCCGGTCTTGAGGGCCTTGTCACAGCGTTCGACGAAGTCGCGGCGCGGGACCTTCTGGGCGGTCTCGACGTTGCTGATCATCCCCTCCGAGTAGTTGATCAGCTTGGCGAGGTGGCCCTGGGTCATGTTGTCGGCGGCGAGTCGGTAGCGGCGTAGTTCGGAACCGAGTGCGATCAGCGTTGGACTGCGCATCTATGTCCCTTTCTGTACTGCTTTCCGGGGGGTTCACGGGCCCTCACCTCAGTGCGGGGTGAATTCACGAAGTGAAAGGTATTCCGTGCTGGGTATCCACGCCTGTACCCAGCGTAGTTGTTCATGGCCAGGATGGTGGCGAATCGGCGGAATCAAATGACCGAGAGGGGCGGTGCCGGTCATGCATCGCATAGCAGAAGAACGTCGTATCGCTTGGGAACGCGGGGAGATTCACGGCGTGCTGCTCGGGGAGATGCGGCTTCCGATACGACCTGAGTCGGCGACGCCGGCACGCCGTTTCCTGACGGCGGTCCCTCTCGCGTGGGGGATTCCGGACGCCGCGGAAACGGCCGAGCTGCTCGGCTGCGAACTCGTCACCAACGCGGTCCGCTACGCCACGGCGATGCCGGGCTCGACGCTGCGGCTCGTTCTGATCCGGGACGAGGAACGGCTGCGGGTCGAGGTCCACGACCCGTCCAGCGAGCCGCCGGCCACCAGGGATCCCGGGCTCGACGCCACGACCGGGCGCGGCCTCCTCATCGTCGGCGCGCTCTCCACCGACGCCGGCTGGCATCCCACCGCCCACGGAAAGGCGGTCTGGTTCGAACTCCTCCCAAGGTGGCCGTGACCGCCGTCGAGCCTGGCCGCTCCGCGCGAACGGGTCCGGGTTTCAGCCAGGCGTGGATGAGCGCCGAGGATTTCGTAGGTCAGAGCCAACAAAATCCTCGGCACAAGTCGCAGGCCGACCGCCGCCGACCGGCGGCCCCGGCGATCGGCCGCCTTCACCGGCCGGTCTTCACCGGCGGACCATGGCGGGTGGCTGCGCGAGGACGACTCGTAGCAGTCGGGCCCGCGTAGCCTCACATCCGGGATCTCAGCACGTCGACTTCACAGCCCGGCGCGAACGGGTCAAAGCCATGCTCGACCAGCCAGCGAACCCCCAGCAGGCTTCGCAATGACCACCACGCGCGGATCACGTCGAGGTCGACGTCGGCGCCATAGCCAGCGACGACGTCGCCGAGGTGCTCCTCGTGTCCGAGCGTCAACGTGGCCAGGTCGAACAGGGCATTACCCCGGCCGGCCTCGGACCAGTCGATGATGCCCGTGATCTCGTCGTCGTCGACGAACATGTGAGTGATCTGCAGGTCGCCGTGCGTGAACACCGGAGTCCACGGCCGGAGCGCGGCCTCGGCGACCTGACGGTTGCGGGTGACCAGGTCGGCGGGCAGGACGCCGTTCGTCACGAGCCACTCGCATTCGCCGTCGAGATCCGCCGCCAACTCGTCGATGCCCTGGTCCGCCCGGCCGGGCCAGTGCGGCAATGGCGCGTCGTGCAACGTCCGGATGGCGGCACCCGCCGCGGCCCACGCCGCCGGGGACGAGGGCGACGGCTCGCCGAGGCGCCCGAGCGCCGTCCCCGGGACCGCGGCGATCGCGAGCACGGGCGGCGCGCGCCACAGGACCTTCGGGGTCGGGACCGGCGCCAGGGTCATCGCCTCGACCTCGACGTCGATGCGCGCCTGATCGGCATCCACCTTCAGGAACACGTCGCCGACGCGCAGGGTCGCGCGCTCGGAATGGGCGACGACGACTTCGACCTCATCCACGGCGACCAGTCTCCCGGGGTGATCGGCGACGTGGCCGGATTCATCGCGTGCGATGGCGCTGCCGGTCGCGGCCCGCTCCCCGGTGGCCTCGTGCGCGACACCGATCGCCGACCAGGCCAAGGTCACGACGACGACCACGACCGCCGTGCTCCGGGTCGGCCTACCGTGCCGGGCGGAACGGCTGCAGGATGCGGATCCCGTCCTCGATGCTGCCGTCCATCAGTTCCAGCAGCTGGGGCACCAGGTCCTGCATGCGGGGTGCCTGCAGGTGGCCTTCGAGGGCCTCGCGGCTCTCCCAGCGCTCGAAGATGACGAACGTGCCCGGTTCTCCCTCGACCTGGTGAGCCTCGTAGTCGATGTTGCCCGCGTCGTGGCGCGATGCGGTGACGGCTGCCGTCATGAACGCCTTCATCGCGGCTTCCTTCCCCGGCTTGGCCCGGGCTTCCCACAGCACGGTGACGTAGTGGTTCGACATGGTGGTCATGCTCGCTCCTCCTGACTCCGAACAGCATCGTTCACGACTCGACACTGAGCCCTGGGGAGCGTCGGCGGGAGCTACGGGACTTCGTGGTACGGCGCGTACCACCCAGCGGGGCGGGGGGTGCGGGAGGATGGTGTTCATGGATCAACTCGGTGCCGCGCTGCGGGCGTGGCGGGACCGGCTGGACCCCGCGACGGTGGGCTTCGCACACGGCTCACCCCGTCGGGTCCCCGGTCTGCGACGCGCGGAGCTGGCGACGCTGGCCGGCATCTCGGTCGAGTACGTGGTCCGGCTGGAGCAGGGACGGGTGGCGACACCCTCGGCGCAGGTCTGCTCGGCCCTGGCTCGCGCCCTGCAGCTGTCCGACGACGAGCATGCGCACCTTTTGCGCATGGCCGGTCACGCATCGGACCTGCGTCGGGTTCCACGAATGATCCCAGGGAGCCTGTACCGGATCGTGGACCAGCTCGCCGGCAACCCGCTGGCGATCTACGACGCCACCTGGCAGCTGCTGCACTGGAATCCGCTGTTCGCGGCCACGTTCGGCGATCCCACACTCCAGGGTGTGGGAGACCGCAACGTCCTGGTCTGGCAGTTCCTGGGGGAACTGCCGCGGGTCCGGCAGACGGCGGCCGAGCGGGCGGCGTTCGAGGAGTCCCTCGTCGCCGACCTGCGCGCGACGACGAGCCGGTACCCCGACGATCCCGACCTCGCGGCGTTGGTATCGAGGCTGAACCTCAGCCCACGGTTCTGCGAGTTGTGGAGCCGCCGAGCGGTGGGCGGTCACCAGAGTGCGCACAAGATCGCCCAGCATCCGGATGTCGGAGACATCGCCCTGAACTCCGACATCCTCAACACCCAGGACACGAACCTCCGCCTCGTGGTGTACACGCCGCAGCCAGGCACCGACGCCCGCAGCAAACTCGACCTGCTTGCGGCCATTGGGGTCCAGAGGATGTCCCCGCAGGGATGAAGGCCCGCGTTATGCCCCGTCCGGTGGACCGGGCTGCTGGGTGGTACGCGCGATACCACTAAGTCCTGTAGCTCCCGCCGACCCTCCCGCAGGCCCAGCATGGAGTGCGTGAACAGCCACGACCGTGCTGTTCGGATCAGGAGGAGCCGGCATGACCACCACATTCATCACCGGGGCCAACAAGTCCCTCGGTTTTGAAACCGCTCGTCGCCTCGTCGAGGCGGGGCACACCGTCATCCTCGGTGCCCGCGACCGTGAGCGCGGTCGGGCCGCGGCCGAGTCGCTCGGCGCCCGGTTCGTTCAGATCGACGTGACCGACGACGCCTCGGTCCAGGCCGCGGCCGCGGATGTCGCCGCGCATGAGGGAACGATCGACGTCCTGATCAACAACGCCGGCGTCCTCGGCAAGGTCGGCCCCGTCGAGGAGTACACCGCGGCCGACATGAGCGCCGTGCTCGACGTGAACGTCGTCGGGATCGTGCGCGTCACGCACGCCTTCCTCCCGCTGCTGCGCACATCGCCGAACCCCGTCATCGTCAACGTGTCCAGCGGGATGGGCTCCTTCGGTATGACCCAGGACCCTGCGCGGGTCGAGTCGCAGTACGCGCTGCCCCTCTACAGCGCCTCGAAGGCCGCGGTCACGATGCTCACGACGCAGTACGCCAAGGAACTGAAGGACGTGAAGGTCAACGCCGCGGACCCCGGGCAGACCGCGACCGACTTCACCGGTGGCCTCGGACACAGCGTCGCCGACGGCGCAGAGTCCATCGTGACCCTCGCGACGATCGGCCCGGACGGGCCGACGGGACAGTTCATCGACCGATCCGGGAACCTCCCGTGGTGAACCTGCCCTGAGCTCAGGGAAAGAGCGGTCCCGGCAAGGGTTCTCCGGCCGCTCGCCAGCAGACCGGGGCACGCAGGGGCTCAAGCGCTTCGCCGCCTGCGACGCCCGCGGCGTCCCGCTGGGGATCGTCTCCGACAGGGGAAAAGGCACGACTCACCGCTGCTCGGACTGACCTGGACGCCGCGCAGGAGCAGGTCGGCATGCTGCAGCACACCGTGAGCTTCGACCTCGATCGGGGCTACGACAGCATCAAGTCCCGTGAGTCGATAGCCGAGTCGGGGTTCAGTGCCGAGATCGCCCACAAGGGTGTGCCCGCCCCAATCCAGGCCGGCAGGCGCCGGCCCGTCGAGCGCACGCATTCGTGGATGAACGGCTACGGCATGCTTCGCGATGGACCGAGAGAAACGGCAGGGTCGTGGACTTCTACCTCTGCCTCGCCGCTACCCTCGTCACACTTCGTGGATGCTGATCTGGCAGGCACGCAACCGCTACCGCCGGGATGGCCGACCCACCAGCCGCCGCCTCAGGTGATCCATTTGCCGGTCGGTCTCAGGCGTGGACGAGCGCCGAGGATTTTGTGAGTCAGAGCCCACGAAATCCTCGGCGTAAGTAGCGGCGATGACCGCTGCGCGCGGGGGCGGCGCGTGGTCAGGTCGGAGATCAGCCGCCGGGTCACCGTCGGAGCCAGGAGCCACTCGGCCGCCGCCACGACGCGTACGGCGTAGGCGAGGTCGTCACGGCGTACGTCCTTGAGCGGGAAGCCGCTCGCGCCCGCGTACGACCCATCCGTCCCGTCTGCGCGAGGGGGCGACGTCCCGGCTCTCCTCAGCCACACACGTCTGACGTGAAGCCGAGCGGCGTTCACCAGCGGGCGAGAACCGTGCGTTGACGGACGGCTATCGGCGGGCGGCCTTGTCGGCCGGGAGGCGGAGGCCGTCGAGCATGGTCTGGATCATCGGTTCGAGGTAGTCCGGGGAGCCGGGGATCTTGGCGATGGCGACGATCAGGTCGAAGATCTGCTCGAGCGTGAGGTCGTCGCGGATCTCGCGGGCGTCCTGCGCCGCGGTCAGCAGCGGCCGCCCGGCATCGAGTGCCTGCCCGCGCCGGCTCGGGAGGCCGTCCTGGTCGGCGTGCTCCAGCAGTTCGGAAACGATGAGGCGCTTGTTGGGGATGAAGTCGAACTGCAGCCGCAGCCAGGCGGTGAGCGCCTCGCCCGGCGTCTGGCCGTCCTCGATGACGGCGGCCTCGCAGATGGCGTCGACCTCGTCGGCGTAGAGGGCTTCGAGGAGCTCCCGGCGTCCGGGGAAGTTGCGGTAGAGGGTGGCCATGCCGACGCCGGCGCGCCGAGCGACCTCGGCCATCGAGATGCCGGTGTCGCCGTCCGCGAAGGCGGCTCGGGCGGACGCCAGGATCTTCTCGCGGTTCCGTTCGGCGGCTGCCCGCCTGGTGGGGAACGACGTCTTGCCCGTGGTCATTCATCTCCTCCCATCCCGTACCGCCTCGAACACGGCCTCCCCGGCCGGCGCTCGACCGTCCGTGAGGCGTCCCGGCCCGCAAGTGGACAGCCTATCCGACATTGACCTATCGTTGCCGGACAGCCTATCCGGCATCGGCTGCGCACTTGTCGGACAGGCTATCCGGTAACTTGCAGAGGAGCTCTCCCATGCCTCACGAACGTCCCAGCGGGGCGACGGTCACGCTGTCCGCCGAACACACCGCGCAGGAGGTCGCCAAGCCGGGTGTGGGCCTGGCCGCCGTCGCCGTCATCGCCTGCCTCGCGCAGTTCATGGTGGTGCTCGACTCCAGCATCGTGAACGTCGCTCTGCCCTCGATGAAGACCGGGCTCGGCCTGTCGGCCACGGCGCAGCAGTGGGTGGTCAACGGCTACCTGATCACTTTCGGCGGCCTGCTGCTGCTCGCCTCGCGTGCGAGCGACCTGTTCGGCCGCCGCCGCGTCTTCCAGATCGGGCTGGTGGTCTTCACTGCGGCCAGTCTCTTCGGCGGACTCGCCCAGGACGGCTGGATGCTGCTGGCGGCACGCCTCGTCCAAGGCGCCGGCGCGGCCGCGCTCGCCCCATCGAGCCTCAGCCTGATCACCGCAAGCCACACCGAGCCCCGCCGCCGCACGCTCGCGATGACATGGTGGGGCGTCGCCGCCTCCAGCGCCGGTGCCGCCGGGATCGTGCTCGGCGGGCTGCTGACCGCCTCGCTGAGCTGGCGCTGGGTGATGCTCGTCAACGTACCGATCGGCACCGGCCTGCTCGCCGGGAGCCTGATCTGCCTGCGGCCCTCCACGCCCTCCGAGGGGCGTGCCCGCATGGATGTTCCCGGCGCCGTCACCATCACCCTGGCCGCTGCCGCGATCGTCTACGGCGTCTCGATCGCCCCGGACCACGGCTGGGGTTCGGGCGAGGTCCTCGCGGTGCTGATCGGCGGAGTCGTTCTGCTCACCGCGTTCGTGGCGATCGAGCGTCGTGCCGACGAGCCGCTGATCCCGTCGGCGGTGTTCGCGGTCCACAACGTGCGCATCGGCAACATCCTGACCCTGTGCATGGGCGGGGTGCTCACGGCACCGCTGTTCTTCCTCTCGCTGTACCTGCAGCAGGTGCTCGGTGAGAGCGCGCTGCGCACCGGGATGTCGCTGCTGCCGATGGTCTCGGTGATCAGCGTCGGCGTCCTCGTCTCCCAGAGGCTGATCCCCACGTTCGGCCCGCGCCGGCTCGTGGTGGGCGGCGGCTTGATCACCGCCGTGGGTCTGGCATGGCTGGCCCAGCTGCCCGCCCACGCCGCGTACGTCGGTCACGTCCTGATTCCCACGCTCGTCGTGGGCGCGGGAACGAGCGTGATGATGATGCCGGCGATCGTCGCGGCCACCACCGGCGTGGCCCCGCGCAACGCCGGGGTCGCGTCCGGCCTGCTCAACATGTGTCGCCAGCTCGGCGCGGCGCTCGGCCTGGCCGCGCTGGTCACCATTGCCTCCAGTGTCACCCATGGCAGCCGGGCGACCGGCTCCGCGGCCGTCGTCGACGGCTACCACGTCGCCTTCTACGTCATCGCCGCGATCAGCGTCGTCAGCGCGCTCCTCTCACTTCTGCTGAAGGGCGCCGCAACGGCCTCCCGCCCCCGGCAGCACGATGAGGAAGCCGCCCATGCCGCCTGAAATCCAGCGACGGCGCTCGACACCGTCCGGCTCGACGCGAAGGAGGCAGACCATGATGGTGCACGCACCGTGCGGTCGGATCGAAGGACAGGTCCGTGACGGATGCGCGGAGTTCCTCGGGATCCCGTATGCGGCCGCCCCCTACCCCGACCACGCGTTCGCTCCGCCACGCCCCCTCCGGCCGTTCGACGGTGTGCTCCAGGCCGTGGCCTACGGAGCCACGGCGGCGCACCCGAACGTTGCCCAGGATCTCTTCCCGGACCCTGTCGTCGCGGGCCCGAACCCGTTGAACCTCAACGTGTACGCGCCCGCGGACACCGGCGGTCACCACCCCGTCGTGGTGTGGCTGCACGGCGGCGGATTCTTCAGCGGAGGCAACGCCAGCCCCTGGTACACCGGCGAGTCCTTCGCCCGGGACGGCATCGTGCTCGTCGTTCCCAACTACCGCCTCGCCGCGGAGGGCTTCATGATCCTCGACGATGGCGTCGCGAACCGTGCCCTGCTCGACATCACCATGGCGCTGCGCTGGGTGCACGACAACATCGAAGCCTTCGGCGGTGACCCTTCCAACGTCACGGTGGCCGGGCAGTCCGCAGGAGCCACGGCCACCCTGACCCTCTCCGGCTGTCCGGCTGCGCGGGGACTGTTCCGCCGTCTGGCCGTGATGAGCGCCGGAACGCCCCTGCTCGCCTCCCTCCCCCGTACGGAGACGCTCTCGGAGGATTTCGCCGCGCTGCTCGGCACCCCGCGCACGCGCGCCGCCCTCACCAGCGTGCCGGTGCGAAAGCGCCTGGAGTTGGAGACCGCCTGGCTGCCCAAGGAGGTGCTGCCACCTGCGGCCGAGGTGGACGAGCGGGCCCGGCGGGTCAGGCGCGATTCCCTGCGCTGGCAGCCCACCCTGGACGGCGACGTCGTCACCGCTTCGCCCTACGACGCTCTCGCCGAGCCGGGGGCCATCGACTCGCTCATGATCGGCACCACCGTCGAGGAGTGGAATTTCATTCTCGGTACGGTGGAACCCGCCCCCTCGGTGCAGGCGTCCAGGCAGGGATTCGCCAACCTCGGCCTCACCGGCGAGGACCTGGAGGACTACATGCGCGCCCTGGAGACGGACAATCCCGGTCACGCGCTCGCGCAAGCCCTATCGGACCGCACCTTCCGCACGCCCGCACGCGGTGTCGCCGACGGTGCCGCGGCTGCGGGCATCTCCACCTACGCCTACCAGTTCGCATGGCCGACGCCTCTGTTCGGCGCCGCTCACTGTACGGACCTCCCCTTCGTCTTCGATCACCTCGACGCCCCCGGCGCAGCCGACCTGCTGGGCCCCGACGCACCACGGCATCTGGCAACCGCCCTGCACGGCGCACTCGTGCGCTTCGCGCGGGACGGCGATCCCGGCTGGACCGCCTACGGCACCGAAACCCGTCAGGTCATGGTGTTCGACGACGAGATGCGCGAGGTGCCCGACGCTCTGAGTCGTACCCCCAGGGAGCTGCGGCGGGCGTAGCCGCGCCACGGCCCGATGCCGCTGCGACACCCCGTGCCCCGCCCGGGGAACTCGGTACTCCCAAGGCCGCCGGGCCGGAACGGCGGGCTCGATCACATCGGCGTCTGTGTCAGACCCAGTGGTTGTCGTGGCGGAGGAAGAACTCGATGCGCTCCTCGTCGGTCAGCTTGTCCAGGCCCTCCGCGAGGCCCTCGAAGTAGCCCTCGCGCGGGGCGCCCGGGGAGAAGTGCAGCAGCATCGAGGCCGGCTCTCCGGACTCGTTGCGGAAGGCGTGGATGCCGCCGGCCGGGACGTGGACGAAGTCGCCGGGGACCGTGTCGATCCAGCGTTCGCCGTTGTAGATGCGGACCGTTCCACTGAGGATGTAGAACGACTCGGCGATCGACCGGTGGAAGTGCGGGTCGGGGCCGCTGGGCTTGGGGCCCATCACCCAGCGGTACAGGCCGAACAGCCCGCCCGTCGCCTCGCCGGTCGCGAGGTAGTGGACCGTGTTGCCGGACGAGTAGGTCAGCTCCGGCTCGTGGCCGGTCGGGCGGTAGGTGGCGCTGATCTCGCCGTTCTCGCCCTCGTAACGTGCCGGTGGGTAGCTCACGTCGTCTCCCTCGTGTACGAAAACCCCGTTCTCACCGTAGAGCCGGTGAGCGGCTCTTCCGGTGCCCGCCGGGAACGGCCGGCGGCAGAGTGGCATTATCGCGCCGCCCGCCGCCGGAGATCCGTTCCGGCGGTCTTCAGGGGATCCCCACCGCCCGGCCGGGAGGTCAGCGCTGGGCCCGCCGGACCTTGGGCCGGGCGGACGACGGCAGGTGCTTCGCGGCGGCCGCCTGCGGGTACAGGCCGACCACGTGGTAGCCGAAGTCCACCGACGCCGGCGCGGGCGCGGAGAGGCTCAGCGTGAAGCCGGAGGCCGAGGCGTTCTGCACCCAGTAGGCGCCGCCGGGGTTGCCCTGCGGGGTCACCACGACGACGGGCCTGGCCGCCGTGTCGACGAAGGGGATGGTGAACGTGCAGTCGGCGGTCGTCGCGCCGGAGGCGACGGTGCAGATCCCGCTCAGGCCGCCGTCGTCGTAGAGGTTGCCGCCGGTGAGCAGCCCGTCTCCCGCGGAGACGACGCCGTACGCGGTGCCCTGACCGACGACGCCGGCCACGCCCTGCCCGGCCACGCCGGTGTCCTGTGCCGACTGCCCGTACACGCCCGCGCCCTGGGAGGAGGTCACGCCCTGGACGCCGAAGTGCACGCCGTCCGTCGGGTACGCCTTGGCGTACAGCGCGTTGGAGTCCTCGCCGGTCGAGTACTGACGGAGGAACATCGCGGACCCGTTGCCGGTGCCCTGGGACGTGGAGCGGATCGCGGTCGTCTTGGAGGAGGTCGCGTCGAGCGCGTAACCGCCGCCGGTGTTCGTGGCCGTCACCGCGGACGTGGTCGTGCTGCTGGAGAAGGACCCGGTCGCGGCGTACGCGGCCACCGGCGTGATGACGACCCCTACGGCGAACGCGGCGACCGGGACGACGAACCTGCGGGTGCGAGTGAGCCGGCGGACGGAGGAGGGCAGCCCGAGACGACGCATGATGACTCCTGAAGACGCGGGGGGTTGACGGGGATCTTCGAAGATCGCGGAGGAATTCGAACACCGCGTGACCCGCGTCTCCAGAGGAGTGGCGGGGAGTTCCCCGAATCGTCCTGCTCGGCTCCCTGCGGGTTGCCGGGCAATTCATCCGCCTTCGGTGATCCTGATGCCCGCTCCGGACGTCCGGCACGGACCGGTGTTCAGGACGGCTTGCGCGGGGCGGCGGTGGTGGCGCGGAGGACGACCTCGCCGGGGATGCGCTCGACGCGGCTGCGGCGGGCCGGGTCGCGGAGGGCGAGGTTCATGACCCGCTCGCCCATCTCCTCCAGGGGGAGGGCGACCGTCGTCAGGGGCGGGACGAGGTCGCGGACGATCGGGATGTCGTCGAAGCCGGCCAGGGACACGCGTCCCGGGACGTCCACCCCGTGGTAGCGGAAGGCGGACAGCGCGCCGATCGCCATGACGTCGGTGAGGGCGAACACGCAGGTCGCCCGCAGGCCCCGGCGGATCAGCTCGGTCGCGGCGGCGTATCCGCCGTCGCGGGTGAACGACTCCTCGACGATCTGGTCGTCGGAGAGTGACACGCCGGCCTCGGCGAGGGCGTCGCGGAAGCCGCCGAGCCGGTCGACGACCGTGGTCAGCGTGCGCGGCCCGGTGAGCACCGCGAAGTCGCGGTGGCCGAGCGCGAGGAGCGTACGGGCGAGCGCGGCCGCGCCCTCGCGGTTCTCCGGCTGCACGGTGTCGACGCGCAGGCTGCGGTGGCGGCTGAGGACGGCGACCCGGCCCCCGGCCCGTACGTAGGGGTCGAGTTCGGCGCCCATCGAGCGCTCCCACGCGCGGTCCTCGAACCCGGATCCGATCAGCAGGATGGCGCGGGCCCGCTGGGCGCGGAGCATCGCGACGTAGTCGACCTCCCGCGCCGGGTCGCGGAACGTGCTGGCCAGCATGACGAGCAGCCCGTGCTCGGCGGCCGCGCGGGTCACGCCGCGCGCGATGGCCGCGAAGTACGGGTCGCTGACGTCGTGGCAGATCAGACCGATGGACTGGCTGGAGGCGCGGGCGAGCGCCTGGGCGTGCGCGTTCGGCGCGTAGGCCAGCTCGGACGCGGCGGCCAGGACGCGCTCCTTCAGGTCGGCGCGGACCTGGGTGGTGCCGTTGAGGACGCGGGAGGCGGTGGCGAGGGAGACCTCCGCCCGCCGGGCGACGTCCTGCAGCGTGACGTGCCCGCCGGTCGTGCCGCTCCCGCCGGTCTGCTTTTCCCCCACTTTGCGCCCTCCTGGCTCCAGCATGCCGCGTCCATGCGATCCAGGTCGGTGGAAAACGCCTCTTGACCGCACCGTACGCCGTCCCTACGGTAGCAGAAAGCGCTTTCAGAGAACGCTTTCTGACAGCCGTACGACCTCGGGGTCCGAGCACGGAGGAGCTCATGGTGAGTCAGAGCACCACGCCCAGTGTTCCGGTGGCCGGAGTCGCCGAGCGCGACAGACCCGGGGCGGGCGAGCGGGTGCGCGAGGCGGTCGTGCGGTCCTGGCGGCCCGTCGCGCTGCTCGTCGCCTGCCTTCTCGCCTGGTGGGCGATCACCGCGGCGAAGCTGATCAAGGCGTACCTGGTGCCGTCGCCGGCCAAGACCCTGCAGGTCATGGGCGACAAGACGGGTTACCTCTGGCACCACACCTGGGTCACGACGTACGAGACACTGTTGGGCTTCGTCATCGCGACGGTCGTCGGCGTCCTCGCCGCCGTGATCATGGTGTACTCCTCGGCGGTCGAGCGGACCCTCTACCCGGTGCTGCTGTTCGCCCAGGTCATCCCGAAGGTCGCGATCGCGCCGCTGCTCGTCGTCTGGCTCGGCTTCGGCCTCGCGCCCAAGGTCGTCGTGGCCGTGCTCATCGCGTTCTTCCCCGTCGTCATCTCGATGGTCACCGGCCTGAAGGCGGTGGACCCCGAGATGATCCAGCTGTCGGCGACGATGGGCGCCGGACCGCTGCAGACCTTCGCCAAGATCCGATTCCCGGCGTCGCTGCCGCACCTGTTCTCCGGCCTGAAGGTCGCCGTGACGCTCGCCGTCACGGGCGCCGTCGTCGGCGAGTTCGTCGGGGCGAACGAGGGCCTCGGATACGTCATCCAGCAGGCCAACGGGAACCTCGACACCCCGATGCTCTTCGCCGGCCTCCTCGTGATGTCCCTGATCGGCGTCGTCCTGTTCGTGCTCGTGGAGTTCGCCGAGAAGCTGCTGCTGCCCTGGCACGCGAGCCGTCGCGGCACCGCCGTGACCACCACCTACTGACGCACGGCCCACACTCCCCGGCCGTACGCCGGCCCCCGTCCCGCCGACCTGACGCGTCCCCCCGACCTACCGACGGAGACGACATGAAACTGCGCAGCCTCGTCCTGGCCCTGGTCCCCATCGTGGCGGTCGCCGCCGCGTGCGGGGGAGGGGGCGACAAGACCACCGGCGCCTCGGGCAAGAAGCTGGACAAGGTCACGCTGACCCTCAACTGGTACCCCTACGGCGAGCACGCGCCGTTCTACTACGGCAAGAAGCAGGGCATCTTCGAGAAGCACGGCATCGACCTGCAGATCAAGGCGGGGCAGGGCTCACAGAAGACGGTGCAGGCGACCGGCGCGGGCCAGACCGACTTCGGCTGGGCGGACACGCCGGCCCTGCTGGCCGGCGTGAGCCAGGGCCTGCCGGTCAAGAGCATCGGCGTCTACCTGCAGACGACCCCGGCGGCCGTCCAGTTCTTCTCCGACAAGGCGATCAAGACACCGGCCGACCTGAAGGGCAAGCGCATCGCGGCCACCGCGGGCGACGCGCCGTCCCGTACGTTCCCGGCGTTCCTCAAGAAGAACGGCCTCACCGACTCCGACGTCCACCTGCAGAACACCGACCCGGCGGGCAAGATGGCCGCGGTCATCTCCGGCCGGACCGACGGCCTCATCGGCTACGCGAACGACCAGGGCCCCACGATGGCCGCCAAGGCCGGCAAGCAGGTGGCGTACCTCAAGTTCGCCGACTTCGGGCTGAACTTCTACTCCAACGGCCTGCTCGTCGGCGACCGCAAGCTGAAGAGCGACACGGACCTGGTCAAGCGCATGTCCGCGGCCACGAGCGAGGCGTGGGCGGAGGCCGAAAAGGATTCGGCGAACGCCGTCGCCGCCATGCGCGGCGCGTCCCAGCAGCTCCCGTCGGAGACGGTGCTGGCCGACCAGTTCAAGACCACGCTGAGCCTCCTGCACACCGCGGCCACGCAGGGCAAGGCCCCCGGCGTCAACACGGACGCCGACTGGCGGCAGACCATCGCCGTCTTCACACAGAGCGGCCTGATCAGCAAGGCACAGGCACCATCGGCGTACTGGGACCCCTCCGCCGCGCCGCAGGGCTGACCGACCGAGAGGAGCGCCGACGATGCCCGGCAGCACACGGGAACGAGGACGAGTGGCGAAACAGGAAGCGAGCCGCGGGGGGAGCGTTCGGCTGGAGGACGTGGCCGTGCGGTTCCGTACGAAGAAGAAGGACGTCACGGCGCTGCGGGACGTGTCGCTCGACGTGGCCGAGGGGGAGTTCGTCGCGATCGTCGGCCCGTCGGGCTGCGGCAAGTCGACGCTGCTCAAGCTGGTCGCCGGGCTGCTCAAGCCGTCCTCCGGCACCGTACGGCTCCGCGGCGAGCCGGTCACGGGGCCGCGCCACGACATCGGGTACGTCTTCCAGCGGGCCGCGCTGCTGGAGTGGCGCAGCGCCCGGCGCAACATCCTGTTGCAGGCGGAGATGCGCCGGATGCCCGCCGACCGGGCCCGCGAGCGCACCGCGGAGCTGATCGCGATGACCGGGCTGACCGGCTTCGAGGACGCGTACCCGCACGAGCTGTCCGGCGGCATGCAGCAGCGGGTGGCGCTGTGCCGGGCGCTGCTGCACGAGCCGCCGGTCCTGCTGATGGACGAGCCGTTCGGCGCGCTCGACGCGCTCACCCGCGAGCAGCTGAACATCGAGCTGAACCGCATCTGGCGGGAGACCCATACGACCGTCCTGCTGGTCACGCACTCGATCGCGGAGGCGGCCTACCTCGCCAACCGGATCATCGTGATGACCGACCGGCCCGGCACGATCGCCGAGGTCATCGACGTCGGCCTGCCGGACGAGCGGGACTACGCCACGACCATGGCCCGCCCGGAGTTCGCCCGTGCCACCGGCCGGATCCGCGACCTGCTCGGCGCGGCCTCGGCCGCCGACTGAACCGCGCCGACCGAACCCCGCCGACCGAGCCCTCACCGACCGAACTCCTTCCGAACAGCCGACGCCCACCCGTCGAGCCGCCGACCGGAACCCGCAGAGAGGAACACACAGGGATGGCACGCAGGTCCATCGGGATCGTCATGAACGGCGTGACCGGCCGGATGGGGTACCGCCAGCACCTCGTCCGCTCCATTCTGGCGATCCGCGACCAGGGTGGGCTCACCACCGCCGACGGCACCGTGCTCTGGCCGGAGCCGATCCTGCTCGGCCGCAGCGAGGCCAAGCTACGCGCCATCGCCGAGCGGCACGGGCTCACGGAGTGGTCGACCGACCTCGGCGAGGCCCTCGCCCGGCCCGGCGTCGAGATCTACTTCGACACCCAGATCACCGGCGCCCGCGCGCCGGCGGTACGGACGGCGATCGAGGCGGGCCGGCACGTCTACACCGAGAAGCCGCTCGCCGAGGACGTCGAGGAGGCGCTCGAACTCGCCCGGCTCGCCGACGAGGCGGGCGTACGGCACGGCGTCGTGCAGGACAAGCTGTTCCTGCCGGGCCTGCTGAAGCTCAAGCGTCTCGTGGACGGCGGCTTCTTCGGGCGCATCCTGTCGGTGCGCGGGGAGTTCGGCTACTGGGTGTTCGAGGGCGACTGGCAGGAGGCGCAGCGCCCGAGCTGGAACTACCGGGTGGAGGACGGCGGCGGGATCATCGCCGACATGTTCTGCCACTGGCGGTACGTCCTCGACAACGTCATCGCGCCGGTCCGTTCGGTGCAGGCGCTCGGCGCGATCCACATCCCCGAGCGGGTCGACGAGGCCGGCAAGCCGTACGCCGCGACGGCGGACGACGCCGCGTACGGCATCTTCGAGCTCGAGGGCGGCGTGATCGCGCAGATCAACTCCTCCTGGGCGACGCGGGTGTTCCGCGACGAGCTGGTGGAGTTCCAGGTGGACGGTACGGAGGGCAGCGCGGTCGCCGGTCTGCGCCGCTGCCGGGTCCAGCACCGGTCGATGACGCCGAAACCCGTCTGGAACCCCGACCTGCCCGCCACCGAGGACTTCCGCGCCCAGTGGCAGGAGGTGCCGGACAACGCCGAGTTCGACAACGGGTTCAAGACGCAGTGGGAGCTGTTCCTGCGGCACGTCGCCGACGGGGGCGAGTTCCCGTGGGACTTCTACGCGGGCGCGCGGGGCGTCCAGCTCGCCGAGCTGGGCCTGCGCTCCTGGAAGGAGGGCCGCCGCATCGAGGTCCCGGAGATCACCAAGTGAAGATCGATCTGCCGAGGGCGGACGGCTCGATCGTCCCGTACACGCTCGGCGAGCCGCGCGCCTACCCGCCGCCGGCGGTGCCCGCCACGTCGCGCGTCGCGTACGCCGCCGCGCACGTCGTCGTCGACCCGTTCGCCGACCCGGAGGCCGTCGACTGGGAGACGACCCTGGCCTTCCGCCGCCACCTGTGGTCGTACGGGCTGGGCGTCGCGGAGGCGATGGACACCGCGCAGCGCGGCATGGGCCTGGACTGGCCGGCGACGCGCGAGCTCATCCGGCGCAGCGGCGCGGAGGCGCGGGCCTGCGGCGGGCGCATCGTCTGCGGCGCGGGCACCGACCAGCTCCCGCCCGGGCCCACGCCCCTGAAGTGGATCGCCGCGGCGTACGAGGAGCAGCTCGCCGTGATCGAGGCGGCCGGGGGGACGCCCGTCATCATGGCGAGCCGCCAGCTCGCCGCCTCGGCGACCGGTCCCGGCGACTACGCGGAGGTGTACGGGCGGCTGCTCGGCCAGGTCGCGCGGCCCGCGGTGCTGCACTGGCTGGGCCCGATGTTCGACCCGGCCCTGGAGGGCTACTGGGGGTCGGCCGACCTGGACGCGGCCGCCGAGAGCGTCCTGGCGATCATCGCGGCGAACGCCGCGAACGTCGACGGGATCAAGGTGTCGCTGCTGGACGCCGAACGGGAGGTCGCGCTGCGCCGCCGCCTGCCCGCGGGCGTACGGCTCTACACGGGCGACGACTTCAACTACCCGGAGCTGATCCGCGGCGACGAGCACGGCCACAGCGACGCGCTGCTGGGCGTCTTCGACCCGATCGCGCCCGCCGCGGCGGCGGCCCTCGGCGCGCTCGACGCCGGGGACACGGAGGCGTACGAGCGGATCCTCGCGCCGACCGTGCCGCTGGCGCGGCACCTCTTCGCCGCCCCGACGTACTACTACAAGACGGGCGTGGTGTTCCTCGCCTGGCTGGCCGGGCACCAGGCGCACTTCCGCATGGTCGGCGGCCTGGAGAGCGCCCGGCCCGTCCCGCACCTGGTCCGGCTGTTCGAGCTGGCCGACCGGGCGGGACTGCTGCCCGACCCGGAGCTCGCGGTGGCACGCATGCGCGCGTGGCTCACGGTCCAGGGCGTGAGCGAGCGGCCCGGGAGCACGGCCTCCCCGGTGAAGGAGGGCTCCTGACCATGGAACGCTTCAGCCTGAACCAGTGGACGACGCGGTACTGGCTGCTTCCGGACCTGGTCGCGGGGTGCGTCGCGGCCGGCGTCACCGGGGTCGGGCTCTGGCGCGAACCGGTCGCCGAGTACGGCCTGGCCCGTACGGCCAAGCTGGTCCGCGACGCCGGGCTGACCGTCACGTCGCTGTGCCGGGGCGGGTTCTTCCAGCTCCCCGACGCGATCGCGGAGAACCGGCGGGCCATCGAGGAGGCCGCCGAGCTGGGCGCGCCGGCCCTGGCGCTGGTCAGCGGCGGGCTGCCCGAGGGCTCCCGCGACCTCGACGGTGCGCGGCGGCGGGTCGCCGACGCGCTCGCCGAACTGGCCCCGTACGCGGGGGAGTGCGGCGTGCGCCTCGCCCTCGAACCGCTGCACCCGATGTACTGCTCCGACCGCTGCGTGGTCTCGACGCTCGACCAGGCACTCGACCTGGCCGCGCCGCATCCCGCCGCGCGGGTCGGCGTCATGGTCGACACCTACCACCTGTGGTGGGACCCGAACGCGTACGCCGCCATCGCGCGCGCCGGGGCGGAGGACCGGATCGCGCTGTTCCAGGTGGCCGACTGGACGACTCCGCTGCCCGAGGGCGTCCTGACCGGGCGCGGCATGCTCGGCGACGGCTGCGTGGAGCTGCGCCGGTTCCGTACGGCCGTGGACGAGGCGGGCTACACGGGACCGATCGAAGTCGAGATCTTCAACGACGACCTGTGGGCGATGCCGGGCGCCGAGGCGCTGTCGTTGTGCCTGGCCCGCTTCGCCGAGCACGTCACCTGACCCGACCGCACCCGACCCGACCTGGCCGGATCAGGCCCGGCCCGGCCGGACCCGACCTGGCCGGATCAGGACCGGCCCGGACCGGTCCGGGCCGCCCCGATCCGGACCGCCCCGACCTGCACCGATCCGATTTCATCTGGACCGACCGGGAGGCCGCCGAATCTCTCTCTTGACGCTGTGATCCCCCTCACCTACGTTCGGGAAAGCGTTTGCAGAAAGCGCTTTCCGCCTATCGACCCCATGGGTGGCAGAATGACGAAGCTCAGATGGTGCCTTCTGACGACCGTCGCTCTCCTGGCGGCCCTCTTCACGGTGCCGCAGACGGCCGCGCTGGCCGACGACCAGCCCGTCAAGGACCCGATCCCCGAACGACCGATCACCTCCGACCTGGGGCTCGTCCTCCAGGAGTACGCGCAGTTCCCCCAGTCGGAGCCCACTCCCGCGCCCGTCGACCCCCGCCTCATGCGCTGGGCGCGCATCAACTTCATCGGTGAGGTGCCGGACGGCTCCGGCCGGATGTACGTGCCGGACCTGAACGGCAACATGTACATCGTCCGGAACGGCCGGCCGCACGTCTACCTGGACGTTAAGGCGCAGTTCGACCCGTACTTCTTCTCCGGGCGCGGCCTCGGCCAGGGCTTCGGCATCGTCGCCTTCGACCCGGACTTCCGGACGAACGGGAAGTTCTACACCGTCCACACCGAGCTGGCCTCCAGCACCACGAAGGTCCCCGACCTGACTCCGCAGGCCGGCACCATCTACCACGGCGTCATCGACGAGTGGACCGCCGACGACCCGAAGGCGGACACCTTCCACGGCACGCACCGGGAGATCCTCCGGCTCGGCTTCGGCGGGCAGATCCACGGCATCCAGGAGATCGGGTTCAACCCGAACGCCAAGCGGGGCGACAAGGACTACGGCAAGCTCTACATCGCCGCCGGTGACGGCGGGCAGGGCCAGGCCGCCGGCAACACCGACCCGCAGAACCTCGGGGTCCCGCAGGGCAAGCTCCTGCGCATCGACCCGCACGGGAACAACAGCGCCAACGGCAAGTACGGCATCCCCGCCGACAACCCGTTCGTCGGCAGGCCCGGCGCGCTCGGTGAGATCTACGCCCTCGGCTTCCGCGACCCGCACCGCTTCAGCTGGGACACCGGCGGCAGCCACCGGCTGTTCCTCGGCCACATCGGCGAGCACGCCATCGAGGGCGTCTGGGACATCCGCGCGGGCGACAACGCCGGCTGGCCGAACCGCGAGGGCCCGTTCACCTTCGTCAAGAACGACCGCTGCGACCTGTACCCGCTGCCCGCGGACGACGCGAAGTACGGCTACGACTACCCGGTGGCCGCCTACGACCACGACCCGCCCGCCGGCTGGAACTGCACCAGCGACATCGGCAAGGCGATCTCCGGCGGCTACGTCTACCGCGGCCACAAGCTGCCCGAGCTGTACGGCAAGTACATCTTCGGCGACCTCGTCGACGGCTCCGTCTACTACACCGAGGAGAGCCAGATGCGCCGCGGCGGGCCGCGCGCGCCGATCCACCAGCTGCAGACGTTCGACACGAACGGCAACCGGCTGACGATGCAGCAGTTCGCCGGGGACAAGCGCGTCGACCTGCGCTTCGGCCGCGACAGCCACGGCGAGCTGTACATGCTGTCCAAGGCCAACGGCAAGATCTGGAAGGTCGTCGGCACCCGGCACTTCGCGGGCGGGCCGGTCGGGCACACCCACGTGGACGGTACGGCGGGCGCGAAGAACTGGGCGCCGGTCACCCCGTCGAAGTGGGAGTTCAAGGGCAACCAGGTGATCCTGGCCGAGGCCGGCACCGAGCGGCCCGGCCCGCGCCGCCCGTTCGAGTACGCGGTGCTCACCAAGGGCCCGAAGTTCGGCACCGAGCGGATCGACGCGGACGTACGGATCGACACCCCGACGGACGTCACGAACCGCGACGTGATCATCGTGTTCGGCTACCAGTCGGACACGCAGTTCTACTACGCGCATCTGTCGCAGGACAATTCGATCTACCCGCACAACGGGATCTTCCTGGTGAACAACGCCGACCGGCTGCGGATCGAGGACCAGTGGGACGCACTGCGGTCGCGCGGCGCGCCACCGTCGATCACCGACATGAAGTGGCACCACGTCACGGTGATCCGGCACGTCGACACCGGTGAGATCGCGGTCTACCTCGACCACTCCAAGGACCCGCGCATGACGGCGGTCGACAAGACCCTCGCGTCCGGCCGGGTCGGGTTCGGCTCGTTCGACAACACCGGCCGGGTCCGCAACCTCAAGGTCACCGGCACGGCGGTCGGCGACTGATCGTGGGCCCGGGCCGCGACCCGGCCGGTCCGGCGGCGGACGCGGCCCGGGCCCCTCGACCCCGGCGGTCACCGTCCCCGACGGTGACCGCCGGGATCCCAGACGCGTGGAGGGAACATGACGGAAACCAGCGCCAAAGGTGCGGGCCGCCGCCGGTCCGTACGGTCCCGGCGCCTCGCGGCGGCCGCCGTGGCCGCCCTGCTCTGCGGGCCGCTCGCGGGCGTGAGCGCGGCCCAGGCGGGCACCGGCGGGGACCGGGGGCAGGGCCACGCCCTGTCGGCGGTGCTGCCGAGCCTGCGGCCGAACCTCGTCTCGTACTACGACTTCGAGCACCCCGTCGCGGGCGACCCCGCGCGGGAACGCGACCGCGGGCTCTCCGGCACGACCATCAACCTGATCAACGGCGGGGCCGCCATGCGCGTACGGGACAGCGCGTTCCCGGGCGGCGGCCACGCGATCCAGACCCGGCAGGTGAACCCGGACACCAAGGGCAACGACGACTGGAAGGCCGGGGTCTACTCGACCACCGGCGTGCCGACCCTGCGCGCCTTCAGCGGTGCGAAGGAGGCCTCGATCATGGGCTGGTTCAAGATGACCGGCCCGAACCCGGCACCCAACTCCGAGACGGCCGACCCGTCGGACGTCTACAACGCGGTCGGGCTGGCGGGCCTGCTCAGCGGCGACTCGAACGGCCACGACGTGCGCGCGCTGCTCGAGGTGATCGACGTGTCGGGGACGCTGCGCGTCGTCGCCCTCGGCCGCCGCATCGACGGGGGAAAGTCGCAGACGTTCGCCGCGAACGAGGACTGGCAGAGCATCCTGCCGATCGGCAAATGGGTGTTCCTCGCCGCGTCGTTCGACTACGACCACGGCACGATGCGGCTGTACAAGGACGGCAGGCCGCTGGACGGCTTCTACACGACGGCCGGCGACCCGTGGCAGGTCGGGACGCCGGGAACCCACGTCACCTCGGCGACCGACCCGCGCGGCATCAAGATCGGCGGGAGCTTCCCCCAGAACACCGCCGAGAAGAACGCGTGCGACTGCCGGCTCGACGGCCTGATGTTCCTGAACCGAGCCGTGACCGACAAGGAGGTCTGGCAGCAGTACCACCGGGCCGTGTCCGGCCGGCACTGATCACTTCGAGGATGCGAACCGCGCGGTGAGCCGCCCCCAGGGGCCCACCGCGCGGTGACATCTCAGGGAACGCCGTCAGGGACGGCCGAAGCCGACGATCTGCCCCTGCCAGTAGCCGGCGATCGGGCTGATCATCACGTTCTCACCGGTGCGGGGCGCGTGGATGAAGTGGCCGCTGTCGACCACGATCCCGACGTGGCCCAGGCCGCTGAAGAAGATCAGGTCGCCGGGCTGGGCGTCGCTCTGCGCGACGCGGCGGGTCGCGTTGTACTGGTCGGGGACGACGCGCGGGAGGCTGACCCCGGCCGCCCGCCAGGACATCATCGTCAGCCCGGAGCAGTCATAGCCCTTCGGGCCGGTGCCGCCGTAGATGTACGGCTTGCCGAGCTGGGCGTAGGCGTAGCTCAGCGCGGCGCGTGCCGAGCCGGAGGCCGGGCCGGTGTACGTGCCGCCGATCTTTCCGCTGCCCGACGGAGTCGTCTCGCCGGCCTCGCGCTCCAGCTTCCGCTGTTCGGCGATCTGCTTCTCGAGCGACGCCTTCTGCGACTTGAGGGCCGCGGCCTTCTGAGAGACGTCCTGCACCGTGCTCTGGACCGCGGCCAGGTCACGCTGGAGCCGCTGCGTCGAGGCGAGGAACGCGGTCAGCTCCTGACCACGGTTGCTCGCCAGGTGCATGAACGTGGACATCTGGTCGAGGGCCTGGTCGGGGTTGTGCGAGGCCAGCACGGCGGTGGCCGGGTCGGACTGGCCGGTCTTGTACTCGTTCGCGACGAGCTGCACGACTCGCGCGTGCAGCTGGTCGTACGTGGCCTGTTCGCTCTTCTTCTGCGCCTGCAGGACCTTGAGGCGCTTCTTGGCCGCGTCGAGCTCGGTCTTGGTCTTGTTGTACTGATCGACCTTTTTGTCGAGCTGGGGGCTGAGCGTGGCCAGCTTCTTCTTCGCGGCGGCCGCCGACGGCTTCGGAGCGGCGTCGGCGATGCCGGCCGTCGTCAGCGAGACGGTGACCGCGAGCGAGGCCGCGGCGCAGATCCGGAGCGAGCGCCGGAACCGCGAGCGGCCGGTGGCGCGCGTGGGAGTCATCGGGTTGGAGGGCGCCACAGAGTCCTACTCCTCTCCTCGCCGCCTACCGGGGCAGGGGTCGGGCTCGGGCCGGAGTCGCCCGGTCGGAGCCTCATCGGCTCCGGACGCGCCTCGACAACTGATGGTCTCCCGGGTCCCAGGGGGGATTCGGCGGACGGCTGTGCTTCCTGTGAAGGCGGGGGCAGCCGGGGCTTTCCGTAGTTTAGGGGTGTTCAGGCCTGGTCTGCCAATCAACGTTTCGTTAACGTTTTACGGCACTGGGCCTTACTTTCCGCGTTGTGCCGCCGTACATCACAAAACGGACATATCAGCGCCGGAATCGCTCACGGCTCTGATTCCGGAATCGGTGTGCCTGGGTGACGACCTCAGGGGCGGGTGAAGGTCACGTGCGTCACCCCGCTCGGCGTGGTGACCGACTCGACCTGGAACCGCTCCTCCAGCCCTTCGAGGCCGTCCCACAGCCGCTCGCCCCGGCCCAGCACGATCGGGACGATTGCGACGTGCAGGTGGTCGATCAGGTCGGCGGCCAGGAAGTCCCGCACCGTGCGCGGCCCGCCGCCGACGCGCACGTCGAGCCCGCCCGCCGCCTTTCGCGCCTCCTGCAGTGCCTCCTCGGGGCTCGCGTCGATGAAGTGGAACGTCGTGCCGCCCTCCATCTCGATCGACGGACGAGGGTGGTGGGTCAGGACGAACACCGGCGTGTGGAACGGCGGGTTCGGTCCCCACCAGCCGGTCCACTCGTGGTCCTCCCACGGCCCGCGCTGCGGGCCGAACTTGTTCCGTCCCATGATCTCCGCGCCGATCCCCGGCTCCCACGTACGGGCCAGGGCGTCGTCGACGCCCGTGTCACCGCCGGATTCGCCGTGCATCGCGCGGAACGACCTGGTCTGGAAGAACCAGCCGTGGAGCCGCGTGCCGGCGTGGCCGAACGCCGCGTCCATGCTCTGTCCCTCGCCGGTGCCGAAACCGTCGAGAGAGATCGAGAAGTTGTGGACTCGTACCTTGGACATGAGAGCGGCTCCGGCCTCTGGGCAAGTGATTGCGATCTGCAATCACTCGCCCGACCCTAGACGCCGCCACTTCCGCTGGGCGTCCCCTGCCTGCACCCGGACCGCCCCCGCGCCACCGACCTGCTGCGCGCCGCGTACGAACGCGCCGTCGCCGAGTCGTCCTAGTGGTGGTGCTGATGCGCGTCGTGGCCGGCGTGGTCCGTGTGCTCGGCGTCGGGGGAGCCGCCCATCATCTTCAGCATCGGGATCCCGCCCGTACGGACGAACCGGACCAGCAGGACGGCGGCGAGGGCGAGGAAGCCGAGGTTCAGCCAGGTGGTGTAGTTCCAGGAGATCCCGCGCTCCATCACCACCGCCCGCCGCTCGCCGGGGATCAGACCGGTGACCCCGAAGAGCAGCTCGACGAGGTAGCCCGCGAGGACCATCGCCGCGTAGAACGTCCCGGTGACGAACAGCGCCATCCGGGTGCCGTAGTACTTCCGGTAGATCAGGATGATCGGCAGGATGATCAGGTCGGCGAAGATGAAGGCGACGACCCCGCCGAAGCTGATCCCGCCCTTCCACAGCACCGCGGCCAGCGGCACGTTGCCGATCGAGCAGACGAAGCTGATCACCGCGACGAGCGGGCCGACCAGCGGCCCCCACAGCTTCGCCGCGAGCGGGTGGCCGACGAGGAAGAAGTGCCGCCAGAAGGAGTCGGGCACCCACGCCGCGATCCCCCCGGCGATCAGCAGGCCGATGACCAGGTCCCGCAGGATCGCCGCCCACTCCATGACGAACACGTGCGCGACCGACGTGAAACCCTCCCCGGACAGCAGCCGGCGCCAGAACGACCCCTGCCGCCGGACGGACATGTCCATCGCCGCGTGGCCCTCCATCGAGCCCGCGACGCCGCGCTCGGCCTGCTCACGGGCGTCGCGCAGCAGCCGCTCCCGCAGGACCAGCCGGAACAGCACCGCCAGGATCACGATCATGATCGGGCCGCCGACGAACTCCGCGGCGGTGAACCGCCAGCCCATCAGCAGCGCCAGGATGATGCCCAGCTCGATCACCAGGTTGGTCGAGGCGATCTCGAACGTCATCGCCGCGATGAAGCTCGCGCCCTTGACGAACAGCGAGCGCGCCAGCGCGACCGCCGCGTACGAGCACGATGACGACGCGACGCCCAGGCCGGTCGCGGTCGCGAGGGTACGAGGCCGCCCGTCGCCGAGCAGCCGTACGATCGTCGATCGCCGGACCACCGCCTGGACGATCGCGGACAGCAGGAATCCCAGGATCAGCGCCCAGAGGATCTCCCAGGTCATCGACCCGGTGATCGCCAGCGCGTGACCGATCGCGCCCATGTCATTCCCTTCATCACCGAACGGTGGTGCCCCAGGGGGAGCACCCGGAACCTGGACCGGGGGCGGCCGACCGAGGCCGGCCGCCCCGGGCGGTCACCTCTGCTTCAGCAGGTTCCGCATGGTGGCGATCTCGGCGCTCTGGGAGCGGATGATCGAGGCGGCGAGGGCCTTGGCGTCGGCGTTCGAGCCCTTGGCCTGCTCGGTCCCGGCCATGGCGACGGCGCCCTGGTGATGCTGGATCATCAGCTCCAGGAACGCCTTGTCGAAGGCGCTGCCGGACAGCGAGTCGAGCTTCTTCATGTCCTGGTCGGACATCATCCCCTCGCCCATGTGCATGCCGCCGGGCGAGGGCGTGGACGCCCCCCAGTCCTTCAGCCAGCCGGTCATCTCGTCGATCTCCGGCTGCTGGGCGTTCTCGATCTGGGCGGCGAGCCTCTTGACCTCGGGCGAGGACGCCTTGGTGGCGGCCTGCCTCGCCATGGTGATCGCCTGCCGGTGGTGCGGGATCATCATCTGGGCGAACATCACGTCCTGGGCGTTGTGACCGGCGGTCGCCGGGGCCGAGCCCATGCTCATGCCCGGGCTCATGGAGTGACCGTTCATCGGGTGAGCCGAGTCGTCCGTCCCACCGCCGCAGGCGGCGAGGGTGAGGGCGGCGACCGGGACGACGACCAGGGAGAGAGCACGCTTCATCGTTTTTCGACCTTCCGTGTTCGGACGTGCGGGATCAGGCGCGGACGGGTCATCGGTGGACCCGGGGCCTGTCACCGTCGGAGCACGCAGAGCCGGAAGATGGACGGCCGGGGCGGCGCCCGGCCTAGGGAGTCCCGTCCTCGGCCGACCGGACGGATCGCTCCGCCGGCGATGTCACGGCGGCCGGCGAAGGCGGCGGCCAGGAACAACAGCGCGGCCATCACGAGCAGGCCGAGGCACATCTGGCCGCCGGGATGCCGGTGACCGGCCGGGACGTGCGACGGCGGCGAGACCCGATGACGACCGGCCCCCGCGTCCGTGTGGCGCATCTCCGCACCCGCGTGACCGGCCCCGGCCTCGGCCCGGGCCGCCCCGGCGTCCGCGCGGTGCGTCCCGGCGTCCGCGTGGCCCGCCTCGGGCATGGCCACGACGGCGTCCGCGTGGCCTGCTCCGGAGTCCGGGTGGTGCATTCCGGCGTCCGTCTCCGCCATCCCGGACATGGCCACGATGGCGGACGCATGGGTGTCGGTCGGG
Organism: Actinoallomurus rhizosphaericola; assembly: GCF_024055675.1. Lineage (NCBI taxonomy): Bacteria > Bacillati > Actinomycetota > Actinomycetes > Streptosporangiales > Thermomonosporaceae > Actinoallomurus > Actinoallomurus rhizosphaericola. Next base: position 261,705 of record NZ_JAMXMW010000009.1, on the reverse strand, counting down.
CCGACCGTGGCCTGCAGCCCGTGCATCGCGAACAGGCCGAGCAGCGTCAGAGCCAGGAGCAGCAGCCCACCCGGCGACGGCACCGGAGCGCCCGCCCGGTGGTATCCGCTGCTCGGACCGTTCGGCGACATCTCAGCGCGCCGCCTCGAAGCGGCGCAGCCGCAGGCTGTTGCTGACCACGAACACGCTGGAGAACGCCATCGCGGCACCGGCCAGCATCGGGTTGAGCAGGCCGGCGGCGGCCAGCGGCAGGGCGGCCACGTTGTAGGCGAACGCCCAGAACAGGTTGCCCTTGATCGTGCCGAGCGTCCGGCGCGACAGCCGGATGGCGTCCGCAGCGGCGCGCAGGTCGCCGCGTACGAGGGTGAGGTCGGCGGCCTCGATCGCCACGTCCGTACCGGTGCCCATGGCCAGCCCCAGGTCCGCCTGGGCCAGGGCCGCCGCGTCGTTGACGCCGTCCCCGACCATCGCCACGACCTTGCCCTCACCCTGCAGCCGCTTGACGACGTCGACCTTATCGGCGGGCAGCACCTCCGCGATGACCTCCTCGATGCCGGCCTCGGCGGCGATCGCGCGGGCCGCCGCCTCGTTGTCGCCGGTCAGTAGCACCGGCGTCAGGCCGAGCGAGCGGAACCGCGCGACGGCCTCGGCGCTGGTGTCCTTGATCGCGTCCGCGACGACCAGGATCGCGCGGGCCTCGCCGTCCCAGCCGACCGCGACGGCCGTCCTGCCCTGGGCCTCCGCCGCCTCCTTGGCGCGTTCGAGCCCGGCGGGCAGGTGCTGGGACCACTCCGCCAGCAGCCGCGTACGGCCGACCAGGACCGCGTGGCCGTCCACGATGCCCTGCACGCCGAGGCCCTCGACGTTCGCAAAGTCCTCGGTGCAGGGGAGCGCGCCGACCCGCTGTACGGCGCCCTTGGCGATCGCCTGGGCGATCGGGTGCTCGGAGGCGTCCTCCAGCGCGCCCGCCAGCCGCAGCACCTCGGCGGCGTCCTGCCCCTCGGCGGTCACCACGTCGACGAGCGTCATCCGGCCGGTCGTGACCGTGCCGGTCTTGTCCAGCACGATCGTGTCGATCCGCCGGGTGGACTCCAGGACCTCGGGCCCCTTGATGAGGATGCCGAGTTGCGCGCCACGGCCCGTACCCACGAGGAGGGCGGTCGGCGTCGCCAGGCCCAGGGCGCACGGGCAGGCGATGATGAGGACCGCGACCGCGGCGGTGAAGGCGGCCGCGACGCTGCCTCCGGTGCCGAGCCAGAACCCCAGAGTCGCCACGGCGAGGGTGATAACGATCGGTACGAAGATCCCGGCGATCCGGTCGGCGAGGCGCTGGACCTGCGCCTTGCCGTTCTGCGCCTCCTCGACCAGCCGGGCCATCTGCGCCAGCTGCGTGTCGGCGCCGACCTTGGTCGCCTCGACGACCAGGCGGCCGCCCGCGTTCACGGTGGCGCCGACGACGGTGTCGCCGACCCCGACCTCGACGGGCACGGACTCGCCGGTGAGCATGCTCATGTCCACCGCCGAACCGCCCTCGACGACGACGCCGTCCGTGGCGATCTTCTCGCCGGGCCGTACGACGAACCGGTCGCCGGCCGTCAGCCGGTCGATCGGGACCCGCTCCTCGCGGCCGTCCCGGAGCACCGCGACGTCCTTGGCGCCCATCTCCAGCAGAGCCCGCAGCGCGGCCCCGGCGCGCCGCTTGGACCGCGCCTCGAAGTAGCGTCCGGCCAGGATGAACACCGTCACCCCGGCGGCCACCTCCAGGTACAGCTCGCCGGTCCCGGAGACGCGCTCGATGGTGAGGGCGAACGGGTGCCGCATGCCCGGCTCCCCGGCGGTGCCGAAGAACAGCGCGTACAGCGACCAGCCGAACGCCGCGATCGTGCCCAGCGACACGAGCGTGTCCATCGTCGCCGCGCCGAGCCGCAGGTTCTTGTACGCGGCGCGGTGGAACGGCAGCGCCCCCCACACCACGACCGGCGCGGCGAGGGTCAGCGAGGCCCACTGCCAGTACCGGAACTGCAGCGCCGGGACCATCGCCAGCAGGATCACCGGAACGGCCAGCACGGCGCTGACGATCAGCCGGTCGCGCAGCGCCCGTACGGGGGCGTCCTCCGCGGGCTCCTCGGTCTCGGCCGGCTCGGGCGGGGCCGGGAGGCTCGCGGTGTACCCGGCCTTCTCGACCTGGGCGATCAGATCGTCGGTGCTGATCCCGGGCTCGAAGCTGACGCTCGCCTTCTCGGTGGCGTAGTTGACCGTCGCGGTCACACCGTCGAGCTTGTTGAGCCGCTTCTCGACGCGATTGGCGCACGAGGCACAGGTCATCCCGCCGATCGTCAGCTCGACGCGTTCAGGGGCCGCGCTCGTGGTGCTGGTCATCGTCCCTCCTTGGCCACGGCCGTGAACTCGGCGGTGTGCACCGTGCCGTGGTGCTGGAAATCGAGGTAGAGGCGGTAGGCGCCCGCGGACGGCGCCTCGGCGTGGAAGGTCACCGTCGGCCCCGGCCTGGTCGTCCCGTCGCCCGGCTCGCCGTCCGGGTGGACGTGGAGGTAGGCCAGGTCGCCCTGCCGCAGCGCGACGAGGTGCCCGTACGCCCCGAGGTAGGGCTGCAGGTCGGTGACCGGCCTGCCGTCCCGGCTGATCGCCAGGTCGAGCCGGCTCGAACGGCCCGCGACCAGTGTCCCCGTGAGCGTGACGGTGTAACCGTCGACGGTGGCGGTGGTGGCCGGCGCGGGCAGGGCCCGTGGCTCGGCGTCGCCCGCGACGGCGGTGTCGATGCCGAGGGTGAGGGGCTCGGCGCCCGCGGGCTTGAAGTCGGCGAACGCGCGGTAGGTGCCCGGCCCGCTCAGCGGCGAGGCGACCCGCCAGGTGCCGTCGGCGTCCATCGCCGGATGCACGTGCCGGAACCCGGACAGGTCCCGGCGCACGACGATCAGGTGCATCCGCTTGTCGTGCTGCGTGTCGAACGCCGTCACCGGCCGCCCGTCCGGCCCGGTGATCCGGAACGCGAACGTGCCCGTCGCGGTGGGGACGGTGGTGAGGGTGTAACCCCGGTCGGACACCAGCAGACCGCCCGACAGCATGCTCTCGTGGCCGCCGTGGCTCGCGCCCTGGTGCTCCATGCCGCCGTGCGCGGCACTCGGCTTCGTCTCGGCCCCGACGGGGCCGGTCAGGCGACCGACCCCCATCGCCGCGCCGAACACCACCGCCAGCCCGAGCCCGAAGACCCCGAGCCTGGCCGGTGCGTTCATGCTGGTCTCCTTCGCTGGTCGTTCTGGGTCAGGACGTCACGAGTTCGTAGCCGGCCTCGTCGACCGCGTCCCGCACCGCCTGCTCCTCGACCGGGGCGGTGCTGGAGACGGTGACGACACCGGAGGCCAGGTCCACCTTGACGTCGGTGACGCCCTCGATGGCGCTGACCTCCTCCGTCACGGCCGACACGCAGTGCCCGCAGGTCATGCCCTTGACCTTGTACTCGCTCGTCGTCATCTCGTTCTCCTCACACGCTGTACGTCATTCGTGACCGGATTTCCGGCCGGTCCTCAACTTATACCCACCCCCGGTAGGGCATGCGAGCGACCATAACATACCCCCCGGGGGTAGCTGCAAGAGGCGATCGACCCCGGAACGCCGAGGGTTTCGGTGGCCGGGACGACGAAGACCCTCGGCGCAACGACGTCCCCGCCTGTCGGCGCGGCCCACCAGAATTCGGTCATGTCCAAGAGCGCTACGCCCGTGACGCCGCCGTCCGCGGCCTCTCCCGCCGGAGAGACGAACCACCACCTCGCCAAGGTCAAGACGTCGCTGGCCCGGCGGTGGTCGCACACCCGGATGAAGGAGCTGTACGACGAGGCCGACCTGGCGAGGTACCTCTGGGCGCTGGAGCGGGAGGCCGAGGCGCTGGACATCCTGCGGTCGGTGACCTCGGCGGTGCCGGTGCCGGGCGCGTCGCCGAACTACAACATCTGGTCCCCGGTCGTCACGATGAACGCGCTGGAGGCCCGGATCCACCGGCTGGCCGGCGACGGTGCGGCGGCCGCGGCACCGGCCGCGCGGCTCCTCGCCGACCCCGGCCTCGCGCCGAACCGCGCCGCCATCACGGAGCAGATCGCCGACGCTCCGGCCGCGCTGGCGGCGGCGAACGCGGAGACGTCGGTGAAGTGGGCGTGCCACCGGCTGTCCCGGAGGGTGGGCTCGCTCATCCACCTCCACGAGCTGGCCGTCGCCGGGCACCCGTACGGCGCGTGGTACGAAGCCGAGGAGGTCGACCGGCTGATCGTCGAGGGACGCGCCCTCCTGGCCGCCCGCCTGTCAGCGGCCGCCTGAGCCCGCCTCAGGGTCAGCTCTCGCGGGGCACCGGGGGGAGGATCCGGCACAGTGCCTCGACGGCCGGGCCGTATCCGTGGTCCGGCGGGGTGGCGTAGCCGACGACCAGGCCGTCCCGTGCGGGCATGGTGGCGGCCGGGTGGCGGAAGCCGGCGAGGCCGTCCAGGGCGATCGACCGCCGGGCGGCGGCCTCGACGGCGGCGCGCTCGGTGCCGGGCGGCAGGTGCAGGACCGCGTGCAGCCCGGCGGCGATGCCGGTGAGGGCGACGTGCGGGGCCCGGGCCGCGAGGGTGGCGACGAGGCGGTCACGGCGGGCCCGGTAACGCTGGCGCATGCGGCGGATGTGCCGGTCGTAGTGGCCGGAGGCGATGAACTCGGCGAGGGTCAGCTGGTCCGCGACACTCGCCCACGCCTCCCGCTCGCCCTTGGCCGTCAGCACCGGGCCGACGAGATGCTCCGGCAGCACCATCCAGCCGAGCCGCAACGCAGGCGAGAGGCTCTTGCTGACCGAGCCGAGGTAGACGACCCGCTCGGGGTCGAGGCCCTGGATCGCGCCGACCGGTTCCCGGTCGTAGCGGAACTCACCGTCGTAGTCGTCCTCCAGGATGACGCCTCCGCAGGTCCGGGCCCAGTCCACCGCGGCCACGCGCCGCTCGGGGTGCAGGGGCCCTCCCGTCGGGAACTGGTGCGCCGGCGTCAGCAGAACCGCCCGCACCCCCTTCAGGGACCGCAGTTCGCCGGTACGGGCGCCGGACTCGTCGAGCGAGAGCGGGACGGTGCGCACGGAGGCGGCCTCCAGGAGAGAACGATGGAAGGCCAGCCCGTACGACTCCACCGCCAGCGGGCCGCGCAGGACCCGGCCGCCGAACAGCAGCCGCAGCGCGTGCGCGAAGCCGGAGCACACCACGATCCGGTCGGGCGTCGTACGGACGCCGCGGGCGCGCGTCAGGTACTCCGCCAGCGCTCGGCGCAGCTCCGTACGGCCCCGCGAGTCGGCAGGGCCGAACGCCTCGTTCGGCGCGGCGTTCAGTGCGCGGCGGGCGGCCGCCAGCCAGGCCGAGCGCGGGAACGAGGCGGCGTCCGGCTGCCCCTGCCGCAGGTCGTGCGCGGGAGGGGCCGGGTGCGTGGGCGCCTTCTTCGGCGCGCGTGGGGACCGGACGGGCTCGGCCCGCGGCGCCACGCGGGTGCCGGACCCCTGGCGGGCGATCAGCCAGCCTTCGGCGACCAGCTCGGCGTAGGCGTCGGCGACGGTGTTGCGGGCCAGCCCGAGGTCGGCGGCGAGGGAACGGTACGGGGGCAGCCGGGTGCCCGGAGCGAGCCTCCCGTCCCGTACGGCCTCCCGGAGCGCGCGGATGAGGACCGCGCGGCGACTGCCGGGACCGGTCAGGTCCAGATGCAGGTCACTGCCGACCCGCTTCGCCGAATTGACCCATGAATCCGCCACGGGAATGCACCTTATCCAAGGTCTTTCCCGCTCCTAGCGTAGTGATCATGACGAACGAGACCACGGTCACCGCGAGTCCCCGGGCGGACCTCCCGCCGACGACCGACGGCGACCGGACGGTACGGTTCCGGCGCCCGGCTGCGGCGCTGGCGCTGTCACTGGCGGGCGGACTGGCCGGCGCGCCGGTGTTGCTGGTGTCGGCCCGTGCCGCGCAGGGGCTCGGCGGGGCGCTGCTGTTCCCCGCGACCCTGACCCTGGTGTCCACAGGGTTCGCCGAAGGCCGCGAACGCAACCGCGCCTTCGCCGTCTGGGGCACCGCCGGCGGGAGCGGCATGATCCTCGGATCGCTGCTGGGCGGAGTGCTGACCGACGCGTTCGGCTGGGCCGTGGTCTTCTTCGTCAACGTGCCGCTGGCCGGCGTCGCCGCTCTCCTCGCCCTGCCGCTGGTTCCGCGCGGCACCGTGCGCCGGACCGGCCGCCGGTTCGACCTGGCCGGGGCGCTCACCGCGACCGGGGGGATCACGCTGGTGGTGTTCGCCCTCGTCCAGGGCCGGGAGTCCGGCTGGGGCGCGCCGGCCGTGGTGGCTGCGGCCCTGCTCGGCGCGGCACTGCTGGCCCTGTTCGGCGTGATCGAGGTCCGCAGCGCCGACCCGCTGCTGCCGCCGGCGCTGCTGCCCGGCGTGGTCGCCCTCGGCTTCACCCCCGCCCACCGGCGCACCGCACCCGCCGACGCACGCCGCCACGCCGCCGCCTGAGCCGGAACGAGAGAAGGAAGACCATGACCGCTCTGACCACCCTGAGATCCGTCGTCCGCGGCCGGGTCGTGCTGCCCGGCGACCCCGGCTTCGACGCCGCCCGCCGTCCCTGGAACCTGGCCGTCGAACAACCGGTGGCCGCCGTGGTGGAGGCCGCCGACGCCGACGACGTCGCCGCGCTCGTCCGTCACGCCCGTTCGGCCGGGCTGAGCATCGCCACCCAGCCGAACGGGCACGGGGCCACCGGCCGTACCGAGGGCACGATCCTGCTGCGCACCGGCCGGCTGGACGCATTGGAAATCGATCCGGCCGCCCGCCGCGCCCGGCTGGGGGCGGGCGTGTCGTCGGGCCGGCTGCAGGCCGCCGTCGCCCCGTACGGCCTGACCGGCCTGCCCGGCAGTTCCCCGGTCGTCAGCGTCACCGGAGTGGCCCTCGGCGGCGGGCTGAGCTGGTTCGGCCGTGCGCACGGCTGGGTCGCCGACAGTGTCGCCGCCTTCGACGTCGTCGACACCGAGGGACATCAGAGGCACGTCACCGCACGGACCGATCCCGACCTGTTCTGGGCCCTGCGCGGCGGAGGCGGGGACTTCGCGATCGTCACCGCCCTCGAACTGGCCCTGTACCCGGCCCCGCGCCTGTTCGGCGGCCGGGTGCTGTGGCCGGCCGAGCACGCCCCGGACGTCCTGGAGGCCTACCGGCGGATCACCGCGACCGTGCCGGAGGAGCTGACCGCCTGGCTGGACCTGCTGCACTTCCCCGGCTCGGTCCCCATGGTCGCCGTGGACGTCACCCACCTCGGTGCGGAGGAGGAGGCCCGCGAGTTCCTGCGCCCGCTCGACCGCCTGCCCGCGCCGGTGTCCGACGGCAGGAGAGTGATGCCGGTCAGCGAACTCGGGGCCATCACCGCAGAACCCACCGATCCGGGCGCCGGCCTCTCGCGCGGCGAACTGCTCACCGACCTGGACGACGTCGCGGCCAAGACGCTGCTCGCCGACCCCATCGCCCCGTTGCTCAGCGCGCAGATCCGCCACCTCGGCGGTGCGTTCACCCGCCCGTCCGACACCCCGCACGGCTCCCTCACTGAGCCTTACGCCCTCTACCTCTTCGGCCTCCCGACCGACCCGGCGACCGCCCGGGCGGTCACGACCCGGCAGCGGGCGTACGCCGAGAGCCTCCCGGTCAGCGGCCGCAAACCGCTCACCTTCCTCAATCCCGGCGAGACCGCGGCCGACGCCTTCGCTCCCGCAGCGCTGACCCGGCTGCGCGACATCAAGCGCCGCCGCGACCCGCACGACGTCTTCCGCAGCAACGTCCCCGTACGGCTCTGACCGCGTCTCACCGCCCGGCGACTCCCGCCGGGCGGTGGCGTGTCCGATCGGCCGGTGGCGGCTTCCGGCGGGTGGTGGCGGGTTCCGCCGGTCGGGGACGGTCCGACCGGTCGGGGGCGGCTGCGGTCAGGCGGTGGCGGCGTCGGGGCGGGGGCGGTCGGGGACGCCGAGGCGGCGGTGCTCGATGTGGCTGACCGCCTCGTCGAGCAGCGTGGCGACGTGGTTGTCGTACAGCTGGTAGACGATGCTGCGGCCGTGGCGGTCGCCGGTGACCAGGCCGAGGTGGCGCAGGTAGCGCAGTTGGTGGGAGACGGCCGAGCGCTCCATGGCGATCGAGTCGGCGAGCTCGCCGACGGAGCACGGGCCCTGCCGGAGGCGGCTGAGGATGCGCAGCCGGCTGGGGGTGGCGAGCGCCTGCATCGTCTCGGCGACGCTCTTGGCCAGGTCGGCGTCGATCGGCCCGGTGGGGGTCCTTCGTCCGTCAACGCCGTGTCCCATGCCGCCATGGTAACCACGGTGAACGCGTGAACACCTCTTCACACGATCACGTATCATGAGGGGCACGCCACCGACCACACCCCGTGAGAAGGAGAGTGCGCCGCCGTGACATCCGCCGTCGCCGTCGAGCGTGACGAGACCGCCGACCGGAGGGCGGCGCACCGTGCCATGGCCGTGTCGGCCGCCGGCCTGTCGGTGACCGCCCTGATCGAGATCGCCCTGGCCCTGGTCACCGGCTCGGTCGCGCTGCTCGGCGACGGCCTGCACAACCTGTCGGACGTCTCGACGTCGGCGGTGGTGTTCCTCGGGTTCTGGATCTCGCGGCGGCCGGCGACGGCCCGCTATCCGTACGGCTACGAGCGGGCGGAGGACCTGGCCGGGCTCGGAGTGGCGCTGGTCATCTGGGCCAGCGCGCTGTTCGCCGGATACGAGAGCTACCACAAGCTCGTCGGCGGCGCGCGGACGACGGACGCCGCGGTGGGCATGGTCGGCGCGGCGCTCGGCATCGTCGGCAACCAGCTCGTCGCACGCTACAAGCTGCGGGTCGGCCGCCGGATCCGCTCGGCCACGATGATCGCCGACGCCAAGCACTCGTGGCTCGACGCCATCTCCTCGCTGGGCGCACTGATCGGCCTCGCGCTCGTGGCCGCCGGGTACCGCTGGGGCGACCCGGTGGCCGGATTGGCCGTCACGCTGTTCATCTGTCACGTCGGCGTGGAGGTCACACGCGACCTCGTACACCGTCTGATGGACGGTGTCGACCCCGACCATGTGGAGGCCGCGCGGACGGCCGCCGCCGGGGTGCCGGGCGTCGGCGCGGCGGAGGTCCGGGCGCGCTGGATGGGCCGCACCCTCGCCGTCGAGGTCGAGACGCGCCTCGACGACGGCCTCAGCCTCCTGGACGCCGACGGGATCAACGCCGAGGTGGAGCGCGCGGTACGCGCCGCCGTGCCCGACGCCGGTGACGTGCACGCCCACGCCCATGCCGCCCGGACGGCCTGACCGTCACCCGGTGTTTCCACCCGGTTCTCACGGGTACACGCAGCGCCGCGAAGGGCCGCAGGTAAAGACCCAAGGAGGCGAGTGACCATGAGCGACACCGGCAGAGACCATCCGCCGGAGCGCGACCGTGGCGTGGGCGCCCACTCCGGCCACGAGATCCAGCCCCAGGAGCGCGTGGTCCCCGGCACGATGAGTGCGGGGGAGGGGTACGAGACCGAGGCGGAGGGCACCCGGCAGGGCGACCCGCTGTCCGGCGTCGAGACCCGCCCCGGAACGGCCTCCCGCGAGGCCGGACTCACCGACGAACACGCACCGGACACCAACCCCGACGGCACCCCGCGCCCGCGGGACTGAGAGGACCGGCCCTCCGGCTCCGGAACGCGAGCCCCGAGGGGATCGGCCTTCCCAGGTGCCGGAACGGAGGCGCCGGGAGAGCCGCCTTCCGTCCCCGGCACCGGAGCGAGAGCCTCGGGGCGAGCCTTCCGGTCCAGGTGCCGGAACGGAAACCCCCGGGGCGCCCTCCGGGTGAACTTCGGGACGGCGGCGGACGTCTCTATCGCAGAGGCGTCGGCGAGAGGCGGTTCCGATGGTGTCCAGGCGTGCCTTCCTGCTCGGCGGGGCGGGGGTCGGTGCGGTCGCCGTCGCGGGAGGGCTCGGCGCCGCCCTCGTCGAGGAGGACGTGCTGCCGGGGAAGGTGGGGTTCGATCGCGCCCTCGGACGCTGCGGTTCCCTGCCGGACCCGCCCCGTACACCGGGCGTCGTCCAGGCGCAGACCTTCACCTCGCGCCGGCGCGGGACCGACGTCACGGCCGTCGCCGTGCTTCCCGCCGGCGTCCGGTCGCTCTGGCACCTCCCCGTCGTGATCGCGCTGCACGGCAACGGCGGCTCGGCGGTGTCGGCCGCGAACGGCCTCCGGCTCGACCGGTACCTCACCGACGTCGTGCGTACGCGCGGGGTCGCGCCGTTCGCGGTCGTCACGGTGGACGGCGGCCCCGACACGTACTGGCACCGGCGGGCGAGCGGCGAGGATCCGCTCGGCATGATCACCGAGGAGTTGCTGCCCCGGCTGCGCCGTCAGGGCGCGGCGACGGACCGGTTCGGCGTGTTCGGCTGGTCGATGGGCGGGTACGGTGCGCTCCTGCTGGCCGAGACGGCCGGCGCTCCGCGCGTGGCCGCCGCCGTCGCCTCCTCACCGGCGCTGTTCCCGTCTTATGACAACGCCCGCCGGACCAACCATCGGGCCTTCGACGACGCGGCCGACTTCGCGCGGAACGACGTGTTCGCCGGGCTGGACCGCCTGAAGGGCGTGCCGGTCCGGGTGGACTGCGGCACCAGCGACCCGTTCGCGCCGATGGCGCGCCGGCTCCGGAAGCGGCTGCGGCCCGAGGGGGCGATGAGCGGCGGATGCCACGACGGGGCGTTCTGGCAGCGGCATCTGCCGGGCCAGCTCACCTTCCTCGGCCGCCACCTCCGCTGACCGGCCGGCCCTCAGGACTCCAGGGTGCGGGCGACGGCGTAGGCCACCACCTCGGACAGGTCGCCGGTCCGCTGGTGGACCTCCCATTGCTGCTCGGCGCCGTTGCCCCGTTTGAACACGCCGAGCAGGAGCCCCTCCACCGTGATCAGGTCGCCGGTCTCCGCCAGGACCGGCGCGGTGTGCTCGACCAGCGCCCGTACGACGGTCTCGGCGGGCGCCGGGCGGCCGGTGAGCGGGTGCACCAGGTCGTGCCGGAGCCCGGACCGGGCCGCCCGCCAGGTGGCGAGCCTCAGCTGGGACGCACGCACCGGCGACGCCGGCTCACCGGCCCGCCAGGCGCGCGCGGCGGTCTCCACCAGCGCGCCGACCAGGGCGGCCACCAGCAGGGCGTCGTCCATCAGCAGGCAGACGTCGGCGATCCGGATCTCGACCGTGGGGTACCGGCGGGACAGCCGTGCGTCGAAGTAGACCATCCCCGCGTCGATGATCGCGCCGGTGTCCAGCATCTCCTGGACGGCGGCGCGGTAGGACGCCGCCGTGCCGAACAGTTCGGTCGGGCCGGACGACGGCCAGCGTCCCATGACCTGGCGGCGGTAACTGGCGTAGCCGCTGTCCGTTCCCTGCCAGAACGGGGAGTTCGCGCTGAGCGCCAGCAGAGGCGGAAGCCAGGGGCGGATGCGGTCGAGCACGGCGACGCCCTCCTCGGCGGACTCGACCGCGACGTGGACGTGGCACCCGCAGATCAGGTGCTCGGCGGCGGTGAGGGCGTACTCCCCGGCCATCCGTACGTAGCGTTCCTCGGGCGTGATCGTCGGCCGTACCGGCAGGGGCGAGGTGCCGAGCGCGGCGATCGCGACGCCCTGTCTCCGGGCCGCCGCCGCCGCGAGGTGACGCTGGGCCCGGATCTGGTCGGCGAGTTCGGTCATGGATGAGCACGGGCGGGTGCCCGTCTCGAGTTGTTCGCTCTGCAGTTCGCTCTGGAGCAGCACGTCACCCCCGCGCCGCCCGAGCCGGAGCACGGCGTCGGCGGCGGCCCGAGGCCGTCCGCTGGTCGGGTCGATGAGGATGAATTCCTCTTCCACTCCCACTGTTCGCGTATCCACTAGAACCTACTGTGCCGTTTTGTGGCGGCAGAAAAGTAAAGCCATGACATCTCCGTTTCCCGTGGTGCCAAAAGACGGCCCCCGTGATCGTTGACCAGCGCCTCCCGCTCACGTCAGCGTAAATCGTGGAACGCTTTCATTTACCGGATACAGATGGATTCGTGAGTTCGGTGTGTGGATCAGGCAAAGCTCGGTGAGCTCCGGGCCGACCCGGTTCACGATCACGGCGTACGCGGCACGCCCGGCGGACCGGGACAATCGGCGGCATGTGGTTCGGCATCCTGGGCCCCCTGGAAGTGCGGTCGGCCGACGGCGCGCCGATCGCCGTCGGCGGGCCCCGGCCCCGCGCGCTGCTGGTGATGCTCCTCCTGCACGCGGGACGGACGGTCGGCGTGGACCGGCTGGTCGACGGCCAGTACGGCGACGAGCCGCCGGCCGGTGCCGTCAACGCGGTCCAGGCGCAGGTGTCCCGGCTGCGCCGTCACCTGCCGCCGGGGGCGCTCGAGTTCGACGGGACCGGCTACCGGCTGGCGGTCGACCCCGACGACGTGGACGCGCACCGTTTCGAGCGGCTGGCCCGCGAGGGACGCCGGCTCCTGCGCGGGGACGCGCACGCGGACGCCGCCGCGGTCCTCCGCCGCGCGCTCGACCTGTGGCGCGGCCCGGCACTGGCCGACCTGCCCCACGCGGACGCGGACCGGGCCCGCCTGGAGGAGCTGCGGCTCGCCACGGCCGAGGACCTCATCGAGGCCCAGCTGGCGCTGCCCGAACGCGCGCCGGTCGCCGAGCTGCGGCGGCTGGTCGCCGAGCACCCGCTGCGGGAACGGCTCCGCGGGCAGCTCATGCGCGCCCTGCACGCGGCGGGCCGGCCCGCCGAGGCCCTGGCGGTGTTCGAGGAGACCCGGCACCTGCTCGCCGAACAGCTCGGCGTCGATCCCTCCCCGGAACTGTCGGCGATCCAGCTCGCCGTCCTGCGCGCGCAGCGGCCGGACCGCGTGCCGCGCCGGCGGCCGACGGCGCAGCTGACGAGCTTCGTCGGCCGCGACCCCGAGCTCGCGCGGCTGACGGCGCTGCGCGACGCGCGGCTGGTCACGATCGTCGGGCCCGGTGGCGCCGGCAAGACCCGGCTGGCGATCGAGGCGGCGGCCCGCGACGGGGCCGAGACCGCGTTCGCCGACCTGTCCCCGCTGGACGACGACGACCAGGTGCCGCACGCGGTCCTCGGCGCGCTCGGCCTGCGCGAGACGGGACTGCAGTCCCTGGAGACGCCGGACCCGGTCGGGCGCCTGGCCGCGGCGGTCGCGGACCGGGAGCTGCTGCTCGTGCTCGACAACTGCGAGCACACCGTCACCGGCGCCGCCGCGCTGGCCCGCCGGGCCCTCGGCGAGTGCCCGGGCCTGCGGATCCTGGCCACGAGCCGGGAGCCTCTCGGCATCACCGGTGAGACGCTCGTGCCGCTCGCGCCGCTGGACGTCCCGCCGCCGGCCTGCGCGCCCGCCGACGTGGCGGGCTACCCGGCCGCGCGGCTGTTCGCCGACCGTGCGGCGGCCGTACGGCCCGGGTTCGCGATCGGACCGGACAACGCGGACGCGGTCGCCCGGATCTGCGCCGCGCTCGACGGCCTGCCGCTCGCCGTCGAGCTGGCGGCGGCCCGGCTGCGCACGTTCCCCGTGGAGGAGATCGCCCGCCGTCTCGCCGAGGACGACCGGTTCCGGCTGCTGTCGCGCGGCGACCGCACCGCGGCGGCCCGCCACCAGACCCTGCGCGCCGTCGTCGAGTGGAGCTGGGACCTGCTCACGCCGGACGAACGGGCGGTGGCCCGGCGCTTCTCGGTGTTCGCGGGCGGCGCGTCGCCGGACGCCGTCGAGGCCGTCTGCGGCGGCGACGCCGAGGACACGCTGGCCGACCTGGTGGACAAGTCGTTCGTCGAGGCGGACGGCGCCCGGTACCGGATGTTCGAGACGATCGGCCTGTTCTGCGCCGAGCGTCTGGCCGAGACCGACGAGCGGCGGCGGACGCAGGCGGCCCACGCCCGCCACTTCCTGGCCCTGGCGCAGCGGGCCGACCCCTCCCTGCGCCGCGCCGAGCAACTGGACTGGCTGGCCCGGCTCTCCGCCGACCACGAGAACCTGATGGCGGCCCTCCGCTGGTCCGTACGCCACGACCGGGAGACGGCCTTCCGGCTGGTCGCCGCCCTCGGGGCGTACGGCTGGCTGAGCGGACGGCGCGGTGAGACCCGCAAGGCGGCCGCCGAGCTCCTCGAGACGCCCGTCGAGGGACTCGACGAGGAGTACGTCGCCTGCGTCGTGCAGGCCGTGCCGCGGATCGACCCGGAGCACTGGAAACGCGCCGAGTCCATCCTGCGGTCCTGGGACCGGCCGCTGCGGCACCCGTTCACCGCGGTCATGTGGGGCATGACCGCCGGACCGCCCGGACCGTCCGGCGCGAACGAGCGCATGCTCGGCGGCGACGATCCCTGGAACCGGGCGCTGGGCGGGTTCAGCCTCGCCCTGATCACGCTGCTCGGCGGCGACCCGGCCGAGGGCGAACGCGGGCTCGGGGACGCGCTGGCGCGCTTCCGTTCGCTCGGCGAGCGGTGGGGGACCGCGCAGGCGCTGGACTGGCTCGCCGTGGCCGCGGCCCGCCGCGGCGAGTGGGCCCGCGCCCGTGACCTCTGGCACGAGGCGATCGCGCTGTTCCACGAACTGGGCGCCGACGAAGAGGTCGTCGACGTTCTCGTCCACCGCGCCGAGGGCCTCACCCGGGAGGGCGACCTGCCCGCCGCCGACGCCGACCTCGACCGCGCGGAGGAGCTCTCCCGCCGGGCCGGCCGGGCCGAGGCGCCCGCGTCGGTGCACCTCGGCCGGGCGGAGATCGCGCGGTTCCGCGGTGACCTCGCCACGGCCCGCGGCCGTCTCGACGAGGCCGTCCGCGTCGCCGGGAGCGCCGGGTTCGGCATCGAGGCGACCCAGCCGTGGGCGTACACCGCGCTGGGCCGGCTCGCCGAGGCGGAGGGCGACGACGACGCGGCGCGGACCTGGCACCGGCGCGCCGTCGCCGCCGCGCGCGAGTCCCCGATCGCCGTCGACATCGCCGGCGCCGTGGACGGCCTGGCCGGCCTCGCCGTACGGGACGGCGCGGGCGAACGCGCCGCGGTCCTGCTCGGCGCGGCGGTCGTGCTGCGCGGGACGACCGTCGCCCGTGACCGGGACGTCGACCTGGCCGCCGCCCGCGCCCGCGACCTCATCGGCGCCGAGGCGTTCGCCGCGGCGTTCGCGCGCGGCGCCGCGATGTCCCGCGCGGAGGCGCTGACAGTCGTCGACGAGGCTGTCAGCGGATAGCGGACGGGCCGTCAACGGTCCCCGCGAGAGTCGGGGACATGAAGAACACGACAGTCCTCATCTCCGGCGCGAGCATCGCGGGCCCCGCCCTCGCCTACTGGCTCGAACGCCACGGCTGCACCGTCACGATCGTCGAGAAGGCGCCCGCGCTGCGCCCCGGTGGGCAGGCCGTCGACTTCAAGGGCGAGACCCACCTGACGGTCCTGGCGCGGATGGGCATCCTCGACGAGGTGCGCCGCCGGCAGACGGGCGGCCACGACACCGCCTTCATCGACGCGGAGGGCCGGACGCAGGCCGTCATGCCCGGCGAGTTCTCCGGCGGCGAGATCGAGATCGGCCGCGGCGACCTCGCCGCGCTCCTGTACGAGCGGACGGCGGCGCGGTGCGAGTACGTCTTCGGCGACTCGATCACCTCGCTGACCGAGACGGCGTCCGGCGTCCACGTGACCTTCGAGCGCGGCGCGCCGCGCACGTTCGACCTCGTCGTCGGCGCGGACGGCATCCACTCCAACGTCCGCCGCCTGGCCTTCGGCCCCGAGGAGGACTATGTGCGCTTCCTCGGCCACTACTACGCCCTCGCCGACGTCTCCGCCACGGTCCCCGCGACGGAGAGCGTGATGTACAACGAGCCGGGCCGCATGGTGTCGCTCTGGGGCAACAAGGCGTCGGCGTTCTTCGTCTTCGCCTCCGAGCGGCTGGAGTACGACCGCTGGGACACCGGTCGGCAGAGACGGCTCCTCGCCCGCGCCTACGAGGGCGCGAAATGGAGGACGCCCGAGATCGTCGCCGCGGCGTCCCGCGCTCCGGAGTTCTACCTCGACTCGATCAGCAGGGTCGAGATCGATCACTACGCCAAGGGCCGGGTCGTGCTGCTCGGCGACGCCGCGTACGGCAACACCCTGGGCGGTTTCGGCACCGGCCTGGCCATCGTCGGCGCGTACGTCCTGGCCGGGGAGCTGGCTGCGGCCGGCGGCGACCACCGGGTGGCGTTCCGCCGGTACGAGGAGGAGTTCCGCGGCTACGCCAAGATCGCGCGGAAGGGGAACGCCGGGCCGTTCCTCGCCCCGCCGACCCAGGGCCGGATCACGATGCGGAACCAGATGTTCAAGCGCAGGTTCCTGCTCACATCGCTGCTGTGGATGACCGACCGGTTCGCCACGCGCATCGACCTCAAGGACTACCCGGCGCCCGCCGACCGGCCGTACGGCCCGGCGACCGTGCACCGATGACCACCCGGCCTCCGCGCCGAGGGCACCGGCTCCCGGGGGCCCTCGGATCGGGCCCGGTGCCGGACGTGGTGACAGGGGGACCGCCGTGCCGGCACGGAGATCAGGCGTGCCGCCGCACCGAGGTCGTGTCGCTCGTCAGCGACGATCCGTTCGCCGCCACCGGCAGGAGGACGGGTACGGGGACGCCGTCGCCGTCGACCAGGACCGAGTGCGTCTCGCCCGCCTCGAAGGCGTGGCGTTCGCCCCACTGCCGCAGCGTGACGATCACAGGGAAGAGGTCCTTGCCCGCCTCGGTGAGCGCGTACAGCCTGCGTCTGCCCGAAGCGGCCTCGACCTGGGCGAGCACGCCATGGGCGGTGAGCCTGCGGAGCCGTTCGGTGAGGATGTTGCGCGCGATGCCGGTGCGCTGCTGGAAGTCGGTGAACGAGCGGGCGCCGTCCATCGCGTCGCGGATGATGAGCAGGCTCCACCGGTCGCCGACCAGATCGACCGTGCGGGCGACCGGGCAGCTCGGGTCCGTCCACGCGGGGCTCCGCCCGTCGGTGTCGCGTGCCATCACCCCTCCAAAGAGTTGCGTATTGAAACCATTCTGGCCTAGTCTCCGAACAGTTGCAAAATGAAACTGATTGGAGCGTGCCCGTGAACCGGAGGACCAGGCTGCTGCTCGCGGTCGTGTGCGGGGTCGCGGTGGCGAGCGTCTACGCCGGGCAGCCGGTGCTGGCCCCGATGGGACGCGACCTGGGAGTTCCGGTCGACTCGGTCGGCTGGTTCGTGGCCGCCGGCCAGCTCGGCTACCTGGCGGGACTGGTGCTGCTGGTGCCGTTGGGCGATGTCTTCGACCGCAGGCGCTTGATCGCCGTGCACCTCGCCCTGGTGGCCGCGGGAACGGCCGTCACCGCGGCCGCCCCGACGGCCTGGGCGGCGTTCTCCGGACTGGCCGCGGCGGGCGTGTTCGCGGTCGTGGTGCAGACCACCGTCGCGTACACCGCATCGACCTCCCCGCCCGCCGAGCGCGGACGCAACCTCGGCATCGTGACCTCGGGCGTGGTGATCGGCATCCTCGGCGCGCGCGTCATCGCGGGAGTCCTCGCTGATCTGTGGGGATGGCGGAGCATCTACCTCACCCTGGCGATCCTCGCCGCCGCCCTCGCGGTGCTCACCCTCACCCTGCTGCCCGCGGACGCTCGCCCGGACCGGGCACGGTACGGGCAGGTCCTCCGGTCTTTCGGCGGGCTGTTCACCCGGCCGGTGTTCCTCCGCCGCGGGCTGATCGCGTTCTTCCTGTTCGCCTCGTTCGGCACGCTGTGGAGCGGCATGGCCCTGCCGCTGGCCGGGGCGCCGTGGCACCTCAGTGAAGCGCGGATCGGGCTCTTCGGCATCGCCGGGCTCGCCGGAGCCCTCGGCGCCGCCCGCTCCGGACGCTGGGGCGATGCCGGGCACGCGCGCCGGGTCACCGGCATCGCCCTCGCGCTCCTGCTCGCCTCCTGGGCCGCGATCGGACAGCTCCCGTGGTCGCTGCCGCTGCTGATCCTCGGCGTGATCCTGCTCGACTTCGCCGTGCAGGCCGTGCACGTGAGCAACCAGCACACGCTCACCACGGCGTACCCCGACCGCACCAGCACCGTCATCGGCGCCTACATGGTCTTCTACTCCCTCGGTTCCGCCCTGGGAGCGGCCGCGACCACGGCCCTGTTCGACGCCGCCGGCTGGATCGGCCCCACCGTCCTCGGCGCGGCGCTCGCGCTCTGCGCCCTCGCCACCTGGGCGGTCCCGGACCGCGCCGGCGGTCTCGATCAGCCGGGCCGGGTGGTCGGGGCCTCGTCGACGACGCGGTAGCCCACGCCCGGGGTGGTGACGATGACGGGCGGGTCGCCGAGCTTCCGGCGCAGCCGGCCGACGGTCACCGCGACCGTGTTGGTGAACGGGTCGGCGTGCTCGTCCCACACCTGTTCGAGCAGGTCCTCGGCGCTGAGGAAGGCGGGCGCCGCGCGCAGAAGCGCTTCGAGGACCCCGAACTCCTTGACGGACAGAACGAGGTGGCGGCCGTCGCGGGTGACGGTGCGCCGCGTCGGGTCCAGTTCGATCCCCGCCGCGCGGAGGGTCCGGGCCCGCGCCGAGGGCCGACGGCGCGCCAGGGCACGTACGCGCAGGACGAGCTCGGGGAAGTGGAACGGCTTGGCCAGGTAGTCGTCGGCCCCCAGGCTCAGCCCGCTGACGCGGTCGCCGGGCGCCCCGGCCGCGGTCAGCATCAGCACCAGGGGACGGTCGTCGTCCTCGGTGATCATCTGGCAGAGCGTGTCGCCGTGAACGCCGGGCAGGTCACGGTCGAGGACGACGACGTCGTAGGCGTTGCGGTCGAGCTTGGCGGCGGCCTCGAGCCCGTCGTGGGCGGCGTCCACGGCCATGCCCTGGTCGCGCAGCCCCTCGACCAGGACCTCGGCGAGGGACCGGGCGTCCTCGACCACCAGGACCCTCACGCCGGAACCGCGGCGGCCAACGGCAGCGAGACGGCGACGCGCAGGCCGCCCTCCGGGAGGGCACGCAGGTCCAACCGGCCACCGTGCGCGGTGGCGACGGCCGCGACGATCGACAGGCCGAGCCCGGTGCCGTCGCCCGTACCGGTCCGGTCGGCGCCGAGCCGGCGGAACGGCCGGGCCAGCCCCGCGACCTGCCGCGGGTCGAGGACCTCACCGCCCGTCTCGACGACCAGCCGGCCCGTCCCGCCGTCGTCCGCGGTGGCGACGCGGATCCAGCCGCGATCGTGGTTGTGACGGATCGCGTTGTCGATGACGTTGTCGACCATGCGGCCCAGCAGCGCCCTGCTGCCCCGTACGGGCAGGTCGCCGCCGAGGGCCTCGTGCACGGTCAGCCCCCTGGCGGCGATGTCGGGCGCACGGGCGGCCACCGACTCGGACACCAGACCGGCGAGCGACACCGTCGTGCGGTCGGGAAGCTCACCGTGCTGCGCCCGGGCGAGCGCGAGAAGACCCTCCAGCAGCCGGTCGATCTCGTCGAGTTCGGTCCGCAGCCGGTCGGCGAGGGCGACGGTCTGCGGCGGCGCGGGCTCCGGCTTGGCCATCGCCACGTCCAGGGACGCGCGCATCGTCGTCAGCGGGGTGCGCAGCTCGTGGGACGCGTCCGCGACGAAGCGCCGCTGGGCCGCGAAGGCGTCCTCCAGGCGTTCCAGCAGCTCGTCGATGGTGTCGGCGAGATCCTTGACCTCGTCGGCGGGGCCGGGGACGGCCAGCCGCTCGTGCAGGCTGTCGGCGGTGATCCGCTGGGTCGCCGCGGTGATGGTCCGCAGCGGGCGCAGCACGCGCCCCGCGATGACACGCCCCAGCACGACCGACGCGACCACCATGACGGCCAGCGCGACGGCCGCCCCCGCCAGCAGTTGCCGGGTGTGGACCCCCTGCTGCTCGGCCAGCTGCCGCCGCAACCAGGCGATCTGCGTCTGAGCCTGGGTGAGTGCGTTCCCGGGAGGGGCCGGCTCCGGGCCGGGCCCCACGCTGGAGACTCGCGTCGGGCTCAGGGCCACGCCCCCGGCGATCGCCAGGAGCACCACGCCGGACAGGAAGAAGACGACGCCGTAGAGGGCGGTGAACCGCGCCCGTACGGTGCGGATCCGCAGCCTCATGGTCCCTCCCGACGTCCGTTCCCGCGCCGGGACCAGCATGCCGGGCCGCGCCTAACAGCGGAATAACGGCGTCCGTTCGGCCCCCGTTACGGCGTCCGGTCCAGGGTCTGTCCCGACCGACGGAAAGGACGGGACGGTGCGCGGAGAAGCGACCATCGAGGTGAACGGGCTGCGCAAACGGTTCGGGCCGACTCTGGCGCTGGACGGGATGTCGTTCACGGTACGGCCGGGACGGGTCACCGGCTTCGTCGGGCCCAACGGCGCGGGGAAGTCGACCACCATGCGGGTGGTCCTGGGCCTGGACGCGGCGGACGAGGGGACCGCGCTGGTCGGCGGCCGGCCGTACCGGAGCCTGCGCGAGCCCCTGCGCCACGTCGGGGCGCTGCTGGACGCCGCCGCGCTGCAACCGAGCCGGTCCGCCCGCGGCCACCTGCTGTGGCTGGCCCACTCCCAGGGCCTGGGCACCCGGCGCGTCGACGAGGTGATGGAGCAGGTGGGCCTGCGGTCCGCGGCCCGGCGGAAGGCGGGCGGCTTCTCCCTGGGCATGCGCCAGCGGCTGGGGATCGCGGCCGCGCTGCTCGGCGACCCGCCGGTGCTCATGCTCGACGAGCCGGTCAACGGCCTCGACCCCGAGGGCGTGATCTGGATCCGCGGCCTCCTGCGGTCGCTGGCCGCCCAGGGCCGCGCCGTCCTGGTGTCCAGCCACCTGATGGGCGAGTTGCAGGGCACCGCCGACCACCTGATCGTGGTGGGCCGGGGCCGGGTCATCGCGGACACCGGCGTCACGGAACTCCTCGCCGCCGCCTCGCGCGGCCGCGTCGCCGTGCGCACCCCGGAGCCGGAGCGGGCGATGCGGACGCTGGCGCACGCGGGCGCCGCCGTGACCGTCTCCGACGGCGAGACGCCCGCCGTCTCCGGAGGCGACGCGCTCGCCGTCGCCGGGCACGACCCGCTCGCCGTCTCCAGTGGCGGGACGTTCGCCGTGTCCGGGGGCGGCATGCTCACCGTCTCCGGGCTGCCGGGCGAGCGGATCGTCGCGCTGCTCACCGCGGACTCGGTGCCGTTCTCCGAGGTCGTGGCCCAGCGCGCGACGCTCGAAGAGGCGTACCTGGAGCTCACCCGCGACGCGGTGGAGTTCCACGCCGGCACGGGCCGGGAGGCGGTCCGATGACCCTCGCGTACGGCTGGCGGAGTCTCGCGCGGCTGTCGCGCGCGGAGTGGACCAAGTTCCGTACGGTCCGGGGCTGGGTGCTCGGCATGGCGGTCGCCGTGCTCGTCACCGTGGGCCTCGGGCTCTTCTCCGCGTCCGGCAGCCACTCCTCGTGCGGCGGTCCGAGCGACGTCTGCCCCGCCGTGCCGCTCGGCCCGGGCGGCGAGGCGGTCGACGACAAGTTCTACTTCGTGCACCGGACGCTGGACGGAGACGGCTCCATCACCGTCCGCGTGACCTCCATGACCGGCCAGATCCGGCTGCCGGACGCCACCCCCGGCGTCCGGCGGGTCGTCCCCGGGGTGGAGCCGTGGGCGAAGGCCGGCGTGATGATCAAGGATGGCACTCGTCAGGGCGCGGCCTACGCGGCCCTGATGGTGACCGGCCGGCACGGGGTGCGGATGCAGCACGACTTCGTCCACGACACGGCCGGCGGCCGGAGCGGTGTCTCGCAGGCGGCCCCGCGCTGGTTGCGGCTCACCCGCGCGGGCGGCGAACTGACGGGCTACGAGTCGGCCGACGGCACGCGGTGGGCGAAGGTCGGCACGGCCCGCCTGGCCGGGCTGCCGGCCGCCGTACAGGTCGGGCTGTTCGCCGCCTGCCCCGGGGACCTGACGGTGCGGCAGGCCGATCTCGGCGGGGCCGTCGCGGCGTTGCGCTTCGCCGAGGCCACGGCGGTCTTCGACAACGTCGCGCTCCGAGGCGGGACGTCCGGCGGTTCGTGGCGCAACGACGACATCGGGGCCGAGAGGGAACCCGACGGGGCGATCCACCATCCGGGCGGAGCCACCCGGGCCGGCGGCGTCTTCACCGTGACCGGGAACGGCGACATCGCGCCCCGCGCGGACGGCCAGATGGTGGAGAAGACCCTCTCCGGGCTGGTCGCCGGCCTGATCGTCGTGATCGTGGTCGCGGTGGTGTTCGTCACCGCGGAGTACCGGCGGGGGCTGATCCGCACGACCCTGCTCGCCGGTCCCCGGCGTGGCCGCACGCTGACGGCGAAGGCCGCGGTGATCGCCGCGGTGACGTTCGCGGCCGGGCTGGCCGCCGCCGGCGTCACGGTGCCGCTCGGCGCGCACATCCTGCGCGCCAACGGCAACTACCTCCTGCCGGTCGGCCCGCTCACCGACCTGCGCGTCGTGGCGGGCACCGCCGCGCTGCTCGCGGTCACCGCCGCCCTCGCCCTCGCGCTCGGTACCGTGTTCCGGCGCAGCGCCGTGGCGATCACCGGCACGATCGCCCTGGTCATCGTGCCCCGCATCCTCGCGACCACCTCGGTCCTGCCCGTCGAGGCGTCGCGGTGGCTGCTGCGGGTGACGCCTGCCGCCGGGTTCGCAATCCAGCAGAGCATCCCGGCGTATCCGCAGGTGACCGCGTTCTACTCACCACAGGCGGGCTACTATCCGCTGGCACCGTGGGCCGGCTTCGCCGTCTCCTGCGGATACGCCGCCCTCGCCCTCGGCCTGGCCGCCCTCGTGCTGCGCCGGAGGGACGCGTGAGGGAACTGCGCGCGGAGTGGACCAAACTGCGGACCCTGCCGAGCACCTTCTGGCTGCTGCTCGCCACCGTCGCGCTGACCGTCGCGGTGAGCGCCGCCGCGGCCGCGACCGTGTCCTGCCCGGCGGCGGGGTGCCGGTACGACGCGCCGAAGATCGGCCTGTCCGGCGTGCAGGCGGGCCAGGCGATCGTCGTCATCCTGGCCGTGCTCTCGGCCGGCGGGGAGTACGGCACGGGCATGATCCGCACCACGCTGACCGCGATGCCGCGCCGCACCGCCGTCCTGGCGGCCAAGGCGACGTTGCTCACCGCACTCACCTCGGCCGCGGGAACGGTCGCCGTACTCGGGTCCGTCCTGGCGGCGCGGCTCATCCTGCCCGGGAACGGCTTCGTCCCCGCGCACGGGTACCCGCTCCTGTCCCTGGCCGACGGGCCGACGCTCCGGGCGGCGGCCGGTTCCGTCCTGTACCTCGCGCTGATCGCCCTGCTCGGCCTCGGCGTCGCCACCGCCGTGCGCGACTCGGCGACGGGCATCGGTCTGGTGTTCGGCCTGCTGTACGTCCTGTCGGTGCTGCCTTACCTGGTCACCGACCCGTACTGGGGCAGGTTCCTCTGGCGGATCTCGCCGATGAACGCCGGGCTCGCCGTCCAGTCGACCACCCACCTGTCGAGCCTTCCCATCGGACCATGGGCGGGTCTGTGCGTGCTCGCAGCCTGGGCCGGAGCCGGACTCCTCACCGGCGGCCTGCTGTTCCGGCTGCGCGACGCGTGAGGCGGTGGCGGTGCCGACCGGCCGTCGCGACCGAGAGGCCTCAGCCGTCCGACGGGTCCGCGCGGAAGACGACGGCGGCGATCGGCATGGCCGGGTTCTGCAGGCCGAGCAGGGACAGGGAGAAGCCGTGCTCGGGCACGCGGCCGCCGAGGACCTCCTGCTCCACCCGGACGCCGCGCGCCGCCAGGTCCGCGGTCACCTCCGCGTAGCCGCGGCCGAGGAGCTGCACGTCCTCGAACCAGGCGGTGCCCGACACGCCGACGTAACCGATCACGAGGGTGGTGAGCCGGGAGTCCTCGTCGAAGGTGAGGATCAGTCCGTGGTCGAAGTACCAGTCCTGCGCCGTGCCGCCGTAGGGCGGGACGCTCTGCAGGGCGGGGCCGAGCAGGGCGCGGAGCTCCTGACGCGACTGCCCGAGCCGTACCGTCTCGGTGCCCTGGCCGGGGACCAGCCGGTGCTTCGTGATGGGCGCGACCTCGGGTTCGTCGGACATGCCGGGCTCGTCCCCGGGGTCGCCGGCGAACACGCCCACCGAGCCGACCTCGCCGTCTCCGTTCCGCGTGAGGGCGAAGCCGGCCTCGGGCACCCGGTGCCCGTCGTCGTCGCCCGGCACCTCGAGGCCGTGGGCGGTCAGCTCCGCGATGACGTCGTCGTACGGGCGGCCCGTGAGCGCGATCCCGTCGAAGCCGACCGGCGCGCGGGAGCCCGGCTCGAGGTAGTACAGCCGGTCGTGGTCGTCGAAGAAGGCGATGAGGTCGCCCGCGACGTAGTGGTCGCAGATCCCGACGTCCCAGGCGGCCTTGCGGAAGGGCCGGACCTCACCGAGGTCGTCGCCGAACCGCTTCGCCAAGTCGGCGGAGACCTCGTCGCGCCGTGCGCCGAACCGCACGTCCACCCCGAACCCGCTGATGCCCGCGAAGGGCCTGATCTCCCATTCCAGAGCGTCCATCCGGCCAGTAGTACCAGCGCCGTACGACTCTCACCCGCGCCTGAGGCCGATCCCCGCGTGGGGATCGGCCTCAGGGAGTCGCGTTCCGCCCTATCGCTTGGTGACCTTGTGGATCCAGGCGAGCTGCTGGGCGATCTCCCCGGCCCCGGCCATCTTCTCCCGGTCGGAGCCGTAGAAGACGCCGAGCAGGGTCTCCTTGCCGTGGGCGCCGATGGTCATCACCGGGGCTCCGGAGTCGCCGCCGGCGGGGATTCCGGACACCTTCTCCATGCAGAAGTCCGTGCCGCCCGGTACGGCGAAGCCCTCACAACGGCGGGCGTCCGAGCGGACGACCCGCAGCGTCGACTGCTTGAGCACCGGCGACTGGCAGGCGTTCTCATCCGTGGTGCAGGTGGCGCCCCATCCGTACTGCCGCACGATCTCACCGGGCCGGGCATGGGCCGTGGCCAGGCGTGCCGGGCGGACCTTCATCGGCGAGACCTTGATGAGCATCATGTCGGCGTGCGCGTTCCCCGCCCGCTTGCCCACCGGGCGGACCGTGGTGCCCTTGCGCATGTCGAGGTCGCCGACCCGGAACGAGATCCGCTTGTCGGCGATCTCCTGTCCCTGCTCGAAGAAGCAGTGCGAAGCGGTGATGATCCACTGCTTGGTGACCGCCGTGCCGGTGCACGCCGGTTTGCCGTCGATGAGCATGCGCACCGCCCAGGGGCCGTAGGTGCTCTTCGACCCGCCGATGACGGCCGAGGCCGGACCGGCCGCCAGCACCAAGCCCGTCACCATCAACAACGCGGCCACCAACAGCAGACGAACGCGACGCACCATCCGGAACAGCTCCTCATCCTGGGGGCGGGGCCTTACCGGTGGTGTAGATACGCCGTCAGATCAGAAAGTTCTCGATCCCGCGTAATTCACCTCCCATCGGCCGACGCCGCCGCACCGTTGACGGCACGTAGTCCCTCGTGATCACCCCGGGACGCGCGGGCCGCGGCGGCCCGCGCGTCCGGGCCCGGGGCGGCGGTACGGGCTGGACCGCGCCGCCCGCGCCCGCCTACCTTGCTGGCGTACGCCGACGTGAAGCGAGGGATGTCGTGCACATTGTCCGTTTCGTGCCGACCGGCGGGAACCGCCCGCTGGCGGGGGTCTCCGACGGGTCGACCGTCACCGAGCTGGGCGGAAGCCTCGGCGAACTGCTCCGGCTCCCCCTGACGGAGCTGCGGGACCGTTGCCTCGCGGCGGACGGCCCCCGGCACGACGCCGCCGTCGTACGGACGCTGCCGCCGGCGGACGGGCGGATGGAGGTCTGGGCGGCCGGCGTCACCTACCGGCGCTCCCGCGAGGCCCGGATGACCGAGAGCGAGCGGTCCGCCGACGTGTACGAGCAGGTGTACGACGCCGAGCGCCCGGAGCTGTTCTTCAAGTCCGCGGCCTGGCGGGTGACCGGCGACGGCGAGACCGTCGCGATCCGGGCCGACTCCGCGGTCGACGTGCCCGAACCCGAGCTCGGGCTGGTGCTCAACCGCCACGCCGAGATCGTCGGCTACACCGTCGTCAACGACATGAGCTCCCGCACCATCGAGGGCGAGAACCCGCTGTACCTGCCCCAGGCCAAGATCTACCTGGGCGGCTGCGCGGCCGGTCCGGCCGTACGGCCGGCCTGGGAGGTCCCCGACCCGTACGCCCTGGGCATCGAGCTGACGATCCGGCGCGACGGCGGCGTGGCCTGGACCGGGACGGCGAGCACCGGGCAACTGAACCGCAGGCTCGACGACCTGGCCGAATACCTGTTCCGCGCGGACGCGTTCCCGGACGGCGCCGTCCTCGCCACCGGCACCTGCCTGGTCCCTGAGCTGCCGTTCACCCTCGCGGACGGCGACGAGATCACGATCACGATCGCCGAGGTCGGCACGCTCACGAGCACGGTCGTCATGGGCAAGGACCCGATGGCGTGGCTCGCCGGGGACACCGGACCGCGCTGAACCGGCGGCCCCCGCGTTCCGCGAAGGTGGGAGACTACGCCTCTCGTGATCTCGCAGCATCCGCACGCCGGACCGGCGATCGGTCCGCGCCCGGCCCGGCTGATCGTCGCGGTCGTCCTCGCCGCGTTCGCCGGGGTGTACGTCCTCGCCGTGCCGTTCCGGACGGGCGGCGCGACGCGCGCCGTCGGCGCGGTGACCGTCACCGTCCTGCTGTTCGCGTCACTGCTCGCCTGGGTGCTGCCGCGTACGGCGAGGTTCCGGGGCGTCGCGCTGGCGACCGCCCAGACGCTCCTGGCCTGCGTCGACGTCCTGGTGTTCGGCACGTCCGTCGGAGTCCTCGCGTTCGCCGCCGGACCGCTGCTGCTGGCCTCGTACGCGCTGCCCGCGCTCGCGGTGCTCGCCGGCGCGGTGGTCGTCGCGGCCCTGCGCTTCCCGGACGCGGCCGCCGCGACCGACGCCGCGATCACGCCGGTCCTCGGCGCGCTCGTCGTGTACGGCCTCGTACGGCTGGCCGACCGGGTGACCGACCTGGCCGCGGCCCGGCCGGCGCTGACGATGGCGGCCGTCGCGCGCGAACGCCTCCGCATCGCCACCGAGCTGAACACCGGCATCGGGCGCGGCCTGGACGCGATCACCGCCGGGAGCCGCCGGGCCCTCGACGACCCCGGCGAGCTCGACGACGTTCTCCGCGTCGCCCGTCGTTCGCTGGCCGACGCGCGGGCGGCGGCGGCCGGCTTCCGCGCCATGTCGCTGACGCCCGAGGCCACGGCGGCGCGGGCGCTGCTGTCGGCGGCCGGGATCGAGGCGGAGGTCCGCACCGGCCACGACGAGCCGCTCGGCTCGGCGGGCGCGCTGCTGGCCACCGTGCTGCGCGAGGCCGTGACCGATGTCGTACGCCAGGGCACGGCGACCCGGTGCGTCATCGAGACCTCCGAACAGGACGGGAAGGTCCGGCTCCGGGTGAGCAACGACGGCGCGCCCACCGCGGCGCGCGGCGAGGAGGGTCTCACCACGGCCGCCGAACGGGTCGAGGCAGCCGGCGGCACCCTCACCACCGGACTCGGGGCAGACGGCCGGTTCACCGTGGAGGCGACGATCGCGGCCACGCCGCGTCCCGTGACCGTCCCCGACCCCACGGCGTACGCCCTGTCGGTCACCCTCCTCGCAGTGGTGGTGGCGGGCTTCTGCGTCAAGGCACTCCTGCACGTCCCCTGGGGCGCGACCCTGCCCGTGGCCGTCGCCGGGATGGCGCTCCTCGCGGTCCTGCAACTGCGCTGGACCGCCGACGCCCCGCCGCGGCACCCGTACGCGCTCCTGGCCGCGCAGACGCTCCTCAGCCTCGTACCGGTGCTCTGGTTCGGCACCGCCTGGCTCGGCACCGAGGGCTTCCTCGCGGGAACGTTCCTCGTGGCCCTGCCGATCCGGGCCGGCGCGCCCCTCGTGGTGGCGGTGGTGGCGGGCAGCGGAGCGATGGCGGCGGCGCTGTCGCAGAGCCCGGCGCGGATCGTCAACTACACGGTGAGCGCGCTCGTCACGGGCCTCCTGGTGTACGGGCTGGTGCGCCTGGCCCGCCTGATCCACGACCTGCGGGACGCCGGGGCGGAACTGGCCCGGGCCGCGACCGTGCAGGAACGCCTCCGCGCCGCGCGCGACCTGCACGACCTGCTCGGTCACAGCCTCGCGGCGATGCTCCTCAAGTGCGAACTGGCCCGCAGGCTCGCCCAGGCCGATCCGGAACGGGCCCGGGCCGAGCTCACCGAGGTGGTCGCGATGGCCGAACGGGCACGGGCGGACCTGCGCACCGCCTCCGGCGCCGGCGAGCCGGAGATGTCGCTGGAGATCGAGGCCGAGTCGGCCCGGTCCGTGCTGACCGCCGCGGGGGTCGAGACCCGTGTCGACCTCGGCCACGGCCCGCTGCCCGGCCCGTCGGCGACGGTGCTGAGCACGGTCCTGCGGGAGGCGGTGACCAACATCCTGCGGCACAGCGCCGCCCGGCACTGCGCCATCGTCACGACGAGCGAGGACGGCTTCGTCACCCTCACCGTGGACAACGACGGGCTCGACCCGCGCGCCCGGCGCACCCCGCCCGGGTCCGGCATCGGCAACCTCACGACCCGGCTGGCCGCCGTCGGCGGCACCCTGACCGCGCGCGCCGACGGCGACGGCGGCTTCCGCCTCCAGGCCCGGCTGCGACCGGACACCCCGGCTCCCGAGCCTGCGGGTTCCGAGCCCGCGGGCGCGGCCGGACCTCGGTCGTGAGCCCGTACTCCGTGAGTCTCCGGCGGGGTCAGATCCAGCCCGTCTCCCGGGCGATCCGGACGGCGTCGGTGCGGTTGCGGGCGTTCAGCTTGTCGACGACGGCGGTCAGGTAGTTGCGCACGGTCCCGGCCGACAGGTGGAGCCGCGCGGCGATCTCGGGCGCCTCGGCGCCCTCGGCGGCCAGCCGCAGGACGTCCGTCTCGCGCGGAGTGAGCGGGTTGTCGGCGAGGTCCCACGCGGTCAGCGCCAGGTTCGGGTCCAGGACGCGCCGGCCGGCGGCCACCGCCCGGATCCCCGCGACCAGGTCATCGGGCGGCGCGGTCTTCAGCAGGAACCCGCCGGCGTGCGCGGTGAGGGCCCGCCGCAGGTGACCGGGCTTGCCGTGCCCCGTGAGGATCAGCGTC
The DNA here is from genome assembly GCF_024055675.1 of Actinoallomurus rhizosphaericola. Taxonomy (NCBI): domain Bacteria; kingdom Bacillati; phylum Actinomycetota; class Actinomycetes; order Streptosporangiales; family Thermomonosporaceae; genus Actinoallomurus; species Actinoallomurus rhizosphaericola. The sequence goes on along the minus strand of NZ_JAMXMW010000009.1, from coordinate 232,498 downwards.
CGGCACTCCGGCAGCCGCTCGTGCACCGCCGCGGCGGCGGTCAGCCCGTCGGCGCCGGGCATGTCGATGTCGAGCACCGCGACGTCCGGCCGGTGGCGCAGCGCGGCGGGCACCACCTGGTCGCCCGCGTCGACCTCGGCGACCACCTCCAGGTCCGGCTCCAGCGACAGCAGCGCGGCCAGGGCACCGCGCACCACGTGGTGGTCGTCGGCCAGCAACACCTTGATCACGGGCCATGTCTACCAGGGGCGGCGCACCGGATGCGTCCGCGCGTCCCTGTCCCGGCCGTGCACGGGTGCCCTGGGAGCGGGGCGGTCACGTGACGCACGGCCGGCGTCAGCCGGTGAAGTGCCCGGGCCCGAAGCGGCCCCACGCGATGAAGACCGCGACCGCGAGGTAGGCCAGGTTGAGCAGCACGAGCCTGTACTGACCGAGACGGCCATGGGTGGTCATCGCGCCGATCATCAACAGGATCCAGCAGACGGCGGTCACCGGCACCATGACCGGCGCGACGCCGACGACGGCGGGCAGGACCAGGCCGGCCGCGGCGAGGAGCTCGAGGACCCCGAGGGTCCTGACGAAGCCGGCGCTCGCGTGCCGGGTCCACTCCCCGCCGTGCTGCGCGGCCAGTCTCTCCTTGGGCACGAACGACTTCGTGACGCCACCGAGCAGGGCGACCGCGGCGAGCAGTCCGGCGGCGATCCACAGAGCGAGGTTCATGGGGGGACTCTCCGTTCTCGTTGTTCCGGCCTCAAGACACCGCGTCATCGGCTCTTGTGACGGCCTGTGAGGCGGATCACCGGGGCCCCGTCATGGCGCGGACCATGACGAGGTCATGGTCGGCTGGTGATCAGGTCTCTGGCCCGGGAAACCGCAGGTCAGCAGACTCTTCCCCATGGATGACGTCGTGGTGATGAACGCCGTGAGCAAGGTGTACGGCAAGGGCAGGAGCGCGGTCGCGGCGCTGCGCGAGGTGACGACCGGCATCCCGCGCGGCCGGTTCACGGCCGTGATGGGGCCCTCCGGGTCGGGCAAGAGCACGTTCCTGCACTGCGCCGCCGGGCTGGACACCCCGACGTCCGGCAGCGTGCGGCTCGGCGACACCGAACTGTCGGGGATGAACGAGACCCGGCTGACGGAGCTGCGCCGCCGGCGGGTCGGGTTCGTGTTCCAGGCGTTCAACCTCGTGCCGTCGCTGACGGTCGAGCAGAACATCACCCTGCCGCTGCGGCTGTCCCGTACCCGGGTGGACCGCGCGTGGCTGGCGGAGATCGTCGCCCGTGTCGGGCTGGCCGAGCGCATCGGCCACCGGCCCGCCCAGTTGTCCGGCGGCCAGCAGCAGCGTGTCGCGATCGCCCGCGCCCTCGTGACCCGGCCGGAGGTCGTCTTCGGCGACGAGCCGACCGGCGCGCTCGACACCATGACGGCGGGGGAGGTGCTCGGCCTGCTGCGCGAGACGGTCGACGGGATGGGCCAGACCGTCGTCATGGTCACCCACGACCCGGTGGCCGCGTCGTACGCCGACACGGTGCTGTTCCTCGCCGACGGCCGCATCGCCGACGCGATGGACGCCCCGACGAGCGAGAAGGTCGCCGCCCGCATGACCCGGCTGGGAGCGTGGAACCGATGATCGGACTGGTCCTCAACACCCTGCGGCACCGCAAGGCCGGGTTCGCCGGGGCGTTCCTCGCGCTGTTCTGCGCCGCGGCCCTCGTCTGCGCCTGCGGCATCCTCCTGGAGACGGGGCTGCGCGGCACCATCGCGCCCGAGCGGTACGCCGGCGCGCCCGTCCTCGTCACCGGCGACCAGTACGTCCACCAGGACAAGGTGAAGAAGGGCAAGGTCAAGCACAAGGCGAAGGCGCTGGCCGAGCGCGTCTGGCTGCCCGCCTCGACGGCGGACCGGCTGCGCGGGCTTCCGGGCGTACGGGCGGTGGTCACCGAGGTGACCTTCCCGGCCGAGGTGCCGGGCGCCGCGCCGGGGAGCACGTGGGGGCACGCCTGGGAGTCGGCGGCGCTGACCCCGTTCACGCTCGCGGCGGGCCGGGCGCCGTCGGCGCCGGGCGAGGTGGTCGTCGATGCCGCCACCGCCCGTACCGGTCATCTGCGCGTGGGCTCGCGCGTCCCCGTCTCCTCGGCCGTCGCGACCGGCGCGTACCGGGTCGTGGGCGTGACCCGCGAGGCGCTCCCGCACCAGGCCGCGATCTTCTTCTCGACCGGCGAGGCGCGGCGGCTCGCCGGGCGGTCCGGCGCGGTCAGCGCGATCGGCGTGTTCCCCGCTTCGGGCGCGTCCGGGACGTCCGCGGTCGCGGAGCGGGTCGCCGCGGCCGTCCGGGGCACGCCCGCGACGGTGCACACCGGCGCGGACCGCGGGCGGAGCGAGTTCTGGGACGCGGAGAAGGCGCGGATCAAGCTGATCAGCATGGGCGGCGCGCTCGGCGGGACGGCGCTGCTCGTCGCGATCCTCGTGGTCGCCGGCACCTTCGCGCTGTCCATCCAGCAGCGGCAGCGGGAGATCGCGCTGCTGCGCGCCGTGGCCGCCACCCCGCGCCAGATCCGCCGGATGATCGGCCGGGAGGCCCTCATCGTCAGCCTCGGCGCCGGTGCCCTCGGCGCGGCCGCCGGGCCGCTCCTGGGCCTGTGGCTGTGCGACCGGTTCCGCGCGCTCGGCGCCCTGCCGCCGACCCTGGGCCTGGTGATCAGCCCGTTCCCGCTGTTCGCCGCCGTGCTCGCCGCCGTCGTGGCCGCCTGGGCCGCGGCGCGCCTGTCCGCCCGGCGCTCGGCGCGGATCCGGCCCGTCGAGGCGCTCGGCGAGGCCGCGCTGAGCGGGCCGCGCACCGGAGTGCTCCGGATCGTGGCCGGGCCGGCCTTCCTCGCGGGAGGCGTGGTGCTGACCCTCGTGCTGTCGTCGCTGGACACCGAGGCGGCCTCCAGCCCGGTCACCATGCTCACCGCGATCGTCTGGACCGTCGCCGTCGCCCTGCTCGCCCCGGTCATCGCCCGCGCGGCCGCCGCCCTGTGGGGACCGCCGCTGCGCATCTCACCGATCGGCGGCCACCTCGCCGCCGCGAACCTGCGGACCCGCTCCCGCATCGTCGGCTCGGTCCTCGCCCCGCTCACGCTGATGATCGGACTGACCGGCACGATCCTGTTCGCGCAGACGACGATGGGCCACGCCGCCACCGCCCAGGCCGACGCCGGCACCATCGCCGGCCACGTGCTCGGCCCGAAGGTGCCCGCCGCGGCCGCCGACGCGCTCCGGCACGCCCAGGGCGTCACCACGGTCACCGAGATCGTGCACAGCACCGTACGCGTCGGACTGGAGAACTACGGCGTCCAGGGCGTCACGCCCGCCGGTCTGTCCCGCACCATGGACCTGGACGTACGCTCCGGCTCCCTCGACGGGCTGAACGCGGGAACCATCGCCGTCAGCCGGACCGCCGCCGACCGGCTCGGCGTACGCGTCGGCGACACGGTCCGCATGACGCTCGGCGACGGCACGCCGTACGCACCCCGTGTCGTCGCGGTGTACGGCCGCGGCCTCGGCTTCGGCGACCTCACCGTCGCCCACGACCTGCTCGCCGCGCACGTCGACGACCCCCGCGCCGACACGGTGCTGGTCGCCGGACCGGCCGGCGCGGACGCCCTGCGGTCGGCCGTCCGGCACTACCCGGGCGTCACCGTCCTCGACCAGACCACGCTGTCGGAGGACAGGGCCGCCGCCGGCGCCGAGGTCAACTACGTCGCGATGGGCCTGATCATCGCCTTCACCGCCATCGCGGTCGTGAACACCCTCACCATGGCCACCGCCGACCGCGCCCGCGAACTCGCCCTGCTCCGCCTGGTCGGCACCACCCGCCGGCAGGTCATGCGGATGCTCCGCTGGGAGACCCTCGTGATCGTGGTGACGGCCGTCGTCCTCGGTACGGCCGTCACGCTCCTCACCCTGACGGCCTTCGCCACCGGGATGATCGGATCCGCCGCGCCGTACGTCCCGCCGGTCACGTACCTGGCCGTCATCGGGACGGCCGCGGTGCTCGCGCTGGTCGCGACGGTCCTGCCCGCCCGCCTCGCGCTGGCCACCCGCCCCGCCGACCTCATCGGCTCCCGCGCGTAGCCGCGAGCGCGCCCCGCCGACGCGCCGGACACGGACCTTAGGTCCCCCGGCGCGTCGGCGCGCCCGAAGTTCAGTTAGACACCCACCCAGGTGCCCGATTCGACACGATGGTCTACGACGCCGCCGGGTAGGGGATCGGTGTCCCGTACCCGGCGGTGCCGCCACCCTGCCGGTCAGAGCATCACGAGGGCGTCGCGGCGCATCCAGGCGATACCGCCCCCCAGACCGCCGCGCAGACGCGAGATGACCCAGCCCGCGTGATCGCGGACCAGGCCGTCTCAGTTCGGCGGTGGGCCGTCAGAAGTCGAACTCGGTCCATGTGTTGTCGGTGTCGCTGAAGTAATTCGTGGCGACGGCCAGCCATTGGCCGTTGACCTGCCGGTAGCCAACGGCCTCATCGTTGGCCACGCCGGTGACCGGGTGGAACCAGCACTGGCCCGATGACTTGACCTCCGACGTGGCCGGATAATCGTGGTAGGGGAACGCCACGTACTCAGTGACCGGGTTGGGGATGTTCCCCTGGGTATTACAGAAGGCGAATGTCATAACTTCGGCGTGCGCCGCCGGAGAGATCAGAGTCGACGCGGCCAGCCCTGCTACGTGAGGCCCACCAGTGCCTTGATGCGGACACCCATGAGGCATGCTCCTTACATAGGGTTTCTCGACTACTGAAGAACTGCCGAGCGGCCGGCGCTACGACATGTAATACCTCGTGCCCTGTTGGCCGGTCGGGAACGGGCGACCCTGCCGTACGCCAGATACTGATCAGCGTGTCAGCCCGCGCGGGAGCGACGAGCAGGCCGACGCCTGGGAGGGCGACGGATGCGACGACTGCGTTGCGCTCTTTGAGGTCTACGGCTCGGCTCCCATCAATCGGGTTGTTGACCGCGAATCGACCCGCGTCGGGACAAGTGGATGGTCACACCTTCGCACACGATCTGCTTCCAGCGGTCTCCGCCACTGTGCCGATATTTACAGTTACGTGCCTCGGCAATCAGCCTACGAACGGTTCCGCCCGACTAGGCAATTGGCGTCCTCACCGGCGACTACGGCCGGTCAGCGGCCGCCAGATCGTTCTGGTCGGCTGCACCGGCGCGAACACAAGGGCGGGGACTCTGTGAGACCCTGCCCTGCTCCGGCTGGTCGGTACCACCCGCCGGCAGGTCATGCGGATGCTCCGCTGGGAGACCCTCGTGATCGTGGCGACGGCCGTCGTCCTCGGCACGGCCGTCACGCTCCTCACCCTGACGGCCTTCGCCACCGGGATGATCGGGTCGCCGCGCCGTACGTCCCGCCCTTCCCGTCCTCGAGATCGCCCCTGCCGGCTTCGAGCAGGAGTCCGGGCGCGGGATGCACATCATCGCGGCCCTCTCCGAGGTATAGGGCTCCCGCCTGGCGGCCTCCGGCACGTGCGTCTGGGCCGTTCTGCCGGAGTAAGGCATCCACCGGAAGGAGGAAAAGCGATGACCGGTCGAATCGTCATGGGTGTCTTGTGGGCATGAGAGCCCACTCCGCGCGGGCCATCACGTCCCTCCCCCGGCACTCTTTGCTCTGCTCACCTGGGGTAGGCACCTGGTACGGTCCAGTGCCCACCCGAAGTGAGCAGAGCAAAGGTCCTGCGGAAAGCACGGGGGCCTGGACGACCGCCGCCGGACGACCGGTGCGGTGACCACCATGAATCTCGTTGAGATCAACCCGCCGCGCGAGACTGAGCCGAGGTAGCGGCTTCTGCCGCCTCCTGGAAGTCGGCGATGGCCCCGCCGTAGGTCCTCGCCCAGTTCGTCAGGACCTCGATGGGTTCGACGAGGGTCCGGCCGAGGCCGGTGAGGCTGTACTCGACCTGCCGTGGAGTTTCGGTATGGCGTTCGACCAGACCGTACTGCTGGAGCCGGCGCAGCGTGTGGGTGAGGACCTTGCGCGAGACGCCGCCGATGAGGTCGACGAGCTCACCGTGCCTGCGAGGCTGACGGCTGAGCGCGAAGATCACGAGCACGGCCCATTTGTCGGAGAGGATCTCGACCACCAGGCGCGTGGGGCAGTCGGCGAGGAAGGCTGGTTCAGCCGCGTTCCGCATGGAAATCGAAGGTACCAAAAGGTAACCGACGGCTCCGTAACGTCTTCCGCGAGCAACGAGACCAGCACCGGATGCGGAGGAGTCGCCATGTCACGAGTCGTCGTGTTCGACGAGTTCGGCGGGCCGGAGGTCATGCACGTCGTCGAGGAGCCGGTCGCCGAGCCCGCGGCCGGCGAGGTACGGGTCAGGATCGAAGCGTTCGCCGTCAACCCGCTCGACCTGATGATGCGTTCCGGCACCTCGCCCGTGACCGTCCCCCTGCCCCATGCTCGCCTCGGCGTCGAGGGAACCGGCGTCGTCGACGCGCTAGGCCCCGAGACCACCGGGCTGGAGATCGGCGATCCGGTCATCCTCACGGCGATTCCGGACGCGAACGTCAGGGGCAGCTACGCCGAATACACCACGGTCCCCGCGAGCCGGGTCGTCGCCCGGCCGGCGGGGCTCGGGATCACGGAGGCGGCGGCGATCTGGGTCGCCTACTCCACCGCCTACGGCGCACTCATCGAGAAGGCGGGGATGCGGCCCGGCGACCACGTCCTCATCACCGCCGCGTCCGGCGGCGTCGGCCGGGCGGCGATGCAGATCGCCAATCAGATCGGCGCCGTGCCCATCGCCGTCACCCGGCATACCGCGAAGAAGGACGACCTGCTCACCGCCGGCGCCGCCGCGGTCATCGCCACCGACGACGTGGACGTCGCCGAAGCCGTCCGTCACCACACCGGCGGGGCCGGCGCCGACATCGTCCTCGACCTCGTCACGGGGCCCGGCCAGCAGGATCTGGTGAAGGCGGCCCGCCCCGGCGGAACACTGGTCGCCGCGGGCTTCCTGGACCCTCGGCCCACCCCGTTCCCGAGAGGCACCCGGCTCACGATCTTCAGCTACCAGAGCTTCGAGCACACCCTCGACGCCGTCGCGGTGAAACGCATGGCGGCCTTCCTGAACGCCGGGGTACGCCTCGGCGCGTTGCGGCCCGCCATCGACGAGGTGCTCGCCCTCGACGACGTCGTCGAGGCACACCGCCACCTGGAGAAGGGGCTCCACGCCGGGAAGATCGTCGTCACGAGTTAGGACGAGTATGACCGGCGGTTCGCCGACGGACCACGCCACGCAGGAGCTCGTCGACGCGGGAGCGGGTGACGACGGTCCCTCCACCACCGCCGTCACCCGCGCGGGCCGTCAGGCGCACTGCCGGGGGCGACACGATCGTGTCCCATCCCGGCGCGCCGGCGGTCCTGTCCGATCAGAGCTTCATGAGGGCGTCGCGGCGCATCCAGCCGATGCCGTCCGCCGCGCTGTCAGTGGCCACCGCGAGGTAGGTGTGGCCCTCGGTGGTGTTGTCGTACGTCCAGTCGCAGTAACCGCCGACGACGTCACCGGCGCGCTTGTCCTTCAGCAGCGTGGAGGCGTTGGTCGGCTGCTCGTACACGCCGGCGACCGGCCAGGTCACCTTGTACTGGCAGCCGGCCGCGACCGCGCGGGACGCGGGCAGGTCCGACCCGGAGGCGACGGGGGCCGCCGAAGCCGGGGCCGTCGCCGCGGCGGCGGGCGCCGCGGCGGCGGTGGGGCACGGCTTTGTGGACAGGTACTTCACGTACACGCGCCCGGCCTTGTCGACCTGCCCGTAGGCGTACCCGACCGCGATCCGGCCGTTGTCCTTCTTCATCTTCCGCGTCTTGCCGTACTGGACGAACCGGTCGCCGTGGTACAGCCGGCCGATGACCCGCTGCTGGTGGTCCCGCACGTAAAGGGTCTGCTGGCCGCACATGTACCGGGTGTGCTTGGCGACCTTCGAGGACAGGTTCTCGTGGAGCGGCCCGCCGACCGCGTGCTTCGGCTTGCCCAGGCAGGAGCGGTTGATGAAGCCCCAGACTCCGGACGAGCCCCAGGTGGAGACGACCGCGTAGTGGGAGTCCCAGTTGTACCGGTAGTTGACGGTCCGGCCGTTGCCCGCTTTCACCGGGATGGAGTGGCCCGGTGCCTTGTCCATCGCCCGATGCGGCGTGTAGTTGAACCACAGGGTGCAGCTCTTCTTGAGCTGCGCCGGATTGGTCGGGGCCTGCGCCGCCTCCGCGACGCCGGTGCCGCCGATGAGCAGCGCCGCGCTCGCCAGCGAGGCCGCCGCCGCGATGACGACGCCACGGCGCGAGGTGTTCGTCGAAGCCATTCCTGGTGTTCCTCCTGAGGGATGCGCTGTCCGCATGCGGACGGCGGGTCTTCGGGTTTCCGCCCGACTGCTCCTGCCGCAGCGGGCAAGATCGATCCTGCGGTCCAGACGGGCGGCGTCGCCACGAATCGGCTCATGACGGGACAGGCGGGATATCCCACGCCGCTGACCAGGCCGGTCGTGGAGGAGAGGATCGACGACGGGACGGGAGACGACGTGGCGGAGCGCCGCAAGCCTCTTCAGCCACTGCCCGCGGAGCTGCCCGAGCCGGTCCGCCGGTTCACCGAGCAGATCCGCCTGCTGTACGAGCGCGTCGGATCGACGCTCGCCCGGCTCGGGAGGGACCTCAACGTCTCGGACTCCTCGCTCTCGCGCTACCTGAACGCCCAGACCCCGATGCCGGTCGACGTGCTCGACCGGCTCTGCGAACTCGCCGGCGTGCCCTCCGGTGACCGCGAGCGCCTGCGGGACCTGCGCGAGGCGGCACTGGCCGCCCGAGCGGCGAGCCCCGGGGAGGTTCGCCCGGAGAACGGCGACCGAGCGGCCTCGGAGACGGGCGCGGAGGATGAACCGGCTCCCGGCGGCACCGTCCGGCGTAGACGTGGCCGGCTGCTCGCGGTGGTCGCCGTAGCGGCCGTGGCCTTGGGCGCGGCGGCCGCCGCCGTGATCGTGGCGGTCACCGGGGACGATCGGCCGCCGCCCACCCGTACGGCGGTGCGGCAGGGCGGCTGCCGGCAGCGCCCGCAGTACCGGGTCTCGCACCGGGGCAACGTCGTGGACGCGCACGGCGCCGTCGTCGGGACCGTGTGGCCGGGCGACCTGTTCACGCGGGATGAGACGCCGGGGAATCCGGCCCGGCCGTACCGCTACTACGGCGTGGTGGTCAAGAACGGCCTGGCCGGATACGTCCTGCAGGAGCGGCTCACGTACTACCGAGCGGTCTGCGGCTGATTCCGGAGGCCGGGTCGGCGAGGGAACGGCCGGGGACGAGGAGGTCGAGGTCCGCGCGGGTGACGCCGGCGCGGTCGGCGAGCTCGTCGCGGCCGGTGCCGGAGCCGGCGACCAGCTCGACCGCCCGGGTGAGCATGGTCGGGCGTTCGAGCGGCTTGGCCGGGCCGGGCTCGCTGCGCCGCCAGCCGCGGGCGCTCATCACGCTCATCGCGTTGCGGTACGTGCTTTCCTTCATGATGCCGAGGCTGCGCGCCCGGTAAAGGAGGGCGGACATGCTGACGCCCCAGGCCGACTTCAGATCGGCGAGGCAGGCCCAGTCGGCGGTACGGGGCAGCCGGTCGGCGATGGCCGCCTCCGGCATCAGGAACTCGGCCGCGAAGCGGTGCGCCTGATCCTCGATGATCTTGCTGCCCGGTTCGGCGTCGGCGTGCATGACGAGGTGGCCGAGCTCGTGCGCGCCGTCGAAGCGGTTGCGCCAGTAGTCGCCCTTGGCCGGGTTGAACAGCACCATCGGGCGCGGGTGGGCGCCGATGCTGAACGCGTCGACGCGCTCGGTCGACGGGGGCAGGACGAGCACGATGACGCCGTGCTTCTCCAGCAGCCGTACGAGGTGCGGGATCGGCCCCGCGTCGCCGACCATCGCCTCGCGCGCCAGCCGCGCGGCCTCCACCGGCCCGGGTCCCGCGATCTCCTCCGGGGACACCGGCCGCTCGGGCAGTTCCGCGCGCGGCAGCTCGACGAGCGCCTCCAACGCGGTGACGATGTCCGCCGCGATCCGGCCGTGGGCGAGGGCCTGATCGCGCTCGATCTGCGTCGTGGACCGCAGCGACCGGAAGTGCGCGGTGTCCAGGGAGACATGGCCGCGTCCGGCGCGGAAGAACTCGACCGGCACGCCCAGCGCGAACGCCAGCCGCGACAGGGTCTTCTCCGACGGCCGGTGCACGCCGGCCTCGTACTGGCCGATGGCGGTCGGCGTCGTGCCGACGGCCTGGGCCAACTGGTTCTTGCGCATGCCGCGCAGGCGCCGCGCCAGCGTGAGCCGGTCGGCGTCGAACAGCAGCCGCGCCTCGGCGAGCCGCCGCGCGGCGTGCTCGTTGGTGTGGTCGTTCACTGGGCCGTTTCGATACTCGTCTCTCCGCCGCCCGCACGCCGACCGTGGAGCCGCAGCGGAACATCGGCCTCGTCGTCGGCCCACAGGGGCAGGGTGGAGGGCACGAGCCTACGCCGTCGGTCGGCGCCGAGGGTGTCGTCGTTCAGCTGACGGAGCCAGTGCCAGGCCGGACCGCCGTCGGCGTTCAGCCGGGGGCGGCCGAGGAACAGCTCCATCTCCAGCGGCTCCTCCGTCGCGCTGTGCGCGAGGACGAGCGTCACGACGTCGTCGGTCTCCCGTACGGGACCGAGCCCGAAGTCGAGGCTGAGCTGCGGGTCGTCGGGGAACTCCTGCCGCGCGACCACCTGCTTGGTGAAGCTCTCCCGGTCCCAGCGGATCGCCCGGACCGCGCCGAACCGGTGCCGCTTGAGCAGGATCCGGTAACGGCCGTACCGCCAGCCGGGCGAGCCGTTGAGGTCGTGGCGGGTCACCATCGCCGCGAGCGGATCGTCGTCGGCCTCATCCGGGTCCGGGGCGAACTCGCCCAGGTGGAACACCCGGTCGAGCTGGGTCTCCAGCACGTCGAAGGCACCGGTGCCGAAGGACCGCTCCTTGAACCCGGCCGCCCGGCTCATCGCGCCGAACACGGCCAGCGTCGCCTCCGTGTGCGCCTCGCGCAGCGCGTGCAGGAATCCGGCTTCGAGCAGGGTGCCCCAGGCTTCCCGATCCTCCGACATGCGTTGGACTATAGATGTTCCCAGCGCCCCACGCGCGAAAATGAAGTCCCCGGCGCGTCGGCCAACCCGAGGGGTCGGCGTCCCTGGACATGATCGACATCGCGGTTGCATGCTGAGGCGGGCGCCGAGGGGGGGGACCGCGATGACCGCTTCCGAGCACGACGAGTCCGCACCGCCGTCCTTTCCGATGGCGCGGACCTGCCCGTTCGCCCCGCCGCCCGAGTACCGGCGGATGCGCGATGAGGCGCCGCTCGTCCGTGCGACCCTGCCGAACGGCGCGCCGGTCTGGGCGGTGACCCGCCACGCCGAGGCGCGGCAGATCCTCAGCCACCCGCGGATCAGCTCGAACACCGGACGCCCCGAACGCCCGCGCGGACCCGACGACGACCGGCCCGACGACGGGTTCTTCATCGACATGGACCCGCCGGAGCACACCCGGTACCGGCGGATGCTGCTCTCGGAGCTGGGGGCGCGCCCGGTGGCCGCCATGCGGCCGCGCATCCAGCGGATCGTCGACACGGCGATCGACGAGATCCTCGCGACCGGATCGCCTGCCGACCTCGTCGACTCGTTCGCTCGCCCGGTGCCGGCGCGCGTCGTCTGCGAGCTCCTTGGCGTCCCGGCCGGCGACCACGCGTTCTTCGAGTCACGGTTGCGGATGCTCAGCGTGCTGACCTTCGACCCGCGGGCGCCCCAGGCCTCCCGCGAGCTCCGCGACCATCTGCGCGACCTCATCGGCCGCGCCGAGCGCGAGCCGCGGGACGGCCTCATCGGGCGGCTGGCCGCCCGGTACCTGCCCACCGGAGAGCTGACCACCGACGCGCTGATCAATATCGGTTTCCTGCTGCTGCTCGCGGGCTACGAGTCGCCGGCGAACATGATCTCGCTGGGCGTGGTGACGCTGCTGGAGCACCCGGCGCAGCTCGCGGCACTGCGCGCCGACTCCGGTCTGCTGCCGGGTGCGGTCGATGAGCTGCTGCGGTTCCATTCGGTGCAGGACTGGGTCAGCTTCGACCGGAGGGCGGAGGCCGACCTCGAGGTCGGCGGCGTGCGGATCCGCGCCGGCGACCGCCTGACGGTGCTGGCCGCGTCCGCCAACCGGGACGAGCGGGCGTTCGAGGATCCCGACGCGTTCGACGTCCGCCGGCCCGCGCACCACCACCTCGCCTTCGGCCACGGCGTGCACCAGTGCGTCGGTCACAACCTCGCCCGCGCCGAGCTGGAGATCGCCTACGGCGCCCTGTCGGCCCGGATCCCGACCCTGCGCCTGGCGACCGGGCTCGACGAACTGCCCTTCGCCTACGACGCCGGTCTGTTCGGCCTGCACGCCCTGCCCGTCACCTGGTGACCCGCCCCTGACCGTCTGCGAGTGGGGCCTTCTCGCCCATCCAGCGGCTTTTCTCCGAACTCGAACGCGTTTCCGGGCATCTGATGGACAGCGAGGCGAGGCGCCGCCTGTGCCTGACGCCGACCGCCCGACCTACCTGCCGGATCCCGTAGTACCTCCTGGAGCCCCCTCGAATGAAGCTCATCCTTTTGGCCGCGGCGGCCGCCCTCGCCGCCGTGACGGGTTGTTCGGCGAGCACGGCCGACACCACCGGCCGCGACGGCAGCGCCGCGTCGGACGCGACGGTGCGGATCAGCGCCGCGGGCAACGACGTCCGCCCGGACCAGGGCGTCACGGTCACCGTGTCCGGCGGCACGCTGGAGACGGTCACCGGCGTCGCCGGCGCCTTCAACGCCGACCACACCTCCTGGAAGACCGACTGGACGCTCAAGCCCGGCACGTCCTACAAGGTCACCGCCACGGCGAAGAACCGCAAGGGCAAGGTCACCACGGTCACCAGCGCGTTCCGTACGGCCAAGGCGAAGCAGACCATCGGGATCGCGGACGTGACGCCGATGCCCGGGGAGAAGGTCGGCGTCGGGATGCCCATCATCGTCGACTTCACCGGTCCGGTCGCCAACCGGGCGAACGTCGAGAAGGCGTTGCAGGTCAAGAGCGACAAGGGCGACGAAGGCGCCTGGAGCTGGGTCACGGACCGGCGGGTCGTGTACCGGACGAGGAAGTACTGGCAGGCCCACCAGAAGATCTCCTTCACCGCGCACCTGGCCGGTGTGCGGGCCGCTCGCGACACGTACGGGGTCCGTGACGTCTCCCGGACCTTCCGCATCGGCGACTCCAACGTCACCGTGGCGAACGCGAAGACCCACTACATGACCGTGAACCACGACGGCACGGTGCACAAATTCAAGATCAGCACCGGGAAGGGGAACCTGCGCTCCACCATCACGACCAGCGGGATCCATCTCACGAGGGAGAAGGCCCAGGTCGTGACCATGACGGCGACCTGCCACGGCCAGCCAGGCTGTGACGACTACCAGGAGAAGGTCCACCTGGCGGTGCGGATCACCGTGGGCGGGGAGTACGTGCATCAGAGCGTCGGTGAGTACCAGTACCTGGGCGTGTCGAACGAGAGCCACGGCTGCGTCCGCACGACTCCGGAAGGCGCCAGGTACTTCTACGACATCTCCCAGCGTGGCGACATCGTGGACGTGACCGGGACGACGCGCCCGTTCGCGGATGAGCCGTACGCCGACGACTGGAAGTTCTGGACGGTCTCCTGGAACCGGTGGCTCGCCGGCAGCGCCCTGCACTGACACCGCCCACACGTCGGTGCGCCGGCGGTGAAGACTGGTCAAGGCTTCTCGGTGAGCCCGAAGATTGTCAGCGCTGAGGCCTTACCCGGTCAGCTGACCGGAGAGGAACCGGAGGAGTATTCGGACGCCCCAGCTCCGCCACGGTTCCCGCCGCGTGCAGGAACGCGGTCAAGATCCAGCGGACCCGATGCCAGCGCAGCACAGGCCACAGCAGCAGCGCGGGAACCAGCGGAATGAAGAACGCCACCAGCGCGAACGTCCCGAGCGCGACCGCCAGGCCTCGTACCAGGACCTCGGCGACCCGCGCCGCGCGGCGGCCGGGCGATACCCACAAGAACGGCATCACACCTCACACCTCTCGTCCGACGATCGGTCGATCGGGAGGAGGTCTCTTCCGCCGGACGAGTTGACAAGACGGGGCCAAGGTCATTTAACTCAATAACTATGGATGTAGATAAAGGTGGTCCGGGCGGGGACGTCTCGCCGTCGCCGATCGAGTTCCGGCTCGACCCGGCCTCGGGGGTGCCGACCTATCTCCAGCTGGTCCACCAGGTGGAGCAGGCGCTGCGGCTGGGCCATCTCCAACAGGGCGATCAGCTGCCGAGGGTCAAGGACGTCGTCGCCGGGCTGGCCATCAACCCGAACACGGTGCTGAAGGCCTACCGGGAGCTGGAGCATCGGGGCCTGGTGGCCGGACGGCGGGGCCTCGGCACGTTCGTCGAGAGCACCCTGGACCGGGTGGGCCTGCGCGAACAGGCGGCCCTGCAGAAGAGCATGCTCGCGTGGATGCGCACCGCGAGCGAGGCCGGGCTCGACGAGGCCGGGATGAGCGCCCTGTTCACGGCCGCGTTGGACGAGCTGCGGCAGGGCGGTGCAGGCCGGACGGACGAGGACGGCGGCGGCCGCGCTGGGGTGGTCGCGTGAGCACCGCGATCGAGGCGTCCGGGCTCGGTAAGCGCTACGGCCGTACGTGGGCGCTGCGGGACTGCTCGCTGGCCATCCCGGCCGGGCACGTGGTCGGCCTGGTCGGCCCGAACGGCGCGGGCAAGACGACGCTGCTGAGCCTGGCGGCCGGGCTGGCCACGCCGACGACGGGCGAGGTACGGGTGGCGGGCGGCAGGCTCGCGGGGTCGGCCGCCGCGCTGGACGCCGTCGCCTTCGTGGCGCAGGAGGCGGCGCTCTACCGCAACCTGCCGGTGGCCGACATGCTGCGGGTGGGCCGCAGCCTGAACCGGCGCTGGGACGATGAGCCTGCTCGTGCCCGCCTGGCGGAGCTGGGCATTCCACTGGCGAAGAAGGTCGGGGCGTTGTCGGGCGGCCAGCGGTCTCAGGTGGCGCTCACCCTCGCCCTCGCCAAACGCCCGGAGCTGCTGATCCTGGACGAGCCGCTGGCCGCGCTCGACCCGATGGCGCGGCATGACTTCATGGCCGCCTTGATGGCGGCCGTGGCGGAGGACGGCGTCTCGGTGGTGTTCTCCTCCCACGTCGTCGCGGAGCTGGAACGGGTCTGCGACTACGTGGTCGTCATGCACGGCGGCCGGATTCAGGTCTGCGGTGACGCCGAGGACCTGGTGGCGGGGCATCACGTCCTGACCGGACCGGCCGATCGGGCCGATGCCGTCGCGGAACGCTTCCCGGTCGTCCGGGACCGGCGTGCCTTCGCGCAGGCGCACCTGCTGATCCGCGGCACCGATCCGGTCGCCGTGCCGCCGGGCTGGCAGCGGCAGCCGGTGGGGCTGGAGGAACTGGTGCTGGCCTACCTGCGCGAGCCTTCGGCCTCGGTGCTCGACGGCCCGAGATCCGTCCACGGCGAACAGGCGGCCTGCCGATGACGACGACCGCCTCTCCGCTTCCGGCTGGCCACAGGCCGCTGCCACGCCTCGGCGTCGCGTGGGTGACCTGGCGCCAGCACCGGTCCGCCTTCTACGGTCTGCTGGGGATGCTGGCCGGCTTCGCCGTACTGATGGTGGCCGGTGGCCTGCGGGCCCGCTCGACCTACCACCGGCTCGGCCTGGGCCGGTGCGCCTCCTTCACCGGCGACCACTGCCAGAACCTCCGCATGGAGCTGTTCGACTGGTACCCACAGCAGATCCCCTTCCTGTTCCTGCTGCTGCTCCCCGCGGCGTTCGGCGCGTTCTTCGGAGGCCCGCTGGTCGCGCGGGAGCTGGAGACGGGCACCTACCGGTTCGCCTGGACCCAGGGGGTCGGTCGCACCCGCTGGATCCTGACGAAGCTGCTGCTGATCGCCGCCGTGCTGGCCGCGGTGGCGGAGGCCTACGGCGCCCTGTACACCTGGTACAACGCGCCCCTGGACCACGTCATGCGGTTCGGTTTCAACGACTACCTCGGCTTCGAGCTCGGTGGAGTCGTCTTTCCGGTCCAGACGCTGCTGGCGTTCACGGCCGGGGTGTTCGCCGGCGTGCTGACCCGCCGCACCCTGGTCGCGGTCGGTGCGGTCTTCCTCGCCTCGTCCGGCCTCATCCTGGCGCTCGTCTTCAAGCTCCGCCGGTACTACATGACACCCCTCGTCACGGTCGGCCGGACCGGCCCGCGTGACTGGGTGGTCGGCCAGGCGTACGTGGATCCGAGCGGGCGCCTGCTCGACACCGCCGACGGCCACCTCCTGTACACGAAGTACCTGGCGCAGCTCCCGATGTCCGGCGACCCCGGTCCCTCGGTCTCGTACCGGGACTGGCTCCAGGCCCGGCACTACACCATCGTGACCAGCTACCACCCCGCCGGCCGGTTCTGGACCTTCCAGTTCATCGAGGCCGGCTGGATGAGCCTGCTCATCCTCCTGCTGGGCCTCGCCACCGTCTGGCTGGTCCGCCGCCGGATCGGCTGATCCCCGCGCTCGTCGAGTGGTACCGGACTCCCGGTCCCACCGGTGACGCACGCCCTCGCTCCCTCCCGAGAGGAATCCCGATGAAGTCACGAATCACCGACTCGGCTCGGACGCCCCGCCGGACCCGCGTGCCCGGCCTGATCGCCGCCCTGCTGGGCCTCACGACGGCGACCGCGGCCTGCGCCGTCTCACCGGCCCGGCAGGTCGCGGTCGCGCGCGCCGCTCGCTCCGCGGCCCCGCGTACGTCCGAGGTGCCGACCCTGCCCCGCCCGGCGGGCCCGTACGCCGTCGGTCGCGACATCCTGCACCTCGTCGACCGCCACCGCACCGACCCCTGGGTGCCGACGGCGGGACCGCGGCAGCTGATGGTGTCGATGTACTACCCCGCCCGGCCCGGCACCGGGGGACCGGCCCCGTACATGACCGTCGACGAGGCACGGCTGTTCCTGCGGGAGAAGGCTCCCGGCGTCGACGCCCCACCCGCCCTGCTCAGCGGCACCCGCACCTGGGCGCACACCGGCGCGCGCCCGGCACACGGCAGGTTCCCCCTGGTGGTGCTCTCTCCCGGCCTCGGGTTCCCGCGCGCGACCCTCACCGGCCTCGCCGAGGACCTGGCCGGTCGCGGCTACGTCGTCGCGCTGGTCGACCACACGTATGAGAACTCCGGCACGACCTTCCCCGACGGGCGCACCCTCGCCTGCGTCATCTGCGACGAGCCTCCCGCGGGCGGCCCTCCGGCCATCGCCCGGAGTCGGGCCGAGGACGTCTCCTTCGTGCTCGACCGGCTGACCGGCCACCACCCGGCATGGCGCCACGCCGGCCTGATCGACCCCCGGCGCATCGGCATGGCCGGGCACTCGATCGGCGGGGACGCCACCGCCACGACCATGGCCACCGACCACCGGGTGGACGCCGGGGTGAACATGGACGGCACCTTCTACGCGCAGGTCCCGGCCGGCGGCCTGGCCCGCCGCCCGTTCCTGATGTTCGGCGCCGAGCACGAGGCCCCGGGCATCGACGACACCTGGGGACAGGCGTGGCGCAACCTGAACGGCTGGAAGCGCTGGCTGACCGTCACCGGCTCCGACCACGGCACCTTCACCGACCTGCCCATCCTCGCCGCGTGGGTGGGCAGGCCCGGGACCGGGATCTCCCCGCAGCGCGCGGAGGAGATCACCCGTGCGTACGTCGGCGCCTTCTTCGACCTGCACCTCAAAGGCGTCCGGCAGCCCCTGCTCGACGGCCCCTCACCGGCGAACCCGGAGGTCGTCTTCCAGCACCCGTGAGCACGCCGGCGCGGGCGGTTCAGCGCAGGGGCGCGGTGGGGCCGCCGGGGGAGTCGTGGCGGGCGGCGACGACCGACTCGGCGACCGAGCGGACCTCGTCCTCCGGCAGGCTCCGGTACCCGTCCTCGGTGACGACCGCGACGGTCGGGAAGATGCGCCGGGTCAGGTCCGGGCCGCCGGTGGCCGAGTCGTCGTCCGCCGCGTCGTACAGCGCCTGGACGGCCGCGACGACGGCGTCCTCCTGGGACATCCCGCGCCGGTACAGCTTCTTCAGCGCGCCCCGCGCGTACGGCGAGCCGGACCCGTCGGCGTGGAAGTCCTTCATCTCGTACGGGCCGCCGGTGACGTCGAACGAGTAGATCCGGCCGGCCCCCTGGTCGAGGTCGTAACCCGCGAACAACGGGACGACCACGAGCCCCTGCATGGCCGCGCCGAGGTTGCCCTGGACGAGCGCGGCCAGCCGGCGGGCCTTGCCGTCGAGCGACAGCCGCCGGCCCTCGATCTTCTCGTAGTGCGCCAGCTCGAACTGGAAGAGACGGACCATCTCGATCGCGGTGCCCACGGTCCCGGCGAACGCGACCGCGGAGTACTCGTCGGCGTAGTTCACCTTCTCCAGGTCGCGCTGCGCGATGAGGTTGCCCATCGTGGCCCGGCGGTCGCCGGCCATCAGCACGCCGCCCTCGAAGGTCAGCGCCAGGATCGTGGTCCCGTGCGGGAGGTCGAGCCCGGCGGCCGACTCACGGACGTGTTCCGCGGGCAGCGCCTCGGGCGCGACCTCGGCGAGCAACTGCCGGAACGACGCGTTGGTGGTGCTGAGGAACGCCGGAGGGAGACCCTGCGAGAAATCGACCATCTGCGCCCGCTTCCGATCAACGACAAGTGCCTCGCATATCGTACGATCTTCGCTTCCGGCCGCCACCTAGACTTGTGCCCATGACGTGGCGTGGCAGGTACTACGAGGACTTCACGCTCGGGGACGTCTACTACCACCCGCTCGGCAGGACGGTCACGACGACCGACAACATGTGGTTCACCCTGCTCACGCAGAACACCGCGATGGTGCACGTGGACCACCACTACGCGGCGCGGACCGAGTTCGGGCGCCCGCTGGTCGACTCCACGTTCACCCTCGCCCTCATCACCGGCCAGTCCGTCACCGACGTCTCGCAGAACGTCATGGCGAACCTCGGCTGGGACGACGTACGGCTGCCGGCGCCCGTCTTCGAGGGCGACACGCTGTACTCGCGGTCGAAGGTCATCGCGCTCCGCGAGTCCCGCTCCCGGCCGAACGTCGGCGTCGTCACCGTGGCCACCGAGGGCTTCAACCAGAACGGCGTCATCGTCTGCTCGTTCAAGCGGACGCTGCTGGTCTACAAGCGCGACCACGCCCCGCACCCGCCGGTGTCGCGCCCGCCCGAGGACTCCCTCCCGCCGGTGCAGGACCAGGCATGACGGACGCGCTCCCGCTGGACGGCGTCACCGTCGTCGCGCTCGAACAGGCCGTCGCCGCGCCCTTCGCCACCCGGCAGCTCGCCGACCTCGGCGCGCGCGTCATCAAGATCGAACGCCCCGGCGGCGGGGACTTCGCCCGCGGGTTCGACGAGACCGTGCGCGGGATGTCCAGCCACTTCGTCTGGCTGAACCGCGGCAAGGAGTCGGTGGTCCTCGACGTCAAGGACCCGGCGGGACGGGCGCTCCTGCACCGGATGGCCGACCGCGCGGACGTGCTCGTGCAGAACCTCGCCCCCGGCGCCGCCGAGCGCCTCGGCCTGGTCCCCGCCGACCTGCGCCGCCGCAATTCCCGGCTGATCACCTGCGGCATCTCCGGGTACGGCGACAGCGGCCCGTACCGTGACAAGAAGGCCTACGACCTGCTCGTCCAGTGCGAGACGGGGGTCCTGTCCGTGACGGGGACCCCCGGCGAGCCGGTGAAGGCCGGCATCTCCGTCGCCGACATCGCCGCCGGAATGTACGCCTACAGCGGCATTCTCACCGCGCTGTACGAGCGGGAGCGCACCGGAGAGGGTACGGACCTGTCGGTCGCCATGCTCGAGGCGCTGGGCGAGTGGATGGGCTACCCGTACTACTACGCCGCGTACGGCGGCGCGGCCCCGCCGCGTACGGGTGCGGAGCACTCGACGATCGCGCCGTACGGACCGCACCGGACGGGGGACGGCGGGCAGGTCTTCGTCGGGGTGCAGAACGAACGCGAGTGGGCCGCGCTGTGTGAGCACGTCCTGCGCCGGCCCGAGCTCGCGACGGACGAGCGCTTCACCCGCAACTCGCTGCGGGTCGAGCACCGGGAGGAGCTGACCGCCCTCATCGAGGAGGCGTTCGCCGACGCGACCGCCGAGGAGGCGGTCCGCCGGCTCGACGAGGCCGGTATCGCAAACGCCCGGCTGCGCACGATGGAGGAGTTCGCCGCGCATCCGCAGCTCGCCGCGCGGGACCGGTGGCGGCGGGTCGGGTCCCCGATGGGACCGCTCGACGCCCTCCTCCCGCCGGTGACGGTGGCCGGCCGCGAGCCGCGCATGGGGGCCGTCCCGGCCCTCGGCGAGCACACCGCCGCCGTCGTCGCCGAGTTCGGCGAGCCCTGACGAACGCCCGCGGGGCGGCGAACCCCCTCCGTCAGAGCGCGTGGATGGTCGCGCCGATGGCGCTGAACGGCGTCTTCGTCCCCTTCTTGGCGGTCATCGTGATGAAGCAGACCTTCCCGCTGTCGCCGGTGATCTGGTACTGCACGCCGACCGTCATGACGGTCCCCACCTTGCGGTAGTAGGTCGTCTTGTGCCCGGACTGGCCGCCGACGGTGACGTTCTGGGAGACGATGTGCTGACCGCCGATCTGCTGCAGCTGCGCCTTCGACTGTGCCGCGGAGGGGGCGGTGCCCGCCTGGCAGAACCCGTTGAGGTTGGCGGCGAACCGCACGGTCTGCGCCGACTTCGGGTCGAGCACGAGGACGGCGTTGTTCGCCTTCAGGGTCGTGATCATCTGCTTGGCGGCGGCCGGCGAGGTGCCGCTCTTCACGAGAGCCGCGCGGGCCTTGGACAGCTCGTTGAGGTTCAACGGTTTCCAGCTCTTCGGCACGCCGGCCGTGAAGCCGTTCTTCGTACCGCCGATCCTCCGGAAGCCGGCCGGCAGTTCCGGCGCCGCGGCCGCCTTGGTCTTGCGGGCCGTCGCCGACTTGGACCCCTTGTCGCCGGAGTCCCCGGAGCCTCCCGAGCATCCGGCCAGCACGAGGCCGGAACACAGCACTCCGACCGCCAACGTACGCGTCCTCATGTTTTCACCTGTTCAGTCCGGATTTGCGCGGATTTGAGCGCATCGGGCGAGAGAACCTATCAGGACGGCCATTGCCGAGGCGCGGCGGTCGTCGGACAGTGGAAGGCCCCGCCTGCCAGAAAGGGTCGCGCGCCATGCCCCGGGTGTCCTTCGCGTCGGTTCGTGCCGGAAAAGCGCTCACCGTGACCCTCACCGTGGCGGCGGCCGTCGCCGTTCCCGTGGCGCAGGCCAGGGCGGTGGGGAGCCCGGCCGTCGTGGTCGCGCCGTCGGGAGGGAACTGGGTGTTCCGTGACGGCGACGGGCGCCAGGTGACCCTGCGCGGCTTCAACGTCTCCGGCAGCGCGAAGCTGCAGGAGAACGGCCTGCTGCCGTTCCGCAGCACGGCCGACGCGGCCAGGTCGGCGCAGGCGATGCGGGACCTGACCGGCGCGAACGCCGTCCGGTTCCTGATCAGCTGGGAGGGCGTGCAGCCCGCGCCCGACCGGATCGACCAGTCCTACCTGGACAAGGCGATCCAGCAGATCACGGCCTTCACCGACCGCGGGTTCCGCGTCCTGCTCGACTACCACCAGGACCTGTACTCCTCGCACCTGTTCAACAGCGGCAGCTGGTACACCGGCGACGGCGCCCCCGACTGGGTGATCAAGGCCGGGAACTACCCCGAGGAGTCCTGCGGGATCTGCCTCGTGTGGGGCCAGAACATGCAGACCAACACCGCCGTACGGCAGGCGGCCCACGACTTCTGGCACGACCGTACGCTGACCACGGCGAGCGGGCCGGTGGGTGTGCAGGACGCCTTCCTCGCTCAGGCCTCCGCCGCCATGACGTACCTGCGGCAGAAGCTGCCGGCGCAGGCGTTCGGGGACATCGTCGGCGTCGACCCGTTCAACGAGCCCTTCGACGGCGGGCTGGACGGACAGACCGGCCTGGACTGGGAGAAGACCTACCTCCTGCCCTTCTATCAGCGGTTCCGTACGGCGATGGACGACGCGGGGTGGGCGGACAAGACGGCCTTCGTCGAGCCGCTGGTCTTCTGGAACACCGGGTTCTTCGAGCAGGGCGGCCTGTCGTCGGCGGGCCCGCTGGGCACCCGGATGGCGTTCAACAGCCACTACTACGACGGTGCCCGGATCACCGTCGACCCGACGCCCGCCGGCGACGGCACGTACGACACCGCGATGAACGAGATCCGGCAGCGGGCCACGGACCTGAGGACCGCTCCGCTCGTTTCGGAGTTCGGCAACAGGCTGTCCGGGACGGGCAGCGACCGCACGCCGTGGATGGTCCGCGCGATGTACCAGGCCATGGACTACGGCGTGGCCGGCAGGAACTGGTGGGACTCCGCCGCGAGCGGCGGCCCGGTCCTGTCGGGAACCCAGTGGCACTGGGACGTCTACAGCGGGAACCACCACGAGTTGATGAACGGCAACCCCGACAAGGTGCAGACCGCCGGGGACGGGTGGAACGGCGAGGACTTCTCCGTCGTGAACACCGACACCGCCGGGAACGCCGCCCTACGGCTCGACCCGCGCGTCCTGGACCGGCTGTACCCCTCCGCCGTGGCCGGCGACGCGCTCGCCTTCGCGTACGAGGACCTGGCTCCCGACGGTGCCGGGCGGCGGCAGGCCTGGCTGACCGTCCCGTCCTCGCTGCCGAACCTCGCCGCCCTCGTCCAGGACCGCCAGTACGGCGTGCTCGTCTGGCGCGGGACGTCGGGCGGCGCCGCCACCGAGCTGCACCTGCCCCGGTCGTTCGCCCCGGCGGGCACCACCGTCGTCAGCGACCTCGGCACGGTCACCGGCGTCCCCTCCTCCGGAGCCGTCAAGGTGGCCGACGAGACCGGCTCGACCACGGCCCACCGGCTCGTCCTCACCGCGCCCGCCGGCATCCACGTCGCCCTGGTCGTGAACACGGCGAGCGGCACCCCGGTCACCGCGGACCAGCGCGCCGCCGCCACCACCGAACTGGCGTCCTGGCGCACCCGCCTGTTCCCTGCCGGCTGACCCACCGGCGGATTTTCTGACCGTGAGTGCCTGACCGATAGCGGTCGGCGACATTCGCGTACGGCGGCGGTAAGGGAAGGCTGTCGCGCGCGGGGGGTGTCCGGCCGAGAGAGACCGACCATACGATCCGTATCGGATCGATCACCTAAAGTGATCATCTGTGCGAGGTCAATTCTCCGTCTCAGCGCACTGTCGCGCGCGGAAAAGGGAGGTCTCGGTTTGACGTCATCCTCGTGGCAGGAGCCGGTGTCCACCGACGAGACCGCGGAAGAGCAGTATCAGCGGAGCCTCAGTACGGCGGCGGCGCGGAACCTTACGACGACGACCAAGACCCCGCCCCAGATGCAGGCGATCAGCTCGCGCTGGCTGCTGCGGGTCCTGCCGTGGGTCGAGGTGTCCGGTGGGCACTACCGGGTCAACCGGCGGCTGACCTACAAGGTGGGCGGCGGCCGGGTCGCCGTCACCGGCAGCGAGAACCGCGCCCAGATCCTCCCGCCCAGCCTGCGGGAGATCCCGCTGCTCGGCGGGTTCCCCGACGATGAGGTGCTCGCCGAGCTGGCCGGCCGGTTCATGCTGCGGGAGGCGGCGGCCGGAGAGACGCTCGTCGAGCGCGGCCAGCCCGGTGATCGGCTGTTCGTGGTCGCGCACGGGAAGGTGGACCGGCTGAGCGCGGGGCCGTTCGACACGCCGGCGGCGCACGCCCCGGTGGGCGACGGCGGCTACCTCTTCCCCGGAGCGCTGACGGATCCGGATTTCACCTGGGACCACACGGTCGTCGCCATGACGACGTGCTCGCTACTGGTGCTCTCCCGCCAGGACTTCCAGGCCATGCTCGAGCGGTCCGAGACGCTCGCCGCACACGTCGCGCGGTACCAGGCGGCGCTGCGGGCGCCGCAGAACCGTAAGGGCGAGGCGGAGATCGCCCTGCTCTCCGGTCACACGGGCGAGCTGGACCTGCCGACGACGTACGCCGACTACGAGCTCGCCCCGCGCGAGTACGAGCTGGGCGTCGCGCAGACCGTACTGAAGGTGCACACCCGGGTCACCGACCTGTTCAACGAGCCGATGAACCAGCTGGAGCAGCAGATCCGGCTGACCATCGAGGCCCTGCGCGAGCGGCAGGAGCACGAGATGGTGAACAACCCCGACTTCGGGCTGCTGCACAACGTCGACTACTCCCAGCGGATGCAGACCCGGTCGGGCCCCCCGACCCCCGACGACCTGGACGAGCTGCTGTCCCGCCGCCGCAGCACCCGCCTGTTCCTCGCCCATCCGAAGGCGATCGCGGCGTTCCTGCGCGAGTGCAACCGGCGCGGTCTCTATCCGGACCCCATCGAGCGGGACGGCGGACGGATCCCCGCCTGGCGCGGCATTCCGATCTTCCCGTGCAACAAGATCCCGGTCATCGACGGGCACACCTCCTCCATCCTCGCCATGCGCACGGGAGAGGACGACCAGGGCGTGGTCGGCCTGCGCCAGACGGGCATCCCGGACGAGTACGAGCCGGGGCTGAACGTCCGCTTCATGGGCATCGACGAGAAGGCCATCACGTCGTACCTGGTCAGCACGTACTTCTCGGCCGCCGTCCTGGTCCCGGACGCGCTCGGCGCCCTGGAGAACGTCGAGGTCGCGGCTCCGGGCTCGTGATCTGGGCGGTCACCACCGCCGGCCCGTACGTCCGAGATCTCCCAGGAGCGCACGTGTCACACGACCTGCCGATCCGCCCGACCGGGCTGGGCACGTCCGCGGCCAACCTGATGGGCGCGCTTCGGCCGGCTGCCCGCGCGGAGCCACCCCTCCTCGCGGACCCGCCGAGCACCGCGGAGACGGGCGTGGCCCCGCCCGCCGATCCGCCCGAGCCGGAGCGGCTCACGCTCCCCTGCCCGGGCGAGGACGTCCGGGGCGCCGTGCCGGGGTACACCGAACGGCAGTGGGGCGACGGGTCCTACCCGCCGCTGTACTGCCCGGAGACGGTACGGGACGACGAGGGGCTCGGGCACCTGGTCAACGAGGCCCTCGTCGCGTGGGCCGAGGAGACCGGCATCTACGCCGATCGCCTGGAGGCGTTCCGCAGCACCGGGTTCGGCCGGCTCGCCATGCTCGCCCATCCCGACACCGACGACCCCGACCGGCTGCTCCTCGCCGCCCAGATGAACGCCGCGTGGTGGGCGAGCGACGACTACTACGCCGACGAGAGCGCCCTGGGGGCCACTCCGATCGAGCTGCCCCCGCGGCTGGCGCTGGTCATGTCGGCCATGGACCCGCCGCCGCCCGCGGCCGAGTTCACCGGGCCGCTGGAGGAGGCGGTCCAGGCCGATCCGGTGCTGGTGGCGCTCGCCTCGGCCACCGGCCACCTCCGGCGCCACGCCACTCCCGAGCAGGTCATGCGGGTCTGCAACACCACGTTCCAGATGTACGTGAGCTGGACGGCGTACGCGGCCTGGCGCTTCAGCGGGGGGCTGCCTCCCGCCTGGCGCTATCTCGCCGCCCGGCAGCACGACAGTTTCTACACGTCGATGACGTTGATCGACGTGGTCGGCGGTTACCGCCTTCCGGGCGAGCTGTTCTACGCGCCGGAGGTGCACCGTGCCGTGATGCAGGCGGGCACGGCCGCCGTCATCGTCAACGACCTGCACTCGGCCGCCCGGGAGGCGGCGGACGGCCAGTCGGACAACCTCGTCCTGCTGGTCGCCGCCGAGCGTGACTGCTCACTGCGCGAGGCGATCGAGACCTGCGTCCGCCTGCACAACGGGTTGGTCCGGGACTTCCAGTCCGCGCAGGAGCGGCTCGCCGTCGTGCCGTCGGCCGAGCTGCAACGGTTCCTGCGCGGCGCGCAGGCCTGGATGGGCGGCGGCTTCCACTGGCACAGCACGAGTAGCCGCTACCGCTGATCCGACCGCGTGACCCGGCGACCGCTGGTCCGGATCACGCGGTCACCACGGACCGGCGTGCCCTCGGCGCGCCGGTCCGGTACCCCCCGAAGAGGAACGTACGAAGGAGGCCGGCATGACGTCCGTCCACGACTCCGCCCTCGACGACTCCGCAGTCGTCGCCAGCCCGTACCAACGGGCGGTCGCCGACTACTGGAACACCGAACGCAACCCGGTCAACCTCCGCCTGGGCGAGGTGGACGGCATCTACCACCACCACTACGGGATCGGCGACGTCGACTGGTCGGTGCTGCAGAGCCCGCCCGAGGCCCGTGAGACACGGATCGTCGAGGAGCTGCACCGCCTGGAGTCCGCGCAGGCCGACTTCCTCCTCGACCACCTCGGCGCCGTCGAGCCGGAGGACCGGCTGCTGGACGCCGGCTGCGGGCGCGGCGGGTCCAGCCTCGTGGCCGCGGCCCGGTTCGGCTGCCGGGTCGACGGCGTCTCGATCTCCCAGTCGCAGGTCGACTTCGCCAACGAGCAGGCCAAGCGGCGCGGCGTCGACGGCTCGGTGCGCTTCCACCTGCGCAACATGCTCGACACCGGCTTCCCGACGGGCGCGTTCCGGGCGATCTGGAACAACGAGTCCACCATGTACGTCGAACTCGGCCCCCTGTTCGCCGAGCACTCCCGGCTGCTCCGCCGCGGCGGCCGGTACGTCACCATCACCGGCTGCTACAACGACGCGTACGGGCTGCCGTCCCGGGCCGTCAGCCAGATCAACGCGCACTACATCTGCGACATCCACCCGCGCAGCACCTACTTCAAGGAGATGGCCGCGAACCGCCTCGTCCCGGTCAGCGTGGTCGACCTCACCGCCGCGACCATCCCCTACTGGCGGCTGCGCTCCCGGTCCGGCCTGGCCACCGGCATCGAGAGCGCCTTCCTCGACGCCTACACCGGCGGCAGCTTCCAGTACCTGCTGATCGCCGCCGACCGCGTCTGACCGGACGCGTCGCTCACCGAGCGAGGAGGTCGCGGAGGGCCTTGGCGATGTCCGCCGGGGCCTCCTCGGCCATGAAGTGGCCGCAGGTCATCGTGGCGTGGTGCAGGTCGGGCGCCCAGGCGCGCCAGACCGCGGCGGCGTCATAGCCGAGGGCGGCGCCCCAGTCCTGCTGGAGCACGGTCACCGGCATCGTCAGGTGTCGCCCGGCGGCGCGGTCCGCCTCGTCGTGCTGGACGTCGACACCGGCGGAGGCGCGGTAGTCGGCCACGATGGAGGGCACCGCGCTGCGGCAGGCCGCCAGGTACTCCGCGCGGACCTCGGCGGGGATCGCCTCCGGGTCGTTGGCCCAGAGGTCGAGGAAGTGGCCGAAGAACGCGTCCGGGCTGCCCGCGATCAGCTTCTCGGGCAGGCCGGGCGGCTGGGCCATGAGATACAGGTGGAAGCCGACGGCGGCCGTGACGCCGTGCATCACGTCCCACATGTCCAGGGTCGGCAGCACGTCCAGGCAGGCCAGGTGGGTCACCGCGTCCGGGTGGTCCAGGCCGGCGCGGAACGCGACCAGCGCACCGCGGTCGTGCCCGGCCAGCGCGAACCTCTCGTGCCCCAGCGCGCGGGCCAGGGCGACGACGTCGGCGGCCATCGTCCGCTTGGAATACGTGTCGGTGTCGGTCTCGGCCGGCTTGTCGCTCGCGCCGTAGCCCCGCAGGTCGGGGCAGATGACGGTGTGGTCGGCGGCGAGGTCGGCGGCGACGTGCCGCCACATCAGGTGGGTCTCGGGGAATCCGTGCAGCAGCACGATCGCGGGTCCCGAGCCGCCGACGGCCGTGTGCAGGGACACGCCGTCCGCGACGGGCACGCGCCGGTAGTCGAATCCGGGAATGACGGACGTCATGGTCTTCTCCTTGGAGGTTGGGAACACGACCAGCCTGCCGGGCCCGAATGAGCATCCGATGAGCGCGCTACCGTGACCGAAAGGGGGAAGGAGGCCGATCGTGCGCGTCGTCTTCGGGGTGCTGGGCTCCGTCATGGCGTGGGGTCCCGGCGGGGACGCGATCGACCTGAAGGGACCGCGGCACCGGGCGGTGCTGGCCCGGCTGATCATGGCTCGCGGCCGGGTCGTCTCCGTCACCCGGCTGGTCGACGACCTGTGGGCGGACGACCCGCCCTCGGACGCCGTCGGCGCGGTCCGTACGTTCGTGGCCGCCCTCCGCCGCGGCCTGGAGCCGGACCGGCCGCCGCGCGCCCCGGCCCGGCTGCTCGTCACCGAGGGCCCCGGATACGCGCTGCGCGCCGAGCCGGACGCGGTGGACGCCTGGCGGTTCGAGCGGGCGGTCACCGCCGCCGCCACGCTCCCGCCCGAGGAGGCGCTCGCCCGGCTGGACGAGGCGCTGGGGTGGTGGCGCGGACCCGCGTACGCGGAGTTCGCCGACGAACCGTGGGCCCGCGCGGAGCGTTCCCGCCTCGCGGAGCTGCGGCTGCACGCGCTCGAACGCCGGGCCGAGGTCCGCCTGGAGCTGGGGCGGGCCGCTGAGACGGTGCCGGACCTCGACGCGCACGTGGCCGAGCATCCCTGGCGGGAGCACGCCTGGCGGCTGCTGGCCCTGGCGCTGTACCGCACCGGCCGGCAGGGCGACGCGCTCACCGTGCTGCGCCGGGCGCGCACCCTGCTCGTCGAGGAGCTGGGACTGGATCCGGGCCCGGCCCTGCGCGGCCTGGAGGCGGACATCCTCGGCCACGCCGCCCATCTCGACCCGGCGCCGGGCGGTACGGCGGGGCGGGTCTGGGCGGAGACGGCCGCCGCGTACGACCGGGCCGTGCCGTCCGGAGCGCGGGCCCGGCTGGAGTCGACGGTGGGCCTGCTGCGCGACCTGGCGATGACCGGGGGCGGCGGCCTGGCGGAGGCCCGCCGACACCGGGTCGCGGCCATCGAGGCGGCCGAGGAGCTCGGCGACGCGGAGCTGACCGCGCGGGTGATCGGCGCGTACGACGTCCCCGCCGTCTGGACGCGCGTCGACGATCCCGAGCAGGCCGCCCGGGTGGTCGCGGCGGCCGAGCGCACCCTGGCCGCCCTGCCGCAGACCGGACAGGACGCCGCCCGCGCCCGGCTGCTGGCCACGATCGCCCTCGAGTCGCGCGGCACGCACGAGGACCGCGGTCCGCGCGCCGCCCGGCAGGCGGAGGAGATCGCCCGGCGTCTGGACGACCCGACGCTGCTGGCGTTCGCCCTGAACGCCGTGTTCATGCAGAGCTTCGAGCGCGCCGGCCTGGCACCGCGCCGTGACGCGATCGGCGCCGAGCTGGTGACCCTGTCCGTCCGGCACGGCCTGCCGGCGTTCGAGATCCTCGGTCACCTCATCCGCCTCCAGGCCCGGAGCGCCCTCGCGGACTTCGCGGGTGCGGACGAGCACGCGGCGGCCGCCGACCGCCTGGCCGAACGCCACGAGCGTCCGCTGGTCGACGTGTTCACCCGGTGGTACGCCGCACTGCGGCTGGCCGAGACCGGCTCGGCGGCCGACGCGGGAACCGTGTCCGCGACCGACGCTGGGACCGAATCCGCGGCCGAGGCGGAGGCGGCGTACCGGGACGCCGCGACCCTCCTGCCCGGCTCCGGCATGCCGGGGCTGGAGCAGGGGCTACTGCCACTGGCGCTGCTGTGCCTGCGCGTGCGGCACGGGATGCCGCCCCGGCCCGGTGACCCGGCCGGCTTCGGGCCGTACGAACCCTGGACCCGGCCTCTGGTGCTGCTCGCGGAAGGGCACCGGGACGCGGCCGCCGCCGCGCTGCGCGAGGCCCCGGACCCGCCGCGCGACCTGCTGCTGGAGGCCCTGTGGTGCCTGATCGCCCGTGCGGCCGTCGCCCTGGACGACCGGCCGGCGATGGAACGGGCGTACGCGGCGCTGCGCCCCGCCGCGACGGAGCTGGCGGGGGCGGGCAGCGGCCTGCTCACGGTCGGCCCGATCGCCCGCCACCTGGACGGCCTCGCCCGCGCACTGCGCCGATGACGAGCCTGCGCTCCGTTCGTCCCTAAAGGTCAGCCGAAGACCTCATCGGCGGAGCGTGCCACCACGGCGCGCTTGAGCCAGGCTTTGAGCTCTTCGACGTCCGTGCAGTTGGTGATGCGGGCTCGGGTGGTCTGGGGCACCTCGATGCCTCGGGTCTCCAGGACCGTCAAGAGGGCGTCGGCTTCCCCTTCCGCTTTGCCTTCCGCTTTGCCGCGGCCGAAGTGTTCGCGGGCGAAGGGGCTGTAGACGGGCCAGGTCTCGGACACGACTTCCTCCATGATCCGTTTGATCGCCGGCGCGGCCATCGCGTATGTGTATTCATAGTAATGCGGAGCGTAGCCGGGGGTGCCGGGTACGGCGACCGCCGTGACGAACGTCTTCACCACCGGTTTGTGCATCCCGTGCATCATCACCGCCAGTGCGGCAAGCTCGGGATGGGCCGCCGCCTCCTTCTGGTCGGTGATGGCAGGGACCTGGTCCGGTCCCAGCACCACGGCCTGGAAGGTATAGCCGGGCAGCGCGGTGGAGACCGGCTCGGCGTAGTAGGCGGCCGCCCCCGCGTCAGGGCAGACGCACAGAACCGTCACCGGGCACTCCAGGAAGAGCCACAGCGCCGCCGCGTAGCGCGCCAGTTGCCGGCGCTTGTTGAAGCTCTTCCCCTATGACCGATCCGGTACGCCTTCGCGGTTGCTCTTGACGTCCTATAAGGGGGTGTACCGGGCGGTCAGGAGTCCGCGGCGACGGAAAAGCGGCGGGCTTTCGGTCAGTGCGGGGTGGGTCGTGACGCGCGGCGGTAGCGGCCCGGGGTGATGCCGTACCAGCGGACGAACCAGCGGGTCAGGTGGCTCTGGTCGGCGAAGCCGGTGTGCGCCGCGACGTCGGCGAGGGGCCGGCCGAGGGCGATCAGCCGTCGTGCCTCCCGGAGCCGCAGCTGCCGCTGGTAGTCGCTGGGCGCCATCCCGTACGTCGCCCGGAACGCCCGGTAGACCCCGAACCGCGTGTGCCCGGCCGCGGTGGCCAGCTCCTCGGCGGTGAGGTCCTCCAGGTAGGCGTCGTGGATCACCTCGCGGGCGCGTGCGGCGACGAGCCTCGCGCCGGTCGGCGCGGGGGCGGGCCGGCCACCGGACGCGGCCGCCCGCCGTACGACCGAGGCGACCGTCGCGGCCAGCAGCTCGTCGCGCCGCAGGGCGCTCGCCCCGCCGAGCAGCGCGGAGTGCAGGGCCCGCAGGTTCCGCGCCAGGACGGCGTCGTCCACCACCGGCTCGCGGAACAGCGGCAGACCGGCCCGTCGGCCGGTCACGTCGGCGAGCACGCCGGTGACCAGCTCGGGGCCGATGTGCACCATCCGGTAGGTGAAGCCCATCTCGTCGGCGGCCCGGCCGTCGTGCGGGTCCTCCGGGTTGAACGCCATCACCATTCCGGTCGCGCTGGTGTGCGACCCTCCCCGGCAGGAGAACGCCTGGGCGCCCTCGTCGGTGACCCCGAAGGAGTACCCCTCGTGGCTGTGCCGGTGGTAGACGTGCCGCACGAAGTGGGCGTGCATCGCCTCCAGTGGCGCCTCGGCGGACTGCCAGTAGCGGGACCAGTCGCGCGTCATGCCTCGATTCTCGCCTTCCTGCCGCACGAGCGTTCAAGACGGTGCGCGGGTCCGTACCCCAGCCTGTACGCCATGCGTTTCGACACCAAGATCGGCATTGTCGTGCGGGACGACCTCGCGGCCTGGCAGCGGCTCAACGTGACCGCGTTCCTGGCGGGCGGGGTGGCCGCCGGCTTTCCCGAGTTGATCGGCGAGCCGTACGAGGACGGCTCCGGCAACACCTACCTGCCGACCTTCCGCCAGCCGGTGCTCGTCTACGTAGCGGACGCCGAGGGTCTGGCCCGTGTCCACGAGCGTGCGCTCGGCCGCGACCTTCGCGTCGGCGTGTACACCGAGGAGATGTTCAAGACGGGCCACGACGAGGACAACCGCGCCGTCGTACGGGCCAGGGCCGCCGACGACCTGCCCCTCGTGGGCCTGGCCCTGCACGGCCCGAAGAACGCCGTGGACAAGATCCTCAAGCGGCTCTCACTTCATCCCTGACCTGGGCTCACAATGCGATCGCGCGGTAGGACAGGGCCGCGTCGACGATGGCCTCGGCGGAGCCGCCGTCGAGGTCCGCCGGTGGGTTGAAGATCAGGTCGCTCGCCCCGGGGTGCGGTGTGTTGCATTGGAACAACTCGAGGTAGAAGTCCGTCTCCCGGTCTGCGGCGAGGATCCTGCGGACGATCTCGACGAGCTCCGGCCGGGTGATGTCGGGGATCCGCGGCCACGCCGGGCGGGCGGCCTCCCGCGCGAACTCCTCCAGGCTCCGCGAACCGCAGTACTCGACGAAGTCGTGGAGCGCGTAGTCGTGTCCCGTCCTGGCGTTGAAGGCGGCGATCGCCTCGTCGGCCGCAGACCGCCGGCCTCGACGCGCCAGGTCCGCGATCCGCTCGATCTCCTCGCCGATCTCCGCCAGGCGCTCCTGGTCGGTCGCCGGCGGAAGCAGTTCCGGGCGCAGGTTCATCTCCTGAGTATCGCGGGACCTGGCGGTCACGGGCGTGCTCTCAGCGGCGGTCAGCCGCGGGCGAGCAGTTCGAGCGTGTCGACCACGCGGTTCGAGAAGCCCCACTCGTTGTCGTACCAGGCCACCACCTTGACGTGCCGGCCGTCGACGCGGGTGAGGGCGGCGTCGAAGACGGACGACGCCGGCCGGCCGACGATGTCGCTGGAGACCACCGGATCGTCCTCGTACTCGAGGATGCCCTTCAGCGCGCCGTCGGCGGCGGCGCGGTAGGCCGCGAGCACTTCGTCGCGGGTGACCTCGCGGGACACCGTGGTGTTCAGTTCCACGATGGAACCGACCGGGACCGGTACGCGGATCGAGTCGCCGGACAGCTTGCCGTCGAGGTTGGGCAGCACCTTGCCGATGGCCTTGGCGGCGCCGGTGGTGGTGGGCGCGATGTTCACGCCGGCGGCGCGGGCGCGGCGCAGGTCCCGGTGCGGCCCGTCCTGGAGGTTCTGCTCCTGGGTGTAGGCGTGCACCGTGGTCATGAAGCCGTGCTCGATGCCGGCCAGGTCGTCCAGCACGGAGGCCAGCGGGGCCAGCGCGTTGGTGGTGCACGAGGCGTTGGAGACGATCACGTGCTCGCCGGGGATGTAGGTGTCGGTGTTCACGCCGTAGGCGAGCGTGACGTCGGCGCCGTCGGCGGGGGCGCTCACCAGTACACGCCTGGCGCCGGCGTCGAGGTGCGCGCGGGCCGCACCTCCCTTGGTGAAGCGGCCGGTGGACTCGAGCACGATGTCGACGCCGAGCTCGGCCCACGGCAGCTTGGCGGGCTCGCGTTCGGCGAGGACCGTGATGCGGCGGCCGTCGACCACGAGGTCGGTCCCGTCGACCTCGACCGGGCGGTCGAGGCGGCCGAACGCGCTGTCGTACTTGAGCAGGTGCGCGAGGGTCTCGGGGGCGGTGAGGTCGTTGACGGCGACCACGTCGAGGTCGCTTCCCCGCTCCAGCAGGGCGCGGAGGGTGTTGCGTCCGATGCGGCCGAATCCGTTGACGGCGATGCGAGTCATGGAGGCTCCTCTCGTCTCGCCCTCCATGGTCGGCAGGCGAGTACGAGGCCGACAGTGGCCTGAAGGACAATGTGAGCAAGGATCTCGCCACGCCTTTCGCCACCGGCCGCAAGGATCTCGCCAACTCCTCCCGGACCAAGGACGCCGGTACGGCTCACATCGTCGCCACAGGCCACCTCGGCCGTGTGCACGTCCTATTCGGGGATGATCGCTACGGCGTCGATCTCCACGAGCGCGCCGGGGCGAGCGTGTCCCGCGGTGGAGACGACCGTGACGGCCGTGCGGTGATCGCCCCAAATCGAGCGCGACGCCGCGTAGCCCACCTGGGCGTCGACCCCGTCGACGAGGTAGATGGTGAGCTTGACGACATGCTCGGGTCCGGTGCCCGCGGCGGCGAGCACGGTCAGCACGTTCCGCATCGCCTGAGCGGTCTGCGCCTCGATGCCGTCGAGCAGTCGCCCGGCGCCGTCGGTGCCGAGTTGTCCGCCGACGTAGAGGGTCCGGCCGGCGGGTGCGATTACGCCCTGCGCGAAGGCGGGGCTGCGGTGGAGTTCTTCGGGGTCGAGGTGGGTCGTCTTCGTCGTCATGAGTCTCCCCTGGGAGGTTCCGGGTCCGTGTGAGGACCGAGGCCGCTCCGCGGGCCTCGGCATCACCCTGGTGTCCCAAGCGGACAGGATCGGTCCGCTATCTGGCAGGGTGGGCGACATGGGCGGGTCGAGCGGCGGTGAGCGGGGGACGACGGAGCGGGTGCTCACCCTGCTCGGGCTGCTGCAGCAGCGCCAGGTGTGGACCGGCCCCGAGCTCGCCTCCCGGCTCGGGGTCACGCCGCGCACGGTACGGCGCGACGTCGAGCGGCTCCGCGCGCTCGGCTATCCGGTGCACGCCGGTCAGGGCGTCGGCGGCGGCTACCGGCTCGGCCCGGGGCAGGACCTGCCGCCGTTGCTTCTCGACGACGAGGAGGCGATCGCCACCGCGGTCTCCCTGCTCGCCGGGGCCGGCGGTGCGGTCGCCGGTGCCGGCGACGCCGCACTGCGGGCGCTGACCAAGCTCGATCGGGTGCTGCCCACCCGGTTGCGCCATGAGGTGCGAGCGCTCGCCGGATCCGTCGAGTCGTTCGGCGGAGGCCGCGCGCCGGTCGACTCCGAGGTGCTCATGACGCTGGCCAGGGCGTGCCGCGACGAGGTCGAGGCCGGCTTCCACTACCCGTCCGGGGGCGAGGTGCGCCGGCGGCGGGTCGAGCCCTACCGCCTGGTCGCGTCCGACCGGCGCTGGTACCTCCTCGCCTACGACCTCGACCGCGACGACTGGCGCAGCTTCCGCGTCGACCGCATGACCGACGTGTCGGCACGGACCTGGCGCTTCCGCCCGCGTACGGTGCCCGACGCCGCGACGTACGTGCAGGAGAGCGTGGCGAGCCGGGTCTACCCGCATCAGGCGCGGTTCCTCGTGCACGCGTCGGCCGACACGGTGCGCGCGCAGATTCCGGCGTCGGCGGCCGTCGTACGGCGGCGCGGGAGCGAGCGCTGCGAGGTGCTCAGCGGCGCCGGCAGCCTCGACTTCGTGCTCATGCACGTGGTCCTGCTGGGGCACGACTTCGAGGTGCTCGCCCCTCCGGAGCTCCGGCGGCGCTGTCGCGTACTGGCGGAGAGACTGCTGTCGGCCGGGGCCGCGCCGGATTCGGAGGAGCCGTGAGCACCGGCCGGGCGAGCGTACGGGCCAGGGCTCAGGCCGAGAAGGTGTGGCGGTACTCCGTGGGGGAGGTGCCGAGGATGCGCTGGAAGTGCAGCCGCAGGTTCGCGCCGGTGCCGAGCCCGACGCGGTCGGCGATCTCCTCCACGCCCAGGTCGGTGCGTTCGAGCAGTTCGCGCGCCAGGTCCACCCGGGCCCGGAGCACCCACTGCATCGGCGTGTAGCCGGTGTCCTCCACGAACCGCCGCGAGAAGGTGCGCGTCGAAACCCGCGCGTTCCGGGCGAGGGCCTCCAGGGTCAACGGCTCGGCGAGGTGGGCCAGGGCCCACTCGCGCGTGCTCGCGAACAGGTCGCCGAGCGGCTCGGGAACGCTCCGCGGCACGTACTGCGCCTGTCCGCCGCTGCGGTACGGCGCCGCCACCAGCCGTCTCGCCACCTGGTTGGAGAGCCCGACGCCGTGGTCGCGCCGTACGAGGTGCAGGCACAGGTCGATGCCGGACGCGGCGCCCGCCGACGTGAGGACGTCGCCCTCGTCCACGAACAGGACGTTCTCGTCCACGCGTACGAGCGGATGCCTCTCGGCGAGGGCTCGCGTGTAGTGCCAGTGGGTCGTCGCCCGCTTGCCGTTGAGCAGCCCCGTCGCCGCGAGCGCGAACGCCCCGGTCGAGATGGCGGCGAGCCGGGTGCCGCGTTCGTGGGCGGACAACAGCGCGCCGACGATCGCCGCCGGTGGTTCCGTGGTCGCCGGCTCCCGGTAGCCGGGGATGAAGATGGTGTCGGCGTGCTCCAGGGCGTCGAGGCCCTCGGCCACGTGGTACGAGAGGCCGTCGCCGCCGGTCACCAGGCCGGGCGCGGCCCCGCACACCCGCACCTCGTACGGCATGGTCGGCCGGCTGGCGAACACCTGCGCCGGGATGCCGACGTCGA
This sequence comes from Actinoallomurus rhizosphaericola, assembly GCF_024055675.1. NCBI lineage: Bacteria > Bacillati > Actinomycetota > Actinomycetes > Streptosporangiales > Thermomonosporaceae > Actinoallomurus > Actinoallomurus rhizosphaericola. The sequence continues at coordinate 196,200 of NZ_JAMXMW010000009.1, read as the reverse complement.
GCGGCTTCGCGCCTTCGAGCACGAGCACGGCGACGTGGTGGTTCCTCCGGCTCATCGGGCCCTCCTCCGACCGCTCGCCCAGTGGCGCGGATGCCGATTGTCGCAAGCATCCTGCCACTGGCCGAGCGGGGACCCGTCAACTCCGGGAGGCGTGCGCCGCGACCCGTTCCTTCAGGAGGCCGACGAGGATGTGGTTGACCGAGAGCATCAGGTCCTCGAAGTGGAAGTTGTTGTCGTTCTTGCCGACCTGGCCGGGGAACCGGGACGTGCCGGGCACGACCAGGCACACCTCGGCCAGGTCCTTGCACCGGCCGCCGTCGCCCTTGGTCATGGCGAACGTCCCGGCCCCCGCGGCGGCGGCCACCTCCAGGGCCTTCGTCACGTTCGCGGAGTTGCCGCTGCCGGAGTAGGCCATGACCAGGTCCTTCGGAGTGACGACGGGGGCCAGGGCCGCCGCGAACATGTCCTCGAAGCCGATGTCGTTGACGAGCCCGGTCAGCTCGGCGGCCGACCCGCACAGGTTGACGAAGCTCAGCCGCGGAACGTCCGCCGGGAGCGGCCGGGTCTTGTCCTCCGTCACGAACGGATGGTGCTTGAAATCGCAGTAGAAGTGGTCGAGGGTGCCGGCGTTCCCGCCGTTGGCCATGGCGTAGACGGTGCCGCCCCGGTCGTACGTCGCGAACAGCATCTCGGCGGCGCGCTCCAGCACCGCGACGGGGAAGGCGTCCAGGATCCGGCGCTTCTCGGTCAGGTAGAGCCCGATCGTCTCGGCGAGGCTCACGACCGGCCGCCCACGTGCTCGGAGTCGATGCGGCCGTGCCCGCGCCCGGCGTCGTCCTGCCACCGGATGACGTCGTCGAGTTCAGGCGTGGAGATCTCGATGGAGGTGTAGTCCGTTCGCGCGATCACCCGGTGCAACTCGCCCGGCGGGTTGGTCCAGCCGGAGCGGGGCCGGTGGACGGTGGTCGTCAGGCTCCCCACGTCGATCACCGCGGTCAGGTCGTCCGGGGCCATGGCCCCGCTCAGCACCGTGGCCTCTCCCTCGATGACGTAGTTGGTCTCCAGCTTCTGCCGGTGGGACTGCAGCGAGGACTGGTGCCCCTCGGTCATCCGGATGCGCTTCAGCGCGTACGGGACGTCGGGAAGGTTCTGGGTGTACCAGACCTCGCTGCCCCAGGGCTTGTGCACGGTGTAGTCCGAGACGTCCGGGCAGCGGCAGGCCACCGCATCCGGGATGTCCGGCCCGGTCGCCTCCCTGGTCTCGCCCAGCACCGATCCGGCCTCGATGACGACCGCCGGTTCGGCGCCCGCGCCCACGATCCGGTAGACGCAGCCGGGGAGGGCGTGCCAGCCGCTCAGGTGGTCGTACACCGCCGACTCGGTCGCGCCGTCGTCGCGGGCGGTGTCCAGCCTGACCCGGCCCTGGACGACGATGAAGGTCCGGTGGTCGCGGGCATGGGTCCGGAAGGGGGTGGCCTGTCCGGGATCGATCGTGTGCTCGGCGAACAGATAGGCCCCGGCGGCGGCCTGGTCGGCCAGCCGGCTGATGCGTCCGTACCGCGTGGTGGCCTCGGTCGTCCTCAACGTTCCGCTCCCATCATTCGGTTCAGCCAGTCGGTCGCGTCCTGGTCGCGCAGCAGGCGGCGTGCCGCCGCCCGCTCCGCCGGGGTCGTATGGCAGGTCATCGCGTCCCGTAGCGCCGAGGCGGTGGCCTCGACGTCGAACGGATGCACCGGCGTCACGTGCCCGGCGAGTCCTTCGTAGGCGCCCGCGTTGACGGACAGCAGCAGCGGCCCGCGTTCGCCGAGGTACAGGGCCTCCTTGGCGACCAGGTTCATCCCGTCGAAGGTCGGGTTCACCAGCGTGAGGTCGGCCCTCGACAGGGCGGCCACCACGCAGTTGCGCGTGGTCGCCAGGTCCGGATAGATCAGCGAGACGGCCGGCCGGCCGGGCGCGCCGAACCGCTCGTTCAGGTCGGCGACCGTCTCCTCGCACTCGCGTCGCAGGTCACGGGTGCGTTCGGTGGGCCGGCCCGGCGGAGTGGCCACCGCGCAGAACCACCACTCCTCGGCCAGACCCGGGTCGCGGTCGAGCAGGCTCCGGTACGCGGCGAAGCCGCGCGGCAGGTTCTTCCACAGGTCGATGCGGTCGGCGCGGGCGATCATCCGCCGCCCGCCGGCGTCCCGGTCGAGCCGCGCCCGCCACTCCGCGGTGGCCGGCTCGCCGCGCAGCCGCTCCACCATCGCGACGTCCAGCGGGAACGGCGCCACGGTCACGCGGGTCCGGTGCCCGTCGAACGTCGCGCCGTCCTCGTCGACCGCGCAGCCGGGCAGGTAGCGCGCGCAGCACGCCAGGAAGGCCCGCGCCCACCGGGTGCAGTGGAAGCCGACCACGTCCGCGCACAGCAGGCCGGCCAGGACGCGGTCGCGGATGGAGGCGGGCAGCACCCCGAAGTACTCGGGCTCGCACCACGGCAGGCCCTGGAAGAACGCGACCCGGCCCCGGCGGTCCGCGCGCCGCCGCAGCATCTCCGGGACGAGGAACAGGTGATGGTCGTTGACCAGCACGAACTCGTCCGGTGACCCCGTCATCAGCGACGCCACCCGGTCGGCGTACGCCCGGTTGACGGCCTCGTATCCGGACCACGCCTCCGCGAGGCCCTCGCCCGGCTGCCGCGCGGTGTCGAGCAGGTAGTGGAACAGCCACAGCAGCACCCGTACGCCGATCCCCTCGTAGTGCTGTTCCACGGTCGCCGGGGGGAGGCGCAGCCGGTGCAGGGTCACGTCGCCGGGCAGCCGCGTCGTCTCCACGGGCTCCGCCCCCTGCGGGCCGTCGGCGGGCATCGTGCACACCCAGTCGCCGCCGTGCTCGCCCAGGAGGGTGGCCAGCAGCGGGACCAGGCCGCCGGGGGAGCGGGGCAGCAGGCCGGCGCCGTCCTGCCACCGCGGCGCGCTGTTGCTGCAGACGATCAGTTTCACTCCGGTCGCCGTCCTCGTCTCGGGTGCCGTCACCGGGGGGCGTCCTGGAGGAGCGCGGCGACGTGCGCCGTGATCCCCTCCGCGTCCAGCCGGTACCGGCGGTAGAGGTCCTCCGGCGGACCCGCCTGCCCGTAGTCGGGCACGGCCAGGACGTCGAACCGGGGCCGGTCGGGGAGGCCGAGCACGATCCGGCCCAGTTCGTCGGCGAGGCCGCCCACGGCGTAGTGGTCCTCGACCACCAGCACCCGCCGGTGCCCGGCGACGATGCGCTCGACCGTCTCGCGGTCCACCGGCAGCGAGGACACGTTCACGACGGTGGGCGCGATCCCGCGCGCAGCCGGCCTACCCACGGCGAGTCCGCCCGGGACCGACCCGCCCGCGGCGGCTCCGTGGGCGGCGAGCCGGTCGGCCGCCTCGATGGCGACGGGCACCGTGCCGCCCATCGCGAACACCACCACGTCGGCGCCCGCGCGGAGCACGTGCGGGATCCCGGCCCGGAAGCGGTACCCGTCGGCGTGCACCTCCGGCAGCGGCTGCCGGCAGAGGCGCAGGTAGGCGGGGCGCCGGTCGGTCGCCAGGTGGGCCATCATCTGCCAGGTCTCGGTGCCGTCGGCGGGCTGGAACACCCTGACGTTCGGCAGGGTCCGCATCAGCGCCAGGTCTCGCAGCCCCATCTGGGTCGGTCCGTCCCGCCCGATCGCCAGCCCGGCGTGGGTCCCGACCAGGACCACCCCCGCGTCGTTGAGCCCGACCGTCTGGAAGATCTCCAGGAACTTCCCGGTCAGGAAGTGGCCGAAGCTCGCGAGGAACGGCCGGAACCCCTCCTGCGCCAGCCCGGCGGCCACGCCGATGGCGTTGGCCTCCGCGATGCCGCACTCGAAGAACCGGTCGGGGAACTCCTCCTTGAACGGCAGCGTCCGGGTGGCCTTGGCGAGGTCGCAGTTCACCACGACCACGTGGTCGTACTCGCGGGCGATCTCGACCAGCGCGGTGCCGAACCAGTCCCGCGTGGAAGTCATTCGTGCGCCTCCAGGAGGGTCTCCAGGTAGTCGACCGCGGCCGCGTACTCCGCCGCCGAGGGCAGGTCGCTGTGACTGCCGTTCAGCAGGACGCGGTCGGGGCCGAGATGTCCCTTGCGGGTGTGCGCGACGATCACCGAGGGCCCGTCGCGGTCGCGTCGCCGCAGCGCGTCACGCAGTTCGCCGTGGTCGTGGCCGTCCACCTCCGCGACGTGCCAGCCGAACGCGCGCAGCTTCTCCGGCAGCGGGCACAGCGGCAGGATGTCGGCGACCGCGCCGTCGCTCTGGCTGCCGTTGTGGTCGATGATCGCCACCAGGCCGGGCACCCGGTGCGCGCCGGCGTACAGGAACGCCTCCCACACCTGCCCCTCCTGGCATTCGCCGTCACCGAGCAGGCAGTAGACCGTGGAGTCCCGGCCGTGCAGCCGCCGGGCGAGGGCCCGCCCGACGGCCACCGACAGGCCCTGCCCGAGCGCGCCGGTGCTGACGTCGACCAGCCCCAGCCGCGTACGGTCCGGGTGCCCCTGCAGGCGGCTGTCCAGGGCCCGCAGCGTGCCGACCTCCTCGGCGGGCAGGTCGCCGTCGACGATCAGCGCGGCGTACCAGGCCGGCGCCGCGTGGCCCTTGGACAGGACGAACACGTCGCCGGCGGACCGGTCCGGCCACCGGTCCAGCTGGTCGAACTTCAGCACGCTGACGATGTCCGCGCAGGACAGCGACGAGCCGGCGTGCCCGGACCCCGCCCGGTGGATCATCTCCAGCAGGACGAGCCGGCATCGGGTCGCGAGCCGCGCGATGCGCGCGACGTCGGCCCGCTGAGCGGCGACCGTCGGCTCACCCCGCATCGGCGCTCCCGTTCGGCGCGGACACCAGCCCGGCGATGTAGTCGGAGACCGCGACGATGGTCGGCTGCCGCCACAGGAGCGTGGTCGGCAGCGAGCACCGGAACCGTTTCTCCAGCCGGCGGCGTACGACCACGGTCAGCACCGAGTCCAGGCCCTGCTCGACCAGCGGGCGGTGCGGCGACAGGTCGGCGGGGTCCAGCCGCATCTCCCGGGCGATCTGCGCGCCGACCTCCCGGAGCAGGAAGGCACGCAGCTCCTCCGGTCCGAGCTCGGCGAACGACTCGGTGGCGCCCGCGCCGACGGCGCCGTTCTCCCGCGCGGCCGGCGCGTCGATCACCGGGTACCGCAGCCCGTCGAGCCGGCCGACGACCGCCCCGGCGGGATCGGTCACCCGGACCTGGACGGTGTCGGCACGGTCGGGGTCGAGCCACACCTCGATGTCCACCGTGTCCGGTGGTTCCCCGGCCACGACGAGCCGGTCGATGTGCGTGACCATCCGCAGCAGCGGGTCTCCGGGGAACACGCTCGGCGCCACCGACATCGCCGCGTCCAGGATCGGCGCCCAGGTGCCCGACGGCCCGCACCGGACGCGGGCGCGCAGCAGTCCGTGGCCCGCCAGGAGCTCCTCCACGGTCCAGCCGAAGCCGGTGCCGGGCACGCCGACGGCGGCGAGCCGCCGCGTCACCGAGCCCGGATCCGCCGGCGCGAGCGGCAGCACGGGCGGAACCGGTCCGTTCCCCGGATCGGTCGCGGCGGCGGCGGCCTCGGCGGCGATGGCGGCCATGGCCTCGGCGGCGGTGGCCGTGGCGGCCTGAGCGGTCGTGGTCGTCGTGGCGGTGGCCGTCTCGGCGATGGCGATCGCGGTGGCGATCATCTGCCAGGCGGCGTCCGGGTCGCCGGCCGTGCGGGCGGCCAGCCGCAGCTCGGCCCCCTGCCGTACGACCTGGACCTCGCGGCGGTCGGCGGTCAGCAGCGGCGCCGACATCGTCACCGCGCCGAGCGCCCGGCCGCCCGAGGCGGCGAGGAACGTCACCGCCAGCACCGCGGCCGGCACGATCTCCACGCCCTCGATGGCGTGGCTGCCGGGGTAGGGCCGGGTCTGGTCGTCCAGCGCGGTGCGCCAGAGCCGTACGTCGGTCCCCGCAAGCTCGACGCCGTCGCCGAGCAGCGTGTGCGCGTCCGGGTCGTGGCCGCGCCCGCCGGCGTCCGGGGCCGAGGGCGCGCGCCAGTGCCGGCGGCGCTGCCACGGGTACGTGGGCAGCGCGACCGGCCCGCCGGCCGGCTGCAGCCGCCGCCAGTCGACGTCCAGGCCGGCGCAGTGCGCGGCGGCCACGCTCGCCAGGAGGGTGTCCCGCGCGGGACGGTTCCGGCGCAGCGACGGGCCGACGAAGACGTCCTCGTGGCCGTGCACGCTCAGGGTCTCCAGCACCGAGTGGGTGACGACCGGGTGCGGGGAGACCTCGACGAAGGCGCGGTACCCGTCGGCCGCCGCCGCGGTCACCGCGTCGGCCAGGCGCACCGGCCGGCGCAGGTTGGCCGCCCAGTACGCGCCGTCGAAGCCGGGCGCCGCCCGCGGGTCGTCCAGCGCCGTCGAGTAGACCCGCAGGTCCGGGGCGCCGGGTGTCAGGTCGGCCGCGGCGGCGGTCAGCTCGGCCAGCAGCGGGTCCATCTGCGGCCCGTGGAACGCCACGTCCGAGGCGACCCGGCGCGCCGGGACGCCCTCCTCGAGCCAGCCGGCCAAGACCTCGGCGACGGCGTCCGGTTCGCCGGAGACGACCGTCGAGCCGGGCGAGGAGGCGATCGCGGCGACCACGTCGGCACGGCCCGCCAGCCGCGCGGCCGCGTCGGCGAACGGCAGCTGCACCATGGCCATCGCGCCGCGCCCGGCGACCCGCCGCAGCAGCCGGGACCGCCGGCAGATCAGCCGGGCGCCGTCCAGGCGGGTGAGCGCCCCGGCCGTCACGGCGGCGGCGATCTCGCCGACCGAGTGGCCGATCACCGCGTGCGGGCGGACGCCGTACGCGCGCCACAGCTCGACCAGGCCGACCTGCATCGCGAAGATCATGGTCTGGACCCGGTCGACCTCGGTCAGTTCACCGCCGCCGAGCGCCTCCCGGGGCGAGAAGCCGATCTCGGCGGCGAACACCGGCTCCAGCTCGTCGATCACAGCGGCGAACGCGGGTTCGGTCGCCAGCAGCTCCCGGCCCATGCCGGCCCACTGTGAGCCGTGGCCGGAGAACACGAACACCGGCCCGGGGCCGGGGTCGCCCAGCACCCGCCCGGTGGTCACCGACGCGTGCGGGGTGCCGGCGGCCAGGGCGCGCAGCCCGGTGGTCAGCGCGGCCGGGTCGTCCGCCGCCACGACGGCGCGTTCGGCCAGGTGCGCCCGGCGCAGCGCGAGCGTGTGCCCGACGTCGGCCGCCGGCAGGTCGCCGGCGGCGTCGGCCAGGTTCCCGGCCGACTGCCGCAGGGCCGCCCGTGACGCGGCGGACACCGGGAACAGCCGGCCCGCCGTCCCCTCGCCGGCCCGCCGCGCGGGCGGCGCCTCTTCGAGGACCACGTGGGCGACGGTCCCGCCGTAGCCGAAGGCGGACACGGCGGCCCGGCGCGGGTGCCCGGCGTCCGGCCACGGCGTCGGCGCGTCCACCACGCGCAGCCCCGCGCCCGCCCAGTCGACGGCCGGGGTGGGCGTGTCGAGCCGGCTCGGCGGGAGCTCGCCGTGGTGCAGCGCCAGGACGGCCTTGACCAGCCCGGCGATGCCTGCGGCGCCCTCCAGGTGGCCGATGTTCGACTTGGCCGAGCCGATCAGGCACGGCCGGTCCGCCGGGCGTCCGGCCCCGTACACGCTGCCCAGCGCGGCGGCTTCGAGCGGGTCGCCGACGGCGGTCCCGGTGCCGTGGGCCTCGACGTACCCGACCGTGCCCGGCTCGATGCCCGCCTGCCGCAGGGCGCGGCGCATGACGTGCTCCTGCGCCTGGCCGCACGGCGCCATGATGCCCACGGTGCGGCCGTCCTGGTTGACGGCGCTGCCGCGGATGACGGCGAGGACCGGGTCCCCGTCCCGTACGGCGTCGGAGAGCCGCTTGAGCACGACCACGGCGGCGCCCTCGCCGCGCCCGTAGCCGTCGGCGGCGGCGTCGAACGACTTGCTGCGCCCGTCCGGCGCCAGCGTGCCCGCGGCGTCCAGGGTCAGCGTCTCGCCGGGGGACAGGATGAGGTTCACCCCGCCGGCCAGCGCCACGTCCGTCTCTCCGGCCCGCAGCGCCTGCACGGCCAGGTGCACCGCGACCAGCGACGCCGAGCACGCGGTGTCCACCGCGAGGCTCGGGCCGCGCAGGTCCAGGGAGTACGACACGCGGTTGGCGACCGCGCAGGTCGCCGCGCCGATCCCGGTCCACGCCTCGATGTCGGGCAGATCCTCCAGCAGCCGGTGGCCGTAGTCGCCGGTGCAGACGCCGACGTACACGCCCGCGTCCGTGCCGGCGAGCGCGTCCGGGGACACGCCCGCGCGTTCGAGGGCCTCCCACGCGGTCTCCATCACGAGCCGCTGCTGCGGGTCCATCAGCTCCGCCTCGCGCGGCGTCAGCCCGAAGAACTCCGCGTCGAAGCCCGCGACGTCGTCCAGGAAACTCCCGCGCGGGACGGTGCGGCGCACCGCGGCGGCGTACGAGGGGCCGCGGTCGGCGTAGTCCCGCCAGCGGTCCGCGGGCGCGGGCCCGCTGGCGTCCCGTCCCTCGCGCAGCAGGTCCCAGTACGCGTCCGGCGAGTCGGCGCCGCCCGGCAGGCGGCAGCCGATCCCCGTCACCGCGATGGCCTCGGCCGGTCGGTCCATCACGCATCCCCTCCCCGTGCCCGCGCCCAGACGGGCGTCTCGAGTACCTCCACGACCGCGGCGGAGATCGTGACGCCGGGTCCGAAGCCGAACATCAGCAGGTGGTCGCCGGGGCCCAGGCCGCCGGTGCGGACCAGGTGCTCCAGCGCGAGGATCTGGTCGCTCGCCCCGCAGTGGCCGATCGTCCGGCCGAACTCCCAGGCCGACCGGGATGCCGGAACGCCCAGCCGCATCTCGCAGATCTGGTCGGCGATCTCCCGTGAGGTGTTCATGCACGCCACCCGCATCACGTCCCCCGGCTTGATCCCCGCCTCCGACAGCGCCTGGTCGATCGCCTCGGCCATCCGCTCGTCGAGCGTGACGAGCACCTTCGTGCCGTCGCCCTCGACGACGGCGCGCCGGCGGAACTCGTCGTTGTGCGCGGCGAAGTCGACCGCGCGGCCCTCGAGGATGCCGGGCGGGAACAGCGGCTCGGCGCAGCGGTGCATCTCCTCGGCCTGCGACACCGACAGCGTGCACACCGACGCCAGCCGTGCGAACCCCGGCTCGGTGTCGAGCACGACCGCGCTGCCTGCGTCCCCGGCCACGGCCCCCGGCAGCATCCGCCACCGGTCGACCAGCGGAGTGCCGTAGTTGTCGGCGGTGACGAGCAGCGCGGCCCGGCGGCCGGGCACGGCCCGCAGGTGGCAGGCGGCCAGTTCGAGCGCGGTGAGCATGCCGTTGCAGCCCTGCTTCAGCTGGGTGGACAGGACCCCGTCGCCGACCAGGTGGCGCTGCACGTACGACTGCGGCGGCCAGCCCTCCGGGCCCTGATGCCACGTCGAGGTGTACAGGAGCAGGTCGAGCTCGGCGGGGGAGCGCCCGCTGCGGGCCACCGCGCCGCGCGCCGCGCGCAGCGCCATCTCCGGAGCCGGGACGTCACCGGCGACCGCGACCGAGGCGAGCCCGTGCAGCTCGACCTCCTCGGCGGTGTACCGGCCCGCCGCCACGGCCTCCTCGACGCTCACCCGGGCGGGGACGTACGACCCGACCCCGCTGATGTACATGTCCGCCGTCTCCATGCCGCCTCCCCGTCGCCGCCCTGCCGTCGTCGCTCACCGGTACTCCGGCGGGATGTCGAGGATCCGCAGCACGGCGCAGGCCATGGTGGTCCCGGCGCCGAGCCCGACGAGCAGCACGTGGTCGCCGGCGGCCAGCGCGCCGGTCGCCAGGAGGTGGTCGAAGGCCACGAACTGGTCGCCGACCCCGAGGTGCCCGATCTGCGCCCCGTAGTCCCAGGTGGTGTCGGCCATCGTCAGGCCGAGCCAGTTGACGCCCCGGTGCTCCAGGTCGTCCCAGCGCCCGTGCGGGAACGCCACGCGCGCCACGTCGTCGAGGGTGACGTCCGCCTCGCCGAGGGTCCGGTCGACCAGCTCCAGCAGCGTCTTCTGGATCGCGAGCATGACGTCCGCGCCGTTGCCGTTGATCAGCCGCTTGCGGAACTCCCGGTTGCGCGCGGCGAAGTCCAGCGGCCGCCCCACGGTCGCGTCCGGCGGGAACATGGGGACGCCCCCGTCGTTGACCGCCTCGGCCTCCGGCAGCACGACCACGTTGACCGACCGCAGCTCGGCGAACCCGCCCTCCGTCGTGACCAGCAGCGCGCACCCGCCGTCGCCCATCACGGCGCCCTCGATCATCCGCCACCGGTCGACCAGCGGGGTGCCGTGGTTGTCGGCGCCGACGAGCAGCGCGGTGCCGCCGTCCGGGCGCAGGTACCCGGCGGTGAGCTGCAGTGCGCTGAACATCCCGCAGCAGCCGTGCCGCATCTCGACGGCGAGGACGTCGCCGCCCACCAGGTGCTGCTGCAGGTAGTACTGCGGCTCCCAGCCCTCCGGCCCCTGGTGCCAGACGTCGGAGTACAGCATGAGGTCCAGGTCGCGCGGGGACAGGCCGCCGGAGCGCTCGAACGCGTGCCGGGCGGCGCGCAGCGCCAGCTCCGGGGCGGGCACGTCGCCGGCCACCGCCGCGCCGCCGAGCCGGAAGTACTCCACTTCGTCGGCCGGGTAGCGGCCCTCGGCGACGGCCGTCTCGATGGTGACCACCGGGGGCAGATGGACGCCGATGCTGCGCAGGTACATGTGGGGGGTGCGCATCCGTCCCTCCTCTCAGCGTCGGAGCAGGAGCATCGGGTCGCTCAGCTCGTGGAGCCCGCACATCGGCGGGCACGCCTCGTAGCCGAGGAGCCGCTGGATGTCCTCGGGGTAGCCGCGGACCACGTCCAGCGGCACGGACAGGTACTGGTTCTCCTCCTGGCGGAGGTTGCCGAGGTCGTAGGCGTACGACAGGCCGGTACGGGGCCCGTCGGAGGAGTTGACGCCGGCGCCGTGGTACGTGCTGCCGAGCCACAGCAGCGCGGAGCCGGTCCGCATCGCGGCGGGCACCGCCTCCTCGTCGCGGGGCGCCCGCTCGTCGTCCCACCGGTGGCTGCCGGGGATCACCCGGGTCGCGCCCGTGCGCGCGCTGAACTCGCTCGCGGCGACCATGACCTGCACCCGGCTCTCCGGGCCCGGGTGCGTACGCAGGTGGGCGGTGTCGTCCCGGTGCAGGGCCTGGATGGGGACGCCCGGCCAGGTCTGGATCGCCCGGGAGATGCCGAGCTGGATCGTCGGGACGAACTCCACGCGCTGCTCGCCGAGCCACGCCTTGACCGGGCGCTGCAGGAAGTGCCGCGCGAGGCCGAGGAAGTGCGGCTGCCGCATGATCGTCATTGAGTGCGCGGACCGGCGGACCAGGCCGGGGAGGATCCGGGTCTTCTCGCCGACGAGGCGTCCGTCGCCGTCCGCCTGGCATTCGAGGTCCGGGCCGAGGTCGGCCCACAGCCCGCGGAGCGTCTCGGCGTCGACGAAGTCCTCGACGATCACTGCTCCGTCGCGGTCGACCACCTCGATCGCGGCGTCGACCGGGGTCGACGCGGGCAGCGTGGTCAGCCTGGATTCACTCACTCCGGCCTCCGATGGCGCGCGGTGGCGGTCTTCGTTCTCAGGGGGATTCGGCCTCAGGCGGTCGCGGCGGGCGGGCCGAACCACCGGGCGAGGGCGTCCGGCAGCGAGGCCGGGTCGGCGGGCGTGCTCCAGGCGACGAAGCCGTCCGGCCGGATCAGCAGGGCGTCCGCCGGGGCGTCCGCGCATTCGGCGGTCACCACGTCGACCTGGTCGGACCAGGGCTCGGCGAGGGCGCGCACCTTCGGGTCCGAGCGCAGGTCGAGCAGCAGGGCGCGGCCGTTCCGCTGCAGCTCCGCGACCCGTACGGTGCCGTCGGCACGCCGCAGGTGCAGGTCCGGGCTGTACCGGCCGACCAGGGGGCTCGTCAGGGCCGGGTCGCCCATGTCGTAGGAGATGTGCAGGTCGTCGACGAGGGCGGTGAGCTGGCGGTTCGCCTCGTCGCGGAGCAGGAGCTCCCGGAGCAGCCGGCGCAGCGCGTCGACGTGCGGGCCGGGCCGCATCAGCGCGATCGAGGCGCGCTGGATCTCCAGGGTCTGCTCGCCGATGGGGTGCCGTTCGGAGGTGTAGGTGTCGAGCAGGCTCTCGTCGCACCGGCCGCGGGCGACGGCGGCGAGCTTCCAGCCGACGTTGACGGCGTCGCCCAGCCCGAGCCGCAGTCCTGGACCGCTCCAATGCGAATGGACGTGCGCGGCGTCGCCCACGAGCAGGACCCGGCCGCTGCGGTAGGTCTCCGCCTGCCGCGCGTTGTCGGTGAACCGGGTGATCTTCGAGATCCCGGTGACCGTCACCTTGGTGCCACTGAGCCGGCGCAGCGAGCCCTGGAACTCCTCCAGCGTGATCGGCGCGTCCCGGTTCACCGGCGGCCCGTCGAACTCCAGCGTGATGAACCGGGGCGGACCCTCCTCGTACACCAGCAGCCCGGCGTCCTTGCGGAACCACCCGGGCAGGTGGAAGTCGGGGTCGTCGATGTCGGCGAAGGCGCGGTACCCGGTCGTGACGCCGTCCGTGCCCGGGAACGCGATGCCGGACAGCTTCCGGATCGTGCTGCGGCCGCCGTCGCAGCCGGCCAGCCACGCGGCCGCCAGCTCGTACGGCCCGTCGGGCCCCTCGACGTCGAGGTGTACGCCGTCGTCGTCCTGGGCGAACCCGGTGACGGTGTGGCCGCGGCGCACCTCGACGCCCAGCTCCGCCGCGCGCCGGGCCAGGTCCTCTTCCAGCAGCTGCTGGGGCACCAGCAGGTCCGGCGACTCGGGGCGGAGCAGGAACATGCTGGCGAAGTGCCGCGCGCCGGGGAACTCCTTGGGCAGCAGGCTGTCCGGCCGCCGCTCACCGGCGGCGACGCGGGCGCGCTGCTCGGGCGTCGGCGGCGTGATGGGGGTCTCGGTCACCCCGAGCATCAGCCCGCGACGGTCCATGATGTCGACGGCCCGGCCGGTGATCCCCTCGGCCTTCGGGCGCCATTCGATCGCGGGCAGTCGTTCGAGGACGACCACCGGCACGTCGTGGAGGGCCACCTCGCAGGCGAGCATGAGCCCCACCGGTCCACCGCCGACAACCGCCACCTGAGCATGCCGAACCGCCATTAACACCTCTATACGGGATAGCAGTGAGCCTGATGGAGGAGACGCGGGGTCGCCGATCACGGACCGGCGACATTCGCGACGGCCCGTTCGCCCAGCGTGCTTGACAGATGTGTCCGTTCGGTCAGCGCCGATGCTAATCGGGCGGTCCAGAAATGACTAGTGGTGTGTTTTTTCGGACTTGTCATGCATAATCGGCGGCGCGAGATGATCATGCACCGGGCCCGTCGCGGTCCGGGACCGGGCGGGAGGTGATCGGATGACCGACGGCCGGGCGGCTCGTCCGCTGGAGACCGATCGGCCCACCCCCTTCGACCCGCCCGTCGAGCTGCGGCGACGCCCCTCGCTCAGCCGGCTGGCCTACCCGGACGGGCACCTCGGCTGGGTCGCCACCGGGTACGCCGTGACCCGGGCCATCCTCGCCGATCCGCGCTTCAGCACCCGGCGTGAGCTGCTGCATCAGCCGGTCGGCCGCGAACGCGCGCACGAGCGGCCGACCCCGGCGGAGCCGGGCATCTTCCCGCACACGGACCCGCCCGAGCACACCCGCTACCGCCGCCTCCTGAGCGCCCACTTCGGGCCCCGGCGCGTCGCGGAGCTGACACCGGCGATCCGGGCGTACACCGAGCAGGCCCTCGACGCGATGGCGGACGGCGGGTCGTCCGCCGACCTCGTCACCGCGTTCGCCGTGCCGATCCCGGCCCTGGTCATCTGCGAACTCCTGGGCGTCCCCCCGGAGGACCGGCACGCCGTCCAGGCGGCCACCGCGGTGATGAACGACCTGGACTCCGCCCCGGAACGGGCGGTCGAGGCGGTCATGTCGATCACCGGGACGGTGCGCCGCCTCATCGCGCGGCTGCGCGCCGGCGCGGGCCCGGCGTCCGGCGACGGTCTGCTGGCACACGCCGTGGCCACCGGCGACCTGACCGACGAGGAGCTCACCAACCTCGGCATGGTGCTGCTGGCCACCGGGCACCTGCCGACGTCGAGCATGCTCTCCCTGGGAACGTTCCTGCTGCTCACGGACGCGACCGAGCGGGCGCGTCTGCGCGCGGACGCCGTCACCGCCGAGCGCGCGGTCGAGGAGCTGCTGCGCTACCTGTCGATCCTGCAGTTCGACGTACGGCGGACCGCGCTCGCCGACGTCGAGATCGACGGCCAGGTCATCGCGGCCGGTGAGACGGTCGTGCTCGCGCTGCCGGTCGCCAACCGCGACCCCGCGCGGTTCGCCGACCCGGACGCCCTCGACCTGGGCCGCTCCGCCACCGGGCACCTGGCCTTCGGCCACGGGGTCCACCAGTGTCTCGGCCAGCACCTCGCGCGGGCCGAGCTGCGCATCGCGCTGACCGCGCTGTTCGGCCGCTTCCCGGACCTGCGCCTGGCCGTCCCGGCGGCCGAGGTGCCGACCCGCGAGCGCTCGGCGGTGTACGGCGTGGACCGCCTGCCCGTCGCCTGGAACTCATCTTCGGCCGGACAATCGGACGGAACGGAGAATAGATGAGCCATCAACCACTCATGTGAGTAATGCAACACACGTCAATTACCAAGCGTGTGAATAGCGCCACTCCTGGCTCGGTTAACCGGTGCGGATAACCGAATGGCGAACACTCCTTCGGTCCGTCCGGCGGTCACCGGTGACGTCCGGGGTACTTCTCGTCAGGGGAGGTACGCCATGAGGGGACACCGGCGCCGGGACGTCGTCGCGGTGGCGGCCGCGCTGGCCGGTCCGCTGCTGGTCGCGCTCGTCCTGCTGCCGTTCCGGAGCAGCCTGTCGAGCACGAACCTCGCGCTGATCCTCGTCGTGGTCATCGTGGCGGTCGCGGCTCTCGGCAACCGGCCCGCCGGCGCGCTCGCGGCCCTGTCGGCCGCCGTGTGGTTCGACTTCTTCCTCACCCGGCCGTATCAGAGCATCCTCATCCACCGGGCCGCCGACGTCCAGACCGTGGTGCTGCTGCTCGCGGTCGGCCTCGCGGTCTCCCAGCTGGCCGCCCGCGCCCGGCGGCTCAAGGTGATCGCCGTCACCGACGCCGCGTACCTCGCCCGGATCCACGACACCGCCCGGCTGGCGCAGGGCGCGACCTCCGCCGACGCGGTCGTCGACCACGTGCGGGAGGAGCTCGGCGACCTGCTGCACCTGCGGGCCTGCCGGTTCGAGTACGGCTCGCTGCTCGGTCATCCGCCGCGGCTGGAGCAGGACGGCAGCCTGACCGTCGGCCGGCGGCGATGGGAGGTGGAGCGGCGCGGCTGGCCGGAGGAGGACGTCGAGCTGCGGGCCTTCGGCAACGGCCACTTCCAGGGCCGGTTCATGCTCAGCCCCGTGCCGGGGGAGCGGCCGTCACTTCAGGCGCGTCTGGTCGCCGTCACCCTCGCCGACCAGGCCGGCGCCGCCCTGGACACGGCGGCGCCGGAGGAACGGGAGCAGTAGGGACGGGCCGGCGGGATCGGTCAGCCGCAGAGGGCGGTGTCGAGGGCCGCGGTCACGTGGCCGAGCTGGGTCTCGTTGGAGAGCAGTTCGGTGACCGCGATGGTCGCGGCGCGGCCGTCCTCGGTGGCGCCGTTGGTCGTCGAGAACCCGTCGATGTCGCCGCCGTGGCCCCAGACGAGGCCGCCGCAGCTCAGCGGGGTGCTCGTCAGGCCGAGGCCGTACCGCACCCCCGTGCCGAGGTCGGGGGCGGGGACGGTCGTGCGCATCTCCTTCAGCTGCGCCGGGGCGAGCAGCCGCCCGCCGAGGAGCGCGGTGAAGAAACGGTCGACGTCGCTCGGCGTGGAGATCAGCTCACCGGCCGCCCAGCCGAAGGACGGGTCCATCACGGTGACGTCGGTCAGCGGCGCCTTCGGGTCGTCGTGGTGGTAGCCGTGGGGATGCGGTTCGCGGATCGTCTGGTCGCCGACGCCGGGGAAGTAGGTGTGCCGCAGCCCGATGCGGTCGATCACCCGACGGGTGATCTCCTCGCTGATCGGGCGGCCGGTGACCTTCTCGACGAGCAGCCCGGCGACGGCGTAGTTGGTGTTGCTGTACTCCCACTTCGTGCCGGGCGCGAAGTCGGCCTTCTGGGCGAGGGCGAGGTCGAGCAGCTCACGGGGCTCGAAGTACCGGTGCAGGTACGGCAGGAGGCCGTTCGCCAGGATGCTCGTGTAGTTGGGCAGGCCGCTGGTGTGCTGGAGCAACTGCCGCACGGTGATGTGGCGGCCGTCGATGCCGTCGCCGCGGATGAGGTTCGGCAGGTAGGTCTCGATCGGTGCGTCGAGGCGGATCTTGCCCTCGCCG
The DNA here is from genome assembly GCF_024055675.1 of Actinoallomurus rhizosphaericola. NCBI lineage: Bacteria > Bacillati > Actinomycetota > Actinomycetes > Streptosporangiales > Thermomonosporaceae > Actinoallomurus > Actinoallomurus rhizosphaericola. The sequence continues at coordinate 179,697 of NZ_JAMXMW010000009.1, read as the reverse complement.
ACGAGCTGCAGGACGACGACCGCGGTGAAGGTCTTGGTGTTGCTGCCGATGCGGACGTACCCGTCGGCCGGCACCCTGGCCCCGGTCTTCAGGTCGCCGACGCCCGCGGTGTAGTCGTGGAAGCGCCCGTCCCGGCCCCGTACGGTGGCCAGGGCGGCGGGGAACCCGTCGTCGCGCACGAGCTGGTTCAGGTGCTGCTGGACGGCGTCGCCGGTCCGTGCGGTGCGCGCCGCGAGCGCGCCGGTCGGTGCGAGGAGGACGCCGAGACAGCCCAGCGCGACGATGGCGGTGAGACGCCGGCCCTTGCGGAAACGTTGATCGCTCATGGCGATGACGTTACGTACGGGCGGGGTGACGGATCGATACCGCAGGCGGTAGTCCCGGAGTAGTGCTGGCTGTACCTCCGTCCGGGGGCCGTCCGCCGGAGACCCGCCCCGGAGATCCGGGGCGGGTCGTCACGACGGGACCGGTTGGTCCGGCGGTCCGCCGCTCAGGGTGTCAGAACCAGCCGCAGCCGCCGCAGTCGCCGCAGCCGCCCGACCAGAAGAACCAGTTCGTGTCCGAGGTGCGCTTGTAGTAGGAGTACGAGAGGTTCCCGGTCCGCAGGTGCTTGCGTACGACCGAACGCCGGTGCGCGTAACCGCCGGCACCGCCGTACGTGGCGACGGACTGCGGTGCGGCGATCGTGGCCGTCTGCGCGCTCGCCGACCCGGCCGTGCCGATCGTGGCCATGGTCGCTCCTGCGAAGGCCAGGCCGGCGACCGTTACTCCCATCCGGCGCGAAATACCCATGGAAGATACCTCCTTTGGTTCGGCTCGCGCGCGACGATGCCGGAGTCGCACGCGTCATTTGGGACGTTCATGGCGCTATGTCCCATTTCAGGGCACATCACGGCACTCGCGAAGTCAACCGATATCTGTCGAGATGAGCGATATTTGAATGACGCTTAGCGTTTCCTTGCCGAGATCGGATCGCAGCCCTCGGTCCGCCTTCGGGCAGGGCGTTGACCAGGCGTAACCCGGAAGGCGCTGGGAATGCTCTCGGTGCTCGGAGGCCGCAACGGCATGGTCGTTGACAAGCGCGGGTAATCTTCCGGTCGCATCGGCGCCGGGGGACACGATCAAGCCGGAACCGGGGTATGCACGCGGACGTCCCGAAAAGTTCGCGGAGCCGCGTGCGAAGAATCGCGCAATAAGGGGTTCGGATATGCCGCTGACGATGCGCCGCCGGAATCGGAGTTCACGCGAGGACACGGTCGGCAACGGGCGGGCGCTCGTTTTCGCCGCCCTGCTGAGCGGCGTTCTGGTGGTCGTCGCGTCCCCGTGCGCCCTCGCCGCGAAGACCCGGGCCCTCGGGCACGGCGGCCCGCTCGTCGGTGGAGGCGGAGACGGCAGGATCAACCGCTTCGCCGTCCGCGCCGGAAACGGAAGGTTCAACCGGACCTCCGTCGTGCTCAGCCCTTCGGTCAACCGCGGCGTCCAGCAGATCGGGAACACCACCGTGGGCGGCCGGGCCAACACCCAGTCGGCCGTCTGCATCAAGAGGTGGAGAGCCTGCGTCGTCCGCCAGTCCATGGGCGGCTGGTGACGGCGGCCTCCACTCCGTGGCGCCCGGCTCCTCGGGCCCCGTGCCTCCGTCCGGACGCGGCCGCTCAGGTGCCGCCCGATCGCTGCCCGATCGGCGCGAGGTGGTCGAGGAACCATTCCCGTGCCAGCTCGGCGACCGTCTCCAGAGTCCCCGGTTCCTCGAACAGGTGCGTGGCGCCGGGGACGATGGTGAGCCGGCTCTCGCAGCGCATGAGGGCCTGAGCCTGGCGGTTCAGCTCGATGACGACCTCGTCCCGGCTCCCGACGATCAGCAGCGTGGGCGCGGTCACGTGGCGGAGGCGGGACGCGGCGAGGTCCGGCCGGCCGCCACGGGAGACGACCGCGGCGACGTCCGCCTCGGGCTCGGCGGCGGCGCACAACGCGGCGGCGGCCCCGGTGCTGGCGCCGAAGTAGCCGACGCGCAGTCCGCTCGCCTCGGGGCGCTCGCGCAGCCAGACGGTGGTGTCGACGAGGCGCCGGGCCAGCAGTTCGATGTCGAAGACGTTGGCGCGATCGGTCTCCTCCGCCGGGGTGAGCAGGTCGAACAGCAGAGTCCCGAGCCCCACCTGGTTGAGCGCGGTGGCCACGAACCGGTTGCGCGGGCTCGCGCGGCTGCTGCCGCTGCCGTGGGCGAACATGACGAGCCCGAGACCTCCCTCGGGGACGGCCAGATCGCCGGCCAGCCGGACCGGTCCGGCCTGGATCTCGACCTTCTCCTCCCGCGGACAGTCGTCGGTCCGATGGTCGAAGCCCATGACTCCACCCCCTCGCCCCCACGCTCCCTCCGAACGCGGACCCGGGCCAGAGGCGATGGTCCTCACCATGGCGGCGATCGGCCGTCGTCACATCAGTAACTGCAGTAACAAAAGACCCACAATTGCTCAGGAGTTGACTTCCGTAATGGCGCTCCCTTGCCTCGCATGCGCCGAGTGACCCACATCACGTAAACTCGCTGTTTAAGTGGGCGTTTTGTCCTGCTAAGTTCCAATCACTCTTTCGGCGCCCCCCACGCGTCACCCCATACCCGTCGGCCATGGCCGGCCCGCCCGACCCAGGCGATAGCGCGTTCACAAGACGCCTGCCCGAGCCCGAGCCCGCGTCCGACCAGCCGGTTCACCAGCGAGCTGCGTCGCTTCCGCCGAGCATCCACCGGGTGCGCACGCGAGAGCGGCAAGGGAGTGGAACCATGATCACGCCTTTCCGCTGATCCACCGTCGCCGCGGCGACGGCGACCAATCGGAAGTCTCTCAAAAATCGCCCATATTCGGGCGACCGCTTAATCCGCATCACGCGGAGCCGGGGACCCAACGCATTCCCGGGGTGAATCGGCATCCCCCCATGCCGTAGGGCAGCTTCCACGCCCGAACCCGTCAGCTAACCCGGTAAGCGGCATGGAAGCAAGGAGTACCCCGTGTCCGCTGTCCCTCGACCCCAACGTTCCGGAGCACGTCTCGCCGCCGTCCTGTCGGGCCTCACGGCGGCCGGCGCGGCCGCGGTCCTCGTGACCGCCGCCGGGCCCGCCGAGGCGTCCTCTCTGCCCGCGCGGGCCGCCGCGCAGGCGCACCAGGTGAAGCAGGTCTCCATCCCCGGCAGGGGAATGAACGCCAAACCCAAGCCCAAGGGCGATCCCAAGCCCAAGGCCGACCCCAAGGCCAAGGTCATGGCCGAGCGCCGGCTGCCGGTCACCGCCACCGACGCGCTGAAGATCGCCCTCGCCCAGGTCGGCACCAGCGAGGACGGCGACGGCAGCACGAAGTACAGCCGGTGGTTCGCCGCCTCCCCGTGGGCCCAGCGGGGCGTGCAGCGCGACGGCGGATCGGTCGGCGACTACGCCGACGCGAACTGGTGCGACATGTTCGTCACCTGGGTCGGGGCCCAGGCCGGCGTCCAGGGGATCGGCGGTGACGCCTTCGCCCCCGCGCACGCCGCGTGGTTCCAGGCGCAGGGCCGCTGGGGCACGACCCCCAAGCCGGGGGCGGTGGTGTTCTTCTCCTGGAGCGGCGGCAAGGACATCGACAGCATCGATCACGTCGGCCTGGTCATCAAGGACAACGGCGACGGCACGATCCAGACCGTGGAGGGCAACACCGACGACGCCGTGAAGGTCCGGACCCGGGACACCAGCGAGGTCGTCGGCTACGGCTACCCCGAGTACGGCCAGTAGGCGCGCCTCACTCCGGCCGGGCCCTGCCGTACGGCGAGGACCCGGCCGGAACCCTGTTCGGTGGGCCGAGGCGAATGGTTTACTGACGCGATCATCCCGGTTCCTGGGGCAGGAGGGTCGATGGTCCGGTTCGCGCCGCTGGCCCGGCTGCCGCGTCCGGCCCGCTGGGCGGTGCGCGTCCTGGCCGTTCTGGTGGCGCTGACGCTCGTGCTCGGGCTGTACGGGTGGTGGACCGTACGGCGCTCGTACCCGCAGGTCGACGGGCGGATCACGGTTCCCGGGCTCGGCGCGGACGTCACCGTGCTCCGCGACCGGTGGGGCGTCCCGCAGATCTACGCCGACAGCGCCGAGGACCTGATGCGGGCGCAGGGCTACGTTCACGCGCAGGACCGGTTCTGGGAGATGGACTTCCGGCGGCACATCACCGCCGGGCGGCTGTCGGAGCTGTTCGGCACGACCACCCTCGACACCGACAAGGTCGTCCGCACGCTCGGCTGGCGGCGCGTCGCCGAGCAGGAGCTGCCGCTGCTGCGCCCCGAGACCCGCCGCTACCTCGACGCGTACGCCCAGGGCGTGAACGCCTGGCTGGCCCGGCACCGGAACACCGCCACGCAGAGCCTGGAGTACTCCGTGCTGGGCCTGCAGCGGACCGGCTACCGGCCCGAGCCGTGGACCGCCGTCGACTCGCTGTCCTGGCTGAAGGCGATGGCGTGGGACCTGCGCAGCAACATGGACGAGGAGCTGGGCCGCGCGATCGCCGCCACCAAGGTCTCCCCGGCCCGCGTCGCCCAGCTCTACCCCGGCTACCCGTACGACCGGAACCCGGTGATCGTCCCCGGCGACGGCGGCTCCGGCGGCCGTACGGGCACGGCGCCGCGCGCCCGCGCGCTGTCGCCGGCGCTGACCCGCGTCGCCGCCGCCATCCACGCGATGCCGACGATGATGGGCAACGGCGCCCCGGGCCTGGGCTCCAACTCCTGGGTCGTGTCGGGCACGCGGACGAACACCGGCAAGCCGCTGCTCGCCAACGACCCGCACCTCGCGCCGCAGATGCCGTCGCTGTGGTACCAGGCCGGCCTGCACTGCCGGAGCGTGTCCGCCGCCTGCCCGTTCGACGTCACCGGGTTCACCTTCTCCGGCGTCCCCGGCGTGATCATCGGGCACAACGCCCGGATCGCCTGGGGGTTCACGAACCTCGGCCCGGACGTCACCGACCTGTACCTGGAGCGGGTCACCGGCTCGACGTACGAGTACAAGGGCCGTCAGGAGCCGCTCCAGGTCCGCACCGAGCAGATCAAGGTGGCCGGCGGTAAGACCGTGCCCCTCACCGTACGGGCGACGCGGCACGGCCCGCTGCTGTCCGACGTGATGGACACGGTCCGCACGGCGGGGAGCGGCGCCGCGGTCGCGCTGCGCTGGACCGCGCTGGACCCCGGCCGGACCGCCGACGCGATCGTGTCGCTGGACACCGCCGGGAACTGGGCGCAGTTCCGTACCGCCGCCCGGTCCTTCGAGGTCCCCGCGCAGAACCTCCTGTACGCCGACGTCGACGGGCACATCGGCTACCAGGCGCCCGGCCGCATCCCGATCCGGTCGAGCGGCGACGGGCGCTGGCCCGCCCAGGGCTGGACCGGCAGGGAGGAGTGGACGGGCTTCATCCCGTTCGACGAGTTGCCCAGCGCGTACGACCCGCCGCAGGGCTACATCGTCACGGCCAACAACGCCGCCGTCGGGCCCGGCTATCCGCGGATGCTGACCCGCGACTGGACCTACGGCTACCGCGCCGCGCGCATCGCCGAACTGGTCGCGCGGACGCCGAGGATGGACGTGGCGACGATGGCGCGCATCCAGATGGACGACCGCAACGGGTTCGCGCCGACGCTCGTGCCGCACCTGCTGCGCGTCGGCTCCGGCCCCGCCGTCGCGCTGCTGCGCGGCTGGGACTTCGCCCAGCCCGCCGGCTCGGCGCCGGCGGCCTTCTACAACGCCGTCTACCGGCACCTGCTGCTGCGGACGTTCGACGACGAACTGCCCGACGGGGCGCGCCCCGACGGCGGCGACCGCTGGTTCGAGGTCCTGCGGAACCTCCTGAACCGCCCGGACGACCCCTGGTGGGACGACGTCCGCACGCCCGCGAAGGAGACCCGCGACGACATTCTCCGGCTCGCGATCAAGGACGCCGAGCAGGAACTGCGCAAGCGTCTCGGCGGCGATCCGAGGAAATGGCGCTGGGGCGACCTGCACACCCTCACGATCACCAACCAGACATTCGGCACGTCCGGGATCGGGCCGGTCGAGTGGCTGTTCAACCGCGGGCCGCTGAAGCTGTCCGGCGGTGACTCGCTCGTCGACGCGACCGGCTGGAACCCTCAGGAGGGGTACCAGGTGGACTGGGTGCCGTCGATGCGCATGATCGCCGACCTCGCCGACCTGAACCGCTCCCGCTGGATCAACCTCACCGGCGCCTCGGGCCACGCGTTCGCGGGCCACTACTGGGACCAGGCGCCGCTGTGGGCGCGCGGCGACACGATCCCGATGCGGTCCGACCCGGCCGTGACCCGCCGCGAGGCCGCCCACACCCTGACGCTGGCGCCTCAGCGCAGGTAGCGGTCGGCGACGACCGAGGGCGTGCTCACCGAACGGCGCTCGGCCATCGACCAGGCCAGCCGCACGTACTGGCCGTGCGCCCAGCCCAGCGGCGTGGCCGACAACGTCGGCGTGCCCGGCGCGAACCCGGGCCGCCCGGCGGGCGGGGCGTCGTCCCAGACCTGCTCGGCCAGCAGGCCGCCGGCGTTCGCGGTCGCGGCCATCGCCGCGAGCCGCGCGCCCGCGTCCCGCCCGGCGGCGACCTCGTACTCGCCCCGCTCGCCCGCGAACAGGGGCCACAGCCGCCCGCGCGTCGCCCGGCTCCCCGCCGGGAGGCCGACGTTCCAGTCGCCGCCGTCGGCCTGCTCGCCGTAGCCGTCGAAGTCGTAGCGGTGCCAGAACTCGCCGTTCGGGGTGCGGACGCCGAGGCGCCGGTCGACGACAACGAGGGAGTCGCGCACCACCGGGTCGCCGGGCGGCAGGACGCCGAGCCGGACGAGTTCGAGGAAGCTCGGGTCGACGACCGCGCGCTGGTCCACGCCGTTCGGGCCGCTGTCGCCGATGTCGTACGTCGTCCCGGCGTCGGCATTCCCGTCCTTGGTCAGGCGGAGGAAGTACGGCTTCGGCCCGTACGGGCCGTTCGTGGTGACCGTCCAGGTCCGCAGCCTCGCTCGCCACGCGTCCGCGGTGGCGAGGTAACGGGTGCGGGCCGTCGCGTCGCCGTTCGCCCTGGCGAGGTCGGCGGCGCAGACCAGGCCGGCGATCTCGGTGCCGATCGTCGCGGGGGAGTAGCCGCTCTGGTTCTCCCAGCGCTCCTGCGGTGTCTGCGGCCCGTGCCCGACGATGAAGTCGGCGGCGCGCCGGACGTGGCTCCAGGTCCCGGCGTCGCGCCTCCCGAGCTGCCAGGCCAGGATGATCGGGTCGGCGACCTCGTCGAGCTGCAGGCCGCCCCAGTGCGGGGTGCCGTCGACCAGGCTGTTCTGCGGGAACGACCCGTCGTCCTTCTGCTGCCGCCCGAACAGGTACGCCAGCGCCCGCTCCGCGGCGGGCCGGTCGCCGTCGGCGAGCAGCCCGCTCGCCTTCTCGTACAGGTCACGGGCCCAGACGAGGTGGTACGGCGCGGAGGGGTCCTCCAGATCGGTGTTGACGCCCCACGCCCACGGCATCGTCGGGGACGCCACGAACGCGCCCCGGTACGTCTTGTCCTCCAGCGCGGCCAGCACCAGCACCGACGAGTCGTAGACCCGCCGCTCCGCCGGGGTGCGCAGGCTCGACGGCGGCCGCCGCAGCCCGCGCACGTACGCGTGCCAGCCCCGCGCGTACGCCCCGGCGACGTCACGGAAACCCGTTCCGAGTGAGGCACGGGCGGCGCCCAGCGCGGCGGCGTCGGTGCCGCCGAGACCGAGCGCGAGGGTCAGCGAACGGTGCCCGCCGACGCCGGTGAGGGAGGTGCGCCCGGTCTGGACGATGTTCCCCGGGCCCGCCGTCGCGTAGTGCCGGTCCATCCGGTGGTCGGCGTGCAGGTCCTGCCAGCCGTCGCTGGTCCCCAGGTAACCCGTCGAGGTCGCGGTGAAGGCCGGGGAGGCGGCCAGGGCACTGCCCATCGTGGCGTCGCGCGCGGTCAGCGCGTCGCCCTGAGAACGGCCGCTGTCGTCCGGACGGTCGGCGCGGCCGTTGGACAGCCGCGGGTTGTACAGCGCGTAGACCTGGTACGGCCGTCCGGTCAGCGACTCGAACCGTACGTCCATCAGCACGGTCGGGCGGCTCGGGTCGGTGACGTACGTCTTGGTGAGCCGCCACCGGCCGGCCTTCTCGGTGTCGGTCTGGGTGTAGACGAGCGCGCGGGGGTCGGCGAGCCGTGTCACGTGCGTCGCCGCGTCGGAGTCCCGCTCGGTGAAGGACCGGCCGTCCGTCACGACGAACCGCAGGTCACGGACGCTCGGCGTGCCCAGGTCGGGATAGTAGACCTCCGACAGGCCGCCGTCCTGCAGGGTGAACCAGATCCTGCTGCCGGTGGCCCGCGCGGTGCCGAAGCCCTCCTTGTCGGCCGGCGCCCAGGTGGACCGCTGCCCGGGCCCGCCCGGTGCCGGACCGCCGGTCGGCGTGCCGCTGACCGCGGCGCCGGCCGGCGTTCTCGATCCGCCGGAGGCGGCGCCGGCGGGGGTTCGCGGCGTTCCGGCGCCGGTCAGCAGCGCCGCGCCGGTGACCGCGGCGCACGCGACGGCTAGCGCTCTGCGGGGGCGCACGGACATGAGACCTCCTCGCGGCGACGGTCGTCACCCGTCATTTGCCTGCTTCGCGGGCGAAAAACCGCATTGGCCTGATTCGGCCGAATTTGGCCGAATCGGGGGCGCCGCTTCCGGGGGCGCCGACATTCTCCTGGTCAGCGGTCGCGGCGGGCGGTTCCCCGCATGGCCCCGCTGTGAGCGGGTATCGCGGACCGCGGTTACCGATCCGACTTTCCCCCTCATTCCAGTCACATAGGAGGTAGCCATGTCCGATACGTCGCTTCCGCCGCCTGCCGGCGAGCCGATCCCCGAACCGGGTCCGAGTGACGCCGACGCCCCCCGCCTTCCCGACCCTCCGGACGACGGCAGGGTCTACGTCGATCCGGTGACGCCCCCGCCGGCCGAACCCACGCACCACGCCGCCACCGCGCCGACGGGCGAGCAACTGGTCGCGTACGCGATGACCCTGCGGGGCACGGCGCGGGGCCGCGTCCGGGAGAACGTCAACGACTTCACGCAGTGGTACTACGGCGACAACACCGCCGCGTCCTGGTGCCTGATCTTCGTCTGCTGGTGCCTGAACCACTTCGGCGCACTCGGCCTGATCGGCGGGAAGATCGCCTATGTGCCCGACCTGAAGAAGCGCGTCGGATCGAAATGGCACACCGACCGGAAACTGATCTCCCGGGGCGACCCGGTCACCTTCGACTTCAACCACAGCGGTGAGCCCGAGCACGTCGGCTTCTTCGTCAAGTGGCTGAACTCGGGCCACACCACGTTCGAGTCGATCGAGGGCAACACCGGAAACGACCAGGTCGCCACGCGCACGAGGTACTGGAGCGACGTGTACGGCTTCGTGAAGCCGGGACTGGCCGCCTCCGACCCGAGCCGGTACCCCGGCGTGATCTACCGGTACGTCGCGGGCGCGCTGATGCACGACGCGCACGTCACCTGGATCCAGCAGCGGCTCGGCGCGCACCGGCACCCGCTGAACGTCGACTCCTACTACGGCCCGGTGACGGCCGCCGCGGTCACCGCGTTCCAGAAGGACGCGCACCTGCCCGCCGATGGAGAGGTGGGCCCCAAGACCTGGGCCGCACTCGCGAACTGACCCCGCCCGTCCGCCGATCCCCGTGACGGTGATCCCTTGATCGCGGCCCGCCGCGACGTCGGCTTCCGGGGTCAGGGGGGAACGGGGCGTACGGCGAGGAGGGCGATGTCGTCGGCGCTGTGGGCGCCGAGTCCGATGAGCAGCTCGTCGCAGAAGACGTCGAGGGGCGCGCGTGCCAGCGCGGCGGTGTGCTGGCGGAGCCGGCTGAGGGAGTCGTCGAGGGACTCGCCGCGGCGTTCGATCAGGCCGTCGGTGAACAGCAGGAGGGTCGAGTGGGCCGGCAGCGGGTCGCATGCGGTCGGGCGCGGCAGGTCGGGGTCCATGCCGATCAGGAGCCCGGCGCCCTCCTCGAGATAGCGGGTGTCGCCCTCCGCGGTGGTCAGGAGGGGCGGGAGATGCCCCGCGGAGGCGTGGTGCAGCTGCCAGGGGCCGTTCTTCGGTCCCTTGACCAGGCCGTAGAGGCAGGTGGCGGTGGCCTGCCGGTACAGGACGTGGCTCGCCAGGTCCAGTCGGCGCAGGACGTCCCCAGGCGGTTGCTGGCGGTCGAGGGCGATCCCGCGGAGCATGTTCCGCAGCGCGCTCATCGCGACGGCCGCCTGCAGGTCGTGACCGGTGACGTCGCCGATCACCAGCACGGTGTCGCCGCTCGGGAGGACGAACGCGTCGTACCAGTCTCCGCCGACCTGGGCGGTGGTGCTAGAGGGCGCGTAGCGGGCGGCCAGCTGAAGGTGCTCGATGTGCGGCAGGTGGGGCAGCAGGGAGCGCTGAAGGCGTTCGGCGGTGTGCCGGGTCTTCTGGTACAGGCGGGCGCTGTCCACCCCGAGGGCGATGCCGCGCACCAGGTCGGACACCAGGGGCAGGTCCTGTTCGGTGAACGGGCGCCCGGCGTCGGTACGGACGAGGGTCAGGGCGCCGAGGACCTCCCGGCGGGCCCGCAACGGGGCGATGATGGCGCTGCTCGCACCCAGCCGGGTGAACAGATCCAGCTGGCGGGCGTCCAGGGGACTCGGTGCCCGGCCCGGTGAGGGGATCTCGGTGAGCAGCAGGGGACCGGCGCCGCGCAGTACCCGGGCCAAGGGCCCGTGCGAGGCCTCCGACACCGGCGGGAGGCGGCCCAGGTAGACGCCGGAGGTCAGGGCCCGGGGATCGCGGTGGACGATGCTGGTCCGCTCCACGTGGCCGTGTTCTTCCAGCAGGTCCACCGCGCACCAGTCGGCCAGCCGCCGGGTCAGGACGTTGCACGCCCGGTTCAGTCCTTCTTCGAGGTCCAGGGTGCTGCTCAGCGCGCTCCCGGCGTCGGCCAGCAGGGACAGCCGCTCCAACGCGGCCTCGTACGTCTCCTCGCCGATCACCCTCTCCGTCTTCTCCGGAGCGGCCGGCGCGTATCGGTCGCCGGACGTCGGGCGAGGCGCGTACCGGTCCTCCCGGGGAGCCCGGGGCGCGGCCGTCCTGGGGGTGAGCTGGGCGACGAACACGGTACGGCCGTCGGCCGCCTCCTGGATCTGGATGTTGAGGCGGACGTGGACCAGCCGGCCGTCGCGGTGCAGCGCCGGCAGCGGTATGGAGTGGCCGAGGATGCGGGGCTGGCCCGTGAGCAGGAGGGAGGTGAACGCCACCATGTGGCGCTCCCGTAGGTGCTCGGGGATCAGCACGGTGACCCGCTGCCCGACGAGATCGTCCGCGCGCCAGCCCAGCAGGTCCGCCACGGGCTCGTTCACGGCGATGATCCGGTCTTCCTCGTCGGCCGCGATCGTCGGCACCGGACTGGCCTGCAGATCACCGGCGTCCCACGCCGCCAGGTCCAGGGGCCTGGTGCTCGGCGTGCCGGGGGCCAGTGTCCACGAGATGGGGTGCTCACCGGCGACCTGACGGGCGACCTCATCGCAGATCCACTGCCAGAAGGCGCGGATCTGCGGAAGGGCCGGGAGCGTGAGCAGGCTCTCCTGCTGGGCGGCCGCGTCGGCGTCCTCCAGCACGCAACAGAACGTGCCCAGGTCCCGGGCGGAGTCCGCCGGGATCGCCAGGGAGACGGAGATCGTGTCCGCCTCGGAGATGTCCTTGTCCACCGCGGCGGCCATGGACCCGCCGATCACATTGCTCAGGTCGTGAGCGACGAGGATGTCCTCCGCCCGCACCGGTGCCCCGCTCGGGTCCGAGCCGTACACGGCGAGGAGCAGTTCGCGCAGGAGCGCCTCCCAGTGCTGCCGCGCCGCCGAGTACAGCGCGTACGGCAGGTCGACCAGCGTCACGGTCACCGCCGGGCCGGGACGCGACATGATCACCTGGGCGGACGCCGGCGGCGGTGGCGGGGCTTCGGGCCACAGTTCGAACCAGGCCGTCTTGCGGCCACCCTCGATCTGCACGCCGTGGGTGGAGGCCAGGGCGTCGACCAGGGCCATGCCCCATCCCGTGGTCGCGTACGGATGGAGCCGGCGCTCCACGAGCGCGCGGCACGGCCGCTCGTCGCTGATGCGCACGTGGACCCGGCCGGCGGCGGCCCAGGCCCGCACCTCGATCTCGGTCCGCGCGTGGATCACCGCGTTGGTCACGAGCTCGCTGGTCAGCAGCAGCGCGGTGGCCACGAGATCCGGTGGGGCACCGTCCAGGGCCGCCCGCACGAACTCTCGAGCCGGCGCGACACTCTCCGGCCGAGGGGGGAGCCGCCGCGACGGCACCCCCGGCGGACTGGGGCTGCCCATACCGACACCATTCCCATAAACGGGGCGCGTAGGCGAGGCGGCGGTCGATGTACTACGGCTTGTAGTTATTGTGAAGTCGTGCGCCCTCCAGCATGGTTCCGCCTGATGCGCGCCGGGGTCTTCGCCGCGGTGTGCGTCGTGCTGTCCGTGACGGCGCATGGCGTGATGCATCCGCGGCCGGTGCCCGCGTACGCCGCTCCGAGCGCGTTCGCCGCGCTGACCGGCGTCGGCTTCTGCCTGGCAGACCGGCGGCGATCCGTCTGGTGGCTCCTGCTCGCGGTCGAGGTCGTCCAGGGCGGCCTGCACCTGTGGTTCAGCGCGGTCTCGGCCGGAGCGTCCGCGCGGTGGGACACCGCGCGGACGTCCATGCCGGGCATGCACCACCCCATCCCCGGCCTCGGGCATCCGGACCGCCTCGTCCCCGGCCTCGGGCATCCGGGCACGCCCCACGCCGGCACGTCCGGCTGGGGAATGCTGATCGCGCACCTCCTCGCCGGCGTGCTGGTCGCCGTCTGGCTGTCGGCCGGTGAACGGGCCGCGTGGCGCGCGCTCACCGCGATGACCCGGCTGCTGCTCGCCCCCGCCCTGCGGGTGCTCGCGCTGCTCAGCGGCGTCTCGATCGCCACGCCGCCCCGGCGGGTGAAGACCGGCCGCGGCCGCCGGAGGCGTCCCCGGCCGCAGATCGGCGCGCTGCGCCACACCGTGGTCCGCCGTGGGCCGCCCGCGTACGAGCGTCGTGCACTCATCCATCTCGCCGTGACCGCGGCGGGTTGACGCCGGCCCGGAGATCGCTCCGGCGTGGAACGCCCGGCCGACATCGGCCGAGGCCGGGGATCGACCCTGCCGTCCGGCCCGCCCGAGGGGCGGACCGGACCCGCCGTGGTCGCACGTCGATCCCATCTGCCGTCCGAGGACCTGCCATGCCCTTCTTCCCCTTCGCGCGCCACCGCGCCCGGTCGCGTCGCCGCGCCGGCGCCCGTACCCGTCCCGTCCCCGTGACCCGGGCACCCCGCCTGATCGCCGCGTCCCTCGTCCTGGCCGCGGCGGCCACCGGGTGCGCCGGGGCGTCGAACGCCCAGTCGTCGCCTCCGGTCCGGATCTCCACGCCCCCCTCCGACCTGCACGCCGCGACCCTGAACACCGCGCTGCACGAACCCGACGTGACCCTCACCGGCGTCTCCGGCAGACCCGTGAACCTGCAGCGGGCCACCGCGGGCAAGCTGACCCTGGTGTACTTCGGCTACACGCACTGCCCGGACGTGTGCCCGACCACGATGGCCGACCTCGCCGGCGCGCTGCGGCTGATGACCCCGGCGCAGCGGGCCCGCATCGCCGTCGTGTTCATCACCACCGACCCCTGGCGCGACACCCCGAAGGTCATCCGCTCCTGGCTGGCCTCCTTCAACCCGTCCTTCATCGGCCTGACCGGCGACTACTCCACGATCGAGGCGGCCGCGAAGTCGGTGGGCGTCCCCCTGGAGCAGCCCAAGCGGACCGGCGCGGACTACGAGGTCGATCACGGCGCTGAGGTGATGCCGTTCGGGACCGACCACCTCGCCCACGTCCTCTGGACGGCGGGCGTGTCCTCCCGCGACTACGCCTCCGACCTGACCAAGCTGCTGGCCCGCATGCCGGCCGCGACCGCCAAGGGCGGCGGCGCGTGACCGCCGGGTTCCGGGCCACGCCGGTCTCGCGGATCACGGCCGGCTCGCGGGTCCCCGTGGGTTTCCGGGCGGCGGCGGGCCTGGTCGCGCTGACGGCCGTCACGGCGGCCGCCTGCTCGTCCGGCTCCACCGGGCCCCGGCTCAAGGTCACCGGCGCGTACGTGCCCCGGCCGGCCTCCCCGGACGTCGCGGCCGCGTACTTCACCGTCACCGACTCCGGGGACACGGGCGACGAGCTCACCGGGGTCACCGCGGACGTCTCCGCCCAGGCGATGATGCACCGGAGCAGCGGGCGGACGATGCGGATGGTCGACCGGGTCCCCGTCCCCGCCCACGGGCGCCTGACGTTCGCGCCCGGCGGGTACCACGTGATGCTCGAACACCCGACGCGGTCGCTGCGGGAGGGCGACCACGTACGGCTCACGCTGCGCTTCCGCCGGTCCGCCTCGATCACCGTCGACGCGCCGGTCGAGCCGGTGGGCTACCGGCCGGGGGCCTCGCCGTGACGGGTTCCGCCGACCGGCACGGGAACGGCGGCGCGGACCGTACGGTGAGCCGTCGCGGGCTGCTCGCGATGTCCTCGCTGGTCGGCGCCGCCGCCGCGGCCACCGTGGGCGCGGGCGCCGCCACGGCCGCGGCGGGGGAGTCCGCCCGGGATCGCGGCGAGCGCCGGATCCCGTTCGACGGCGCCCGCCAGGCCGGGATCCTGGCCCCGTACGCCGCGCACGGCTGGTTCGCGGCCTTCGACGTCGAGCCGGGGCTGCGCGCGGCCGGCCTGACCTCCCTGCTCCGGACCTGGACGGACGCGGCGAGGCGGCTGACCGCCGGCCGCCCGGCGCCCGGCGACGACGCGATGGCGACCGGCTACGGACCCGCGTCGCTGACCGTCACGGTCGGGTTCGGGGCGTCCCTGCTGCGCCACCTCGGCGCGCCGGTGCCCGCCGCGCTCGCCCCGCTGCCGTCCTTCCCGCGCGACGAGATCGACCAGGCGCGCAGCGGCGGCGACCTCGGTGTGCTGTTCACCGCCGACGACGCGATCGTCGTCGCGCACGCCCTGCGGACCTTCACCCGGCTGGCCCGGGGCGCCGCGCACGTCCGCTGGCAGATGAGCGGGTTCAGCACGAGCGACGGCGTGGTCACGGGCCGCGACGCCACGCCCCGCAACCTCATGGGCCAGCTCGACGGCAGTGGGAACCCCCGTCCGGGCGATGCCGGGTTCGACCAGAAGATCTTCGTGGGGCCGTCCGGTGATCCGGCGTGGATGCGCGGCGGCAGCTACCTGGTCTTCCGCCGCATCCGCATGCTGCTCGACGAGTGGGACGCCCTCACCCGGAGCCGTCAGGAGCAGATCGTCGGGCGGCGCAAGGACACCGGAGCGCCCCTGTCGGGCGGAACGGAGTTCACCCCGCTCGACCTGGGGAGGCAGAACGCCGACGGCAGCCTCGCCATCGGCGCGAGCGCGCACGTACGGCAGGCGGCCCCGGAGTCGAACGACGGCGCCGTCATCCTGCGCAAGGGGTTCTCCTACTTCGACGGCGTGCTGCCGGACGGGAGCCCGGACGCGGGGCTGCTGTTCCTGGCGTTCCAGGCCGACCCGGCGGCCGGCTTCACCCGGATCCAGCAGCGTCTCTCGCTCGCCGACGACCTCAGCCGGTTCATCCGGCACACCTCCAGCGCACTGTTCGCGGTCCCGCGCGGCTGCCGGCCAGGGCGCCACCTCGGCCAGGACCTCATGGAGTCACTGTGACGCACGACATGCCCGGTATGCACGACATGCTGGCGCCGCTCACCTGGGCGCGCGCCCTGACCACCTGGCGGTTCGCGCCGATCACCGCGGTTCTGGTGGCCGTGGCCCTGGTGCTCTACCTCGCCGGGGTGCTCGCGGCGCGGCGGAACGGCCGGGCGTGGCCCGTCGCCCGCACCGCGGCGTTCGTCGCCGGCCTGGCCGTGATCGTCGCGGCCGTCATGGGCTCTCCCGCCGTGTACGGCGACGGCGGGCTGTTCTGGGTGCACATGATCCAGCACCTGATGCTGATCATGGTCGTGCCGTGGCTGCTGTGCCTCGGGCACCCGCTCAGCCTGCTCCGGGCGGCCACCCGCGGCCGCGCCCACGACCGCGTCGAACGGATCCGCCTGTCGAAGGCCGCCGCGTTCGCGACCTCACCGATCACCGGGCTGGTCGTCTACGCCGGGGTGCTGTTCGGCGTGCACCTGTCGGGGTTCATGAACGCGATGATGGGCTCGCCCGCCCTCATGGCGCTCGAACACGTGCTGTACGTCGGCGGCGGCTACCTGTACTTCTCGCAGCTGCTGACCCGCGACTCGCCGCCCCGGGAGCTGTCCTATCCGCTGCGGCTGTTCGCCCTGTTCATGGGGATGTCCGCCGACACCATCGTCGGCGTCGTCCTGCTCCAGGCGACCGAACCGCCCTTCCCCGCGTACGCGCGGATGCACCCCTCCTGGGGGCCGGGCCCGCTCGCCGACATCCACGGCGGCGGCGCCGCCATGTGGATCGGCGGCGACGGCCTGATGTTCGTCATGACGATCATCGTCATGCTCCGCTGGCTGTCCGACCGGTCCCCGGAGGCGGCCAAGGCGGGCCGGTTCTTCGAGTCCGTCCGGCAGGCCACCCTCGCCGCCACCGGAGACGAGGCCGCACCCGGCACGGGCGAGGCGGACCGGGCCCGGCTGCGGGGGAGCGCGGACGTCGACGACGACGACGCGGCCCTCCAGGCGTACAACGCGCTGCTGGCTCGGCTCAACGGCCCCGGCGCGAACGACCCGGCCGACCGCCCGCGTACGGCGGGGTGAGCGGTCCGGCCGACCGCCCCCGTACGGGCTGAGCGGGCGGCCGGCCGCGCGATCACCGGCGGCGCAGGCGGGCGACCAGCAGGTTCGGGTCGGTGGCCGTGGTGTAGGCGGCGCTGAGCACGTCGACCCTGCCGCCGCGGACCGCCACCGAGGTCGGGTTCTGCAGCCCGTCACCGGCGTCCAGGACGGTGGAGACGGCGCCGCCGGGCTCGATGCGCACGACCTTGCTGGGGCCGTCGAGGGCGGCCAGGACCTCGTCGCCGCGTCCCGTGAAGGCGAAGTCGTCCACGCCGGTCAGCCCCGTCGCCTCGACCTGCGGGACGCCCGCACCGCCGTCCGGGCGGAACGGGATCCGCAGCAGGGTGCCCTTGTCCAGGTTGGTGACCCACAGGGCACCGCCGCGGACCTTGGCGCCGTTGGCGCCGAGGAAGCCGGTGGAGGCGAGGTCGCCGGACGCGGACCAGACCGTGGGCGTTCCCCCGGTCAGCGGCACGGTCCAGACCCTGCCGAGCACCGAGTCGGTGATGTAGAGGCGCCGGCGGTGCTCGTCGAGAGCGAGCCCGTTGGGCAGGCCGTCGGCGGGCAGGGCGGCGACGCGCCGGACCGTCCCGCCAGGGCCGAGCCGCCACAGCCCCGTCAGGTCGGCGCCACCGGTGGCGTACAGGGCGTACAGCGTGCCGTCGTGGGTCCGTACGATGCCGGTGGTCAGCGGGAAGCCGAGGGCGGGCGTCCTGACACCGCCGTCGGCCGGGGCCGGCAGGGTGGCCAGGATCCGGGTCCGGCCGGTGGAGTCGACGCGTGCGACCTGCCGGGCGGCGGCGAAGGTCACGTCGAGGTCGCCGTCGGGCTCCAGGGCCACGTTCTCCGGCATCTGCCCTGCGGACAGATCGAAGTGGACGGCGATCCTCGCCTCGGCGATGGGCGCGGTGGCCGCCGAGGCCGGGGCCGCGGTGACGGCCGACAGAGCGGCGGTTCCGGCCGCCAGAGCGGTCAGAACGGCACGCGAAAGCCTTGTTCTCATGGTTCCTTCCGAGTTTTCGGGCGCGCTGAAGACAGGCGCCCGCGAGGGGGAGTGCCGCGGTCGCTTCGAAAGGCTCAGCGGCGGGTCAGACGGTCGTCTTCGGCGTCGGGGGAGTCGCGTTCGACGGCCGTGACGGCCCGGGACAGGAGGACGAGGGCGTTCTGGGAGGCCGATCCGGGCTCCGCGGTGGCCACGACGACCCGCTGCCCCTGTTCGGTGTGCAGCGTCTGCTGGGTCACGGTCATCGCGCCGACGAGCGGATGCCGCATGTCGTAGACGCCGACGTCACAGACGCCGACCTTGTGGTCGGACCACATCCCGGCGAACTCCGGGCTCCGCATCGTCAGCTCACCGATCAGCGACGCCAGTACGGGATCGCCGGGGTGGCGGCCGGCCGCGAGACGCAAGTGGCCTACGACATCCCTGGCCTTGCGCGGCCAGTCCGCGTACAGCTCACGGGTGTGGGCGTCGCAGAACACCAGGCGCGGCATGTTGGGGCGCTCGGCCGGCCGGTCCGGGGCCCCGAAGGCCAGGTGACCGGCGTACAACGCGTGTCCCGTGCGGTTCCAGGCCAGCACGTCCCCGCGCCGGCCGAGGACGATGACCGGGACGTCCGCCAGCGCGGAGACCATCTGGCGTATCGCCGTCGTCACCCGTTCCGGCGAGGGCCGGCGATCGGCCGCCGGGCGGCGCGGAGCGGCGGCGAGGTCGTGCAGGTGACGGCGTTCGGCCGCGTTCAGCTCCAGCGCGCGGGCGATCGCGTCGAGCACCTCCGGGGAGGCGTTCGGCGAGTGCCCGCGCTCCAGCCTGGAGTAGTACGACGCACTGACCCCGGCCAGCAGCGCCAGCTCCTCGCGCCGCAGTCCCGGCACCCGCCGCCGCTCGCCGTACGACACCAGCCCGACGTCCTCCGGCCGCAGCCGCGCGCGGCGTGTCCGCAGGAACTCTCCGAGCTGCCGTTTCCCGTCCATGCGGAACAGTCTTCATCCCGCGCGGGAGTCCAACCACACCCTGCCGTGGACAGGCAACCGGGGAATGCGCCTCTCCGGGAGAGGTGCGCGACGGGGCCGGGGATCCTCAGATGACGACCCGGCGAGAGATGACGCCGTGGCCCACCTCATGGTGCTCCCACAGCTCGAAGTGCTCACCGGGCATCAGGAACTCCGTGGCCTCTTCGTCGGTCACCGTCAGCGTGACCATGTGGTAGGTGTCGCCCGGTCGCAGCGGCTCCTGATCCTCCGTGGAGACCATCGCGTTGAAGGACCGGATCCGTTCCGGCTCGTGCCGGTGAGCGCGTACGACGATCGGCCGGGTGGCACTCTGCAGATCCCACTCCTCCTCGGCGGTCGGATCGATGGTGACGAGCGCCCGGAACTTCAGCTGCCTCATGACCTCACCTCCTCAGGCCCTGCCTTCCCGGAATTCCCGGCCCCTACCGGGGCCGGAACGGCGCGGCGGTCTCAGCGGTCACAAATGGCACAGCAGGCCCGCTGGGATCCTTGAATCAATTCCGCCGCGATGAGTAACTCGCGTTATTCGATCGTATGATTCGGGTCACGTGCGTACGGTTTCACGCTGCGTGCTTGCTATCGTGCAGTCAGCATTTCGGCCTGTGCGCTTCGGACGTGTTCTCCGAGGTGGAAGCCGCGAGGAGTGTCCCCGTGTCATCCCCAGTCCTTCGTTATCCGCGATTCTCATTTCGCGGACGTCTTATCAATCCCGTCGTCGGCGTCGCGTCGGCGGGAATGGCTGTGATCCTTCTGGTCGCGGCGATCCTGATCGGAATTCGCCTGCAGCGGTCGCCCACCGCGGATGACGCGTTGAAGGTCGCTCTGTCTCAGGTCGGCACCACCGAGGACGCCGCCGGCGGCAGCAAGTTCAACCAGTGGTTCATGTCCTCGCCGTTCGCGAAGGCCGACGTCGCACGCGACGGCGGATCGATCGGCGACTACGCCAACGCGAGCTGGTGCGACATGTTCGTCACCTGGGTCGGGGCCCAGGCCGGCGTCAAGGGGATCGGCGGCGACGCCTTCACCCCCGCGCACGCCCGGTGGTTCGAACGGCAGGGCCGCTGGGGCACGACCCCCAAGCCCGGAGCCGTCGTGTTCTTCTCCTGGAACGGCGGCAAGGACATCGGCAGCATCGAGCACGTCGGCCTCGTCATCAAGGACAACCATGACGGCACGATCCAGACCGTCGAGGGCAACACCGACAACGCCGTGAAGGTCCGGACCCGCAGCAAGGACTATGTCGTCGGCTACGGCTACCCCGAGTACTCCGCGTAGCCGCGCCCTCTTCGCGTAGCCGCGTCAGCTCCTCCACGAGCCCACGGGAAAAGTAAACCCTTCGTTAACGCGAAGCGTCCCTTATCTGCCGCCGGTTTCTCCACCGCGCGGCGGTTCCTAGGAGGCTTGTTGAAAACTGGCGTCACACGGGCACTCGCGGTGTCCGCCATCACCGCCATGGGGGCCGGGCTGGCCGGCGTCGCCCACGCGTCCCCCCTCCCGAAGGCGGCTGCGCCCCTCAAGGCGGTCCAGCCCTACGACTTCAACGGCGACGGCCATCCCGACCTGGCGCTCGGCAACCCGTACGGCACGGTCAGCGGCCACGCCAACGCCGGCTTCGTCACGATCGTCTACGGCTCCTCGTCCGGCCTGAACACGAGCAAGAAGCAGGTCTTCAGCCAGGACAGCAGCGGGGTGCCCGGCGCCGCCGAGGCCGGCGACCACTTCGGCTACTCGATCACGTCCATGGACTACGACCGCGACGGCTACGCGGACCTGCTCATCGGCGCGCCCGACGAGGACACGACCGCGGGCACGGACGCCGGCTCCGAGACGATCCTGTGGGGTTCGCCGTCCGGGCTGACGGGGTCGGGCTCGGACGCCATCGCCGAGCCCTCGTCGTACGCCGGCGCGGGTCACCGGTTCGGCTACGCGCTGACGGCGGGCGACCTCGACGGCGACGGCTACACCGACTGGGTCGACACGTCGCCGGGCGACGGTTACTTCTGGACCTTCAGCTCGGCCCCGAGCACCGCGCAGGCCAAGGCGCAGGTCAGGGCGCAGGGCGAGACGGCACGCTTCAGCCCGCCCGCGAGGCCGCACCGGCTCCGAGCGAAGAAGAGCGGCATCACCGCGGCGGCGGCGAGCAGCTTCAGCGCCCTCACCCCGGCGATCGGCGACGTCAACGGCGACAACAAACTCGACCTGGTCGTGGGCTGGGTCTCCGGCGCCGACCCGAAGTCCGGCTTCGACGTGTGGGACTTCACCTCTCCGGAGGGCTCGGTCGTCGGTGAGGCGATCACCCGCGTGGACAGCCTCGCCGTGGCCGACTTCGACGGTGACGGCTACGCCGACATCGCCGCCGGCGGCGCCGACGAGAGCGCGGGCACGGGCGGCCACGTCACGGTCTTCAAGGGCGACGCGAACGTCAGCCTGGCGAGCTCGACGACGATCACCCAGGACAGCTCGGGTGTGCCGGGCGCCGCGGTGACCGGTGACAAGTTCGGCTACGCGCTGTCCGCGGGCGACGTGAACAAGGACGGCAAGTACGACCTCGCGGTCGGCGTGCCGTACCGCACCGTCAGCTCCCAGTCGCACGCCGGCGAGGCGGTCGTCCTGTACGGCTCGGCCTCCGGGCTCACCGGCACGGGCGCTCAGGCGGTCTCGCAGAGCTACCCCGATGTGCCCGGTGCCGCGGAGAAGAACGACCAGTTCGGCTGGGCGGTCACCATGCTGAACGTCAACGCCGACGCCTACGGCGACCTGATCGCCGGCGCGCCCAACGAGAACGGCACCGACGGCGCGGTGAGCCTGCTCAAGGGCACCGCCACGGGCGTCACCGGGTCGGGTTCGGCGACCATCGGCGCCTCGACGCTCGGCGTCAGCGGCAAGCACGCCCTGGTGGGCCTGCGCCTCGGCCGTAACGGCTGACCCGCACGCCGACCGGACCGGCCGCCGCACGCCGCGCGGCCGGTCCCCCGTCTCCGGGACGGGGTCCCGTCTCGGGAGAGGGACTCCGCCTTCGGCCCCGCCCCCGGCTCCGTCTCAGGGGCGGGGCCAGGGGCGGCCGCTGAGGCGCTCGATGCCGCTGTTGAAGCGGCGGAGGTAGTCCGCGAACGCGGTGATGTCCTCGTCCGACCAGTCGGACATGATCTTGTCGAGGCTGCCGACGAGGGTCTCGCGCTCCTCGTTCAGCATCTGCTCGCCCTTGTCGGTGATGCGGAACTTGCGGGCCATGCCGCCGGCGGGGTCGGGGATGCGCTCGACCAGGCCGGAGCGCATCGCCGCGGTCGTCTGCCGTTGCAGGGTGGAGAAGTCCAGCCCGAAGGCGTCGCTCAGCTCGCTGATCGACATGGGCCCCTGCATGCGGATGCGGCTGAGGAGAACGTACGCGCTGCGGTCCAGCGCACCGGCGGCCCTGCGCCTGAGGAACTCGTGCCGGCTGAGCAACATCTGCTCGTACTCGACCTCGTACGTGGGCCTGCTCAACTGCCTTCGCCTCCTGGTGGTGCCCAGGCCGCTCGGCGCGCCAGGTCCGGAGAGCGGCCTCCCCTCATGCTCCCACAGTGATGTGCGTCTTACACAAGGTGTGCATTGTGCAAACAGTATGCATAATGCATGCTTGGTGTTCCGCGATCTATGAGGAGTCCCCCTTGGAAGCCCCCCAGCCCACCGCCCGCGCGGGCGGCGTGGTTCTCACGCTGGCCCTGGCCGGCATCACGGCAGCGATCATGCAGACGCTCGTCACGCCGCTGATCCAGGAGCTGCCGAAGATCCTGCACACCAGCTCCTCGAACGCCGCCTGGGTGATCACCGTCACCCTCCTGGCGGGGGCCGTCTGCGTTCCGGTCTTCGGCCGCCTGGGCGACCTGGTGGGCAAGCGCCCGATGCTCCTGGTGTGCTCGGTGCCGCTGGTCGCGGGCTCGGTGGTGTGCGCGCTCTCCTCCTCGGTCGTCCCGATGATCGTCGGACGCGGCCTGCAGGGCATGGGGATGGGCATGGTGCCGCTCGGCATCGCCCTGCTCCGCGACGTGGTCCCGAGGGAGCGGCTCAGCTCCTCCATCGCACTGGTCAGCGCCTCCATGGGGATCGGCGGCGGCCTGGGCCTGCCGATCGCGGCGGCCGTCGCCGAGTACGCCAGCTGGCGCGTGCTGTTCTGGGGATCGGCCGTCCTGGCCGCGGTGGTCGCGATCCTGATCTGGTTCCTGATCCCGAGCGTGCCGGCCGGCGCCAAGGGCCAGCACTTCGACGCGCTCGGCGCGATCGGGCTCGGCATCGGCCTGGTCTGCCTGCTGCTGGCGGTCTCCAAGGGCGCCGACTGGGGCTGGGCGTCGGGGACCACGCTCGGCCTCTTCGCCGCCGCCGTCGTCGTCCTGCTCGCGTGGGGGGCGTGGGAGGTGCGCAGCCGCGAGCCGCTCGTCGACCTGCGCACCACGGCCCGCCCCCGCGTCCTGCTCACCAACGTCGCCTCGATCTTCGTCGGGTTCGGCATGTACGCCTCGATGCTGGTCGTGCCGCAGCTCCTGCAGTTCCCCAAGGCCACCGGGTACGGTCTGGGCCAGTCGATGCTCGCGGCGGGCCTGTGGCTGGCGCCCGGCGGCGTCATGATGATGATCGTGTCCCCGCTGGGCGGGAAGCTCACCAACGCCCGCGGTCCGAAGCTCACCCTGATCAGCGGCGTCCTCGTGCTGGCCATCGGCTACGGCCTGTCGCTGGTGCTGATGGGCTCGGCCTGGAGCCTGATGCTCGCCATGATGATCATCAACAGCGGTGTCGGTCTCGCCTACGGCGCGATGCCCGCTCTGATCATGAGCTCCGTCCCGCTGAACGAGACCGCCGCCGCCAACGGCTTCAACACCCTCATGCGGTCCCTGGGCACCTCGACCGGCGCCGCCGTGATGGGCGTGGTCCTGGCGCAGCTGACCGTCACCCGGGCCGGCTACACCTTCACCTCCGAGAACGGGTTCCGCGCCGGCCTGGGCATCGGCTGTGGCGTCGCCCTCCTGGCCGCGCTCATCGCCGCCGCCATCCCCGCCGCCCGTACCGCCACCGCCCGGCACGCCGCCCCGGAGACGGCGGCCGACCCGCAGCCCGCCGAGATCGACACCTGACGGGCCCGGCCCGGCCGGCACCCCGCCGAACCGCCGGCGGCGCACACACGGCCGATCGACCGACCGCGCCCCCCTCAGACGTGAGGGAGCGCGGCGGCCGCGGACCCGGCGAGGCCGGTCCCGATCGAGCAGAGCCGTGTGGTGGACGGCTTGCCCTCGATGGTGAGGTACAGCATCTCGATCATCTTCTGCTCGTCGCTGCCGTTGTAGTCCCGGTAGACGACCCGTACCAGGCAGGTGTCGTTCCCGTCTCCCTGCGGCGTGATGACGGTGCGGTAGCCATTGAGCCACGTGACGCGGCCGTCCGCCCCGGTGAGGGGCTGACCACGGTCGAACCGCAGCTTGACCTGAATGTCCTCGGTGGTGCTCCGCCACTTGCAGTCCCACGGGCTCTCGGACACCGGGTCACTGGCGTCGATGCCGGGGACGATGTCCAGTGCCTTCCCGCCGAGCAGCGCGCACGCGTTCTGCCGCCCCAGCGAGCGTGCCGGCAGGGACCGCCGTCTGATCGGTCCTTTCCTGATGACGCCGACCGCGCTCGTGGTGGCGGTGTCCGCGATCTTGCACAGCGGCGCGGGCTTGTTGCTGTCCGCGCTGACGATGGCGGTGAAGCCGTCGTCCGGGGCCGGCAGCAGGAGCGTGCGGTCGCACTCACCGCCCGACGCCCGTCCCGCGACGACGCGGACGGGACCCATGGTCCTGACCGAGGAAGCCTGTTCCGGGCCGGGCCCGGCAACGAACTGCACCTCGACGTCCACGACACCGCCTTGACCGGAGTGGACGATCACGTCACAGCGGTTGAAGTTCCCCGCGGCGTCGTCCACCTCGGTCTCGCCGAACTTCCTGAGAGGGCCCGGGGCGATCAGGGCACAGGGATCGGCGTCCTTGATGCCGGGCCGCTCCGACGGCTTCGGCCGCGCGTGCGGATGCTTCCCCGGGGGTTCCCGGGTCAGGTGCCGTAGCGGGTACCAGCCTCCGGCCGCCGCCAACGCCACGACGACCGCGCTCACCACGATGAGACGCGAGCGACGCCGGATGGGCCCCGGTGGGGGACCTGGGTCCCCCACCGATCCGCCCGGCTGCCCAGGTCTCGGCACAGGCACAGACGTGAATTTCTTCGGCGGCGGCACGGGGACGACGTCGATCGGAGCCGGCGCTTCCACCGATTCCGCGAGTTCGGCCAGCCGCCGGTGCGCCTCGGCCGCGTCGGGCCGGTCCGCCGGGTCGGGCCGGAGCATCGCCGCCAGGACGTCGCGCAGCGGCTCGACGTCCTTGAACGGGTCATCGGATTCACTGGGGGCAGGAACCGTACGGACCGGCCGGCCGAGGATGAGCGCGAGGATCGTGACGGCGAGGGAGAAGACGTCCGACGCCGGCTCAGGCCGTCCTTTCACTACCTCGGGAGCGGCATAGGCCGGGGTGTGAACGAGCTCGCCGTTCGGCGTGTTCGTCTCCCGGTGCTCCATCCGGTATGCCGCGCCGAAGTCGGTCAGCTTGGCGGTCTCGTCGGCGATGAGGATGTTGCCGGGCTTGACGTCGCAGTGGACGATGCCCTTGGCGTGCAGGGCCGCCAGGGCGTCCGCGATCTGCGCGCCGATGCCCGCCGCCCACCGAGCCGGTTTCTTCCCCCGCCCATCCAGGCTCCCGTGCGGGACGTGCTCCAGCACGAGCCACCAGGTGACGCCCGTTTCCGTCTCATCCCGTTCGACGTTGTACAGGGTCACGACGTGGGGATGGCTGAAGGCCGCCTGGGCGCGTGCCTCCGCCTTCAGCCGTGCCAGCGCGGCCGCACCGTCGTCGGCCAGGCGTTTGAGGACGACCTTGCGTCTGAGATCGAGGCCCTCGTCCACGGCCTCCCAGAGCTCGTTCGTTCCCCCGTCCAGCGGCCCCTTGGTGATGCGGTACCGCCCCGCGACGAGATCTCCTAAATTCACCGCCACTCCTCCCCGTCAGGAACGCCCGTACGGGATGCCCGATCGACGCTAGTGCGTGACATACCGGGTACGCGCCGTTTCCGGGGAACCCGCACCGCCCTAAGCGGGGACGCCCTGAGCGGAGGCCGTACGCACGACTCACAGTCCGGCCAGGTCGAGGCTCACGGGACCGGCACCGCGAGTTCGGCCGCGCGGCAGCGGAACACTAAATGCCGTGGGTCACGGTCGTAGATGATCGTCGGGTCGGGGCCGAACCTGGCGATGGCGACGTACTCGCGCCGGTACCAGCACCACATCACGAGCCATTGGGAGCACAGGCTCTGGACTTCGGCGAGTTGGGCCGGAGAGGGATCGGGCGGCTCGGGCCGGCGCGGCGAAGGCGGCCACGGGCGATCGGGCCTGGTGATGAGGATGCCGAGGGCGCCGAGGATCCGTCGGATCATGACGTCCCCCGGATCTCGGCGAGTTCGGCGGCGGTCAGGATGACGCCGGGTGCGGCGATGAGGGCGTGCACGGTCTTGCCGTGGTCGCCGTAGGTGACCCAGCGGGCGGCGGCGTGCTGGTCGACGATGGTCAGGCCGCGTCCGCGTTCGGCGAGCAGGCCGCCGTGCTGCGGGGCGGGCAGGGGCTCGGTGTCGGGGTCGCTGACGGCCAGGTGCGCGTACCGATCGGTGACGGTCAGCCGGATGCCGATGGGCCGGATGTCGTCAGGCCAGGTGGGGTGCATCGCCTCGGCGGCGCGTACGGCGTTGGTCGTCAGCTCCGACGCCAGCAGCGCGATCTCGTAGGAGTCGTATGGGCGCCCGGCCACGGCGTCGGCGGCCAAGCGCCGGGCGTCGCGTACGGCGTCACGCCGGACCTGGAGCGAAAGGACCGTGGACGCCGGTTCGGGGGGATATGTCGAGCGGTCGGCAATGACCGCGGGATCGGGTGTCACGGGAGATCAACTCCCTGTAGTCGTGCCGGGTCAGGTGAACCCCGCTGGGTGAGTAGACGCGTTTAGCATGCAGTCGACAGACGTATTCTTCAAGTGAAAGCTTCAAACGAACACGGTTCGTCCTCTAATGTCGGCTTCCCTTTTCGACGGCGCTGCCTGCCCTACGATCGACGCCATGCCACGGAGCACGCCCACCCTCCGGCGACGTCGCCTGTCCGCCGAGCTGAAGCGACTGCGACAGGAAGCCTGCGTCGAAGTTGAGACGGCCGCCGAGGCGCTGGGTTGCTCGACCGACAAGATTCACTGGATCGAGCGCGCAGGCTGGACCAAGCCGCGCTGGCGCGACGTCCGTGATCTGCTCGACGCTTACGGCGTCGCCGATGATGACCCGATCCGCGATGAGCTGATCACGCTCGCCAAAGAGGGCGGGCAGAAGGATTGGTGGACGCCGTACAGCCGGATGCTGTCGAAGAAGTACACCGCCTACATCGGGCTGGAGGCGGAGGCGTCGGAGATCCTCACGTTCCAACCGCTGATCATTCCTGGCCTGCTACAGACTGATGACTACGCCCGCGAGCTGATCAGCTCGGGCGCGGCGGAGTTGTCCGCAGATGAGGTCGAAAAGCGCGTCACGGTCCGCGCGGAGCGTCGGAAGATTCTCGACGGTGAGGATCCGACTCGACTATGGGCGGTGGTGTACGAGGCGGCGCTGCGTTGCCCGGTCGGTGGCCCAGAGGTGATGCGGGCGCAGTTGGAGCGGCTGATCAAGCTGGCGCAGATGCCGAGGATCACCGTTCAGGTGCTGCCGTTCGAGGCCGGCGCGCATCCGGGCTTGTTCGGCCCGTTCACGCTTCTTTCCTTCCCCGAGGGGGACCCGGACGCCGCCTACATCGAGACGATCGGCGGAGAACTGCTTCTCGAAGAGCCCGCGGACGTGGATCCGTACCGTCACGTCTTCCGGCGTCTGAACATTAAGGCGCTGACCCCTGAGGCTACGATCACGTTGCTGTCCGAAGAGGCAGCACGAACCTGACCGGCAGTACCCGAGAGATGTGTGCCATGACCGATCGTGATTCCGCGCGCCTGGACTGGCGTAAGTCCTCCCACTCTGGCCAGCAGGGCGAATGTGTTGAAGTGGCCGTCGTCTACTGACTATCAACAGCACCGGAGGCCCCTGGCGGAGTGGGAAGCCGGGGGCTCTTCATCAAGGGTGCGGGCGGCGCCGGCCGGGCAGAGCGGTCCGCTCGCCGGGCGGTGCGTCGTTTCTCGAGGTGTCTACTGACGCGAGCACAATTCTTCTCTCAGTAGACGGCCCTGGAAGACGACAGGCGACCCCGGCGGGCGCACTGCGGAGGATCGTCCGGCATTTCCTCGGGGCGGCTGCGCGCGGTCGTATCGGATGCTCGGCTAAGGCTTCGGGGTGGCTCGTCGCGTTGGAGGCTGTTCCCTCAGGAGGTACAAAGTGGCCTCTGGCGGGACACGCGCCGAAGACACCCCCCACCCGGCCGGCGAACCGCGTCAGAGGTGGCCGGACAGGTCGGCCAGGAGGCGGCGCTTGGACCTCGCGCCCATGATCTGCTGGACGACCTGGCCGTCGCGGTAGAGGTTCAGCGTGGGGAAGCCCATGACGCCGTAGCGCTCGACGATCTCCGGGTTCTCATCACCGTTGATCTTGGCGATCCGGATACGGTCGCCGTACTCCGCCTCGATCTGCTCCAGGATCGGGGCGATCATCCTGCACGGCGGGCACCACTCCGCCCAGAAGTCGACCAGTATGGGCGTCTCGCCGTGGAGGACGTGCTCGTCGAAGTTCTCGGTCGTCAGCGTGATCATTCGTATCCTCCGGGAAGAAGACCCCGGCCCGAGCGCAGGCAGTCCACGAACGGCCGGGCGTCCTCCAGCGTGAAGCCCGCTCCCAGGAGCGAGCGGATCTCCGACACCAGGCGCAGGTCCGACTCGTCGTACTCGCGATAGCCGTTGGCCGCACGGCGCGCCGGAAGCAGCCCCTGCTTCTCGTAGTAGCGCAGCGCCCGCGTGCTCACCCCGGCGCGCTCGGCCAGTTCGCCGATCCGCATCGACACCTCCCGATCGACCGCCGAACAGCGACGGTAGCCCTTGACACCGGCGTCAAGGTCAAGCCGGGAACCGCGGCCCGGTGGCGGCCCCGGGCCGATCCCCTGCCCAGACGGGCTTCTATGGGTCTCATATAGAAGTCTTCGGTCCCCTGGACGGCATGAGTGAGAATTCGGCAGTCGGAACCGAGTCGGACTTCCGTGTGGTGCTCTCGGACGCCGAGCGAAACGAGTTGGCGGCCATCGCCCGCGAACTGACGCAGACCCCACCGGCACTGGTGGACGACGAGAAGTGGCTGGCGGTCGCCTACCGGCTCGCGGCGGCCGTCCCGATCCGGGTCCGGCAGGAGCTGCGCCGGTTCCAGCACGACCCCGGGCTGGACGGCGTGCTGTTGCTGTCGAACCTGGGGCTGGACGACGAGAGCCTGCCCCAGACCCCCACGCGGCGCGGTTCGGTCGAACGCGACGCGACGCTGCCGGCGGCGACGCAGGCACTGATCGCGCTCTGCCTCGGCGAGATGATCGCCTACCAGAAGGAGAAGGACGGCGCGCTGGTCCAGAACGTGGTGCCGGTCCAGGGGCAGGAGCGGACGCAGAGCAACGCCGGCTCCGCCGACCTGGAGATGCACGTGGAGAACGCCTTCCACGCGCATCGTCCCGACTACGTGATGCTGATGTGCCTGCGCAGCGACCACGAGAACCGCGCCGGGCTGCTCACCGGCCCGCTCCGCCGGGCGTTCCCGCACATCCCCGTCGCGGTACGGGAGGTGCTGTGGCAGGAGCGTTTCGAGACCGAGGCGCCGCCGTCGTTCGTCGCCTCCGGGGCGAAGAACCTGCGGCACGCGGTGTTCTCCGGCGCGTCCGGCGATCCGAACATCCTGGTCGACTTCAACGCCACCAGGCCGCTCGACGACGAGGCGCGGGACGCCATGGACGTGCTCAAGGAGCACCTCGCCGCCGCGGCTCAGACCTTCGTCCTCGGCCCCGGTGACCTGGCCGTGGTCGACAACCGGATCACGGTCCACGGCCGCAGCGAGTTCGTTCCGCGCTACGACGGCCGGGACCGCTGGCTGCACCGCAGCTTCATCCACCTGGACGGCCGGCGGTCGCTGGGCTCCCGGGTCGGTGACAGCCAGGTCATCGCCTAAGCCACAGCGCAGCACGATGCGAACGGAGACGGGAATGCGGACGAAGCCGGTCAGCGGAGTCCTGGACACCATCGGGAACACGCCCCTGGCCGAGCTCAGCGCGCTGATGCCGGGGTTCAGGGGCCGGGTGTTCGGCAAGCTCGAGTTCTTCAACCCGGGCGGCAGCATCAAAGACCGCTCCGCGGCGGGAATGATCCTCGAGAAGATCAAGTCCGGTGAGCTGGAGGCGGGCCGCTCGGTCATCGTGGAGTCCAGCTCGGGGAACCTCGCGATCGGCCTGGCCCAGATCTGCCGGTACTTCGGCCTGCGGCTGATCTGCGTGGTGGACGCCAAGACCACCGAGCAGAACCTGGCGATACTGCGCGCCTACCAGGTCGGCCTGGACGTCGTCACCGACCCCGACCCGGTGACCGGGGAGTTCCTGTCCGTGCGCAAGAAGCGGGTGTGGGAGATCGTCGAGGCCACGCCGCACGCGTACTCCCCGGACCAGTACTCGAACGCGCTGAATCCCAAGGCGCACGAGCGCACCATGGCCGAGATCGCCACCGCGCTCGACGGCCGGGTCGACTACCTGTTCTCCGCGACGAGCACCACGGGCACGCTGAACGGCTGCGCCGCCTACGTACGGGAGCACGGCCTGGACACGACGCTCATCGCGGTGGACGCGGTGGGCAGCCTCCTGTACGGCGACGAGGCGGCTCCGCGGCTCATCCCGGGGCATGGCGCCTCCGTCGCGCCGGCGCTTCTGGACCGGTCGATCCCGGACCAGGTCGTCCACGTCAGCGATCTGGACTGCGTCGTCGGCTGCCGCAAGCTCGTGGGCCGGGAGGCGATCCTCGCGGGCGGGTCCTCCGGGGCGACCGTCGCGGCGCTGGCGCGGGTCCGCCGACAGGTCCCCGACGGGGCCACCTGCGTGCTGATCTTCCCGGACCGTGGGGACCGGTACCTCGACACCATCTACTCGGACTCCTGGGTCACGACGCAGTTCGGCGAGGTCGCCCACCTGTGGAAGGAGGACGAGGTCGAGGTATAGGCCGGGCATAGCGGGCACTCGGAGACTGAATCCCGTGACGACACGGCTGCTGGTCCTTGCCCAGAAGGAGATCGAAGACATCCTCGCCGGCTCCCCGGCGGCGGTGGTGGACGCGGTGCGGACGGCGTACCGGCTGCACCACCGGGAACAGACGGCGGTGCCGCACTCGACGTTCCTGCGGTTCCCCGGCGACACGGTCAACCGGATCATCGGCCTGCCGGCCTACGTCGGCAGGCCCGTCCACGCGGCCGGGATGAAGTGGATCGCGTCCTTCCCCGGCAACATCGCGGACGGACTGCCACGGGCGAGCGCCGCGATCATCCTCAACTCCCTGGAGACCGGCCGTCCCACCGCGCTGCTCGAAGGGTCGCTGATCTCGGCGCACCGGACCGCGGCGAGCGCGGCCCTCGCGGCTCAGCTGCTCGGCGAGGCCGAGCCGACCGGCATCAGCCTGATCGGGTGCGGCGTGATCAACCAGGCGGTCCTGCGCTACGTACGGCACCTGCTGCCCTCGGTGACACAGGTCCTGCTGCACGACGTCGATCCGGCACGCGCGGAGGCGTTCGCGTCCGGGCTCCCCGGCGGGCTGACGGTCCGCCCGACCACGGATCTCGACGCCGCGCTGGCCGGGAATCGCCTGGTCTCCTTCGCCACCAACGCCTCGACCCCGCACACCGGCCTCGACGCCTGCCGGCCGGGGACGGTCGTCCTGCACGTGTCGCTGCGGGACCTGCGTCCGGAGGCGCTGCTGGCGGCGCGGAACGTGGTCGACGACCCCGACCACGTCGACCGCGAGCGCACCTCCGTGCACCTCGCCTCGCAGCAGGCGGGGAACCGCGACTTCATCCACGCCACCATCGGCGCGCTCCTCGACGGTGAGCCCCTCCCGGCCGGGACCGGGCAGGTCACGGTGTTCTCGCCGTTCGGCCTCGGAGCGCTCGACATCGCGGTGGCCGAGATGGTCCGGCGGGCCGCGGAGAACAGCGGCGCCGGCCAGTCCGTGCCCTGGTGATCCAACAGGAGATATCTCATGTCGCAGAAGCAGGTGACGTACCTGGTCGTCGTCAACGACGAGGGCCAGTACTCGATCTGGTGGGACGGGCGCGAGCTGCCGGCGGGGTGGCACGCCGAGGGCACGCGGGGCGGCAAGGAGGAGTGCCTCGCGCACATCGACGAGGTGTGGACCGACATGCGCCCGCTGAGCCTGCGCCGGCGGATGGAGAGTGTCTGACCGATGTCCGATGAGGAGATCCGCCCGCTGCCCGGGCTCATCGCCGCGCAGGTCCGCCGGACGCCCGACGCCTTGGCCGTGCTCGGTCCGGGCGGGCGGCGCTCCTACACGTATCGCGAGCTGGAACGCCGGGCCGAGCAGGTGGCGGCGTTCCTGCGCGGCCGGGGGATCCGGCCGGGAGCGCGCGTGGCGGTGCGCATGGCGCGAAGCCCCGAGCTGATCGCGGCGCTGCTGGGCGTCTGGAAGGCGGGCGCGGCGTACGTGCCGATCGACCCGGCCGGTCCCGCCGAACGGTCGGCGCGGATCCTCGCCGACGGCGCCGCCGCCGCCGAGCTGACCCCCGAGCTCTTCGCCGAGATCCCGGACGGGCCCGCCCCGATCGCGGAGGACCCGGCCGGGCCGGTCGCCCACGTCCCCGCCGGGGGCGACGAGGCGTACGTGATGTACACGTCGGGCTCGACCGGGACGCCCAAGGGCGTGGTGATCACGCACGCCGGGATCGCCAACCGCGTCCTGTGGACCGTGCGGCGGCACGGGCTCGGCCCCGCGGACCGGGTGCTGCAGAAGACGACGATCGGCTTCGACGCCGCGGGCTGGGAGATCTGGGCGCCGCTGGTGAGCGGCGGCGTGGTCGTCCTCGCGCCGCCCGGAGCCGAGCGCGACCCCGCGGTCATGCTGCGCGCGGTCGCCGAACACGGCGTGACGGTGCTCCAGGTGGTGCCGTCCGTGCTCCGGCTCCTGGTGGAGGAGGACTGGACCGGCTGCGATTCGCTGCGGCTGCTGTTCTCGGCCGGGGAGGCGCTGCACGCCGAGCTGTGCCACAAGGTGCTCGCCAAGGTGGACGTGGAGCTGTGGAACACCTACGGCCCGACGGAGTGCTCGATCGACGTCACCGCGCATCGCTTCGACCCGGCACAGACCACGGGCCCGGTCCCCATTGGCCGTCCGCTGCCGGGCCTGCGGGTCGTCGTGCTGGACGAGCGCGGCCGGCCGGTGCCGATCGGCGTGCCCGGCGAGCTGTACGCGGGCGGGGTCGGCGTCGCGCTCGGCTACCAGGGGCGGCCCGCGCTGACCGCCGAGCGGTTCGTCCCCGACCCGTTCGGGCCCGCAGGGGCGCTGCTCTACCGGACCGGTGACCAGGTCCGCTGGCGCAGTGACCGGACCCTGGAGTACCTCGGCCGCCTCGACTCCCAGCTCAAGGTGAACGGGGTGCGCGTCGAGCCCGGCGAGGTGGAGGCGGCCCTGAGCGCGCACCCCTCGGTACGGGCGGCGGCCGTGGTCGCCGTCGACGGGAGGCTGGTCGCCTATGTCGCCGGAGCGGCGCCGTCGCGCGAGTTCCTGTTCGAGCGGCTGCCGGCGGCACTGGTGCCCGCGGTGTTCGTCGAGCTGGCGGAGCTGCCGCTCACCGCGAACGGGAAGGTCGACCGCGCCGCCCTGCCGGCACCGGACCTGAGCCGGCCGGCCTACACCGCGCCGCGCACGATCGCCGAGAAGGAGGTGGCCGGGGCCTGGGCCGAGCTGCTCGACCTGCCCCAGGTCGGTGTCCACGACGACTTCTTCCATCTCGGCGGCTCGTCGCTGCTGCTGACGCGGCTCGCCGGACGGCTGGGCGACGTGCCGCTGCCGGCCCTGTTCACCGCGACCACGGTGGAGGCGCAGGCCCGGCTGCTGGAGGACACGGCGGACGTCCCGCCGGTGACGCGGGTGAGCCGGAGCGCGCCGCTGCCGCTGTCGGTGGCGCAGCACCAGTTCTGGCTGCTGGACCGGATGAACCCGGGCGGTTCGGAGTGGAACGCGCCGCTGTTCGTCCGGCTGCCCGCGGCCCTGACGCCGCAGGACGTGGACGCGGTGCTGACCGCCCTGGTGGAACGGCACGAGATCCTGCGGACCCGGTACGTCGCCGACGACGGCGAACCGCGTCAGGTCATCGACCCGCCCGCCCCGGTCGGCGCGCGGGTCGTGGACGGCCCGGTGGACCTGGAGGACGAGCTGGGGCGCGGGTTCGACCTGGCCGAGGGGCCGGTGTGGCGGGCGGTGCTGTTCCGCAACCCCGGCGAGGGCCACCTGCTGGCGCTCGTCATCCACCACATCGCCTGCGACGGCTGGTCCTCGGCCGTGCTGGCGCGCGACATCCGCGACCTGGCCGAGGGCCGGCGGTCGGCTCCGCCGCCGATCCAGTACGCCGACTACGGGGCCTGGCACCGCAGGCACGGCGTCGACGAGAGCCAGCTCGCCTACTGGCGCGAACAGCTGGCCGGCCTGAAGCCCCTGGAGCTGCCCACCGACCGCCCGCGTCCCGCCCGCCGGGACGCCCTCGGCTCCGCGGTCACGTTCGCGGTGCCCGCCGAGCTCATGGCGGCACTGGAGACGGTGGGGCGCCGCCGGCAGGCGACCCCGTACACCGTGCTGCTGACCGCGCTGGCCGCCCTGCTGGGGCGGTACGGCGCGGGCTGGGACGTGCCGATCGGCACGTCGGTCACCGGCCGGACCCGCCCGGAGTTCCACGACGTCGTGGGCGTGTTCCTCAACACCGTGGTGATGCGCTGCGCGCTGGAGGCGGACCTCACCTTCGCCGAGGCGGTGAGCCGGATGCGCGACGTGACGCAGGGGGCGTTCGCGCACCAGTCGCTGCCGTTCGACTGGCTCATCGACGAGCTCCAGGCGGAGCGCGATCCGTCGCGGACGCCGCTGTACCAGGTGATGTTCAACTTCCACGAGGCGGGCCTGACCGGGGTGGCCAACGCCGCCGCCGACCTGGAGGCCGCGAGCAGGGCCTGGCGGGTCGCCCGCACCGATCTCACCCTGGTGCTGGAGCGGCAGGACGACGGCTCGGCCTTCGGGTTCCTGGAGTACGCGACGGCCCTGTTCGACCGGGGGACCGTCGAACGGATGGGGCGGCATCTCCTCGGCCTGCTCCGGGCGGTCGCGGCGGACCCGGCCGTACGCCTGGCCGAGCTGGACGTGCTGACCGACGAGGAACGGGCGCGGCTGGCCCGGCCCGCCGAGCGGCGGCCGGTCACCTGCGTGCACGGCGACATCGCCGGGTGGGCCGAGCGCGACCCCGACCGGATCGCGCTCGTCGGCGGGGGTACGTCGCTGACCTACGGCGAGCTGGACCGCCGCGCCGTACGGCTGGCCCACCGGCTGCGCGGCCTGGGCGTCGGGCCGGAGACCGTGGTCGGGGTCTCCCTGCCGCGCGGCACCGGCTTCGTGGTCGCGGCGCTCGGCGTGTGGAAGGCCGGCGGCGCGTACGTCCCGGTGAGCCCGGCCGACGCGCCGGAGCGCCGGTCGCACATCCTCGAGGTCACGGCGGCACGCGTGGTCATCGACGAGGACTTCCTCGCCGAGGCCGAGTCCGGCGCGGCGCCGCCGGAGACCGGACCCGGGGCGGGGGTGCCGCTGTCGGTGCCCGACCCCGGCGCGCTGGCCTACGTCATGTTCACCTCCGGGTCGACCGGCCGCCCCAAGGGCGTCCAGGTGGAGCACCGCTCGCTCGCGACCATGCTGGCCGCGGCGCGCGACAACCTCGCCTTCGGCGAGCGCTCGGCGTGGCTGGCGATGGCCGAGTTCACCTTCGACATCTCCTGCGTCGAGCTGTTCCTGCCGCTGTCGTCCGGCGGCCGTACGGTGATCGCGGACGCCGAGCAGGTCCTGGACCACGCGGCCCAGCTCCGGCTCATGGACGAGCACGCGGTGACCCACCTGCAGGTCTCCCCGCCGCACTGGCAGATGCTGATCGACGCCGGGTTCGGCGCGCGGGACGTCACCGCGATCACCGGCGGCGAGGCGACGACCCCCGCGCACCTCAGCGAGATCGCGTCCCGGGTCCGGGTGTTCTTCAACGAGTACGGGCTCACCGAGACGACCATCGCGGCCACCCGCTGGCGGGTCCCCGCGAACGCCGAGACGGCGTGCATCGGGCACCCGTACCCGCACGTGTCGGTGTACCTGCTCGACGAGGAGATGCGGCCGGTGCCGCCGGGCGCGATCGGCGAGCTGTACATCGGCGGCGCGGGCGTCGCGCGCGGATACATGGGCCGGCCGGGCCTCACCGCCTCCCGCTTCGTACCGGATCCCTTCACCGGAGGCGGGAACCGGCTGTACCGCACCGGGGACCTGTGCCGCGAACGGCCCGACGGCGCGCTCGTCTTCGCCGGCCGGGCCGACCGGCAGGTGAAGGTACGCGGCCGCCGGGTCGAGCTCGGCGAGATCGAGGCGGTGCTCACCGAGTACCCCGGCGTGCGGGCCGCGGTGGTCGCCCTGCGCGACGACCAGGTGGTGGCGTACTGCGTGGGCGAGGTGCCGGCGCCGGCCGAGCTGATCGCGCACGCCGGCCGCTTCCTGCCGGACTACATGGTGCCCGGCCGGGTCGTCCCCATCGACCGGATCCCGCTCAACCGCAACTCGAAGATCGACTACGAAGCGCTGTTCCGGCTGGAGCAGCCCCCACAGGAGAAACCAGATATGACCGGTGCGCCCAGGAACAGGGTTGAATACCGCATCGCCGGCCTGTGGGCCGACGTCCTCGACCGCTTCGTCGGCGTCGAGGACGACTTCTTCCAGGCCGGCGGCACGTCGATGCTCGCCACCCGGCTCGTCTCGGACGTCCGGCGGGAGTTCGGCGCGAAGATCTCGATGCGGGCGTTCTTCGACAACCCGACCATCGCCGGGATGGCCGTCCTCGTCGAGGAGGCCGTACGGGCCTCGGTCGAGGAGGAGCTGGCCGCGCAGGAGGGCAGCCCGGCATGAGCACCGTGGACCAGGTGGTCCGCGAGCGGCTGGAGGGGACGCGCCGTCCCGATCCGGGCGTCGGCCGGGCCGAACGCGGTGCGGAGGCGCCGCTGTCCTGGGGGCAGCGGCAGTTCCTGGCGCTGCACGCCGCCGCTCCGGAGAACCCGGAGTACCTCGTTCCCATGATGTTCCGGCTGCGCGGCGCGCTGCGCGTCCCGGCCCTGGCCGAGGCGTGGACGCGCCTGGTGGCCCGGCACGAGATCCTGCGCACCACCTACGCGTGGGACGGCGACGGGCCGCGGCAGCTGGTCCACGAGCCGGGCGCGGTGGACTTCGCGGTCTGCGAGGAGGGCGGCGCGGCCGACCGGGACGTGCGCACCCGGGAGATCTTCGAGCGGGAGACGGCCATCCCGATCGACCTGGAGCGGCGGGCGCCGCTGCGGGTGCGGCTGATCCGGTACGCGGAGGACGACCACGTCCTCCTCGCGCTCTTCCACCACATCGCCTGCGACGCCATGACGCACGGGATCGTCGCGGGAGAGCTGTCCGAGCTCTACGCCGCCGCCGTCGGGAACCGGCCGGACCGGCTGCCGCCGGTGTCCGTGCAGTACGCCGACTACGCGGCGTGGGAGCGTTCGCAGACCTTCGACCTCGGCTACTGGCGCGAGCAGCTCGCCGACCCGGTCCGGCTGGAACTGCCCACGGACCGCCCGCGCCCGGCGGAGCGCGACTGGACCGGGGCCACGGTGCCGGTCACCGTGCCCGGCGACGTGGCCCGGCGGATCCGCGACCTGGCCACGCGCCACGGCGCCACGCCGTACGTCGTGCTGCTCACCGCGTTCCAGGCGCTGCTCGCGCGCTACACCGGCACGCCGGACGTGGCGGTCGGCACGGCCGTCTCCGGCCGGAACCGCCCGGAGCTGGAGCGCCTCGTCGGCTACGCCTTCAACACGCTCGTGCTGCGCGCCCGGTGGGACGGCGGGAGCTTCGGCGAACTGCTGGCGGCCAACCGCGACCGGGTCCTGGACGCCCTGGACAACGCCGACACGCCGTTCCTGGCGGTCGCCGACGAGGTGCGCCCGTCCGGGGATCAGGGACTGTTCCAGGTGATGCTGGACCTGCGCGCCGGACCGGACCCGAGCCTGACGCTGCCCGGTGTCACCGCCGAACCGCTGCCGACGGGCAAGGGCGTCGCGCGGTTCGACCTGACGCTGCACCTGCGCGACGCGGAGGGGGCGATCTCCGGCGAGCTGGAGTACGCCACGGCGCTCTTCGACGAGGCGACGGCGGTCCGGATCGCCGAGCACTACGCCCTCTTCCTGGACCGGGCCACGGCGGACCCCGACGCCCCGGTCGCGCTCATCGACTTCCTGCCCGAACGGGAGCGGCGGTGCCTGCTCCGCGCGCCCGAACCCGCCGCCGGCCTGCGGTTCCGCCTCGCCGGTGCGCCCGACGCGGTCGCGGTGGCGGCCGGCGACGCCGAGGTGACCTACGCGGAGCTCGACGCGCGCGCGAACCAGTACGCCCACCACCTCCTGCGCGAGGGCGCCGGACCGGACTCGATCGTGGGCGTGCGGATGCGCCGCACGCCCGACATGGTCGCCTGCCTGCTCGGCGTGTGGAGGACGGGCGCCGCGTACGTGCCGATCGACGTCTCCTATCCCGAGGACCGCGTCGCCTACATGCTGGCGAACTCCGGCGCGACCGTCGTCGTGGACGAGGACGCCGACGTCGGCGCCCTGCCCACGACACCGGTCGCGTACGACGCCGACCCCGACAGCCTCGCCTACGTCATGTACACGTCGGGGTCCACGGGACGGCCCAAGGGCGTGGCGGTCACGCACCGCGGACTGGCCAACTACCTGGCCTGGGCGGTCAGCCGCTACGCGGGGCCCCGCGGCGGAGCGCCGTTCTTCTCCTCCATCGCCTTCGACCTGGGCGTGCCGAACCTGTTCGCGCCCCTGCTGGTCGGCCAGAGCGTCCGCCTGATCCCGGACGACTTTGACCCCGCCGAGCTGGGCGAACTGCTCGCGGCCGGCGCGCCGTACGGGTTCGTCAAGCTGACCCCCGGCCACCTGGACCTGCTCAGCCGGCAGCTGACGCCGGAGCAGGCGCGGTCGTTCGCGGACCTGGTCATCGCGGCCGGGGACGAGTTCCCGCACCGCCTCGTACGGCGCTGGGCCGAGCTCGGCGGGCCGCCACTGGCCGCGGAGTACGGCCCCACCGAGATCACGGTCGGCAACTCCGCGCAGTTCGACGTCGGCGAGTCGACCACCGAGCTGGTGCCGATCGGCGCGCCGATCCCCGGCACGACCATGTACGTGCTGGACGAGGCCATGCTCCCCGCGCCGGTCGGCGTGGTCGGCGAGGTCTACATCGGCGGCGTCGGCCTGGCCCGCGGCTACGTCGGCCGCCCCGGCCTGACCGCCGAGAAGTTCCTGCCGGACCCGTACGGCGAGCCGGGCTCGCGCCTCTACCGCACCGGCGACCTGGCCCGCGTCCTGCCGGACGGCTCGGTCGACTTCGCCGGCCGCGTCGACCACCAGGTCAAGCTGCGAGGCTACCGGATCGAACTCGACGAGATCGAGGCCGTGCTCACCGCCGACAGCGGCGTACGGGACGCGGTCGTCGCCCTGCGCGAGGACCGGCTCGTCGCGTACGTCGTCGGCGACGCCGAGCACGAGGGCCTGCGCCGGCGGGCCGCGCGTGCGCTGCCGTCGTACATGGTGCCGTCGGCGTTCGTCACGCTCGACGCGATCCCGTTGACGGCCAACGGGAAGGTCGACCGCCGGGCCCTGCCCGCGCCGGGGCGCGAGGCGCTGACCGACACCGGGTACGCGGCGCCGAGCGGTCCGACGCAGGAGCTGATCGCGCGGATCTGGTCCCAGGTGCTCAAGGTCGACCGGCCCGGCGCCGAGGACAGCTTCTTCGACCTCGGCGGCGACTCGATCAGCGCCGTGGGGCTGGCCGGCGCGCTGCGCGACGCGGGCTTCGACCTCGGCGTGAAGGACGTGTTCGCCGCGCGCACCATCGCCGCGCTCGCGGAGCTGGCCGACGGCGTCGGCGCCGCGGAGCCGTCGGACACCACCGTCGCGCCGTTCGCGCTGCTGGACCCCGCCGACCGCGCCGCCCTCCCCCCGGACCTGGCCGACGCCTACCCGATCTCGCTGACCCAGCGCGGCATGCTGCTGGAGATGCTCGCGGGCGGCGAGGAGAACCACTACCACAACATCACCGCGTTCCGGATCCTGGACGCGGTGCCGTTCTCCCTGGACGCCTTCCTCGCGGCCGCGGACCTGATCGTCGCGCGCCACGAGGTGATGCGCACCGCGTACGACCTCACCTCCTACTCGGTGCCGTTGCAGCTGGTGCGGCCGCACGCGGAGATGCCCGTCGGGTTCACCGACCTGCGGCACCTGGACCCGGACGCCCGCCACGCGGAGCTGCTGGCGCACTGCGCGGCGGAGCGCGCGGTGCTGTTCGACCTGGAGAACCCGCCGCTCATGCGGATGCACGTCCACCTGTGTGACGACGAGAGCTGGTGGCTGTCCATCACCGAGTGCCATCCGATCCTGGAAGGCTGGAGCTACCACTCCCAGCTCATGGAGATGCTGCGCGCCTACCAGCGGATCCGCGACGGCCTGCCGCCCGAGGACGCCGAACCCGTCGCCGCGCGGTACGCCGACTTCATCGCCACCGAGCTGAAGGCGCTCGACTCGGCCGAGGACCGGGAGTACTGGACGGGCGTCCTGACGGAGCACGGCAGGTTCACCGTCCCGGACGCGTGGGCCGACCCGGCGGGCGGCACGGAGCGCTACCAGCTCACGATCCCGCTGCACGACATCGAGGAGGCGCTGCGCGCGCTGGCGACGGCCGCCGACGCGCCGTACAAGAGCGTCCTGCACGCCGCGCACCTGTACGTGCTGAGCCGCCTGACGCCGGAGAAGTCGTTCCACAGCGGCGTCGTCTGCGACGGGCGGCCCGAGCTGCCGGGCTTCGACCGGGTCTCGGGGATGTACCTCAACTCCGTGCCGTTCCCGCACTCCCGTGGCGCGCGGAGCTGGCGGGAGCTGGTGCGGGAGACCTTCGACTCGGAGATCACGATGTGGCCGCACCGGCACTTCCCGATGCCGGCCATGCCCGCGCTGGCCGGCGGCGGACGGCCCGTGGACGTGCTCTTCCACTACCTCGACTTCCACCAGGTGGACCGGACGCTGGTGGACGTGGAGGCCTGCATCGACGACAGCCCCAACGAGTTCGGCCTCGTCGTCGGCACGCCGAACAAGGGCAACCTGAGCATCGCGAGCACGCCCGCCGTGCTGAGCCAGGACAACGCCGCGCGGCTCGCAGGCCTCTACCGCGCGGTCCTGGAGGCGATGGCGGCCGACCCGGACGGCGACCCCCGGAGCCTCGCGCTGCCCGGATCGCCCCGCCTGCACGGCGCCGAGCGGGAGCCCGGCGACCTCGGCGACCTCCTCGCGAACGGGGACCCGGACGCCGTCGCGGTGATCGCGGACGGCCGGACCCACACCTTCGGCGAGCTGGCCGACCGCGCGAACCGGGTCGCGTCTCACCTGCGCGAGCGCGGCCTGGGAACCGAGTCCACCGTGGGCGTCCTGCTCGACCGGGGCTTCGACCTGGTCGCCTCGGTCGCCGGGGTGCTGAAGGCCGGCGCGGCGTACGTCCCCGTCGATCCGGCGCACCTCACGGACGGGCCGGTCGAGGCATTCGGCGGCACCGCGCTCGTGCTCACCTCGGCGAAGCACGCCGGCCGGGTACGGGAGGCCGAGCCCGTCCTCGTGGCGGAGCTGCCCGAGGCACCGTCGGTCGCTCCCGCGACGGATCCCGACGCGGCGGCGTACGTCATCCACACCTCGGGCTCCACGGGCCGGCCGAACGCCGTCACGGTCACGCGGCGGG
Organism: Actinoallomurus rhizosphaericola; assembly: GCF_024055675.1. Classification (NCBI taxonomy): domain Bacteria; kingdom Bacillati; phylum Actinomycetota; class Actinomycetes; order Streptosporangiales; family Thermomonosporaceae; genus Actinoallomurus; species Actinoallomurus rhizosphaericola. Next base: position 137,705 of record NZ_JAMXMW010000009.1, on the reverse strand, counting down.
CCCTGGCGAACTACCTCGACTGGGCCGTCACCACCTACGCCGGGAGTCCCGGCGGGGCGCCGGTCTTCTCCTCGATCGCCTTCGACATCACCGTGCCGAACCTGCTCGCCCCGCTCCTCGCCGGGCAGCCGGTGTGCGTGCTCCCGCAGGACCTGGACCCGGCCGACCTCGGGCCGGAGCTGCTCCGGCACGCGCCGTACGGCTTCGTGATGCTGACCGCGAGCCACCTCGGCCTCCTGCTGGACCGGCTCGGGCCCGAGGCGACCAGGGGACTCGCCGGCGTCCTGGTCTCGGCCGGCGAGGCGCTGAACCCGTCCATCGCCGGGCGGCTGCCCGGACTGCGCGTCGAGTACGGGCCGACGGAGGCGACCGTCGGCGTCTGCGGCGAGCGCGTCGACGGCACCATCACGGCGCCGCTGGGCGCGCCGATCCCCGGCACGGTCGTCCAGATCCTCGACGCCGAGCTGCTCCCGGTGCAGACCGGAGTGGTCGGCGAGCTGTACGTCGGCGGGGCCGGGCTCGCGCGCGGGTACGCCGGCGCGCCGGGCCGGACCGCCGAGCGCTTCGTGCCCGACCCGTACGGCCCGCCGGGCGCGCGGCTGTACCGGACCGGCGACCTCGCCCGGATGACGCCGGACGGCCGCCTGGAGTTCGCCGGCCGGACCGACGACCAGGTGAAGGTGCGCGGCCACCGGGTCGAGCCCGCGCAGGTCGAGGCCGCCCTGCTGGCCGATCCGCGGGTCGAGCGCGCCGCCGTCGTGCTCCACGACGGGGCGCTCGTCGCGTACGTGGTCACCTCGGCGGACGCGGAGGACGTCCGCGGCGCGCTGACCCGTGTCCTGCCGGGGTACCTGGTCCCGGCGGCCGTCATCGTCCTGCCCGACCTGCCGCTCACCCGCAACGGCAAGCTGGACCGCAACGCCCTGCCCGCGCCTCCGCGACCCGGCGCCGGCCGGGGCGGGCCGCCGGCGAGCGACGCGGAACGGATCCTCGCCGAGATCTGGTCCCGCCTGACCGGCGCGCCGGTCGTCGGTGTCGAGGACCGCCTGTTCGACCTCGGCGCGGACTCCCTGCTGATCCTGCAGGTGCTCGCCGAGGCGGAACGACGGGGCCTGGACCTGCCCCGCGGCCTCCTGCGGGCCAACGCCACGCTCGGACAGATCGCCGCCGAAGCCCAGGAGATCCAGTGACGAACACCTCGCCGGCCGGCGTGAAACCGGCCGCCGCCGACGTCGAGGCGCTCGACCTCGACGCCGTGGACCTCTCCGACGTCACGACGTTCCGCGACATCGACCTGGTCGCCCTGTGGCGCCGCTTCCGCGACGAGCGGCCGGTCCGGTTCCAGCCGCCGCGCGGCGACCGGCCGGGGTTCTGGGCCGTGTCCCGCTACGCGGACGTGATCGCGGTCTACCGCGACCACCGGAGCTTCACCACCGAGCGGGGCAACCTGCTCACCACGCTGCTCACGGGTGGCGACTCGGCGTCGGGGAAGATGCTCGCGGTCACCGACGGGCAGCGGCACCGTGAGGTCCGGCAGCTGATGCTCAAGGCCTTCTCCCCGCGGGTCCTGGGCCACGTCGCCGAGCGGATCAAGGTGCGCATCCGGCGTCTCGTCGCCGAGGCCATGGAGCGCGGCGAGTTCGACTACGCCGTCGACGTCGCCGAGCAGATCCCCATCGGCACCATCTGCGACCTGCTCGACATCCCCGAGGGGGACCGGCAGGAGCTGCTCGGCCTGAGCAAGTCGGTCCTCAGCTCCGACACGGCCGCGCCCGACCAGACCGAGATGGTCCTCGCCCGCAACGAGATGCTGCTGTACTTCACGGACCTGGCCGCCGAGCGCCGCGAACACCCCGGCGAGGACGTCGTCAGCACCCTGGCGACGAGCTTCCTCACCCACGAGGAGGTGGTCTACAACTGCTACAGCCTCATCATCGGCGGCGACGAGTCCAGCCGGCTGAGCTCGACCGGCGCGATCCACGCCTTCGCCGGGCACCCGGAGCAGTGGGCGGCGCTGAAGAACGGTGACGTCTCGGCGGAGTCCGCGGTGGAGGAGATCCTGCGCTGGACGACGCCGGCCATGCACTTCGGCCGCACCGCCCGCGTCGACGTGGAGGTCGGCGGCACGCTCATCCCGGCCGGCGACGCCGTGACCGTCTGGAACACCTCGGCCAACTACGACGAGCGGGTGTTCCCCGAGCCGGAGCGGTTCGACCTGGCGCGCACCCCGAACAAGCACCTCACCTTCGGTCACGGCACGCACTTCTGCATGGGCGCGTTCCTCGGCCGGGAGCAGCTGCGGGCGATGGTGGAGACGGTGCGCGAGACGGTCGGGGTGATCGAGCTGCTCGGCGAGCCGCAGCAGGTCTACTCCAACTTCATGTACGGGTACTGTCGTCTGCCGGTGGCGTTCCGGTAGAAGAGGAGCGGAGCCACTCGTCCATCTCGGCCTCGCGCAGGCGTTCCTCGGCGCTGTCCCCCTTCGCCACCGACCGGCGCAGCAGCGGGGGAGCGAGCAGGGACGTGGCGATCCCGATGAGGACGATGACCGTGGCCCCCGCCGGGCTGACCACACCGAGCCGGAGTCCGGTCGCGGCGATGACGATCCCCACCACGCCGCGCGAGTTCAGGCCGGCGCCGAGCGCGACGCGCTCCCAGCGCGGCAGGCGGCAGGCCGCGCCGCCGAGGTGCGCGCCGGCGAACTTGGTGGCGACCGCGACCGCCAGGACCGCCAGGAACGCGAGGAGGATCGGGAGCCGGCCGAGCACCGTCAGGTCCATCTTGAGGCCGGCCGTGGCGAGGAAGATCGGTGCCAGGACGGACATGACCACGGTCTCCAGGCCCGCCAGCCGCTCCCGCGCCTCCGACCCGGCGGCGCTGATCAGCACCCCGCCGATGAAGGCGCCGAACACCGGATCGAGCCCGAACGCCGCCGTGGCCGACGCGCTCAGGAGCATCACGCCCACGGCGACCGCGGTGGCCGGGCCGGGACCGGAGGCGAGACGGAACGCGTACCGGACGACGCGCCGCCCGGCGAACGCCATGACGAGGATGAATCCGACGAGGTAGCAGAGCGTCATGGACACCCGGCCCGCGATCGCGCCGTCGCCCGCCATGGCCGCGACGATGGACAGCAGGAACCACCCGAACGCGTCGTCGACCACCGCCGCCGCGATGATCAGCTGACCGATGTCCCGGTGCAGCAGCTTCATGTCGGCCAGCGTCTTGCTGATCACCGGGATGGCGCTCGCGCACAGCGCGGTCCCGATGAACGCGGCGAACGCCGTGGTCGAACCGTGGACCCCGTGCAGGGCGGACGGCAGCAGGAACCCGGTCGCGAGGCCGGCGCCGAGCGGTACCACGAGCGAGGCCCCGCCGACCCAGGCCGCCGCACGGGCCCGGCGCCGCAGGAGGGACAGGTCGAGGTGGGCGCCGGTCAGGCCGACCAGCAGGACCGACCCGAGCAGGCTCACCGCGTCCAGCAGGCCGCTCTGGCCGGCCCGCGGCGGGAACAGCCAGCCGGAGACGTGAGGCAGGGCCTGACCGAGCACCGTGGGGCCGAGGAGCACGCCGGTGACGAGTTCTCCGGCCACGGCGGGCAGCCCGACGCGCTCGGCCAGCCGGCCCATGCCCAGCGCCGCCAGGGCGAGTAATGCCAGTTGAAGCAGGAAGACGAGGCTCTGATGCGAGGAGAGGGACGGCGGAGTGGTCGTCAGGGCGAGAGGCATTGACACCTCGAATCGTCAGATCCCTCGGGACAGGAGCACGGAGGCGGGCCACTGCGCAAACTCCCGCAAACCGTACATCAGAGGTCGGACATCGCCACGTTCGTTGATCCGGGTGACCTGCCCGTAGACGACGGTGTGGTCACCGATGGTGGTCTGGTGCAGCAGGCGGCAGTCCGCGGTGCTGTGGGCGACGTCCTCCAGGTGCGGACCCTCGGCGCCCGGGTTCATCGTCCAGCGGACGCGCTGGAAGCGGTCCGGGGCGCCGGAGGCGAACAGCTCGGCGGCCGCCTGGGCGTCGGCCCGGAGCAGGTTGAGCGCGAAGCCGCCGTGCTCCAGGATCGCGGTCAGCGTCGGGCTGCCCCGGCGCAGGCACACCAGGAGGCACGGCGGGTCCAGGGCCACGCTCGCGATCGAGGTGCAGGTCATGCCCCACGGCCGGTCGTCGGCTCCGACCGCGGCCACGATGCCCACCCCGGTCGGGAACGCCGCCATCATCGTGCGCAGATCACCCATCACGGTCCCTTCCACGGCCGGCGGGGGACGTACGCCCCCGCCGGGCCCGTGCGCATGGAACGGCGGCCACCCTCACACGTTGTGGAGCTGCCGCAGGTAGTCGTAGTTGCTGGGCAGGGTGGTGACGAGCTCCTGCTGCTCCTGCTTGACCTTCTCGAACAGCGGCGCCGCGCCCTCCACCGCCGACGGCCGGTGCGCCAGTGACGGCAGGACCTGGTCGGGGAGCAGGCCGAGACCGGTGAAGATGCAGTAGTAGCTGCCGTTCGTCCAGAAGTTACGGAACTCGGCCTCGAAGTTGCCGTAGTAGCCGTCCTCGCTGGTCGTCGGGGCGTTCACCGGCAGGCCCGCCCGGTACATCGCGACCTTCTCCTGGATCGCCTCCGGGAGGTGCAGTTCCTTGTTCGCCTGCCAGAACGGCGTGTCCGCGCGCGGGGCGAAGTAGAAGTGCGCCTGGATGAAGTCCCGGGTGTCGTCGAACATCGTCTCGATCTCGGTGTTGAACCGGTCGATCAGGATCGGGTCGAAGTTCTTGTTCGGGAAGTGCTTGGCCAGGTGGTAGATGGCGGCGGTGATGAAGTAGATCCCGGTCGACTCCAGCGGCTCCAGGAAGCAGGAGGCCAGGCCGATGCTGACGCAGTTGCGCACCCAGGCGCGGCGGTTGCGCCCGACGCGGAAGCGGACCTGGTTGAACTGCGTGTTCTCCGGGTCGATCCCCCACATCTTCGCGAACTCCAGCGTGGCCTCGTCCTGGGTCGCGAAGCGGCTGGAGTAGACGTAACCGGTGCCGTGCCGGCCGAGCATCGGGATCTTCCACGACCAGCCGGACTTCATCGCGATCGCCGAGGTGTACGGCTCGACGCCGGTCTTCTCGTCGTCGTTGGGGAGCGAGGTGGCCACGGCGCGGTCGTTGATCAGGTGGTCGCTCATGTCCATGAACGGCTCGCGCAGGGCCTGGTTGATGAGGAGGCCGCGGAAGCCGGAGCAGTCGATGAACAGGTCGCCTTCGAGGACCTGGCCCGACTTGGTGTGCAGGGCGGTGATGAAGCCGCGCGAGTCCTGGTCGAGGTGCGTCATCTCGTCCTGGACGTGGATGACGCCCTGCTTCTCGGTCGCGAAGCGGCGCAGGAAGTCGGCCACGAGGTGCGCGTCGAAGTGCCAGGCGTAGTTGGTCGCCCGCCGGCCGTCGAGCCAGCGTGGCGCCCGGTTGGCCTGCATCATCGGCGGCTCGCGGAAGCAGGCGTAGTCGAACGGCTCGTCGGTGCGGCCGGCCTGGAAGTCGTTGAACCAGTAGTGCGACAGGGGGACGCCGTCCTGGGAGGGCAGCAGCCCGAAGGGGTGGAAGAAGTGGTCGGTGCGCGAGCCCAGCGGCCGGGCCTGCGTGCTGCTCTCGCCCGGCGTGCGCCAGTTGATGAATTTGACGGCGGTCTTGAATGCCGCGTTGCATTCGGGCATCCAGTCCTCTTCCCGCAGGCCGAGGAAGTCGAAGAACGCCCGCTGGAGATTGGGGACCGTGGCCTCTCCCACGCCGATGCGGGGGATCGCGGGGGCCTCCAGCACGGTGATCTTGACGTTCTCCTCGAGCGCCTTGCCCAGGTACGCGGCCGTCATCCAGCCCGCCGTACCGCCGCCGAGGATCACCACGTTGCTAATTCGATTGTCCATCGATGACCGTACCTTCCCTATTTAGGCGGCAATAGGTGTTTATCGTGTATTGGATCGCTATATCTGCCCTATAGGTGGCCGATATAGGCCGCGTATAGGTGGTCGGCCGAAAATTGACGCCGATTATCGAAAGGGAGGCGCGCATGGTCGAGCGAGCTGTCGCTCTCGACGAGCCGCTTCGCGCGGAGATCAAGGACATCGTCTGCGACATCCTGAAGACGAGCCCGGACAACGTCACGCTGAACAGCCGGTTCATCGAGGACCACGGCGCCGACTCGCTGCAGTACGTCGACGTCCTCGCGTCGATCGAACGGGTCTGCGGGGTCCTGATCGATCCGGAGGAGATGGTCCGGATGACCACGCTGGCCGGCATCTACGCCGTCATCGAAGAGGCGCTGTAGGACATGCCGGTCGTTTCCAAGCCGCTGTCCGTCATTCAGCAGACCATGTGGCTGGAGCATCGGCTGGCCCCGGCGAGCGCGGCGTACAACCTGGTGCTCGCGATCCGCATCCGTTCCCCGTACGACGTCGCGGCCCTGGAGCGGGCCGTCGAGGCGGTGGGCGCGCGGCACGAGCTGCTGCGGACCCGGTTCGTCGAGCTCGACGGTGAGCCGCGCCGGGTGCCGGCCGGCGAGCCGCTCGCCCGGCTGGAGGTCCAGGACGTGACGGCGGCCGGCCTGCGCGCCGCCGCCCGCGCCTACGTCGACCGTCCCTTCGACCTGGCCGAGGGCGCGTTCCGGGTCGGGCTGCTGCGGCTGGCCCCCGACGACGCCGTGCTCCTCCCGGTCGCGCACCACATCGCCGGTGACTTCGCCTCCCACTGGCTGATCGTGCGCGACCTGCTGGCGGCCTACGGGCAGGGCCGCCTGCCGGAGCCGTCCGGCGACTACGACCTGTTCGTCGACGAGGAGGCCCGGGTGGTCGCCTCGGCGGTCGGAGCGCGCTCCCGCGCGTACTGGGCCGAGCGGATCGAGGGTGCGTCGGCGGCGGAGCTGCCGGCCGACCGGCCGCGCCCGGCGCTGTCCCGGCACGTGGGCGCCACCCGCAAGGTCCGGCTGGCCGCGGACGTCGCCGAGCGGCTGCCCGGCGCCGCCGAGGCCGCGGGCGTCACGCCGTTCGCCTACCTGCTGGGGACCTTCGCCGCCCTGGTCCGGCGGTACTCCGGGCGGGACGACTTCCTCATCGGCTGCCCGGCCACCAACCGGATGGGCCGCGAGCTCCGGGAGGTCGTCGGCGCCTTCGTCAACCCGGTGCCCATCCGGGCGCGGTTCACCCCGGCCACGACGTTCCGGGACGCGATCGTCTCGGCCGGTGCGCAGATCCGCGCCGGAATGCTGCACGTGCGCTACCCCTGCGGGCTGCTCGGCGGCGGCGCGCCGCTGTTCCGCCTCGCGGTCCTGCTGGTGGCGATGGACCGGCGCGAGCCGAACATCCCGAACGCGGCCGCCGGCGAGGACACCGGCCCGACGGTCGAGTACGGCGGCCTGACCGTCGCGCTCATGGACGTCCCGTCGCAGGAGGGGCAGCTGGACCTGGTCGTCCGGCTCGAACAGAGCGACGCGGGCATCGACATAGTCTGCGCGTACGACTCGGACCTCTTCGACGCCGCCACCATCGACCGCTTCGCCGAGCACTACCAGCGCTTCGTCCGCGCCGCGGTCACCGACCCGGACGCCGTCGTCGCGGACGCGGACCTGACCGGGGACGACGAGCTCGCCGCGCTGCTGGCCCTGGGCGGAGTATGGAACGCGTAGATGCCGCCCCATTACCAAGGACGCATGAGACATCTGATCTCGGTATCGGACCTGCCCGACGACGATCTCCATGACGTGGTGGCACGTGCCGTGCGGTTCGCCGCCGGGCACCGCGAACGCAGCCTGGCCGGGCGGATCGTCGGCACCTACTTCCGCAAGACCTCGACCCGTACCCGGACCGCGTTCACCGCGGGCGCGCTGCGCCTCGGCGCGCAGGTGATCGCCTACGGCCCGGAGGACATGCAGCTGGTCACGGGGGAGACCGCCGAGGACACCGGCCGCGTGCTGTCCGGCATGATCGACGCCCTCGTCGCGCGCACCACGGGCAGCACCGAGGAGCTGCTCGCGTTCGCGGCGCAGGACACGATGGCGGTGATCAACGCCATGAGCGCCGCCGAGCACCCGACCCAGGCACTCGCCGACCTGACCACCCTGCAGGAGCACTTCGGCCGGATCGAGGACCTGCGCGTGCTCTACGTGGGGGAGGGCAACAACAGCGCCACCGCCCTCGCGCTCGCGCTCAGCCGGTACCCCGGCGTCCATTTGGAGCTGCGCACGCCGCCGGGGTACGGCCTGCCCGCCGAGTACACCGAGCGGGCGCGGGCGAACGCCGAGCGCAGCGGCGCCGTCGTCACCGAGCGGCACGACATGCGCGACCTGCCCGGCGACTTCGACGCCATCTACACCACGCGCTGGCAGACCACCGGAACGAGCAAACCGGACCCGGACTGGCGGCGGGTGTTCGCGCCGTTCCAGGTCTCCGCGGAGCTGTGGGAGACCAGCCCGAAGGCCGTCTTCATGCACGACCTTCCCGCGCACCGGGGCGACGAAGTGACCGCCGACGTGCTCGACGGCCCGGCCAGCGTCGCCTTCCGGCAGGCCGAGCACAAGATGCACAGCGCCATGGCGGCACTGGAGTGGTGCCTCGCGTGACCGCGATCGCCGACAAGACGCCGATGACCCTGCGGCGGAACCGCGACTTCGGTCTGCTGTGGGTAGGCGCGGGTTTCTCGTTCCTTGGCTCGCGGGTGACCGCACTGGTCTACCCGATGCTCGTGCTGTGGAGCAGCGGGTCCAAGACCACGGCCGGCCTGATCGGCTTCACCGCGCTCCTGCCGCAGCTGCTGATGCAGCTGCCCGCCGGGGCGTACGTCGACCGCTTCGACCGGCGCCGGCTCATGCTCGTCTGCGAGCTCGGCTGCGTGCTGGCCCTCGGCAGCCTCGCCATCCCGGTCGCCACCGGACGGCTCTGGATGCCGCACCTGTTCGCGGTGGCCTTCATCGAGGGCAGCCTGCTGGTCTTCTACCAGCTCGCGGAGCGCTCCGCCGTCCCGCATCTGGTGGTCGCCGAGCAGCTCGGCGCGGCCTACAGCCGCAACGAGGCGCGGACGCGCGGCGCCGCGATGATCGGCCAGCCCACGGGCAGCGGCCTGTTCGCGGTCGGCAACGCGATCCCCCTGGTCTTCAGCGTGGGGGCCCACCTGGTGTCGCTGGTGTCGCTGCTCGGCATCCGGACGCGGTTCCAGGTCGAGCGCGGTACGCCGCCGGCCGCCGTGCGCTCCGAGATCGCCGACGGGCTCTCGTGGCTGTGGCGGCAGCGCTTCCTGCGGACCGTCATGCTCGTCCTCGCGGGCACGAACATGCTCTACCAGATGCTGGTGTTCGCGCTGCTGCCGTTGTTCCGCGACGAGGGGCGGCCGAAGGGGCTGGTCGGGGTGGTCCTCGCCTGCTCCGCGGTCGGCGGCCTGCTGGGCGCGCTCACCGCGACCAAGTGGATGCGCGTCTGGAGCCTACGCCGCATCCTGCTCGTCGGAACAATGGTGTGGGCCATAGTGACTCCCCTCCTCGCCGCCGCACACAATGTCTTTGCAATGGGCGCGGTTTTCGCTGCTAGTGGCTATGTCGGGGGAGTGTTCAACGTGCCGGCGATCGTGTACGTCATGCGGATAACCCCACCGACGATGCAGGGGCGGGTCTCCAGCGTCGCGAACCTGGTGAGTTCCGGTGCGATGGCACTGGGCTGGGTGGCGGCGGGCCTTCTCCTCACGACTCTCACGCCGCGACAGGGCATTGCCGCGATAGGCGCGGCAATGGCGCTCATGGCGGTGCTCGCGATGTTGAGCCCGGCCATCCGCGGTGCCGACGGCGCCGCAGAGACCGAGCCACTCGCCTGACGAGAATCGAAAGGGAACAAGGTCAATGGCGCGCAGAGGTCCGGCTCTTCCGAGGGCGGCCGTTCGATTGGAATCGGTGACGAAGACGTACGGCAAAGGCGCCGGGGCGGTCACCGCGATCAACAACGTCTCCGTCACCATTCCCCCCCAGACGTTCACCGCGGTGATGGGGCCGTCCGGATCGGGGAAGAGCACCTTCCTGCACTGTGCCGCCGGGCTCGACCGGCCCTCGTCGGGGTCGGTCTACCTCGGTGACATCGACGCCGACCTGTCCAGGCTGTCCGAGACGGAGCTGACCGAGCTCCGCCGTGAGCGCATCGGGTTCGTCTTCCAGGCGTTCAACCTGCTCGCCGCGCTCGACGTACGGCAGAACGTCACCCTCCCGCTGCGGCTGGCCGGCCGCCGCGCCGACCGGGCATACCTCGCCGAGGTCCTGTCCCGGGTCGGGCTCGCCGAGCGGGCCCGGCACCTGCCCTCACAACTGTCCGGCGGCCAGCAGCAGCGGGTGGCCATCGCCCGGGCGCTGATCACCCGGCCCGAGGTGGTGTTCGCCGACGAACCCACCGGCGCGCTGGACACCGTCACCGCACGGGAGATCCTCAAGCTGCTGCGGCAGGCCGTGGACACGATGGGCCAGACCATGGTGATGGTCACGCACGACCCGGTGGCGGCCTCGTATGCCGACTCGGTGCTCTTCCTGGCGGACGGCGGCATCGTGGAGGCCGCGTCGAACCTGTCCGCCGACCAGATCGCGGACCGGATGACCCGGCTGGGGGCGTGGGCCTGATGTTCCGACTCGCGTTGGCCACGCTCCGGCAGCGCAAGGGGTCCGCCGTCGGCGGGTTCCTCGCGCTGTTCTGCGCGGCCATGATCGTCTGTGCGTGCGGCGTGCTGCTGGAGACCGGCATCCACGGGTCCATCCCCGCCGAGCGGTACGCCGGGGCGCCGGTCGTCGTCTCCGCCGACCAGCAGATCCACTGGACCAAGGTCAAGGAGAAGAACAAGAAGGGGAAGCACAAGGTCAAGCGGAAGACCAAGTCGAAGGCGCTGAGCGAGCGCGCCTGGCTGTCGACCTCCGTCGGCGACCGGATCGCCGCCCTGCCGGGCGCCAAGGTGGTCGCCGACCTGACCTTCCCGGCGAACGTCGTCGAGCACGACGGCTCGGTGCTGTCCGGCGTGGACGGCAGGCCCTCGTGGGGCCACGGCTGGTCGTCGGCGGCGCTGACCCCGTACCGCCTGCGGTCGGGCTCGGCGCCGCAGCAGGACGGCGACGTGGTGCTGGACGAGAAGCTGGCCGACCGGGCCGGGCTGAAGGTCGGCGACCAGACGGTCGTCCAGTCGACGTCGTCGCCGAAGACCTACCGCGTCGTCGGCATCGCGCGACCCGACGTCGACGTCAAGCAGCAGTCCGCGATGTTCTTCGACGAGGCCGAGGCGCGGCGGCTCGCCGGCCACCCCGGCCTGGTCGCGGGCTACGGGGTGTTCGGCGTGAGCGGCGCGAAGGTCAAGGACGCGGTCGCCGGCACCGGCGCCGTCGTCGCGACCGGGGACGGCCGCGGCCAGGTCGAGTTCATCGACGCCGCCAAGGCCCGGGTCAAGCTGACCAGCATGGGCGGCGCCATCGGCGGCACCTCGCTGATCGTGGCGGTGCTCGTGGTGGTCGGCACCTTCGCCCTGTCGATCCAGCAGCGCTACCGCGAACTCGCGCTCCTGCGCGCCGTCGGTGCGACTCCGCGCCAGGTGCGCCGGATGATCAGCCGTGAGGCGCTGGTGCTCGGCCTGACCGCCGGGGTCCCCGGCGCGCTGCTCGGCATTCCGCTGGCGAGCACGATCCGCGCCAAGTTCGTCTCGCTGGGCGCCATCCCCGACGCGCTGCGGCTGTTCCGCGGCCCCCTGCCGGTCCTCGCCGCGCTGGTGGCGACGGTGGGCGCCGCCTGGGTGGCCGCGCGGGTGACCGGGCGCCGTACCGCGCGGATCAAGCCGGCGGAGGCGCTGGCCGAGGCGGCCGTCGAGCGCCGGACCGTGGGCTTCGGGCGGGTGGTGGCCGCCCTGGTCTTCACGGCGGTCGCGGTGATCATCACGGTCGTGCTGAGCTTCCTGCACACGGAGCCGGCCGCCATGCCCGTGACGTACCTCAGCATCCTGCTGTGGATGATCGCGGTGGCGCTGTGGGGCCCGTTCATCACCCGCGGCGCCGTGGTGGTTCTGGGCGGGCTGCTGCGGGCCTTCCCGGTCGGCGGTTTCCTCGCGGCGCGGAACTCCCAGGCCAACAGCCGCCGGGTGGCGTCGGTGATCACACCGCTGGCCCTGCTCATCGGCATGCTGACGACCATCCTGTTCGTCCCCGTCACGATGAACGACGGGGCCCGCGCCCAGACCAAGGACGGCGTGAAGGCCGACTACCTGGTCGGGTCGAGCGGTCCCGGCGTTCCCGCCGCCGCGGCTCAGGAACTGCGCGCGGTGCCGGGGGTGAAGGCGGTCACCGAGGTCCTCCAGACGATCATCTGGGTCGGCAAGGACAAGCGCTCGGCCCAGGGGCTGACCTCCGCCGGCGTGACGCAGATGGTGGATCCGGACGTGACGTCCGGATCGCTGGACCGGCTCGCCCCCGGCACGATCGCGATGAGCGAGCTCGCGGCCCAGGGGCGGCACATCGGCGACGCGGTCCAGGTCACCCTCGGCGACGGGGTCAAGACGCAGCTCCACTTGGTGGCGATCTACAGCCGCGGCCTGGGCTTCGGCGACACGCTGCTGGCCCACGACGACATCGTCGGCCACGTGGACGATCCGCTGGCCAAGACGGTGATGATCAACGGGTCGGTGAGCGTGCGCGACCTCCGCTCGCACCTGAAGGGCTTCCCGGGGCTCCAGGTGCTGGACCGGTCCGGCTACGACAAGGTCCAGGCCGCGCGGGAGCAGACGAACGCCGAGGTCAACCTGGTCTTCATGGGGCTGATCATCGCCTTCGCCGCGATCGCGGTCGTCAACACCCTCGCCATGGCGACGGGGGACCGGACCCGTGAGTTCGCGCTGATGCGCCTGGTCGGGACCACCCGCCCGCAGGTGTTCGGCGTCCTGCGGTGGGAGCTGTCGCTGATCATCGTGGTCGCCGCGGTCCTCGGCACCGGCGCCGCCTGGCTGACGTTGACCGGGTTCAACGCCGGAATGGTCGGCTCCGGAACCCCGAGCGTCGTCCTGGGGACGTACGCCGAGATCCTGGCCGGCGCGATCGTCCTCGGCCTGGTGGCCTCGTTGGTCCCGGCCCGGATGATGCTGCGCCGGAACCCGGCCGAGGACATCAACGCAAGACGGTAGGCGAGACGGTAGGCGGCGGACGCGGTCGACCGGCGAGGCCCTGCCCGGGGCAGGGGATCGAGGAGGGAAACGGCGTGATCTGGAACGACCTCTCCATCGCGGCGACCGCGTCCTGGCTTCCGCCGGCCGTCGGCGTCGAGGAGCCGCTGGCGTCGGGGGCCTACGACCCCGAGGACGCCGAGCGGCAGGACTACACGTCCGTGACCGTCGCGGGCCCGGGCGAGAACGTCGCGGACATGTGGTCCCGTGCCGCGCGGCTCGCCCTGTCCCGGTCGGACTTCGACGTGGACGGCGTCGACCTGCTGCTGTGCGCGGGCACCTTCGGCGCGGGGGTGGACGGCTGGAACGCCGCCGCGTACGTCCAGCGCGAGCTGGGGATGACCGGTGGGCTCGCCGTCGAGGTGCGCGGCGGCTCCAACGGCGGCCTGGCGGCCCTCGAACTCGCCGCGTCGTTCCTGACGCGGCCCGGGGCGAACGCCGCGGTCATCACGGCGGGCGACCTGTTCCCCGCTCCGTACTTCGACCGGTGGCGGGCCGAGCGGTTCCTGTTCGGGGACGGCTGCGCCGCCGCGGTCCTGTCGACCGGGGAGGGGTACGCGCGCCTGGTCGCCACGGCGAGCACCAGCGACCCGTCCCTGGAGGCGATGCACCGGGGCGACACGCCGATCGGCCCGTTCGACCCGGACAAGAAGTTCCCGATCGACCTGCGCGAGCGGGCGAAGGAGTTCCAGGCCGGCGGGATGGCGAAGGAGGAGATCTTCAAGCGGCTGTCCGCCGGCCCACGCGTCGTGGTCCGCCAGGTCCTGGCCGAGTCCGGGGTCACCCTCGACGAGATCGAGCACATGATCGTCCCGCATTTCGGCCGTACGATCACGATGCTGCAGTGCCTGTTTCCGCTCGGCCTCCGGGATATCGAGCGCACGACGTGGGATTTCGCCCGATCCACCGGTCATCTGGGGCCGGCCGACCAGCTCGCCGCGCTGAACCATCTCCACGAGAACGGACAGCTCAAGCACGGACAATACGTCCTGATGCTCGGCGTCGGCGCCGGATTCAGCTGGAGCAGCGCACTTCTCCAGATAGCGGACATTTAGTGAGATATAGCTGTTTTATAGAATGAGTTTGAAGATAGCGGACATATAGAACGAACAACGATCCTGCTGGTGTGAATCAGCCCTGGATCAATCCCGCGGCAGCGATCCATCGATGGGCGCGGATATCCGGATCGGATCCCGCCATCATCCATGACGACGGCACCCTCACGTTCACGGAGCTGAGCCGCCGCGTCCGTCGGACGGCCGCGGTCCTGGCCGCGGGCGGGGCGCGGCGCGGCTCCCGTGTCGCCTACCTCGGCATGAACAGCCCGCTGTTCCTGGAGACGCTCCTGGCCGCCGCCCATCTCGGAGCGGTCTTCGTCCCGGTGAACTTCCGGCTCGCGCCCGACGAGGTCGCCTACGTGCTCGGCAACGCCGGCTGCCACAGCGTGGTCGCCGAGGACGGCCACCGCGAACTCGCCGACGGCATCGCGGACTCGGTACCCGTACGCCGCTTCTATCTGGACGGCGAGGACGGCGACGGACGCTGGCAGCCGATCGGCGGGAACCCGGCGGACCCGGTCGCCCCGGCGGACTTGACCGACCCGGCCGCCCCGGCGGACCCGGTGCCGGTCGGCGCCGACGACGTCGCCCTCCTGATGTACACGTCCGGCACCACCGGCCGGCCCAAGGGCGTGATCCTCACCTACGGCAACCTGTGGTGGAACCAGGTCAACGTGCAGGCCGCCATCGACATCCGCCCGCGCGCGGCCACCCTCGCCGTGGCGCCGCTCTTCCACATCGGCGGCCTGAACGCCTTCACGCTCGGCACCCTGACCCGCGGCGGCGCGGTCGTCCTCCGCCGTGCCTTCGATCCGCAGCGATGCCTCCAGGACGTGGCGCGGTACCGGATCGCGAGCACGTTCATGGTGCCGGTCATGTTCGCGGCGATGCTCCGGTCGGAGGACTTCGCGCGTACGGACCTGTCCTCGCTGCGCGCGGCGGTCGTGGCGGGCGCGCCGGTGCCGCCGGCGCTCGTCGCCGAGTACGCCGAGCACGGCGTGGCGTTGCAACAGGCCTGGGGCCTGACCGAGACCGCCCCGTTCGCCACCTACCTGCCGCCCCACCTGGTCCGGACCCACCCGGCCTCGGCCGGCTTCGCGATGCCGTACTCCGAGGTCCGCGTGCTGTCGCCGCGGACCGGGCTGCCGGTCACCGACCCGGGCGTGCCCGGCGAGCTGTGCGTCCGCGGCCCGAACGTCATGCGCGGGTACTGGAACGACCCGGAGGCCACCTCCGCGGCCATCGACGCCGACGGCTGGTTCTCCACCGGCGACCTCGGATTCCTCGACGAGCAGGGGCTCTGCTACATCGTCGACCGGCTCAAGGACCTGATCATCAGCGGCGGTGAGAACGTCTCGCCGGCCGAGATCGAGCGGGTGCTCGCCGAGTTCCCCGGCGTACGGGACGTGGCCGTGGTCGGCGTCCCCGATCCGCGGTGGGGCCAGACGCCGGTGGCGGTGCTGTGCCACGGGGGCGAGCCGCCCACTCTCGACGCCGTCCGGGCCTTCACCTCCGAGCGCCTGGCGCGCTTCAAGCTGCCGACCGGGGTCGTCCATCTCGAAGCCCTGCCCCGCAACGCCAGCGGAAAGATCGACAGGGCTGCGCTCCGGGCGCTGGTGACCGGGGGATCCGGGAACGGCACGCGAAATCTCATGGAGAAAGGTAGGAGCTAGTGACAAGTCTGCTGATCGACGGCCATAGCCTGACCCTCGCGGACATCGTCGCGGTGGCGCGGCACCCCGGCACGGTTCACCTGGAGCTGGCCGATGAGGCCGCTCGCCGGATGCAGCTGTCCGACGAGCTGAAGACCAAGCTCATCGAGACGGACATCCCCATCTACGGCGTGACCTCCGGGTTCGGGGACAGCAACACCCGGCAGATCGGCACGGCCAAGGTCGAGGAACTGCAGCGGAACCTGATCCGCTTCCTCGGGTGCGGCGTGGGCACGTACGCCGCGCCGGACGTCGCCCGCGCGACCATGCTCGTACGGGCGAACTGCCTGGCGCGCGGCCACTCCGGCGTCCGGCCCCAGTGCGCCGCGAACCTGCTGGAGTGCCTCAATCACGACATCCTGCCGCTCATTCCCGAGCAGGGCTCCGTCGGCGCCAGCGGTGACCTGGTGCCACTCAGCTACATCGCCGCGCTGCTCACCGGCGAGGGCACGGTCCTGCACCACGGCGTCGAGCGCCCGGCCGCCGAGGCGCTGGCCGAGGTGGGGATCGAGGTCCTCACCCTCGGCGCGAAGGAGGGCCTGGGCCTGGTCAACGGCACCTCGTTCATGTCCGGCTTCGCCGCCCTCGCGCTGCACGGCGCGGCCGAGCTGGCCTACGCCGCCGACCTGTGCACGGCCATGGCGTCGTCGGTCCTGCGCGGAAATCCCGGTCACTTCGCGGCGTTCCTGTTCGAGCAGAAGCCGCACGACGGCGTGATCGCCAGCGCCCGTACGATCCGGCGGTTGCTCGGCGGCGCCAACGCCCAGGGGCCCGAGGCCGCGCACATGTCCGAGGACGGCTTCCGCGAGCTCGACGACCCCATTCAGGACCGTTACTCGATCCGGTGCGCGCCCCACGTCATCGGGGTGCTCCGCGACACCGTCGAGTGGGCCGCGCGCTGGGTGACGGTGGAGGTCAACTCCTCGAACGACAACCCGCTGTTCGACGTCGCCGAGGGCGCGGTCCGCAACGGCGGCAACTTCTACGGCGGGCACGTCGGCCAGGCCATGGACGCGCTCAAGACCGCGGTCGCCAGCGTCGCCGACCTGCTGGACCGGCAGCTGGAGCTGGTCGTCGACGAGAAGTTCAACAACGGCCTGACCCCGAACCTCATCCCCGCGGTCGCGCCCGACAGCCACGAGGCGGGTCTGCACCACGGCTTCAAGGGAATGCAGATCGCGGCCTCGTCGCTGGCCGCCGAGGCGCTGAAGAACACGATGCCGGCCACGTCCTTCTCGCGCTCCACCGAGGCGCACAACCAGGACAAGGTGAGCATGGGCACCATCGCCGCCCGTGACGCCCGCACCGTGCTCGCGCTGGCCCAGCAGGTCGCCGCCATCCACCTGCTGGCCCTGTCGCAGGCCGCGGACCTGCGCGGTGACGAGATCGTCAACCCGGCGGTGCACGCCGCCCGCGGGCTCGTACGCGAGGTGTCTCCGCACATCGACGGCGACCGGCCGCTGCGGGGCGACGTGGCACGGGTCGCGGAGCTGGTGACGTCGGGCACCCTGCGGCAGGTGCTGGCCGAGCCGGCCCCCTTCGCGGAGGCCCTCTCCGGGCGGTGACGGCGGGCGCCCGCGGGCGCGCGCCGAGTCCCCTCCCGGCCGGTCCTCGGCGGACCGGCCGGAAGGGGACGGCGGGCGGCCCCGCCGGGGATTCTCAGGACGAGAGCTCTCCGACGGGGTCGCCCAGGCCGTTGGCCCAGAGGTACATCAGCTCGTGCATCCGGTACCGGGGCCCGGCGGCGTTCAGCAGGCCGCGTTCGGTCAGTTCGTCGAGGATCTGTGCGACGTCCACCGCGATGTACTCGTCGCGGACGGTGGTCCCGCTCTGGCCGAGCCGGCGCATGACGGCCTGGTGCGCGACGTCCAGACGCGAGTAGCCGCGCTGAAGACGCTGGCGTAGGTCCAGGTCCCCGGCGTGCAGTTCGTCCATGCGGCGGTCCACCGGATGGAGACGGTCGGCCAGGTCGGCCACCCGCCAGCCCGGATTGGCGACCAGCCGCGCTCCGGCTATTCGAAGGGCCATGGGCATGCCGCCGCAGTAGCGGAGGACCTCGCCGGTGGCCTGCTGTTCGGCCTGGAGCCGCCGTTCGCCCACGATGGCGCCGAGCAGTTCGCGCGCCTGCTGCGGCGTCAGCGGATCCAGGTTGAGCACGCGGGACCCGGGCGGCGCCGCCGCGGGCGTCTGCGTGGTGATGATCGCGGCACTGGGGCCACTGGTCGGCAGGAACGGCTGGACCTGCTCCAGCGTCTCGGCGTCGTCGAGGACGATCAGCATTCGCTTGGTGGCCAGCAGGCTGCGATAGAGCTGGATCCGCCAGTCCAGCCCGGTGGGCAGCATCTGCGGCGGGGTGCCCAGGGCGACGAGGAATCCGCCGAGCACCTCCTCGAGACGGCGGGGCTGATCGGCCGGCGAGTGCAGCTCGGCGAACAGGTGGCCGTCGGGGAAGCTCGTCGCGTCCGCGTGGGCGGCGTGGACGGCCAGCATCGTCTTGCCGATGCCGGGCATGCCGGTGATCACGATCGGTTCCGGGGACTTCGCGCGGAGCCAGGCCGCGATCGAGGCCCGTTCCGGCTCGCGTCCGGTGAAGTCCCCGAGGTCGCGGGGGAGCATCGCGGGGGTGACGCCCGACCAGGCCCCGGCCCTCGGCAGGGCCAGCGCGCCGGTCAGCAACTGCTGGTAGGTCTCCGTCAGCTCCCGTCCGGGGTCGACGCCGAGCTCCTCGACCAGCAACGTGCGGCCCTCGTGGTACGCCGCGACCGCCTCCGCCTGCCGGTCACAGCGGTACAGGGCCGTCATCAGCTGGGCCCTGAGGCGTTCGCGCAGCGGGTTCGAGGCGACCAGCCCGGTCAGCTCCGCGGTGAGCTGCCGGTGGCGTCCCAGGGCCAGGTCGGCCTCGATCCGCGCCTCCAGGGCGGTCATCCGGGCCTCCTGGAGCCGGGGGCCCTCCATCTCGATGAGGCGGGCCGTGGCGTCTTCGAGGGCGCGGCCGCGCCACAACCCCAGTGCTCGCCGCAGGACGGCGGCGGCCTCGGTGTACCGGCCGTCCCGGAGGGCCTCCGCGCCCGCCTGCGAGAGCTCCTCGAACCGGACGTGGTCGCAGTCCAGGTCGTCGATGTTCATCTGGTAGCCCGTGGTCAGCCGGTTGATGACCAGCTCACCTCTTAAGAGCTTGCGGAGGCGCGAGACGTAGGTGTAGATCTGCGCGCTCGCGGTGGCCGGCCGGTGCCAGTCCCAGAGCCGCTCGGTGAGCTGCTCGTCCGACACGACCCGGCCGCCGGCCAGCAGGAGCGTGGCGAGCACGGTCCGCTGCTTCGCGCCGCGCAACGCCTCCTCGTGGTCGCCGTCGGTCACTCGGATGGGCCCGAGGATGCGGAACTCCATGTCAGTTTCCCTTCCAAGGGAACTACGGGCGGCCGAGCGCATGTCAAAGTGACTCGGCGGCCACGTCATGGCGGGGGTGTGAAGAGAACGCCGCCTTTTGGCGCGTTCCTATGACACGGCGGACATGAAGCGTCACCTCGTGCTCGCCCGATGCGCGTCGGTCGGGCGGTCAACGGGACGGCGGCCCGCGGTCGTGGTGTCGTGCGAAGGGGTCGAACCGGCGGACGAGCGTGTTTTATGGCGGGCCGAACTCGGCCACCGGCGAACGGTCGCCGCCCGCTACCGCGGGTCGTCGTTCCGCCGGCGCGGGGTCCGGTGGGCGCCTCTCCCCGGTGCTCTCGCCGGTCCTCACGCCCCCGAGCGTGCCCGGCGACCGGAGTGCGGGTGTGCCACCGCCCGCGCAGGCCAGCGCCGTAGGACACGGGACTTGACGGAGTTCTTGCAGACTTCGGCCGCTAGCCATCGCCGCCCCTTGTTGCTTCGCGTCGCTCCGTCACCCATAGTCGTTGATTAAGAGCAACGCCCCCAGTTGCTGTGAGAGTAGAAAGCGGATCAAGCTGTGTCAACAGTTTTCGGTTGGCCGAGATGGCCCGTAGATTTATCCGCACATATCGGCTTGTCGTGGTCGCTCACCGTAGGGATCCCGGAAGGAGGGGACTGTGACCCGTAACGGCGGATCCGCCGGGGATGGTGCGACGGAGCGGGGCTCCGTCGACCTCGCCGCCAAAATCGATCACCTGTTCAACACCCTGTATCCGGCTGGACGCGGCCCGTACTCCTATAAAGAGGTCGCCGATGGGATCGCCGCGCGCACGGGTGAGCGTGTCAATCCGACCACTCTGTGGAAGCTGCGCACGGGTAAGGCCGATAACCCCACCAAACGGGTCATCGAGGGACTCGCGGCGTTTTTCGGTGTCGATCCGGGTTACTTCTTCGACGACGAGGTCTCCCAGGCCGTCGGCGACGAGCTGGAGACGCTCGCGCTCCTGCGCGACTCGGGGATCCGCCGGGCCCACCTGCGGGCCCTGGCCGGCCTGTCCCCGGAGGCCGTGCAGGTGGTGGCCCAGGTCATCCAGAGCACCGCGGCCCTGGAGGCCAGCCACGGCCGGCCTCGCCCCGCGCGCGATGCCGCCGGCCCGCGGCCCGCCGATCGCGACGGCGACCGGGGTGACGGCCAGGGAGAAGGAGGGGCGTAGCGTCCCCCGTGTGGACGTATCCACGCGGTGCGACTCGGCGGGTGCTAAGGGTAGTTAGCGGGCTGTTTGTGGCTTATTCCGACTGCTTGGTGGTTTCTAGAGAACCGTAGCTACATGCCGTTTCTCTACGGATCCGCTCTGTAGAACACCAGGCCCCGTTGCGACGTTCTGAATAGTTGTTCCTTCAACGTTCATAAAAAGCGTCCTTACTCAGAACCTGAGTCAAGGCTATGATGATCCTGACTCGATCAGTCAGCGGACAAGTGCTGGCAAAAGGCCGATGATCAGTGGCTTGAGAGGTCCGGTGGTGGGAAGACGTCAGCGGTCAAGGGCCGGCCGTGACATCCGTCAACGATGCAGTGAGCTGATCAGGGAACTGGAAGCCGCGGGCGTGATACCGACTCCTTTCAGTATCGCCGCTCTCACGGAGCAATTGGGGCGGCATCGCGGACGCCCCATCCAGCTGATTCCTCTGCCCTCGACCCCCCAGGCCCTGTGCGGTCTGTCGATAAGCGCGGGACCGACCGACTACGTGTTATACACACGCTCCACCTCGCCTCTGCACCAGTGCCACATCGTGCTGCACGAGCTGGGTCACCTCGCGTTCGACCACCAGGAGGGCGGGTTGGAGGCGAGCGACCTCGCCCGCCTCCTCGCGCCGAACCTGGACCCGAGCGTGGTCGACCGGGTGTTCGGCCGGATCGCGCACGCCACACGTGCGGAGAACGAGGCGGAGACGTTCGCCGATCTCGTGCTGGCGCCCCGGGTCTTCACCTCCGAGGTCGACGCGCTGCCGCAGGCCCCGGAGCCACCCGGTGAGATCGCCGCGGTCCTCCGCAACATCGAGCGTGTCTGGGGGACCCCGGGGGATGCCTAGATGAGCGAACTCCCCTACTGGGTGGCCGTCGCCGTCATCTGGGGCATGGCCCTGTGCACGTTCCGCAACCTCGTCCGGAACCGCCGGTCGCCCCAGCGCCTCGTCAACGGCGTCTACCTCGCGGCTCTCAGCCTGGGGGTCGTGGCGATGTCGCAGCGGGTCCGGCCCGTCATCGACCGGGTCGCCGACGTGCCCGGCCTGGGCCGCTGGCTCGCCTTCAGCCTCCTCACCGTGGCCACGTGCGCCTACTGGATCCTGGTCACCTACGTGACCGGGCGCCCCGGCGCTCCGCCGCCCAGGATCCGGGCGCGCGTCACGACGGCGGGCGTCGTCATCGTCGTCATGGGAGTCTCACTCCTCGGGGACGGCTCCCTGGACGACAGCCACTTCCATTTCATCGCGATGTAC
This sequence comes from Actinoallomurus rhizosphaericola, assembly GCF_024055675.1. NCBI lineage: Bacteria > Bacillati > Actinomycetota > Actinomycetes > Streptosporangiales > Thermomonosporaceae > Actinoallomurus > Actinoallomurus rhizosphaericola. The sequence goes on along the minus strand of NZ_JAMXMW010000009.1, from coordinate 115,882 downwards.
GGGAACAGGCCCGGCATCGCCGGATTCTTCCTGGCCTATCTCGCGTACGACGCCGCCATGCTGATCGACATGCTCCGCCTGGGCCGGCGGTGCGTCGGCCACACCCGGCAGCCGTACCTCCGGCTGGGCATGCGTCTCCTGGTGCTCGGCAACTTCTGCGGGCTGGCCTACGTCGCGTACGCGGTCGTCACCGTCCTCATACGCTTCTGGTCCCTGCCGATGCCGCCGGGCAGCGGGAGCGCGGCGCCGTCGCTGCTGGGAGTCGTCGCGGTGGCGCTGATCCTGGCCGGGTCGACCATCAGCGGATGGGGGCCCTGGGCGACCAGGCCCTGGCGTACCGCCGCGCAACTGTGGACGCTGGCGCGCCTGCGCCCGCTCTGGCGCGCGCTGACCGCGCAGATGCCCGAGCTCAAGCGGCAGCAGCCCGCGCTGCACAACGTCGAGCACCGGCTCTACCGGCGCATCATCGAGATCCGGGACGGTCTGGTCTTCCTGGAACGCTACGCGGATCCGCGGCTCAGGCAGCAGAGCGCCCATGCGATCGAGGCCGGAGGACGGACGTCCGCGGCGGCCGAGGCGGCGATCCAGGCGCGCCTCATCGCGACCGCCCTGCGCAGCCGGGCGACGGCGGCGGGCGCCGACGGCGTGCTCCCGGAGCACACCGGCGAGGACCTCCCCGCCACGACGACGGGGGCGGTCCTCACGGAGGACATCGCGACGGTGCCGACCGCGCCCCTGCTGCGGAACGAGGTCACCTACCTGACGACCCTGTCCCGCGCCTTCGCCCGCCTGGGACGGGCGTCCGCCGCCGAGCGGCGCGAGCGCCCTGGACCGTCACCTCGATGACCTGAGCGGACGCCCGCGGATCTCAGGGCTGCAGCAGGGCCTTGATGGCTCGGCGCTCGTCCATCGCGGCGTACGCCTCGGCCACCTTCTCCAGCGGCAGGGTGAGGTCGAAGACCTTCCCCGGTTCGATGCGGCGCTCCCAGACCCGCTCGAGCAGGTCCGGCAGGTAGGCCCGCACCGGGGCGGGACCGCCGCGCAGGCCGACGTTCTTCCAGAACATGTGCTCCTGCGGGAGGTCGGTGACATGGGGGACGCCGACCCAGCCGACCATGCCGCCGGGGCGGGCCGAGCGGAGCGCCTGCACCACGGAGTCCTGGGTGCCAACGCACTCGAGGACGGAGTCGGCGCCGACGCCGCCGGTGAGCTCCATGACCGCTTCGACACCGGCGTCACCGCGCTCGGCGACGACGTCCGTGGCTCCGAACTCGCGGGCGACCGCCTGCCGGTCCGGGTGGCGGCTCATCACGATGACCCGCTCGGCGTCGAGCTCGGACGCCGCGAGGACACCGCAGAGGCCGACCGCGCCGTCGCCGACCACGACCACGGTGCCGCCGGGCCGCACGTCCGCGCAGACCGCGGCGTGCCAGCCCGTGCACATGACGTCGGAGAGGGTCAGGAGGCCGGGCACGAGATCGTCCGCCGGCTGCTCCGGAGTTGCGAGCAGGGTGCCGTCGGCGTTCTGGACGCGGATGAGCTCGGCCTGGCAGCCGTCGTAGCCGGTGCCGCGCTGACAGTTCGCGTGCGCCCCGGCCCGGCAGATCGGGCAGGTGCCGTCGCTGGTGAGGAACCCGCCGACGACGAACTGGCCGGGCCGTACCGACGTCACCGCCGAGCCGACCTCCTCCACGACGCCGACGTACTCATGGCCGATGGGCGTGGGCTGCGGCACCTCCTGGACGCCGCGGTAGCGCCACAGGTCCGAGCCGCACACACAGGTCGCGACGGTACGGACGATGGCGTCGGTCGGGTCGACGATCACCGGGTCGGCGCGCTCCTCGAAGCGGATGTCGCGGGGGCCGTGAATGATCGTGCCGCGCATGGGCAGCTCCTGTCTGTCGTGATCGGGGGAAGTAGACCTTCCCCAGGAAACGGTCTTCCGATCGGTGGCGGCAGTGTCTGTCGTTCCAGGTAATCCCAGTACCTGCTTCACCGTCTCGCCCCCGCATACCGTGGAGTCCATGGACGACCGCGCCGAGATCCAGGACTTCCTCGCCTCCCGCCGGGCCCGCATCACCCCCGAGCAGGCGGGCCTGCCGGCCTACGGCGGCAACCGCCGGGTCAAGGGGCTGCGCCGCGAGGAGGTCGCGATGCTGGCGGGCGTCTCGGTCGACTACTACGTACGGCTGGAACGCGGCAACCTGTCCGGCGCCTCCGACGGCGTCCTGGACGGCGTCGCCCGCGCCCTGCACCTCGACGACTCCGAACGCGAGCACCTGTTCGACCTGGCCCGGCGCGCCTCCGCGCCCTCCGCCGCCCGCCGCAAGGCGCCCGCGCGGCGGCTGCGGCCCGCCCTCCAGCACATGCTGGACGCCATCGACGCTCCCGCCTGGATCCGCGACGACCGTCACGACCTGGTGGCCACCAACCGCCTGGCCCGCGCCCTGTACGCCCCGGTCCTGGCCGACCCCCGGCGCCCGGCCAACACCGCCCGCTTCATCTACCTGGACCCCACCGCCCGCGAGTTCTTCCCCGACTGGGACAAGGCCGCCGACGACATCGCCGCGTTCCTCCGCGCGGCGGCCGGACGCAACCCCTACGACAAGGCCCTCACCGACCTCATCGGAGAGCTGTCCACCCGCAGCGAGGTCTTCCGCCGCCGCTGGGCCGACCACAACGTCCGCCACCACCGCACCGGCGTGAAGAGGATGCACCACCCGGCCGTCGGTGACCTCGAACTCCACTTCGAGGCCATGACCCTGACCTCCGACCCGGGCCTCACCCTGATCATCTACACCGCCGCGCCCGGCACCCCGAGCGCCGACAACCTCCGCCTCCTGGCCACCTGGGTCGCCACCCAGGACCAGCCCGCCCCCGACCTCCACGACGACCACCAACCCTGACCGTTCGTCGCGTGGTGACCCCCATGAGGCGGGCCGGTGGGAGGGCCTCCTGACGCGACGCTCGTGGTGCTGTGCGCGGAGGCGCTGCTCGCGGCCGCCAGTGCCGTGCTCGGCCCAGACGCACTTCGCCTCCGCCTCCATCCACCGCACGTCGTCCAAGAGCACCGTCGAAGGCCGGGTCACCGACTGGCACAGCGGGCAGGTCTCCTTCTCGACCCTGCACGGCCTGAAGGTCCGCCTGTACTACCGGGCGCACGGTTCCAAGACCTGGCACTACTACCGGACGGCGACCCTCGGCAAGAACGGGTCCTTCACCGTGTCCGCGGCCAAGGGAAAGAAGTACTACTTCAAGGTCGTCTTCCCGGCCCAGGGCGTCTACCAGACCTCCACCAGCCGCACCCTGTGAGCGGCGCGTCCGCGTTCCGAGGAGGCGGCTATGACCCCGCCTCCTCGGCGCCGGCCATGCGCCGTAGATGGTCGAGGAGGGCGAGGGTCGCCGGATGCGCGGGCGTACGCGGCCAGGCCAGGCGGACCACCACCGGGGGTGCGTCGGAGAGAGGCAGATAGCGGACGCCGGGGTGCGGGTGGCTGTGGGCGGTGGCTTCGGCGGTGACGCCGATCGCGTCCCCCGTGGCGATCACGGTGAGCCATTCGTCCACGTTGGCCACCTCGAACGTGCGGGGGCGCCGCCCCTCGGGCCAGAGTCCGGTCGTGGTCGCGGCGGTGGCGCAGAGCACCACCGCCCGGTCGGCGAGATCGGTCAGGCGTACGGACGGGTGCCGGGCGAGAGGGTCGTCTTCGGGTACGGCGGCCAGGCGCCGCTCCCGGTACAGCGACCGGACCTCCAGCCCGGCGTCCGGGACGGGCGCGGTGCGCAGAAGCGCCGCATCGATCTCCCCGCGGCGCAGCGCGGCCTCCGGGTCGTCACAGCGGTGGACTTCGAGCGGGGTGCCGGGGTGTTCCTCGCGCCAACCGCGCAGCAGCGGCACGGTACGCGCGCCGAGCGCGGCCCAGGGGAAACCGATCCGCAGCGGCCGCGTCCCCGTCGCGGCCTCCGTCAGCGCGTCCTCCAGCTGATGGAGGATCCGGTGGGCTCGCTCGTACAGCCGCCGACCGGCCTCGGTGAGGGCGAGACTGCGGGTGGTGCGGTCCACCAGGCGTACGCCGAGACGGCTCTCCAGTTGCTCCAGGGTGCGCGAAAGCGCGGGCTGGCTGATGTGCAGCACGGCCGCGGCACCGGTGATGGTGCCCTCGTCGCCGATCGCGGCCAGCGCCCGCAGGTGCCGCAGCTCCACATTCATGACCACGGAGCATAAATGCTCCCCGGAAGGCATTTCCCTCCCGCCACCGGCCGGACATAGCGTTCCGACCATGAAGATCCTCCTCATCGGCGCCACCGGCACGCTCGGCACGGCCGTGCACAAGGCCCTGGCCGACCGCGGACACGAGATCCTGACCGTGGGACGCAGCGGCGGTGACCTGCGCTACGACGTCACCGACCCCGCACAGGTCACCGAACTGTACGACCGGGCCGGCCCGGTCGACGCGGTGGTCAGCGCCGCCGGTGACGTGCCGTACAAGCCGGTGATCGCGATGGAGCCCGACGACTACCTGGCCGCTTTCCGCGGCAAGGTGCTCGGCCAGATCGACCTGGTCCGTCAAGGCGTCCCGCGCATCGCGCCGCGCGGCTCCTTCACTCTGATCACGGGCGTGCTGGCCCGCGAGCCGATCCCCACCGGAAGCGCGGCCTCCATGGCCAACGGCGCGGTGGAGGCGTTCGTGCGCGCCGCCGCCATCGAGATCGCCCCGCAGCGCGTCAACGCGGTCAGTCCCACGGTCTTCACCGAGAGCCTCGCCGACTACGGCGACTACTTCCCGGGCATGGCGTCGGTGGATCTCGCCGACGTGGCTCAGGCGTACATCCGGTCCGTCGAGGGCGCCCAGACCGGGCAGGTCTACGCCCTCTAGGAGCCGGCCTGAGCACAAGCCCGCATCAGCGCACCGGCGGGAGTCGGTGAAAGAAGGAGCGACGCTGATTGTCGTACCGGGCTCGTACGGTTCGGGGTGTCGACGCGGAAGGTGACGTTCATCCGCCTTTTCGCTTTCGTGTCCCGAGTCCTCGTTGGAAGGCCCGATGTCCGTGGAAACGACCGCAGAGACCACCTACCTCGAACTCTCCGAAGAGGGCGGGGGAGCACACAAGTTCTATGAGGTCACGGTCGACGGCACGACGATGACCATCCGGTACGGCCGGATCGGTGACGCCGGGCAGCGCAAGACCAGCACATTCCCGGACGAGGTGCGCGCGAAGGAGATGGCCGCGAAGAAGATCGGGGAAAAGGTCCGTAAGGGCTACGCCCCCGCCGTGCGCGGAGCCCGGAAGAAGCGGGGCTTCTCCCGTCGCCAGGCCATGAGCGCCCACGTCGATGGCGCATCCGCCCCCATCAGTCGCGCGGCGACGCGGCGGGCGCCGGTCCTGTGGCGTTACGACTCGGGCTCCGCCGCATTCGGGATCTTCATCGACGACCGGGTCTGCATGGTGGGCAACGAGGCCGGTCTGATCACCTCGCTGACGCATGACGCCCAGGTGGTGCAGCAGGTACGGCTGCCCGACGGCGTGAAGTGCATGGTGGCCGACGACGCCTGGCTCTACGCGGGCTGCGACGACGGCAACGTCTACGACCTGTCCGGGAAGGTGCCCAGGCTGGCCTACCAGATCTCCCCGGCCATCGACATCTACTGGCTCGACATTCACGACGGCGTCCTCGGCGTGTCCGACTCCGGCGGTGGCGTCGTCGCGATCGACCACGAGGACGAGTTCCTGTGGCGCAGGCAGGGCCGCGGAACGGCGGGCTGGATGGTGCGCTGTGACGACGCCGCCGTCCACCACGGTCACAGCGGGGGCGTGACCAGCTATGACTGGCGCACCGGCGAGGAGCTGTGGCACCAGTCCACCGGGTCGGTGCTCTTCGGCTGGCAGGAGCGGTCGACGGTCTATGCGGGGACCGCGACGCGTACGGTGGTGCGGCTCCGCAAGGACGGCGGCCGCGAGCGGACCTATCACTGCGACGCACCGGTCTTCTCCTGCGCGACCGCGGAGGACGGCCGGTACGTCTTCGCGGGGGACAACCAGGCTTCGATCTACTGCTTCGACGAGGCGGGCACCCGTCTGTGGAAGCTCGGCACCGGCTGCGGCGCCGCCTACTCCATGCAGTACCACGATCAGCGCCTGTACATCGTCACCACGAACGGCTCACTGGCCTGCGTCGACGCGAGCGAGGAGGCCATCAGGTCGGCGGAGCAGGGCTCGGTCCCCGACGTCGTGGATGTCAAGGCGCCGGCCGCCGTCGAGACGGTCACCCCGTCGACCACCGTCGACGTCGTCGCCGACAGCAACGGGGGCGTCGTCGTGGAGTGCTTCGAGGAGCACGGCCACCTTCGGGTCCGTGTGCTCTCTCCCGGATACGACCGGAGCTGGCGGGTCCAGTTCCCGAAGGGGATCCGCGAGCACGGTGCCCGGTACGTCGTCAGCGAGGTGCGCGAGGCGGGTCGCGGCGGTTTCTACCGCGCGTACGGCGACATCCACCGTCTCGCCTGAGGAGCGAGGGACCGGCGGGAGGGAGTCGTCGGCCTCCCGCCGGGTCCGGATCAGCTGGAGAAGTAGATCTGGCCGCTGGTGGTGCCGCTGAGCCGCTGCAGCCGCTCACGGGCTCAGCGCAGGACGGCGGAGAGCAGGTCGGTGCCCAGGGCCGCCACCACGGAGCGGTCCAGGGCGTAGTGGACGTAACGGCCGCGGCGGTGAGCGGTGAGGAGTCCGGCGCGTCGTAGGACGGCGAGGTGGCGCGAGACCTCCGGCGGCGTCAGCGCCCAGGCGTGGGCCAGCTCGCCGGTGGTCTGGGGGCCGCGGGCCAGGGTCCTGACCAGTCGTAGGCGCACCGGATGCGCGAGTGCCTCCAGCCGCGCCTCCAGTCTCTCCAGGGGCACCGGCTCACCCGCGCCGGGCTCGGCGAGGGGGTACTGCACCACGGGCTGCCAGCCTGGCGCGTGGACGGTGACGAGATGCGGGCGGCCGAAGGCACTGGGGATGAAGGTGACCCCGGAATCGCGAGCGCTGGTGGCGTTGTCCTGCAGCTTGTCGAGCAGGATGCGGCCGCCGTCCGGAGCGAGTGAGAGGGCGGTGGACACCGACGAGAGCGCCGTGCCGAGTCCCTGGTGCCGGACGAGATCCTTCTTCACCCGTGCGTCGGCCACCAGCCGCGGCCGGACGTCCGGCCAGGCTTCTTCGAAGAAGGCATCGGCGCACTGCTCGAGTGTCTCGCGCACGCGTGTCCGTACCGTGGACGGGTCGGCGAGCAGCCGCTCCGCGAAGGCCTCCTGCAGGAGACCGCGGGCCTGAGCCTGACCCAGGGCGCGGTCGCGCGCGGCCGTGTCGGCCAGTGGGGACGGTCCGGTGAAGAAGACGCGGTTGCTGCCGCAGGTGGTGACGAGCGCCGAGGTCACGTACGTCTCGTCGTCGATCCGGTCCACGTCGTCCAGCTCGTCGGCGAGGGATGTACGGGGCCGGGCGGGGAGCAGGAAGTCGGCGCGGGAGGAGCCCCAGAGGAAGTCGGCCTCGTGCAGGCGCTCCGCCAGCTCGTGCGGCAGCCCGGCCCGCACGCCCGCGGCCCAGTCCGCGAGGCCCGGATGGTGCTCCGGAGCGGCCAGTACGTGCAGCATCGCCGTCAGCTCGGCCAGCGGGGAGATGGTGAAGAGCAGCCGCTCGGGAGGCAGGCCGGTGATGTCGATGCGCAGCGTCACCGGTCCATCATCACCAGCCGGGCCACGGGCCGGCACGCCGGTTGACGCGATCCGTCAACCGGCGTGACGCGGCCGAGGCGGCGGACGCACGGTGGGCGCCATGACGATCTCCGCTCGAATCCGGCGGCCACGGCAGATCCGTGCGCTGGACCTCGTGCGCGCCTTCGGCGGTGCGCGCTACGCCGTCGCGGTGGCCGTGGACGCGGTCGGCACCGGCCTGCTGCGGCCTTTCCTGGTGCTCTACGGGGTCGCCGTGCTGAGGCTGCCCGCGCCGATCGCCGGGGCGGCGCTGACGGCAGGGGTGGTCGCGGGCCTGGCCTGCACGCCCGCCGTCGGCCGGTGGCTGGACCGGGGCGCGCGCAGTACGGCCGTGGCGGCCTCGATGCTGGTGCGGGTCATCGGGTCGGTACTGCTGCTGGCAGCACCGGCGGGCGACGTCGGGCTGTTCACCGCCGCGGCGCTCTTCCTCGGTGTCGGCAACCAGGCGTTCCCCGCGGCCCACTCCGCTCTCGTCGCCACCGTGGCGCACGGCCGGGAACGGGACGCGGCCCTCGCGGCCGGCCGCTCGGTGCGCAACGCGGGCCTGGGAGTGGGCGCGCTGGTGGCCACCGCGGGTCTGGCGGGCGGGACCACGGCCCTGCGCGCGCTGGCGGGCGGCACCGCGCTGACCTACCTCGGCGCGGCGGTCCTGGCATGGTCGGTCCGCATTCGTGCGCACCCGGCGGTCCAGCCCGCCGGCGCTGGGGAGGACGAGCCCGCGCCGCGGCTGCGCGCGCTGCTGGCGGCCAACGTCGTGTACGCCTTCTGCCTCAACGTGCCCGAGATCGCGCTCCCGCTGGTCCTGGTGACCCGGCTGCACGCCTCCGCGATGTGGGCCGCGGGCGTCTTCATCGCCAACACGGTGCTGGTCGTCACGCTCCAGGTGCCGGTGACCGTGCGGATGGCGGTGCTCTCTCGGCGGACCGCCCTGGCCATCGCCGGTCTGGTCCTGGCCGCGTCGTACGTCGGATTCCTCGGCGCCGCCACGTTGGGCGGCGGCTGGGCCGCTCCGGCCGTCGCCGCGGTGTCGGTGGTGTGCACTCTCGGCGAGATCATCTACGCCGGGGCGGCGACTCCCCTGGTGACGGCCCTCGCCCCGCCGCGCTTCGTAGGGCGGGCCCTCGCCCGCTTCCAGCTCTCCACGGGCCTCGGCCTCGCCGTGTCCCCGGCGGCCATCACGACACTCGCCGCGCACGGTTCCCTGGCCCTGTGGGGGACTCTCGCCGTGGCGACGCTGCTCGCCGCCGCACTGATCCGCCGGCACGGCTCGCCCGAGAAGCCGCAGGTCACTCGATGGGCCGGAAATCGCCGAGCCGGGTCTCATCGCGGCGCAGAGGGCGTCCGTCCGGCCGTACGTAGGTGACGCGGGCCAGCGGTTCGCCCGTCGTCTCGTCGATCAGCGTCCGGTACTCCTCGCCGGATTCGAACGCGTTGCGCTCACCCCACTGCCGGAGGGTGACGATCAGATCGAAAAGTTCCAGCCCCTTCTCGGTCAGCACGTACGCGTGGTAGCTCGTCCCGTCCGAGGCCGGTTCGGTGCGCATGATCCCGGACGCCACGAGGGCGGCGAGGCGATCGCTGAGGATGTTCTTCGCGATGCCCAGGCTGCGCTGGAACTGGCTGAAGCGCCGCAGCCCGTCGAAGGCGTCGCGCAGGATCAGCAGCGTCCACTTGTCGCCGATGAGGTCCACCGTCCGCATCACGGGACACGGCGCCGTCCGCATACGGGCCACTCGAAATCCTCCTCCGCGCAGTTGCCGGTTTCAAATCAAGACTAGTAGGTTTTGATTTGAAACCAGCTTGCCCTGCTCTCAGAGAGCCACGACCCGAGGAGCCACTGTCCCGATGATCGGCACCCACGAGACCTTCGACGGCACCTTCCCTTTCCCGCCGCACTTCAGCACCGCTCCCGGCTTCCGCATGCACTACGTGGACGAGGGCGCCGGGCCGGTGCTCCTGTGCCTGCACGGCGAGCCCACCTGGGGCTACCTCTTCCGGCACCTGATCACGGAGTTCTCGGGCACCCACCGGGTCGTGGTGCCCGACCACATGGGCTTCGGCAAGAGCGAGACCCCGGCCGACCGCACCTACTGGCTGCAGGATCACATCGACAACCTCGAGGCGCTCGTCCTCGATCTGAGGCTGCGCGACATCACCCTGGTCATGCACGATTTCGGCGGCCCGGTCGGGATGGGGCTGCTCTCGCGGCACCCCGAGCTGATCTCCCGGGTGGTCAGCGTCAACGGGCCGACGCCCTTCGGCCAGCCGGAGCTGGGAGACACTCTCGCCGCCAACGCGTCCCAGGCCCCGTGGTTTCAGTGGATCATGCGGGCCCAGGAGGACGGGAGCCTCGACGACGTGCTCGGCGCACTGGGATACAACATCCTCAGCACGTTGAAGCTCAACGGCTTCCAGGACGGCGCGATCATCACTCCCACGTGGGTCCGGGCCTACGCGGCCGCCTTCCCGACGCGGACCGAGACCCTCGGGGCCCTCGGCTGGGCCAAGGGCTTCGCCCTGGGCGCACACGTCTTCGAACCCCCCACGGCCGGCGCGCGGGAACTCCTGGCGACGATCCCGGCACTGGCCATCTGGGGGGCGGAGGACCGGACGCTCGACGCGGCGCGATTCCTCCCCCTGTTCCGCGCGGTGTTCCCCCACGGTCTCGTCAGCGAACTCCCGGGCGTGGGGCACTACAGCCTGGAGGACGCCCCCCGTACGATCTCCGCGCTGCTGAGACTGTTCCTCGACGCGACGGACAGGAGTGCGTCCATCGCCGCGTGATGCTCCGGGGTGGCGATTAGTCGACCGGTCGTACAGTTGACGGTGTGGGGCGGAACAGTGATGCGAGACAGAAGATCCTGACGGTCGCACAGTCCCTCGTCGAGCTGCGGGGCTACTCGGCGCTGGGCGTGGCGGAGATCTGCAAGGCCGCGGGCGTGCCCAAGGGCAGCTTCTACTACTTCTTCGAGTCCAAAGAGGCGCTCGCCCTGGCCGTGATCGACGAGCGCTGGACCGCCCAGCTGCGGGACTGGACCCGCATTCTGAACGGCGAGGGCGAGCCGCTGTGGCGGCTGCAGCGGTTGTTCGAGCACACCGAGGAGTCCCAGCGCGCCGGTCAGCGGAGCTGCGGCATCGTCGCCGGCTGCCTGTTCGGCAACCTCACCCTGGAGATGAGCGCCCACACCCAGGCCGTCCGCGACCGCCTGCAGCAGATCTTCGAGGCCCAGGTCGACCTGGTCGCCGCCGTCATCGCCGAGGCCCTGGACCGCGGCGACGTCGCCGTCGCCGACGCCCACCAGGCCGCCCGATCGATCGTCGCCCAGCTCGAAGGCCAAGTGCTCTTCGCCAAGCTCTACAACGACACCGCGCCGCTGGGCGCCCTGTGGGCCAACTGTCTGGCCCTCCTCGGCGCCCACGCCGGCCAGGACGCGCCGGCCGGCACCTGAGACCTCGGCCACCTATTTCCCCTCTGTTCGTGAGCGCGGTGAGCCGCGTGTCCTCTGCCGGGCCTGCCCGGTGATTCATGCCAGCGCAGGCGGCGCGGGTCGTGGCGTCGTGCTGCCGGTCTCCGACGCCCTCGCAAGCAGGACCGTCCCGCTGACCTGCGCTGGGAGGAAATGCCTATCAGCTGGGAGGAAGCCGGTCCCGGCCCGAGCGCCTCTGGCGGTTGTCTTCTCCCCGTCGGGTGACTAAACCAATAGTCGACCGGTCGGCTAGTAGCCCTCCGGTCGCGGAATCCTCACTCATCTCGGAGAAGGTCATCATGAGTTCTCAGAAGGTCGCGGTCGTCACCGGCGCTTCGCAGGGCCTCGGCGCCGCCATCGTCGACGCCTACCGCAAGCTCGGCTACGCCGTCGTCGCCACCTCCCGTACGATCGCCCCCTCCGGCGACCCGGACGTCGTGACCGTTCAGGGCGACATCGCCGACCCGGCCACCGCCGAGCGCGTCATCGCCGCCGCCAAGGAGCGCTTCGGCCGCGTCGACACGCTGGTCAACAACGCGGGGATCTTCGTCGCCAAGCCGTTCACCGATTACACGCGGGACGACTACGCCGCCGTGAAGAGCGTGAACCTCGACGGCTTCTTCCACATCACCCAGCTGGCCATCGAGCAGATGCTCGCCCAGGGGAGCGGTCACGTCGTCACCATCACCACCAGCCTGGTCGACAACGCCGACTCCCGGGTGCCCTCCGTGCTGGCCTCGCTGAGCAAGGGTGGACTGCAGTCCGCCACCAAGTCCCTCGCCATCGAGTACGCCACCCGCGGCATCCGCGTCAACGCCGTCTCGCCGGGCACCATCAAGACGCCCATGCACCCGGAGGAGACCCACGAGTTCCTCGCCGCCCTGCACCCCGTCGGCCGGATGGGCGAGGAGAGCGACGTCGCGGAGGCGGTGATCTACCTGGAGAACGCCCCGTTCGTCACCGGCGAGATCCTCCACGTCGACGGCGGCATGAGCGCGGGCCACTGAAGACCCGGCTCCCGGAGCCGACGGCCGCGATCCCGATGTCCCTCCACTGGACAGGAGAACCGTGATGCATGACATGACGGACACCGAAGAGATCCTGCGCGGCGTCCTCGATCAGTGGAAGGCGGCCGTCGACGGTCACCAGCCGGATCGGGTCGCCTCCTACTTCACCGAAGACGCGATCTTCCAGGGATTGCACCCCTACAGCGTCGGAAGGCAGGGAGTCGCCGACTACTACGACTCCCAGCCGCTGGGCCTGTCGCCCGCGTACCGCATCCTGGAGAGCCGGCGTCTTGCCGACGACATCGTGCTCGGCTACACGGCCGTCGACTTCTCCTTCGCCGACCGGCCCACGCTGAGCGTCAAGCTCGCCGTACTGCTCACGCGTACGGGAGACGACTGGCTCATCGCCCACTATCAGGTCTCCCGCCTCGACTAGGCGGCACCGGTCCCGGTCCTGGTCTCCTCATCGGCCGGGCGGCCTCTCCCGCCGCCCGGCCGCGTTACCGCTGTGCTTGGAAGGAATGACGACAGAAATGAATGAAACGGTGGGAACCGCCCTGATCACCGGTGCCTCCTCCGGCATCGGCGCGGTGTACGCCGACCGGCTGGCCCGGCGCGGTCACGACCTGATCCTGGTGGCCCGCAATCGCGAGCGGCTGGAGGCCGTGGCCGAGCGGATCACGCGTGAGACCGGCCGCTCGGTGGAGGTGCTGACCGCGGACCTCGCGCGCGCCGAGGACCTGCGCCGCGTCGAGCAGGTCCTGCGTTCGAACGAGGACATCTCGGTGCTGGTGAACAACGCCGGCTTCGGCGCGGTGGCACCGCTGGTCGACTCGGACGTCGACGCCATGGAATCCATGATCACTCTCAACGCGACCGCGCTGACCCGGCTCACCTACGCGTTCGCGCCCGGTGCGGTGTCCCGGGGCGGCGGCACCGTGATCAACATCGGCTCGATCGTCGCCATCGTCCCCGAACTGCTCAACGGCGTCTACGGCGCCTCGAAGGCGTTCGTGCTCGCGCTGAGCCAGTCACTCCGCCACGAGCTGGGCGAGAAGGGCCTGCGGGTGCAGGTCGTGCTGCCCGGGGCGATCGCGACGGACTTCTGGCAGATCGCCGGCAACCCGGTGGAGAACCTGCCGCAGGAGTGGGTGATGACGGTCGACGACCTGGTCGACGCCGCGCTCGCCGGGCTGGACGACGGCGAGTTCGTGACCATCCCGGCGCTGCCCGACGTCGAACTGTGGGACGCGTACCAGGGCGCGCGCCAGGCCTTGAGCGGCAGCCTGTCGGCCTCCCGCCCCGCCGAGCGGTACCGGCGCACCACCGCGGCGCGCTGAATCGAGAGCGCCGGGTGAGCGCGGGTGGCCCCACCGCCGGCGCCGCGACGCCGCCGCGACCGCGTGGCCGTCGCCGGTCGGCGCCGGCGGTGGGCCGGTCAGTACCGGGCGCCGACGGGGGCCGGGATGGCGTCGAGCTCGGCGAGGTCGGCCGGAGACAGCCGTACGTCCGCCGCGCCCGCGTTGTCGGCGAGGTACTCCGGGGTCTTGGTGCCGGGGATGGGGACGACGTACGGGCCCTGGGCGATGAGCCAGGCCAGGGCGACCTGCGCGGGGGTGACGCCGATCCGGTCGGCGACCTCGCGGACCTTGGCCGCGATGTCGAGGTTGGCGCGCAGGTTGTCCTGCTGGAAGCGCGGCAGACGCCGGCGCTGGTCCTTCTGCGGCAGCTCGTCGAAGGAGGCGAAGCGGCCGGCGAGGAAGCCGCGGCCCAGCGGCGAGTACGGCAGGAGGCCGATGCCCTGCTGCGCGCAGTAGGGCAGGACCTCGGCCTGGACGTCGCGGCTCCACAGGGAGAACTCGGACTGGACCGTGGTGACCGGGTGCACGGCCTGGGCGCGCCGGATCTGCTCGACGCCGACCTCGGACAGGCCCAGATGGCGGACCTTGCCGGCCGCGACGGCCTCGGCCATGACACCCCAGGTCTCCTCGATGGGGACCGCGGGGTCGACCCGGTGGAGCTGGTAGAGGTCGACATGGTCGGTGCCCAGGCGGCGCAGGCTGCCGTCGATGGCGGCACGGACATGCTCGGGCCGGCCATTGGGCCGGACCAGCGGGGAACCACCCGGCCCGCCGGTGGGGTCGATGGCCTCCATGCCGACCTTGGTGGCGATCACCGCACGGTCGCGGCGGCCGGCCAGGGCCCGGCCGAGGAGTTCCTCGTTGGTGTACGGACCGTAGACGTCGGCGGTGTCGATCAAGGTCATGCCCAGGTCGAGGGCCTGGTGGATGACGGAGACGGAGGTCGCCTCGTCACGCGGGGCGGCCATGTCGTAGGCGAAGCTCATTCCCATGGCGCCCAGGCCGATGACGCCGACCTGCGGCCCGTCGGCACCCAGAGTGGTGTTGCGCATGCCGTGTTCTTCCTTCGTGTCGGACCGGTGGGCTGCCGGGTCACAGCCCGTGTACGGGAGGCCGCTGGATCGACGCTCCCTCGCGGCCGTTCCACTGTCGCGCCCCGGGCGGCACGGCGGCAGGCCGCGCGGTGCAGGGGAGCGGCGTGCCGGGGAGCGACACGGCCCCTCACGGCCACCTCGACCCGGTCAACGGAAAGGAGGACTTCTCGATGAGTCCTGATCAGCACGGCAACGACCTGGCGGGGTTCCTGCGCGCCCGCCGGACCCAGATCACTCCCCGGCAGGTCGGCCTTCCCCCGGGCCCGGGGCTTCGCCGTACCCCGGGACTGCGCCGCGAAGAACTCGCCACCCTCGCCGGGGTCAGCATCGACTACTAAACCCGCCTGGAACGCGGCAAGGAGACGCGTCCCAGCCCCGCCGTCGTCGACTCCCTCGCCCGCGCGCTGCGCCTGGAGGAGGACGAACACGAGCACCTGCGCCGGCTGGCCATCCGGGCCGCGCGAAACACCCTCGGGCCGCCCACCGCGCCCAGCCGCGCGGTGCGGCCGGGTGTCGAACTCCTGCTGGAGGGCCTGCGGCCGAGCCCGGCCTACGTCCTGAGCCGCACCCTGGACGTGCTCGCCGCCAACCCCGGCGGCCTGCACCTTTACGCGGGCATCGACGACTGGCCGGTCGAGCAGCGCAACCTGGCCCGCTACTACTTCCTGCACCCCGCCGCGCGCGACCTGTTCACCGACTGGGGCACCCAGGTCCGCGGGTGCGTCGCACGCCTACGCGCCCTGGCCGGCACCGACCCCGATGCTCCCGACCTGGCCCGCCTCGTCGGCGACCTCCTCCTGAAGAGCCCGGACTTCGCCCGCCTGTGGGAGCGCTACGACGTCCGCGCCCATCGCCCCGGCACCAAGCACTTCCAGCACCCCCGCGTCGGTGACCTGACTCTCGGCTACCAGTCCATGCACCTCGACGGCACCCCCGGTCAGCGCCTCGTCGTCTACTACGCCGACGCCGCGAGCCCCGACCACGACGCCATGGTCCTCCTCGACATGCTGGGCGGCCGGAACGCCCTCGAACCCGCCGACCGGACCACCGGCACAGACGCCCGAGACCGTACGCGCTGACGCGATCGGCGACCGCGCGTCCGTCGCGGGGGCTGACGCCTCCCGTCGTCCCCGCAGAGGCCGCTTGCCGGCCGTCGTCGCTCCGACGGCGCCCGCGCTCACGTCGACGCCGACGTGAGCGGCCGCCCGGCCCGCGGAACCCCCTCATGGGCGCCGACGGGATCGCGGGCTCAGCCGGCGGGCGCCAGTCGTGCGGTGCGGCCGGTGGCCGTGGAGAACTGGTCGATCACGCGGCCGAGGGTCTCATCGGTGCTCGTCTCGATGATCGTCGTGCCGTCCTCGTGCACGGTGATGTCGCGGTCCAGGACGAACCACCCCTGAACGATGTGGTCGGCGCCCATCGACGTCAGAACCGGTCGCAGGGCGTAGTCGATGGCCAGGACATGCGCGGCGGACCCGCCGGTGGCCAGGGGCAGGACCGTCTTGCCCGTGAGCGCGAACTGTGGAAGCAGGTCCAGCAGGGACTTCAGCAGGCCGGAGTAGGCGGCCTTGTAGACGGGTGTGCCGATGACGATCCCGTCGGCGCGTTCGAACAACTCGGTGGCGGCGACGATGGCGGGGTGCCCGAAGTCGGCCCCGAGCAGGGCCTGGCCGGGCAGGGTGCGGATGTCCAGGGTGGTGATCTGGTGGCCGTCGGCGATGAGCCGCTCCGCCACGTGGGTGAGGAGCCGGGCGGTGCGGGAGGTGGTGGACGGGCTTCCGGAGACGGTCAGGATGCTGGCCATGATGACCTCGCCTTACTGTCGAGGGGGGCGGGACGGACTCGTTCTCAGCTGAGGGTCTCGACGGTGACGACGGGGGCGCGTCCCGGGCCGGAGCGCAGGCGTTCCAGCCACTGGACGATGTGGGCGGCGACACTCCGGTGATCGATGTCGTTGAGGACGTCGTGGCGCCCTCCGCGTACGATGCCCAGCTCGGCTCCCGGGAGCCGAGCGGCGATCGAGCGGGCGATCTCCGGTGCGGTGACCGGGTCCGCGTCGCCGTGCAGGAGGAGTACGGGCAGGTCGACCCGGGCGAGCGGGAGTCGCGCGGACAAGAGCGCGGGCGGCGGCGGTCCGGACAGCGCGCCGCGGACGAACCGGTCGTCCTCGGTCAGCCGCGCCCGGTGCGTGGGGCAGGCGGTACGTGCCTCGAGTTCGTCGTCCCACGAGAGCCGGGGCTGCGTGTCCAGGTCGGCGAGACCGGCGAGGATGACCCCGGCCGGCGGCCGGGGGAGCGCGGCGGCCACGGCGAGGGCCTGCAGGGCGCCGGTGTCCGAGCCGGCCAGGACGAGAGGGCCGGACACCGGCGTCTCGCTCACGAGCCGGGCGTGGTCCAGGCCGGGCACTCCCCTCACCGCGTCGAGCGCGCTCTCCATGTCGTCGGCGGGCGTGCCCAGCAGGAAGGTGGTCTCGCGCAGCCGGCGCAGGACGAACGCTGCGGTCTCGGCGCCCTGCGCCTCGGCCGCCTTGGCCGCGAGCGAGGACGGCCGGCTGCTCCGCGCCACCCACCGAAGCCGGGAGGCGTACGGGGCCCCGGTGTGCGCGGCGACTCCGGCGATGTACCGGTGGTACCAGGCGGCCTCCGCGTCGGGATCCGGCGGCGGATCGTCATCGTCGTCGAACAGGATCCCGTAGACGCGGCGCCAGGTGGCCACGTCGTCCAGCGCGGCACGGAGCCAGCGGAACTTCGGCTCCGACCCCAGGCCCACGGGCACGCGGGATCGGTGACCTCCACGACGGTCAGCGGGCCGCCCGCGCTCATGGCCGGTCGACCGGCGACCACAGACTGGGAAGGTTCACCACGACGCCCTCCTGGCTGCTGCGTGAGATGACGACGACCGCCTCGGTGTCGCCGGGGTTCTCCTCCCGGTGCGGGGCGTACGGCGGCACGAAGATGAAGTCGCCGGGCTCGGTCTCCAGGCGTACCTCGTTCTCACCGTCGGCGAAGACGAACACCGGGTTGCCGGACACGACGTAGATGGAGGTCTCCGTGTCGCCGTGATGGTGATCGCCGGAGTTGGTGGCGGGCGCCACCAGCGTCTTGCCCGTCCAGAGCTTCGACGATCCGACCGTCTTGCCGGAGATCGCCTCCAGCCGGGTCATGCCCGTGGTCTGACCGGTGTCACCGGTCAGCTGCGCACCGCGGATGTGCCGCAGCTCGCCGTGCCAGTCGTCCGCCATCGCAGAAACTCCCATCGGTGTGGTCAGGCGCGTCACGCGCTGAGAGCCGCGTCGCGCAGCAACGACACGGCCGGCTCGGGTGGGTCGTCCGCCAGCAGGTCGGCCAGGCTCACGCCGGCCAGGATGTCCTCGAACCGCTTCCGCAGTCCGGCCCACAGCTCCGACAGCCGGGCGGCCGGTCCGGGATAACCCTGATCGCCGAGGGTCTCCCCGTGTACGGTCATCAGCCGGCCGTCGACCGCGGCGACGATGGCCGCCAGCGAGATCGAGGCCGCGTCACGGCTCAGCCAGTAGCCGCCTTCGCAGCCGCGCTGGCTGCGCACCAGTTCGGCTCGCCGCAGGTCGCGGAAGACCGCCTTGAGGAACCGGGGCGGGATGCCCTGGGACTGGGCGATCGCCTCACAGGTCAGCGGTCGGCCGGTGTCGGCGGCCAGCTCCAGGAGCGCCCGGATCGCGTAGTCCGCTCGCGCCGAGATTCGCATAGACCATTACGTTACCAAAATAGTCCTATCCAGGTGTCTTTTGTGGACTTCGGTCGGCGGCTGCGATTCGAATGGTGCTCAGAGCGTCCGCAGCGCCTCGGTGGGGGAGAGGCGGGCGGCGCGGAGGGCCGGCAGCAGGCCGGCGATCGCGCCGATCACGATCGCGGCGCCGATCCCGCCGGCCCACGCCTGGACCGGGATGACCACCGCCCAGCCCTTCGTGTTCGCGTAGATCGCGGTGGTCAGCGCCCCGGCCGCCACCCCGGCCACGCCGCCGAGCAGCGCGAGCACGACCGCTTCGGAGAGGAACTGGGTGCGGATCTGTCCTCGGGTGGCGCCGAGCGCCCGGCGCAGCCCGATCTCCGATCGGCGTTCCAGCACCGAGATGATCATGATGTTCGCGACCCCCACCGCGCCCACGATCAGCGCCACCAGCCCGAGCCCGAGGAACAGACTGTTGAACGCGCCCTTCGCGGCGGCTCGCGCGGTGAGCGCGTCGGAGGGCTGGCTGACGTCGACCTCGTTGGGCGACTCGGGGTTCGCGGTCCGTGCGAGCACGCCCTGCACCGAGTGCACCTTGTCCGTACGCGCCCGCACGTACACCGTCGTCGCGGGTCCGGCCACCGCCTTGCCCTCGTCGACGGTCACGTAGCCGAGATAGCGCTCCGCGGCCGGATAGCCGATCAGGGCACTGGTATCGATGTCGGTCGACAGCGTCGCGGGCCTCAGGATGCCGGCGACGTAGAACCACTGGCTCTTCAACCAGATGCGTTCGCCCGGATCGACGCGATCGATTCCGAGGCGCTGCGCGGCGAGCGCGCCGAGCACCGTGACCGGCTCGCGCTCGGTCGCCGGGTTCAGCCAGCGGCCCTGCGCCACGCCGGTTCCGACCACTTCGGGGAGGTTGAGGCTGGCGGCCCGTACCTTCAGGGCGTTGGTGTCGACCACCGGGATCAGCGGGCTGCGGTACACGTTCGTGTTCTCGATGGCGGCGGCGTGCGCCACGTGCTCGACATCGGGCAGGTGGGAGATCCGTTGCGGTGCGGCGACCGGGAGCTGTGCCGCCCCGCCGCTGAACGACTGGCCGGTGTTCGCGGTCAGCAGGTTCGTGCCGAGCCGGTCGATCTCGGCCAGGAGCCCGGCCTGGGACGACGCGGACAGGCCGAGCACCGCCACGATCGCCGCGGTGCCGATCGCTATCCCGAGCGCGGACAGGGCCGCCCGCAGGCGGCGCGCACGGATCCCGGTACCGGCCACGCGCAGCTGGTCGGACAGCCTCATACGTCCTCCATCGCAGGTGCCGCGCTGTCGGCGACGATCCGCCCGTCGAGGACGTGCAACCGACGGGGGAACCGGGCGGCCAGCCCGCTGTCGTGCGTGATCACGAGGATGGTCGCGCCGTCGGCGTTGAGTTCGTGCAGCAGCTCGATGATGGCCGCCCCCGTCGTGCTGTCGAGGTTCCCGGTCGGCTCGTCGGCGAGCACGATGGCCGGGCGGCCGACCAGAGCGCGGGCGATCGCCACGCGCTGGCGCTGTCCGCCGGAAAGCCTGCCCGGGCGAAAACCCGCCCGGTCCGCCAGCCCGACCCGGGTGAGCGCCTCGGCGGCCCGCTCACGCCGCTCGGCGGGTCTCACGCCGCGGTACAGCAGGCCGTCGGCGACGTTCTCCAGGACGGTGGTGTGCTCGGACAGGTGGAACTGCTGGAAGACGAAGCCGATGCTGCGCGCCCGCAGGGCGGCGAGCCGGCGGTCGGTGAGCGTCGCGACGTCCTGCCCGTCGATCCGTACCGTGCCGCCGCTGGGCCGGTCGAGCGTGCCGAGGATGTGCAGCAGCGTGGACTTGCCCGATCCCGACGGGCCGACGATCGCGACCAGTTCCCCGCTCCGTATGGTGAAGTTCACGCCGCGCAGCGCGTGGACGGGGGGCTGCGAGCCGTACGTCTTGGTGACGCGCTCCAGTTCGAGGACGTTCGTCTCGCTCATGTCGACGGCACCACCACTCGGTCACCGGCCGACAGCGTGCCGGAGACCTGCACCTTTCCGTCGGCGTCATCGAACAGGCCCAGCGTGACCGGCACGATCCGCGTCCGGCCGCCGTCCCCCGCCGCGACCTCGACCGCGTATCCCCCGCCGGCCTGACCGATGAGCGCGGTCACCGGCACGATCAGCGCGTTCTTGACGCCGGCCGTGGTGATCTGCACCTGGACCGGTGCCTCGTCGAGGGTTCCGGCGTCCTTCGGGTGCTTGAGCGTGATGTAGACGGGGATCGTGGCGGATCCCGCGTCGGAGTCGTTCTTGCCGGAGGAGGTCGCGACCGTGCCGATCCGGCGGACCACGCCGGACGTGATCCGGTTGTCCGGCAGGGTGATCTGCGCCTGATCGCCCTTCTCGACCTCGGACTGCTGGGAGGCGTCGAGCTTCACGATCACTTCGCGCCGGTTCGACGACGCCTCCATGATCGGACGGCCCGAGCCCGCGCTGGTGCCGTTCCCGGCCATCACCTTGCCGATCCGCAACGGGCCGGGCAGGAACACCGCCTGGCCGAGGTCCAGCCTGCCCGTCACGTCGGCGCCGCGTTCGTCCTGAAGCTTTTCCAGGGCCGCGGCGGTTCCCGCGCTGAAATAACCCGAATCCGGATCGAGCCCGGACCTGCCGGCATAGCCCTCGTCCACGAGGGTCTCGTTCAGCGCCCGGACGTCCTTGCCGTGGTCGCCCTCCGCCAGGTCCCGGTACGCGGGTGTGCTTCCGCAGATGAGGAGCACCGGCTTCTGATCGACCTTGTACAGCGTCTCGCCGCAGTCGATCCGGGTGCCCGTCGCCGGCACCCAGGTGTACGTCCCGCTCGCCCGGTCGACCACCCTGTACGGGGTCCCGTCGGCACCGGCCGAGTACGAGAGCGTCCCGCTCTGGCTGACCTGCGAGGACAACGGCCCCTCCTGGACCGCCGCCAGCGACGTCCCGTCACCGGCCCTCGTGGCGGGTTCGCCGCCGTCGCCGAACGGGTTCGTCATGGCGAGGACCACGCCACCGACCACGAGCACGACCGCGACGCCGCCGCCGAGTAGTCCGCGCCGCCTGCGTCTCCACCACGGGCGGCCGGGCGGCTCGGCGGGAACACCGGTGCTCGCCGGAGTCCCGATCTCAGCCGTTGCCATTCTCGGAGCCCCCTCCCACGTGGCCCGCGTCACGGCATGCGTTCAGCGCGTTCTTGAACTGCGGTGAGTTGGTGTTGATGCGGTCCCTCGGCACCAGAAGGCGCCCGTCCTTCGGGTCGGGGAAGTCCTGGATGCCGTTCTTACGCATGCACTGCGCGAACTTCAGCCACTCCTTCTGGTCTTTGGCGATCTCCGCGGGATTCTCCTGCAGCCCGGGCGGCTCCTGCGATTTGCACGCCTGCTGTGCCTTCTTGAACTGCGGTGAGTTCCGGTCCGGTCCCCCCGCCGCGATCATGAACCTGCCGTTCTTGTCGGGGTCGGGAAAGCCGGTCACACCGTTCTCGCGCATGCACTGCGCGTACTTCACCGCCTTCTCCAGAGTGGCGTTCGCGTTGGAGCCGGACGAGCTCGATTTCGAGGCGCCGGAGCCGCCGCATCCCGCGGCGGTCAGGGCGAGGGCCGCGGCGGCCAGCAGCACGGAGGCCTTGGTCATCTGGTCCATGCCTCTACTGAAGACGGAGGACCGTTGTGGCGGCGTATGCGATTTTCGATACGTGCGCGATATGCCGGTCAGTCGTCGCTCGGACTTATTCCAGGGAGCCGGATCGTGACGAGGAGACCGCCGGCGGGGCGGGGCGTGAGGTCGAGGGTCCCGTCGTGTGCGCGGACGATGCTGTGCACGATGGCCAGCCCGAGGCCGACGCCGGCGTGCTCGTCGGTGCGGACGCGTTCCGTTCCGCGCTGGAAGGGCTCGGTGAGGGTCGGTATCAGGTCCGCCGGCACCCGATGGCCGGTGTTCTCGACCCGTAGCACGCTCGCGTCGTGCCGCGCTTCGGTACGGACGGTCACGGTGCCGCCGGCGGGCAGGTTGTGGACGATGGCGTTCTGGACGAGGTTCGTCACCATCCGCAGGAGGAGCGCCGCGGAGCCGGCGGTCTGTGCCTGCTCGCCGGTGACGTCGAGGGTGATCTGGCGCCTCTCGGCGAGGGGCAGCAGCGTTTCGGCGGCTTCCTCGGCGATCAGGGACAGGTCGACGGGCTCGCGGGTGAAGCTCCTGCGGTCGGCGCGGCTGAGCAGCAGGAGGGCCTCGGTGAGGTCGATCGCCCGGGTGTTGACGGTGTGGAGGCGATCGAGGACTTCGCGCTGGTCCCGCGTGGGGTCGTTGCGGGCGGCGTCGAGGAGCGTCCGGGAGATCGCCAGCGGGGTGCGCAGTTCGTGGGAGGCGTTCGCGGCGAATCGTTGCTGCTCGGCGACGTGGGATTCGAGTTGTTCGAGCATGGTGTCGAACACGTCGGCGAGTTCGCGGAATTCGTCTTCGGGACCTTCCAACCGGATCCGGTGGGACAGCGATCCGTCCGAGGCCATCCGGGCCGCGTCCGCGATCCGGGTGAGTGGCGCGAGCATCCGGCCGGCGAGGATCCATCCTCCCAGGAGGCCGAACACCAGCAGGAAGGCCAGGGTGATGGCCGCGGCGGGGGCGAAGCCGCGCAGGAGCTCGGTGCGGCTGGTACTCACAATGATCACGCCGCTGAACTTCTTCCGGATGGTCTCGGGGTCGGTGTCGGGCACGTGGCGCAGCACGAACACCCAGAGCACGGCCAGCAGAAGAGCACCGGCGAGGACGAGGAATCCGGCGTAGCTGATGGTGAGTTTCAGGCGGGCGCTGAGCCCTGGGCGTCTATGCACGGGTGCTGCCAGGGCGGGTGGTGTCCATTCCGCGGTCGACGCCGGTGTCGATCCGGTAGCCGACGCCGGGCACCGTGGCGATGAGCCAGGGTTCGCCGAGTCGTTTGCGCAGGGCGGAGACCGTGATGCGTACGGCGTTGGTGAAGGGGTCGGCGTTGGCGTCCCAGGCCCGCTCCAACAGCTCTTCGGCACTGACGACACCGCCTTCGGCGGCGACCAGGACCTCGAGCACTGCGAACTGCTTGCGGGTGAGCGCGACATAGCGTCCGTCGCGGAAGACCTCCCGGCGGAAGGGGTCCAGCCGCAGGCCCGCGATCTCGCTGACCGGGGGCCGGGCGTGCGCGCGCCTGCGGTCGAGCGCCCGCAGCCGCAGGACGAGTTCTCGAAGCTCGAACGGTTTGGTGAGGTAGTCGTCGGCGCCGAGGGCGAACCCGGAGGCCTTGTCGTCGATCCGGTCGGCGGCGGTGAGCATGAGGATCGGGATGCCGCTGCCGGAGGCGACGATCCGCCGGGCGATCTCGTCGCCCGAGGGGCCGGGGACGTCGCGGTCGAGGACCGCCAGGTCGTAGGAGTTGATGCCGAGCAGTTCCAGGGCGGTGTCACCGTCACCGGCGATGTCGGCGGCGATCGCCTCCAGCCGGAGACCGTCACGGACGGCTTCGGCCAGGTAGGGCTCGTCCTCCACGATCAGCACGCGCATGCCCTGAAGCCTAGGCAGCAGGGCATATCGCCGGCATATGCGAACCGGACACCGGCACCGCAGACGTTCCCGGGACCTTCCGACGGACCGCGGACCGCCGGGCACCGGATGCGGGGCACCGGACGCCGGACGCCGGGCACCGGGCTCCGGGCACTGCGCACCGGGCTCCGGGCACGGGGCGGTGCGGCGTTCACACGTCGTCGGGCGTGCGCCGGTCGAGGTGGTACCGGTCGGCGATCGGGTTCCAGAGTCCGATGAACGCCGTCTTGTCGTCCCCGGCCGCGGAAGAGGCGCTCTCTCCCTGGCGATAGTCGCTCGTCACGTCCGCATTGCCGTCACAGCCGTTCGTCTGCGTGTCCTCGGCCCAGGACAGGAACGCCTCGTCCGCGGTCAGGGAGTCCTGGAGCGCCTGCACGAGCTTGTCCTTCATCTCGGTACCGCCGTCGATCCCATCGACCGACAGACCGCGGGCGTCGGCGAGCTCGGACCGCCGATCGTCCGTGATGCTCCGGAGCGTCGAGACCCCGCCGTCCACGTCGGAGCAGTCGAGGATCCCGTCGATGGCGGTGCGCAGATTCGAACGGGTCGCGGAGCTGCGCGACAGCAGCGCGTCGACCGCACCCGCCTGCTCCTCCCCGGTACCGGAGTCACCGACCGGGGAGGCGTCGTTGCCGCCGGTACTCGGGCTGCCGCTGGTCTCCGTGGGGGTGCCCGTCGGGCCGCCGCTCGGGCCGCCGGATCCGCCGGCCGAGAGGGCGGCGATCAGGACCACCACGACGATCGCGGCGGCGGTCACCACGCCTACCAGTGTCTTGGACGACTTCCGGCCGCCCGGCGGCCGCGCGATGGGATAGGGGGTACCGGACCCGGGAAAGTAGGGCTTGACCGGGGGGAACTCATGCGGCAGGCCGAAATCCGCGTCGGCGCCCGGTGACCGGGCCCAGCCGGTGGCGGCCTCGGTTCCGGGCGGCTCGGCCGGACCCGGCGGAACCGGCGGCGGGGAAACGGCCGATGGATCAACGAGGTCCCATGAGGGGCCGCGAACCCGTCTCCGGGCATTGGGCCCCGGCGCCGGCCTGCCGGGCACCGGCTCGGTGTCCGGCTCGGTGGCGAGGGCCCGTCTGGTGTCACAGCCCTGGCAGGAGTTCCGGTCCGCCTCGTTCCACACGTCGCACTGCCGGCACCGCCAGGTCGGCCCCGAACCTCCGTCCGCCGGCGACCGGCCGCGCTGCGTGTCGCAGACCATGCACACGCCGGCGTTCGCGTCGTTGTAGGTCTCGCAGGACGAGCAGCGCCAGGTCACATCAGCCATGCAGCGACCTCCTCTCCTCGCCCGGTGCGTCCGCCGCGCCGGGCCTCTCCCGCTGCGGCAGCCGGGCGATCAGGCGCTCGGTGTCCGGGCCGGGGCGGAAGCCGACCCACTGATCGTTTTCCGGTGCGGTCGTCACCGTGGGGACGCCGGACGGGTCCGCCGCGGGCCGGTCAGCGGACGATGCCGGGAACAGCGGCGGCGCCTCGGACGCCGTCCGGCCGGAGAACGCCGCCTGCCCCGGTGTCCCGTCCAGCGGCGAAGGCCGGTCGTCTCGACCGGGATCGAACAACGGATGGGTCCTTCCCCGCTCTCGTGTCCGCACCGGTTGGGCCGGCCGCCCCGACTCGATCGGCCGCCCCGACTCGATCGGCTGGGCCGGCGGGATCGGTTGGACCTGTTCGGCCGGCTCCCAGGGCTCATCCGGGGGCGGGGACGTATCGATGCCCTGCCAGAGCCCGGGTGCGTCCGCACCCGCCGAAGGCGCGTCACAGGGCGGGTGCGTCCCACCACGTCCCTCGATTCCGCCGGTTGGAGCCGCCGGGCCGGCCGTGCCCAGCCGGTCGGACGCCGCCTCCCGCGGATACCCGTACGCGTCCTCGGGCGTGCCGGGGGAGACCGGCGATCCGCCTGGCGCCCCGCCGAAGGATCCCGGCGCCCCGTACGCCTGGCCTTCCAGGGCCCCGTACGCCTGGCCTTCCAGGGCCCCGTACGCCTGGCTTTCCAGCGCTCTGTACGCCCGGCCTTTCGGCGCCGGGGCGGTGGGCGTCTGGACCGGCAGGTCGGCCGGATCGGCCGGCCGGCTCTCCCCAGGAGCCCATCGGCCGTCGGCATGCCGTTGAGGCTCCCGTACGTGCGACGGCCGTCCGGAGGAGCCGGGCGCGTGGCCGGCCGAGGATGGGCCGTCCGCCGGCGGCGCGCCGTCGGACGCCGCGGGCGGGGACGCCTCCCACCGGTCCGGCGGATCCGAGGCCGCGGAGCCGGCTTCGCGTAGCGCCTGGGCGATCTGGAAGGCGGTCCCCCCGTGTTCGGCCGGCACGGACAGCCGGAACGTGACCAGGTCCGGCGACCCCGAGATACTCGTCGGTGCGGTGAAGCGGCAGCTGAACTGCAGTTCCCCCGCCGCGAAGAGCACCTGCGCGTCCCCGCACCAGGCCGCCGGGAGGCTCAGCATCCCGAACCGTCCCCAGTCGATGGTCAGGTGGCCGTCGGACAGCACAAGGAGGGCGTTCCCGCAGTCGATCCGCATTCCGGGCAGCGGCGGCATCCCACCCCCACGGCGGTGCTCCGGCGCGGTGGACCGGGGACGGACGCTCTCGTGGCGGCCCCGATTGATCCAGCGCGGTGTCACAGGCTGTACGCAATCGTGTTGATGATCTCGTCCATCTCGAACTCCTCGAGGCCGTGACCCGCCTTGGAAGGAAAGTGCATGGCGAGGCTCCACTCCTCGGAGATCTCCGTCCACGGGGAGATGTCCGGCGCGAAGAGGACGAGACGTTTGGCGGCGTTGTCCATGACCGCCGTCTGGCTGCGTCCGTATCCCCACTGGGCGGAGAGCTCGTCCATGCTGCGCGGGATGTTCGGCGGGTAGGTGTGGGCGGCGGTCGAGGCCGGGCTGCCCAGCGGGTGCGCCGGCGCGTCGGTGAACATGACGATGACATGCCGTCGCCGGTCCAGCCCTCGCTCCCAGTCGGCGTTGATGGCCAGGGCGAGGGCCTCCAGGCCGGACTCCGGAGCGTCGCCGCCGCCGTCGGCCTCCAGCCGCCCGACGAAGTCGTCGAACACCGCGGCCTGCTCGGGGAAGACGAGGAAGTCCGTCTGCTCGATGGCGTCGTCGGCGTAGTCCGCGAAGTCGCGGAAGGCGATGACCTTGAGGCGAAGCTGGCTGATCTCCTTCCCCTTCTCGTGCATGACGGACTCGAGCCGGTCGCGGAAGACCAGGGCGCTCTTCTTCACGTTGCCCAGCACCGGGTGCATGCTCCCGGTGACGTCGATGCACATCACGATGTCGACCGCGTACTGCAGGCTCCCCTGGTACTGGCCATTGGACGTCATCGCCGTTCTCCTCTCGTTCTGGGGGATCGGCCGCCGGGGTCCACCGGCGGCGGGAGGTTGATGCGCACCCGGGAGACGGTGGGCCTGTCCGGGGCCACCGGTTCGGTTCTCCCGGTCGTCTCCGCGCTGTCGCTGCCGTCGGTGCCCTCGGTGCCGCCGGTCCTGCCGGTGCCGCCGGGGCCGTCCGGCGTGCCGCGGGTCCTGCCGAACAGGTTCTTCTTCACCCGGCTGTCCGCCGGCCGGGCACTCCCGGCCGGGGGCCGGGCCGGCGGGGTCTCGGCGGTGGGCGCCGGAGTCCGAAGGTCGCAGACGTCGGTGTCCTTCAGCGCGGCCAGCAGCGCGGCGACGTCCGGGCGGGCTCCGGGGGCGCGCGCCGTCATCGCCCGCACCATGTCGGTCATCACCGGGCCGATCCGCGGATCGATGCGCAGCGCCTCACCGGCCGTGACCGCGTCGGCGGGGAACTGGAAGCGGTCGTCGTGGTCGGGCAGGGCACCGGTGAGGTAGTAGTGGATCATCAGGCCCAGCGCGAAGACGTCGGCGGCCGTGGTCAGGTGCTCCGGCTGCACGCTCTCGTCCCCCTGGACGTAACGCCGCCATTCGGGTGCGCCGTAGAACTGGTCCCCGCCGATGACCTCGCGGGCCGGTGGCCGGCCGGAGATGAAGGAGTCGTCGAAGTCGATGAGCTTGGCGACGTGGAACGGACTGCCGGGCTTCTTCTGGACGAGGACGTTGTCGGGCTTGAGGTCGCCGTGGACGACGTCGATGCCGTGCAGCAGCTGCACGCTCAGTGCGAGAGTGCGCAGAAGGATGGCCTTCTCCCGGGAGCCGAGCCGCTCGGGGTGTTCGAGGCTGGACGTCTCGATCCGCTCGGTGACCTTGTAATAGGTGCACCCCTCGTGGAACAGGTCCACGGCCAGGACGAGGTTGCCGCCACCGCTCATGTCGTGCGACAGGCGTTCCATGATCGAGCGGTGCCGCTCCTCGAACTCCTCGCACTCCTCGAGCATCAGCTTCCGGGCGGCGGCGTTCGCCGGCGAACCCTCCTTGGGGCGTTTCGGCTCCAGGAAGCGCTTGATGAAGTACTGCCGGCCGTCCTTCTCGGCGAACGCCCACATGCAGTTCGCGCCGCCCTCGTTGGTGGGGTCGGTCAGCAGGCGGTAGCCGCCGACCTCGTCGCCGCGTCTCTTCACGCGCGCACCTCCGTGTACGCGGGCATCCGTTTCTCGTACAGCTCCCGGTAGGCGTGCCAGGTCTCCGTCTGCCAGGCCCGTACGGCCTCCGGGTCGTGGTCGGACGGTGGTCCGGCCGCGACGTACTTGATGTGGACGTCGTTCGCGCGGACGCTGAAGCTCTCGCGCAGGTGCGCGAAGTCGTGGAAGCCCAGGGCGACGACGCTGAGCGAGGCGTCGTCCGCGGTGTACCCCATCACCCGGCGGGCCAGAAGCAGGCCCCAGTTCCCCTCGTCATGGGCCTGGCCGAGCGTGTCGAGCAGGTGCCATTCGAAGTACGCGGGCGCAGGAACGTATCCGAAGAATCCGTCGGTCGCGGTGACGAGCACGCACGGCAGGCCGACGGTCAGGGTGTTGACGTCCACGTCGAACGGCCGTCCCGCGCTGAGCAGGTTGGTCATCGGCGGATCCCGGCGCAGTTGTTCCAGCGCGTCGGTCTCGGCCGTGTGATCGCGGGTCAGCGCCTGGAGCCCGGCGCGGGGCGTCAGCGCGTACACCCGGGAGTCGCCCGCCCAGAGCGCGCGGCAGTGCGCCTGGCCCTGACGGAGCTCGTACTGGGCCACCGCCATGGTCGTCGGCAGGTCCTTCCGTACGGTTCCGACGACCTTGCTCCGGCTGGACGGCCGCATCGAGGTGAGGAACTCGTCCGCCCGGCGGCGCAGCGACTCGGTGTCGGGGGCGGTGCCGCGTTCGACGTGGCCACGGAACCAGGACTCCACGGCGGCCCGCGCGGTGCGCGACCCCACCCAGGCGCCGTTGCGGACGGTGCCGTCACCCGGTTCGTACGCCGCTGACGCCCCGGCCCCGGCCGCCCCGTCGAACACTCCGGTGATGCCCTGGGCCGTCGGCAGGTGGTGGGCGAACAACGGCTCGGCGTCCTCGCCGTATCCCGGGCGTCTCTCCGTCCACACCGCGACGGCCAGCACGGCATCGCTCCGGTGGGTCCAGACGGCCCCTCCATGCCAGCTGGTCGCGTCGACGTTCATGGGCGACGTCCCTCGCCGGGGTGGCGCGCCGGGCGTGCCCCCCGTATCCGGCTCGTCTGCCGCGCGCCGCCACCCGCGCCGCCGCCCGGTTTCGGCGGCTCACCCGGCGCGGCGCCGCGCGGGCCGAGCCGGTCGGCGCCACCGTCCGGCTCGTCCTCCGGCGGTCCCTCCGACGGCCCCGGCCGGCCGCCCGCCCGTTCGCCGTGCATCGTGCCGCCACGGCCCGTCGCGCCGCCGTGCTCGGCCGCCCGACGACCGTCCCGGTCTGCGACGCCGCCCCGGCCTGGAGAGCCGTCCCGGTCGTCGTCGGGCAGCGGTCCGGACGCCAGCTCGGGGGGTGCGGAGGCGGCGGGGATCGTGCCGCGCAGGCGGCCCGACCGGGTGCCTCCGAACGGCGCGCTGGACCCCTCCATCAGGCGCCGCAGTACGGTGCGCTGGGCCTCCACCATGTCGAACGGCTCGACGTCGGAGTTGTTCAGGACCGTCTGCCAGGCCCGCATGAGCTCCTCGCGTTCGGCGTCCTCCGCGGCCGCGATCCGGTCCAGGACGGCCTGGGGCCCCTCCCTCTCGAAGATCTCGGCCAGGAGCGCCTCCACTCCGTCGCGGCGCAGTATCGCCAGGTGCCGGTCCCGGCGCCGGTCGCTCAACCGGGCGTCCCGTTCGGCGTCGCGGTACGCCCGCCCGCTGGCGACGACCTCCTCGTCGTCCACCTGCAGTTCGACCGTGACGTCGCGCAGCCGGATCGCGGAGTCGCCGGTGAACCCGCGCACCGCGACGTTCAGCGCGCGTTCGGCGTCGTGGAACTGCGCGATGTCGTAGTCGCGCGACACCTGCCGGAGCAGCCACCTGGTGTGGTCCTCCAGCGCGCGGCCGACGTCGCGGATCCCGCGCGCGACCACCTCGATCGGGTCGTTGACGCCGGCGAGCAGCCCGACGGAGCCGCGGAACGCGAAGCTGGGGTCCTTGCTGAGCAGCGAGAGCTCGATCTTGAGCCAGTGCTCGGTCATGTCGACCAGGTAGGACGATTGGTACTTTCCGACCCAGGCGGAGGGCACCGATCCACCGTGGTGGATCGCGTACGGCTCACCCGAGCGCGGCACCAGGACGAGCGCGCGGCCCGGCTCGGGCGGCCGCAACGGGCTGAGCAGCCGGAGGGACCGCAGCGCGCGTATCTCGACTATCGGGTCATATGTCGTCATCGATCTGCCTCTCGTCGCCGTTTCTTGGGGGTGCTCAGCGCGCCCGCGCGAGCGCGTCACGGATGTGGGCGGCGGATGACGAAGGACGGTCGTCGTCGCGGGCCCATGCGCCGAGGTGCCAGGCCAGCCGCTCCCGATGCCGCCCCGGGCGGGTGGCGACCTCGACCAGCACGGCCGTCAGATTCCGCCGGATCACGGGATCGTGGTCGGCGTACGCGTCCAGGCAGTCCCGCAGTCTCTCGAGGGCGTACGTCTGGGCGGGCTTGCGGGCCAGCGCGCGCGCCCACAGTTCGGCGAGCTGCGGCAGGTGGTCGCGGGCCTGCGCGAGCAGGAGCGGCGGCGGGCCGTCGCCGGGCGAGCTCCGCCGCACCAGCCCGGCGTCCTCATCCGCCACCGTCGCCGGCGGCTCGCAGGTCACGGTGGCGAAGATGCCCAGGGCCTTGGCCACCAGCGGAGAGGAGTCCTGCGGCTCCGACCACTCCAGCAGCGCGTTCAGGACCTCGGCCGTACGGTCGAGTTCGACCAGCCGGGCGAGGCTGAAGACCGCGGGGAGAAGCGTGCGGGAGCCCTCGCCGTCGAGGGCCTGCCGGATCAGCCGCAACGCCCGCTCCGGCTGTGCGCCGCCCAGGTGGCCGCCGACCGCGGTGACCGCGGTCGCGGCCAGACGCCGCCCGGCCTCCGTCTCGTCCTCGCGCGCCCACGACTCCAGAAGTCGCCACGTCGCGGCGGTCAGGCCGGGGTTGGCCCCCATGACCGCCAGCGCGGTGGCCGCTCCCTGACGCAACGCCCAGGAACGGTCGAGCGCCCAGGACCGCAGGTACCGGCGGACGGCATGGCCGTGGTCGCACCAGGCGATCACGCCCGCCGCGACGGCCGCGCGGGCGCGTACGCCGATGTGCCGGTCGGTGACGAGACCGCGCAGCCACTCCAGCAGCGCCGGCCGCCGTCCGTCGAAGTTGGTCCACACGTAGGCGAGGACCGCCTGCTGCACGAGCGGGTTGCGGAACCGTACCCGCGGCGGTGCGGGGCCGTCGCCCGCCACCACTTCGATCCAGGGGTGACCCGCGCTGAGCTGTTCCCAGAACCGCAGGTCGGGCGGGGGTCCGGTCGTCGGGGTCAGCGCCTCGTACAACCGCACCGCCGCGTCGGAGAACGCGAGGTAGGCGCCGTCCTCCAGGACCGCCGCGGCGATCGCCATGCAGATGCTCTCCACGTCGCGATGCTGACCGAACCAGGCGTGCACCTGACCCGTCGGATCGCGCAGCGCCGTGACCGTCCGCGCCAGGTCCTCGTCGTCGCGGACGGCCGTCGCCACCTGGATGGCGACCTGCGGCTCCGGCCGCTCCTCGGTCAGCAGGGTGAGGGCGTTCGACTCGGCCAGCCGCCGGCGCAGCGCCGCCCTCGCGCCGGCGTCCGGAGCCGGGCCGAGCGCGTGGCGTTCGACGACGGCGAGCAGGTCGACGTCGCCGAGCGACGTGACGACGTGGAGGCTGCGCGCGGACGCCTCCACCAGCGCGCCACGGGGTGGACCCGTCACCACGACCATGAAGCTGCGGGCCTCCCGCAGCCGGTCGGCCTTGGCCGCGAGCCAGTGTTCGTCGATGGCCTCGGCGGTCCACATCGTCGACGCGCTCATGACGCCGTCGAGCAGGACGACGTAGCCGCAGCCCTCCGTCGGCGGCTTCCAGTCCGTGTCGGCGACCGCCTCGATGTCGGTCACGTGGAAGCAGGATCCGTCTCCCTCTCCTCCGTCACCGCTCATCGCCAGGACCTCGGCGAGGAGATTCAGTGCCGCGGTCTGCCGGCCCGTCCCCTGCCGCGCCGCGAGGACGAGCAGACGGTGCTGCCACAGACGGTCCAGGGCGTCATCGAAGTGCGGCGGCCGCAGATACCTCTCGACCTGCGCGGCGAGACGTGCGGCGTCGACGCGCCGTACCCCGCGGGCGCCGGTGGCGGGGGACCCGTCCGGCGCGCTGAAGTGGAAGCCGCTGCCGACGGTCACGCTGCCGTTGAACAGCGCGAGGTTGCCGATCCGCATGCCCGACGGGTCGCGTTGCAGACGCGACGCCACCCGCTCGGCGATCAGCTTGGCCTGGATCGCGTCCTGCAGGTCGGTGTCGTCGGCGCCGTGCTCTCCGAGCGCCCGCAGCTGGTCGTCGACGGACGGCTCGGGCTCCTCCTCCGGAGCGGCCGGCGGAGCGGC
Organism: Actinoallomurus rhizosphaericola; assembly: GCF_024055675.1. NCBI lineage: Bacteria > Bacillati > Actinomycetota > Actinomycetes > Streptosporangiales > Thermomonosporaceae > Actinoallomurus > Actinoallomurus rhizosphaericola. Next base: position 82,964 of record NZ_JAMXMW010000009.1, on the reverse strand, counting down.
GTCCGCGGGCGGGTCCTCGTCGGCGTGGGGGGTGTCGGCGCGGGGCGGGTCGGCCGCCGGGCGGCGCCCGGCAGGAACCGCGGGGCCGCCGGCACCTCTCCCGCCCGCCGGGTGGTCCCGGCCGGCGGGGCGGCCGCCGGCGCCGCGCGGAGGTACGGGGCGTCCGGGCGGGTCCGCGGGATCGCCGTCGGAGGGTCTGGTCATGAGGGTTCCGTTCGTGGTCGCGGTTCGGGAGAGGTGGGGGCCGCGGAGGGCGCGGCGTCAGGAGGCGGTGAAGTTGAAGCCCTCATGGACCGTGACCGGCGCTTCGAAGACGGCGACGTTCCCGATCTCCTGGGCCGTGACCGAGGTGCCGCGCCGCGGCTCCTCCTGCTCCGTACGGGCGGTGTCCTTCGTGTCCTGGGCGTCATCGGCGTCGGCCCCGCCGGCCCCCTCCGCGCCGGTTCCGCCGGCGTCGGTCCCGCCGGCGGCCGGGCCGTCGCCGGCGGGCAGGGCACCGGGCGCTCCGGACCGGCCGAAGGGGATCGTGACCGCATCGGCGGTCATCAGGCCGGGATCACTCGCCAGCATGCGCTGGTGCAGGTCGGCCAGTGCCGCGAGGCTCGGTACGGCGAGTGTCCGGTCCAGGTGCTCGGTGATCTCGCGGTAGACGGCGAGCGCGTCACCCTGCCGGCCCGAGCGGTAGAGGGCGTGCATGGTCAGCCAGGCGACCGACTCGTCGTCCGGCCGCTCGTGCAGGAGGTTGGTGAGCGCGGGCACGACGTCCCGTGACTTGCCGAGCCGGATGGCCAGCTCGTACAGGGCGATCTCCGCCATGTGGTACTCCTCGGTGATGGTGTGCCGGTAGGCGTCGATCCAGGTGCCCTTCAGACCGGCCAGCGGGACGCCCCGGTGCAGTCCGAGCGCCTCCTCCAGCAGCTCCCCGGCGCGGTGGTCGTCATGACCGAGCAGCCGGCGCGCCTGCGCGGACATCGCGCGGAAGCGGTGCAGGTCCACCTGCTCGGGCGGCACTTCCAGCCGGTACGTCGCGCCGGTGCGCTTGAGGACGTCGGTGAGACCGGCGTCCTGCAGGCGGCGGCGCAGCCGGGAGACGAGACGCCAGACGGCGTCGGTGGGGTCCTCCGGCGGAGTGTCGTCCCACACGGCCTTGATCAGGCGATCCCGGGGCACCGACTTCCCCCCGGCCGCCAGCAGGACGACCAGGAGGCACTGCTCGTGGTCGGGGCCGAGGTCGACCGGGTCGCCGGTGCCCGGCGCGTACGCCGCGATGGGCCCGAGGAGCAGGAACCGCGCCGCCACGGACGGGACTGAAAGCCGGTCGGTCATGCCGTGTGCTCCGATTCGTCGTCGTTGTCACCTGGCGCCGAGGAGTGCCGCGACCAGGCGGGCGGCCGGTCGGCCGACCAGGCGGCGACCCAGCGGTACGCCCAGTGGGGGATCGGACCGTGTGATCCGGCGGCGGTGATCCGACACCGCCGACGGAGCGGGAGGAGAACCCGATGAACGAGAACACGCGGATGGCGTTCCGTAAGAGCACCTACTCCGGTGCCGCGAACAACCAGTGCGTCGAGGTCGCCGCCTTCACCGGCGCCACGCCGGCGCGTGAGGCCGGTTCCGGCGTGACGGGGCCGGCGCGTGCTCCCCGTGCGCGCCGCGCCGTCGTGGCCGGTGCGGCGGACGGCACCAAGGGCGCTTGACCCCTCGAAGACGGGGCGAGGGTGCCTGGACGGTCCGATACGGTGCCCTCGCCCGTATCGAATGATCCGCAGAGCGCACCCTCGCCCGTCTCCGGCCGCCCCGTTGCGGCCTCCCCGCGCACGGCGACGCGGCCGATCCTGAGAACACCCCGTCGGCCGGTCCACGTCAGCCTCTTCCGGCCAGCGCGCGCAGGAAGTCCAGGGAGCGCTGCCGGTCCATGCCCGCCGTGACGCCGCCTCGTACGCCTCCGCGTAGCGGGCGACCTCGTCGGCGTCCTCGGTGAAACGCTCGTGGTCGAGGAACTCCAGCTGCATGATCCGAGCACCGTCCCCGTCGAACTCGAAGATGTGGAAGGCGAATCCCATCGCCCGGTGCGGTCCCGCGGTCAGCGGCAGCACCTGCAACGTGGTCGTCGGCATGGTGGCCACCTCGATGAGGCGCTCGTACTGCAGCCGCATCACGTCCGGCCCGCCGACCGGCCGGCGCAGAGCCGCCTCGTCCAGCACGACGGCCAGCCTGGGCGGGCGGTCACGCAGCAGCACCCGCTGCCGGGCGGCCCGCAACCGCATGCGTCGCTCCACCTCTCCGAGCGGCAGATCGCTCAGGGTGCTCATCAGCTCCCAGCCGTACCGGTAGGTCTGCAGCAGGCCCGGCACGAGGTTCGGCTGGTGGGTGCGGACGCAGTGCGCCTCGTCCTCCAGGATCAGGAGGGTCTCGAAGGCGTCATCGACGAGATCGGCGTACGGATACCACCAGTTCCGTCCCGCCGTCTCCTGTGCCGCGTGGAGGAGATCGTCCCGCTTCGCGGCGGGCACCCGATAGAGGTCGAGCAGGTCGCGGGCCTCCGCCATGCGCAGGGCCGCCAGCCCGTCCTCGATCCGCGTCACCCGGGCGGGCGGGCAGTCGAGGTGCTCGGCGGCCGAGCGGATCTCGACCTCTGCGGCGAGACGGCATTCGCGCAGCACCGCGCCCATCTCCCGCCTCCGGGCGTACGAGTTCACCACGTGGACCCCCGTCCATCGGCCCTCCGGCCCTCTTCCGGCGGGACGGTCGAGCATCTTACGATCAGCATGTCGAAGTATGCACTTCTCTTTGCGAAAGTTGCAACATGTAGGAACGGATCGGGAGCCTCCGGTCGTTTCGCCGGGAGAGGTTCCGGAGCGTCACCCTGGGGCGACGGATGGGAAGCGGTGTCGGAATCGATGGGCGCGAGCGATCGGCCGGTGATGACAGGGGGAAAGCGTTGCTCTCGCCGCTGCCGCCGGTCAATCCCCGGGTTCGGGGGTGGGCCGGCCCGATGCCGGGACTGGAGGCAGGCGCTTATTCCTGCCAAGGGTTGCGTGCCATCCCGAGCCTCGATCCGGCCAGGGTGATGCATACTGCAAATTGCAAGATGGAAGGTGCATGGATATGCTCACCGCATCAGACGTACTGGGCGGTAGTCATAATTGATCTTCGGCCGGTCCGGTAATGACGACGGATGGATGGTCCGATGACCGCAGGTGGCAGGAGCCCCGTGATGCGACGCCGCAGGCTGGCCGCTGAGCTGCAGCGGCTGCGAGCCGCCTCCCGCCGTACGCTCGACGAGGTCGCCGAATACCTCGAATGCTCCCCGGCGAAGGTGAGCCGCATCGAGAACGCCCAGGTCGCCGTGCGGATTCAGGACGCCAGAGACCTCCTCGACCTCTACCAGGTCACCGACGAGCGCCGGGAAGTGCTCCTGCAGATGGTGCGCCAGGCGCGCAGCAAGGGCTGGTGGGCCCACTATTCCGACGTGGTCGAAGAGGGAACGGAGACCCTCCTCAGCCTGGAGGACGAGGCCGTCGCCATCTCGATCTACGAGACGAACCTCGTGGCCGACCTGCTGCAGACCCGCGACTACGCCCACGCCCTGATGGACTCGTGGAACGACGTCCCGCTCGACCAGGTGCGCCGTCGGCTGGACCTGCGCATGGAGCGGCAGGAGATCCTGGTACGGCCGGAGCCGCCGCGCGTGGACCTCGTGCTCGACGAGTCCTGCCTGCGACGGATCATCGGCAGTCGGGCCCTCATGGTCGAGCAGTACAACCGCCTGCTGAGGGCGGCGGTCCAGGAACACGTGACGGTGCGCATCCTCGCGTTCGACGCGGGACCGCACCAGGCGATGGGCTTCCCCTTCCAGATCTTCGAGTTCTCCGGCGAGGACCCCTCGATCGTCGCCGTCGAGTTGCTCAACCGGAATGAGTTCATCGAGACGGCCGAGGAGATCGGCCGGTACCGCGCGGCCTTCACCCAGGCCCGCGAGCGCGCCCTGTCCCCGGAGGACTCCATCACCCTCCTCAAGCGGCTCGCGGAGAACGACTGAGAGGACGTTCCCGCGCCCTCGCGGACGCGGAAACGCCGCATTCTCACTTCAAGAGCTCATTGATGCCCTTGCGCACCAGCGCCAGGAACGCCTCCCAGGCGGCGGCGGCGATCAGCAGCCGCGGCGCGGAACGATCCCGCGACCTCCGCACCTCGCCCGCGCCGCGGGCGTTCGCCGTGTTCGACCCGGGGTCGCCGGCGCCGTCCGGTCCCGTGTTGGTCGGCTCGTCACACATGGCCCACTCCCTTCACCGGCGGCCTGCTGCCGTCCGGTGAGTCCGATGGTGGGAGGAGCCCCTGGTCGTCGTACTGGTCGCCGCACCGACCGCCGCAGCGGGCGCGGCGCCGCCGAGGGGCCGAGCCCCTCAGACCGGGATGTCAGGCCAGGAGATCATCGCCTGGTCAGTGCGCCGATGAGCGCGACCGCTCATCGGCCGGCGCGTCGGCCGCCCGCGCCCGGCGTTCGGCACGGCGCTCGGTGAATCGGGTCGCCGTCGTCTCCAGCCGTTCCAAGAAGTCCGACAGTTCCTGGCGGGCCTTGTCCCCCTCGGCGCCCAGACCTTCGAGCTCGAAGACCCGCCATTGCCGCAGGACAGGGGACAGGACGTCGTCGAGGTGGACGCGCAGGTCGTAGATTCCCGCGTTGGCGATGGCGGCCGACTTGCGGAGGAAGCCGTCGATGGTGTGGCCGGGCATCTGGAAGTTCGTCACGACGTCGGTGACGGCGCGCATCGTCTCGTCGGGGGACAGCTCGAAGGCCGCGGCGAGCAGGTTGCGGTAGAAGAGCATGTGGAGGTTCTCATCGGCGGCCACCCGCGCCAGGAGCCGCTCGCATACCGGGTCTCCCGAGGCCTTGCCGGTGTTGCGGTGAGAGACGCGCGTCGCCAGTTCCTGGAACGAGACGTAGGCCAGGCCGTGGAGCATCTTGTCGCCGTGGTCGGCCTGGTAGCCGCTCTGCATGTGCGTCATGCGGGCCCGTTCGAGCGCGACCGGATCCACGGCCCGGGTGACGGTGAGGTAGTCGCGGATGACGATCCCGTGGCGGTTCTCCTCGGCCGTCCAGCGGTCCACCCAGGTGCCCCACGCGCCGTCCCGCCCGAAGATCGTGGAGATCTCGCGGTGGTAGCCCGGCAGATTGTCCTCGGTGAGGAGGTTGACGATCAGCGCCTCCCGCGCCGCGGGCGAGACCGTGGAGTCCTCGGGTGACCATGGTTCGCCGTCCAGCGGACCGTCGAAGTCACGGCCCCGGCTCCAGGGCACGTACTGATGCGGGAACCATTCCTTCGCCGTGGACAGATGACGGTCGAGCTCGGCCGCGACGACCGGTTCGAGCTCGGTGAGCAGCTCGGACGTCGACTTGGGCCCGGATGTGAACGGCACTCGATCCCCCCGAAGAGACATGACGTTAACGCTGCCGACCGATCGGCAGCGATGATCTTCATACCTGAGACCTCCTCCGCCATGCGGCATCGGCGCGAACGAAGAGGCCTCGCCCGTCCTCATACCCGTGTCCGCGGCTCGCTGCCCGCCTGCCGGCGAGTGGCGGCTTCTCGCTCCTGGAACGGTCAGGCGTGAGCCAGGGTCACGCCGCGGCGCAGTGTTGATCGGTACGCGCGTGGCCGAGCCGGGCGTCGGCAAGGGTGGGGCTGACGTCGAAGGCCCGGTCGAGGCCGGTGATGCGCAGCAACTTGGCCACGTTCGGACGGGGCGCGGCGAGGGTCACGGCGAGCCCGTGCAACCGCGCGCGACGGTGGGTGCCGACGAGCAGGGCCAGGCCGGAGGCGTCGCAGAACGATACGGCGGACAGGTCGATGATGATCGGCGTGGCGGTGTCCGCGAGGATGGTGAGGATGCGAGTGCGGAGCGCCGGGGTCGTCGCGATGTCGAGTTCTCCGCGGATCGCGATGACGGTACGGCCGGGTAGGCGCCGGCTGAAGAGCCTGGCGCGGACGGTGCTGTGATGCATCGGTGAGTCTCCGGTTCGAGATGACGCGGCCGAGTTCGGCCGCGGTGAGCATGGATGTCGAGGCGCGTTCCGTCTCCGATGGAGAACGGGTGCCCCAGCCGGTAACGCGCCGACCGTGCTGGGAATGGCTAGATCACGGCGAGGGGACGAGCCCGCTCGGTGGCCGGCTCGCTCGATGGAGCGCGGCGCCGCCGCACCGTCGTCATGGAACGACATGCGGGGGTACGAGGCGTAATGATCGCCGACCTGTCTTGACCTGTGACTGAAGGCCGCGCTAGTGAGTCGCCGACGAGGCGTCGGCCCGACTGGCAACGCGGAAGCTCCTCGGTCACGATCTAGCATACTCCCCCGGTAGCAGGCCGGCACGGCCCCGTCGCGGTGGGGCGAGGGGATGGCCTACTGTGGCGTAATGAGAGCCGCTCGCGCCGCCACCCGGCGTCACCTGCCCACCAGTCCCTTCAAAGCCCCGGTCGTCACGCCTGTCGAGCAGTTCGCCGTGCGGGACCAGGTGAGCCATGACAGGTACGGCCTCGGCGTGGTCACCGCTGTCGAGGACGGCATCGCCGTGAGCGTGGACTTCGGTTCGCAGACGGAACGGATCCCGGCGCCGTACGCCAAGCTCGTCAAGCTGTGAGCGGGCCGTCGCTGCGAGCCGTGGCTCTGCGGCGATAGGCCGTCATCGTGCTGTGGGTGTGCCGCCAGGGGATGTGGTGGACGCTGGAACCGATCGGCGTCCACGCCCGGGCGAGAAGCCGGAAGAAGCCGTCATCGGCGCAGCGGCCGCCCGCACCCTGCCCGATGTAGATCAGCAGGTCGCCGGCGTAGGCGTGGAGTGCGTCGCTCGCCCATGGGTCGCCGGGAGACGGCCAGCACAGCAGCAGGGCCCGGTCGGGGTGGCGCCGGGCGGCGGTTGGGCCGCCTCTCCGGACGGCGGAGTACTCGGTGCCGTCGGTGTAGGCGTTGGTGGAGGAACTGACGGGCTCGTAGGCGATGGCGTCGATACCGGCCTGTTCCGCCTGCCACGCCCAGTAGCCCGAGCCCGCACCGATCTCGACCAGGCCGCGACCGCCCAGGATCCGGGCGAGCCAGGCGAGGTCGCCGGGTGAGGGGATCGCCCATGCGTAGCGCTTGGTCAGCAGGTGATGCCCGACGGGAAGCCCGCGGGCGAAACCGTCGGGACAGACCCCCTGCCCGGCTTCGTGCACCGAGGGCAGCTGCCGGACGAGCTCCCAGTACGGGTTGTCGACACCGGCGGGGGCGACCTGGTCGTAGGCGCTGCCGGCGATCCGGAAGGCCGTACCCTGGCCCGTGAGGCCGGATCGTTGCGCCCACCACTGGTGGATCTCGGCGAGTTCCGCTGACACGGTCACCCTGGCCTCCTCGGCAGACTCCTCGGACGATATACACCCGACCGCGGGCAAAGGAACGAGATGTCCTGTCAAGGAGGTCGACGACCGGACCGCTCTGGATGCGGACGACGTCGCGGTGGATAGCGTGGGCGTTCTATGACAGCAACCCTTGTCGCGAAGGATCTCGCCGCCGGGCACGGTGACCGTGTCCTGTTCTCCGGGCTGGACCTGGTCGTCTCCACGGGAGAGGTCATCGGGCTGGTCGGCGTCAACGGCGCGGGAAAGTCCACCCTGCTGCGGACCCTTGGCGGGCTGCTCGCTCCCGAGGCCGGTTCCGTGACGCTCAGCCCGTCGTCGGCGGCCGTCGGCTACCTGCCGCAGGAGCCGGACCGGCGTGACGGCGAGACGGTGCTCGGCTTCCTCGCCCGGCGTACCGGGGTGGCGCGGGCGCAGCGGGAGCTGGACGCCGCGACCGAGGGCCTCGTCGACGGGCGCGAGGGGGCGGAGGACGAATACGCCTCCGCCTTGGAGCGGTGGCTGGCCCTCGGTGGCGCCGATCTGGAGGATCGGGCCGGGGAGGTGGCCGCCGAGCTGGGGCTGGCGGCCGGTCTCGATCAGGCGATGACCTCGTTGTCCGGCGGGCAGGCGGCCCGTGCGGGAATGGCGTCGCTGCTGCTCAGCCGGTATGACATCTTCCTGCTCGACGAGCCCACCAACGATCTGGACTTGGACGGTCTCGAGCGGCTGGAGCGGTTCGTCACAAGCCTGCGGGCCGGCACGGTGCTGGTCAGCCATGACCGCGAGTTCCTGGACCGTACGGTCACCCGGGTGGTGGAGCTGGACCTGGCCCAGCAGCAGGTGAACGTCTACGGCGGTGGTTACGCCGCGTACCTGGCCGAGCGTGAGGTCGCCCGCAGGCACGCCCGCGCCGACTACGAGGAGTACGCGAGCAAGGTCGCCACCCTGGAGCAGCGGGGCCGGACGCAACGGGACTGGGCCGCCAAGGGCGTCAGGAACGCCAGGAAGAAGGCCCGGGGCGCCAACGGAGGAGACAACGACAAGGTCGGCCGGAACTTCCGCGCCGACGCGAGTGAGAAACAGGCCGCCAAGGTCCGTCAGACCGAGCGTGCGCTCGAACGCCTCGACGTGGTCGAGGAGCCCCGCAAGGAGTGGGAGCTGCGCATGGAGATCGCCGCCGCGCCACGCGCCGGTGCCGTGGTGGCGACCCTGCGCTCCGCGGTGGTGCGGCGCGGAGACTTCACCCTGGGCCCCGTCGATCTGCAGATCGGCTGGGCCGAACGGGTCGCGATCACCGGACCCAACGGGGCGGGCAAGTCGACGCTCCTGTCGGCGCTGCTGGGCCGGGCCGCCCTCGCCGAGGGCCACGCGGCGCTCGGCCCGGGCGTGGTCATCGGCGAGGTCGACCAGGCGCGAGCGCTGTTCCTCGGCGAGGGAGCCCTGCTGGACGCCTTCGGCGCGGAGGTCCCCGAGCTGCCGCCGGCGGAGATCCGCACGCTGCTGGCGAAGTTCGGCCTGCGCGCCGCGCACGTGACCCGCCCCGCGGCGACGTTGTCCCCGGGTGAACGCACCCGGGCGGCTCTGGCGTTGCTGCAGGCACGGGGCGTGAACCTGCTCGTTCTGGACGAGCCGACCAACCATCTCGACCTGCCGGCGATCGAACAGCTGGAGTCCGCGCTCGACTCCTACCCCGGCACCCTGCTGCTGGTGACGCACGACCGTCGGATGATCGACGCCGTGCACACCACGCGCCGTCTGCACGTCGGCGACGGCCGGGTCGCCGAGCTGAACCCGCGCTGAGACCAGAGCGGACGGCACGGAGCCGGGCAGCCGGCCCGTGGACCACAGTCGGACGATTCAGCCGTGTCCCGGCCGGGTTCGCCGTACATTGACGATCATGGCCAGGGCTATCGCGATCACCGGGCTTCTGTTCGGGCTCGTGCTTGTGATCGTCTTTCCGCTCGTCGGGCTGTCGGACGCGGACTCGCTCTCCTCGATCATCGGCATGTTCATGGCGCTCTTCTCGGGGGTCGTGGGGTTCGTCGACCGCGTCCACGACCGCCAGGGCAAGGGCAGAGTACGAGAGATCGGCGAGGCCCAGGCCATGCTCGGCGACCGGGTCCGCGGTCAGTGGCTCAAGGAGAAGGCGCTGCGGGGGCTGGCCGATCCCGCGCCGCTGCCGGTGGCGTGGTCCTCGACCGGCAGGCCCGTCCAGTCGTCCCCCCAAGCGATCACCGGGAACCGGCACGTGATCCGGCTGCGGCTCGAAGGAGACCTGACCCAGGTCGCCCAGCGGTTCCGGGAACTGCCGCTGGACCGGCATCTGGTGGTCATCGGTGAGCCGGGGGCGGGCAAGACCGCCCTTTCGATCTTCCTGGTGCTCGGCCTGCTGGCGGACTTGCGGGAGGGCGAGCCCGTGCCCGTACTCCTGTCGCTCTCCTCCTGGAACCCGCAGGATGATCTGGACGAGTGGATGGCCGAGAGGATCGCCACCGACCATCCCCAGCTTGACGATCTCGCGATTGAGACCCTGGTCCAGGGCCGTCGGATCATGCCGGTGCTCGACGGCCTGGACGAGATCGCGGCCGAGGCCCGTGAGGAGGCCCTGGAGAAGATCGACGCATTCGCCGTAGGCGGCCCACTGTGGCTGACCTGCCGTGCGGATGAGTATGAGCAGACGATCGAGCGGTCCGGCAGAGCGCTGTCCCGGGCCGCGGTCGTGGAGATCCGAGAGATCGATGTGGAGGAGGCCATCGCCTTCCTCACAGCGCAGGGCCTGCCGGGCGACGACCGCTGGAACGCCGTCGCCGCCGCCATGCGCGCTGCTCCCCGCGGCCCCCTCGCCTCGGCCTTCACGACGCCCTTGATGTGCGGACTCGCCCGCACCGTCTACCGGGATCGCGACCCGGAAGCGCTGCTCGCCTTCGACACCCGCAAAGAGGTCGAAGACCATCTCCTCGACGAACTGATCCCCACCGTCTACGAGGGCCGGAGCCCCGCCAAGGCCCGCCGTTACCTCGGCAACCTGGCGACGATCATGAACAGCCGGCGCACGCGCGACCTGTCGTGGTGGAACGTCAGCTCTCCGGTCTGGCGGTGGTTTCTTCCTCTGGTCTACGCCGTCCCGGCCGCGATCTACTCCTTCCTCTGGACGGGTGACCTCCTCACGGAGGTGTTCGCGACGCTGGCGATCGTGGCGGGCGTCTGCCTGCTCCCGATCCCGGACCCGTCCCGGGCCGAAGCGGCGTCCGCCGCGCCCGATCCGCGCGGCGCACTGCGGCGGCGCCGCCGGTCGACCGCCTGGGCGGTCGCGCTCGGCGGGCTCGCCGCGGGCCTGCCGACGGCCGTGTTCCTGCTCCCCTCGGGCGACATCAGCCCGGGGTACAAACTGACCTTGTCGCTGGCCCTCACCCTCTCCATCGCTCTCGCGTGCGCGCTCCGTACTCCCTGGGGGACGTTCGCCGTATCCCGGCGGCTGCTGGCCGTGACCGGACGTCTACCGTTCGACCTTCCCCGCTTCCTCGAGGACGCCCACGAGCGCGGGGTCCTCCGGCAGGCGGGCGCGGTCTACCAGTTCCGCCACGCACGGCTCCAGGACCGGCTCGCGGCCCGTCCCGCGGACGACGACACCGAAGCGGAGGTCTCCGCGGCCGAAGGCCAGGATGATGACCTGGCCCTACCCCTCGGATTGATCCGTGTAGGACTCGGCCTGCTACTGATCATCGGACCGACGCTCTGGTTCGAGAACGCCGGGAGTCCCACGCTCGTGTACGAGTCGGGCGCAAAGCCCAAGGCGGTCACCCTCAGCGGCGGCTGCATCGACACCGGCGGGGGCGGGGGCGGGGTGGCCGCCTGCGTTCCGGACAGGCGTCACCAGGACTGGACGGTCCGACCGGGAGCGACGTTGAACACCGTGTTCCGGATCGACTTTCCCGACGTCCGGGGCCGTCTGACCGGCCTTGGAGGCTCTTTCGTCGTCAAGGACGGCTGTCCCGCCTCCTTCGCGGTCGCCTCACCTTCGAGCGGCCCCCTGAACGTCGCGCCCAGGCACAGCGTCCCCATCGACGCGCTCTACCCCCCGGGCAGGCCGCCGAAGCGCATCGCGCTGACCCTGACCCGTACCGACGATGAGACCTGCACGGCCGGCCTGCGCTGGGAGGACATCGTGCTCGACTACACGGTGCCGCACACCCAACCGGGCCTGTCCTGACCATCAGGCGGAGTCGCGTACGACCAGTCGGCAGGGGACCGAGTGCACGCCCGGGGAGGGTTTGTCGTCGATGGCGTCGAGCAGCCGGAGGGCCGCGATGCGGCCGATCTCGCTCAGGTCGACGTCGATGGTGGTCAGCGGGGGGCGTGCGGCGAGCGCCATGGTGTCCCAGTTGTCATAGCCGACGACGGCGATGTCGTCGGGGACCGCGACGCCGCTCTCGCGCAGGGTGTCGGTGACGCCGCGGGCGATCTGGTCGTTGCCGCAGAAGAAGGCGTCGGTGTCCGGCGCGGCGCGCAGTACCGCCTGGGCGGAGCGCCGGCCCCACGCCTCGCTCCAGTCGCCGAAGTGCGGTTTGCCCAAGACGAGTTCGAGGCCCGCTTCGGCCAGGAACTCCTGGGTGAAGCGGGCCCGGTCGGACGCCGCCGCGTGGTGGGCGGGGCCGGTGACGTGCGCGATCCGGGTGCGGCCGGTGGAGATCAGGTGGTCGATGGCCAGCCCGCAGCCCTGGTGGTCGTCGGAGACGACGGAGATGTCGCCGGGGTCGGTCGAGGGAGAGAGCGCGTAGACCACGGGGACGTCGTCGTGAACGCCGGTGAGCGGTGGCCGGGGGTCGGTACGGCGGCCCGTGACGATGATGCCGTCGACCCGGCGGTCCATCAGATTGCGCAGGTGGTGCTGCTCGCGGATCAGGTCGCCGCGCGTGTCGCAGAGCAGGACTGAGATCTTTCCCGCCCCGAGCGCGTCCTCGGCGCCGAGGAGCACCGGGGTGCTGAACCGGCCGATGCCGTCGGTGGTCATCAGCCCGACGGTCCAGCTGCGCCCGGTATGCAGGCTCTGCGCCTGCTGGTTGGGGCGGAAGCCGAGGGTCTGTGCCGCGTCGAGGACCCGCTGCCGGGTCTCAGGGCGCATGCGGCCCGAGCCGCTGAGCGCCCTCGACGCCGTGCCCACACTCACGTCCGCCAGCGCGGCGACATCGGTGAGTGTGGCCCTGGTTCTCGTGGTCGCTCGACCCGACTCCGCCACGCGCAATCCTTTGCTTCCGCTATTCCGTGAGGTCATAGTGCCATCGTTTCCGCTCATTGGCCAGTCGTGCGCAAACAAGAAAGCATCGTGCAAACACCCTTGACGCCTCCCATGGTTAACCTTATGTTTCCGGCAAGAAAAACGTTTGCGCATTTGCTCACCTGCGGGAGAGCCGCGTCGTCGTCATCGCCGTGAGGCACAGATCCGGGGAGTTCCATGTCCCGCACGTCTTCCACCCCCTCCGCCGGCCCCATCCGGCTCGGTCCGCGGTCGCGGACCGTCCTGCGTCCTGCGGCCGCGCCGACGGTGACGGCGGGGTTCTGGCACGACCGCCGTACGGTCAACGCGGAGGCGTGCATCCCGCAGGGGATCGAGCTGCTGGAGTCCGCGGGCAACCTCCACAACCTGCGCCTGGTCGCGGGCACCCGTTCCGGCGCGTTCGAGGGTGACTATCCCTTCCAGGACACCGACGTCTACAAGTGGCTGGAGGCCGCCTCCTGGCAGCTGGGCCAGGACGCCGCGGTGGGCCGGGACACCACGGCCCTCACCGCCGAGGTCGACCGGATCATCGCTCTGGTGGCGGCCGCCCAAGCGGAGGACGGCTACCTCAACACCTGGTTCCAGTCGGGCAAGGGCGAGGGCCGCTGGAGCGACCTCCGGTGGGGGCATGAGCTGTACTGCGCGGGCCACCTGATTCAGGCCGCCGTCGCCCATCACCGCTCCACCGGACGTACCGAACTGCTGGACGTGGCGGTGAAGTTCGCCGACCACATCGACGCCGTCTTCGGCCCCGAGGGCAGCGGCCGGCCGATCGACGGCTTCGACGCCCATCCCGAGGTGGAGACGGCCCTGGTCGAGCTCTACCGGGAAACGGGCGAGACCCGCTACCTCCACCTCGCCGGCTACTTCGTGGACCGTCACGGCCACGGTGTCCACGGCCACGAGGCGTACTGCCAGGACCGGGTACCCGTCCGCGAGGCCCAGAACGTCGAAGGTCACGCGGTGCGCCAGCTCTACCTCCTGGCCGCCGTCGCCGACCTGGCCGCCGAGACCGGGGAACGGGCCCTCGCCGAAGCAGGAGCCCGGCTCTGGCACGCGATGGCCGCCACCAAGACGCACCTGACCGGCGGCGTCGGCGCCCATCACGACGAGGAGGACTTCGGCGACCCCTACGAGCTGCCCAACGAGCGCGCCTACTGCGAGACCTGCGCCGCCATCGCCTCGATCCAGTTCAGCTGGCGGATGGCGCTGCTCACCGGCGAGGCCCGTTACAGCGACCTCGTCGAGCGAACGCTGTTCAACGGCTTCCTGGCCGGGATGTCCCTGGACGGCGAGAGCTGGCTCTACGTCAACCCGCTCGCCGTACGCGACGGTTACGTCGGCCGCGGCGGGGACCACTCCTCGCGGCGCACCCGGTGGTTCCGCTGCGCCTGCTGCCCACCCAACGTGATGCGCCTGCTCGCCAGCCTGGAGCACTACCTCGCCTCCACCGACGGCAGCGGCATCCAGCTCCACCAGTATGCCACGGGGCGTTTCCAGGGCGATGCGGACGGATCTCCGGTCGTTGTGAGCGTCGAAACCGAGTACCCGCGGACCGGCCGCATCGCGGTCACCGTCGAGGAGAGCCCCGGCGCTCCCTGGACCCTCTCCCTGCGCCTGCCGCAATGGTGCACCGAGTACACCCTGGTGCACGCCGACGGCACCACGGTGGCCGACGTCGTCAGCGACGACGGCTGGCTGCGCGTCGAGCGGGAGTGGGCCGTCGGGGACACGATCGTCTTCACCCTCGATCAGGCCCTGCGGCTGGTACGGGCCGATCCGCGGGTGGACGCGGTCCGCGGCTGCGTCGCGATCGAGCGCGGCCCTCTCGTGTACTGCCTGGAGCAGGTCGACCACCCCGGCGGCGGCCTGGACGACGTGGTGCTCGACACCGGCGTCCCGCTCGTGGTCAAGGACCGTCCCGACCTGCTGGGCGGCGTCGTCACCGTCGTCGGCGCCGGCCACCGGCGAAGCATCCCCGACGTGGGCTGGTGGCCGTACCGGCCGGAGGCAACCCCCGACTCCCCGGCGACGGGCAGCGCGCTCGAGCTGACCGCCGTGCCCTACTACGCCTGGGCCAACCGCACCACCGGCAGCATGCGCGTCTGGCTGCCCGTCACCTAGCCCGCAACGCCCCTTCGCTCGATCACGACCATCCCCCGACTACGAGGTCACCATGAGACACCTGCGCCGCACCCTCATCGCCGCCGTGCTCGCCACCGGCACGCTCACGTCCGCCGTGGCGTGCTCCTCTAGCGGCAGTGACGACTCCGGCGGCTCCGCCAAGGGCACCTACACCTTCTGGGACCCCTACCCGCAGTTCGACGCCTCCTCCGAGTGGGGCAAGCGGGTCGCCGGCTGCGGCACCCAGGCCGGCGTCACCGTCAAGCGCACCGCCATGGACACCACCGACCTGGGCAACAAGGCGCTGCTCGCCGCCCAGCAGGGCAACGCCCCCGACATGATGCTGGTCGACAACCCGGTCGTCTCGACCCTGGTCCAGGCGGGGATCCTCAACAAGACCAGCGACCTGGGCCTGGCCACCTCGTCCATCCAGCCGAACATCCTCGGCGCGGGTGTCATGGACGGCTCCGCCTACGGCGTCCCGATCGGCGCGAACACCCTGGCGCTGTACTACAACAAGGACATCCTCAAGGCCGCCGGCGTCGACCCGGCCGGCATCAAGGACTGGGCCACCCTCACCGCGGCGCTGCAGAAGGTCAAGACCGCCGGGAAGAAGGGCATCACCTTCTCCGCGATCGGCACCGAGGAGGGGAGCTTCCAGTTCCTGCCCTGGTTCTGGGGCGCGGGCGGTGACCTGACCAAGCTGAACGACCCCAATGGCGTCGCCGCGCTGTCCCTGTGGAAGGACTGGGTGTCCCAGGGCCTGGCCCCCAACGACGTGCTGCAGAACACCCAGACCACCAGCTGGCAGGAGTTCGCCACCGGCAAGTACGCCTTCGGCGAGAACGGCACCTGGCAGCTCGCCAACGCCGCCAAGGCCGGCTTCCCCTACGGCATCATCAACATCCCGGCCCGGAACGGCGGCTCCGCCCCCGCGCCGACCGGCGGTGAGTTCGTCACCGTGCCGGTACAGAAGGCCACCGGCCGGTACGACGTGACGAAGAAGATCGTCAACTGTCTGATCAGCCCCACCAACCTGCTCGCCACCGACACCACCCTGTCCTACATCGCGCCCACGAGCGCGGTGCAGCAGCAACAGGTCCAGCAGAACGCGGCCCTCAAGCCGTGGGTCTCGGCGGTCGCCGCAGCCCGCGGCCGTACCAGCAACGGGCTGGGCACCAAGTACCCGGTCATCTCCCAGCAGATGTGGACCGCCGTGCAGTCCGCGCTGTCCGGTGGCAAGAGCCCGCAGGCCGCCCTCGACGCCGCGCAGGCCGCCGTCGGCCGTAAGGGCTGACCCGTACGGCTGCCGGACGCCGCGCCGGCCCCCGACGCTCCCGAACGGGGCCGGTCCTGGCAGCGAAGAATCCAGCGACTCCGAGATGTGGCCGGTGTCATGCCGCGCGGACCACGTCTCCGCACCCTGAGCACAGCGTCCTGGACGCCGTTCCCCGCAGCTAGGAGCCCCGCATGACCCTCGTCCGAGCCGACCGCTCGCAGCGGTCCCCGGCCGCGTCCAGGGCGACCGTGAGCACTCCGGCCAATGCCGGCAAGGGCCGGCGGCGCCGGCCCGGCAAACGCCAGTGGGCCGCCTGGGCCTTCACGCTGCCGCTGGTGGTCTATCTGGCCGGGTTCTACCTCTATCCCCTCTACCGCAACCTGGATCTGAGCCTGCACCACTACACGGTGCGGTCCTTCGTGGCCGGCGGGGCCCCGTTCTCCGGATGGGACAACTTCGGCCAGGTCCTGCACGACCCGACGTTCTGGCCCGCGATGCGGAACACCTTCGTCTTCACGCTGGTCTCCATCGCCGTCCAGTACTGCGCGGGGCTGGCCCTGGCCGTCTTCTTCAACCGGAACTTCCGCCTGTCCGGGCTACTGCGGGCGCTCTTCCTCATCCCCTGGCTGCTGCCGCTCATCGTCTCCTCCTCGACCTGGGCGTGGATGATGAACAGCGAGTCCGGCGTGCTGAACTACGCCCTCCACTTCGTCGGCGTCTCTCCGGTCGACTGGCTCACCTCGCCCCACTGGGCCCTGACCTCGGTCGTCATCGCGAACATCTGGATCGGCATCCCGTTCAACCTGGTCATTCTCTACAGCGGGCTGCAGAACATCCCCGCCGACCTGTACGAGGCGGCCGCGCTGGACGGCGCCGGATCCTGGCAGGTGTTCCGCCGGATCACCTTCCCGCTGCTGCGGCCCGTCTCCGCGGTCGTGCTGCTCCTCGGCTTCGTCTACACGCTGAAGGTCTTCGACCTCATCTGGATCATGACCAAGGGCGGTCCGGGGGACTCCTCCTCCACTCTCGCCACCTGGTCGTACCGGCTCGGATTCGGCTCCCTCCTGCCCCAGTTCGGGCCCGGCGCCGCAGTCGGCAACATCCTCATCCTGATCGCCCTGGTCTTCGGGCTGCTCTACATCCGCGTCCAGAAGTGGCAGGAATCATGACCGCCCCCACCCGGCACCACCGCAGCGTCCGCACCACCGTCATCGGCGTCGTCCTGACGGCGATCATGCTCTTCCCCGTCTACTGGATGCTCAACGTCTCGCTGACGCCCCAGCAGGACATGCGGAAGAACCCCCCGGACCTCATTCCGCTCCACCCCACCTTCGAGGGGTACAAGGCCGTCCTCAACGACCAGATGCCCTACCTGCTCACCAGCCTCCTCATCGGCCTGGGCACCGTGGTCCTCACCCTGCTGCTGGCGGCACCGGCCGGTTACGCGCTCGCCAAGCTGCGCCCCCGCGGCGGCGGAGCCCTGAGCATCGTGCTCCTGATCGCCCAGATGATCCCCGGCATCGTCATGGCCATGGGCTTCTACGGCATCTTCCTCAACCTCGGCCTGATGAACACCTGGTGGGGCCTGATCGTCGCCGACTCCACCATCGCCGTGCCGTTCGGCGTGATGATCTTCACGGCGTTCATGTCCGGCATCCCCGACGAGCTCCTGGCCGCCGCCGGCATCGACGGCGCCGGAACCCTCCGCACCTTCTGGTCCGTCGTCCTGCCGGTCAGCCGCAACGCCCTCGTCACCGTCTCCCTCTTCAGCTTCCTGTGGGCCTGGTCCGACTTCGTCTTCGCCAACACCCTCGACACCGGCGGCCGGCTGCGCCCGATCACCCTCGGCATCTATCGCTACATCGGGAACAACAACCAGGAGTGGAACGCCATCATGGCCACCGCCGTGGTCGCCTCGATCCCCGCGGCACTGCTCCTCGTCCTCGCCCAGCGCTACGTCGCGGCCGGTGTCACCGCCGGCGCCGTCAAGGACTGAGATCCATGCCTCTCCGGCCCGCGGCAGGCCGTGCACGCGGCCCCCCGCGCCCGCGACCTCTCACACACCGCCTGAAACCGCACCTTCGCAGGCCTTCGCCGCTCCCACCCACGAGTCCCCTCACTCAACAAGAGAGCCCGAAGTGAAAACAACCAGAACCAGAGCCGGAAGAGCCGCCGCCCTCCTCACCTCGCTGACCCTCACCGCGGCCGGTGCCACGCTCGCCGCCACCCCCGCGCACGCCGCCACGACCCTGGTGGTCAACGCGAACCAGGTCCTGCGTCCGGTGACGCATGTGGCGACGGGTTCGCTGTACGGTCTGGCGAACGCCTCGACGCCGGCGGACGGCCTGGTCGAGCCGATCAAGCCGAACACGTTCGTGCAGAAGCCGCAGGGCGGCAAGCAGCAGCCGACGGGTGACATCCTGACGGTGGCGCCGGAGGCGGCGCGGGCGGGTGCGAAGGTCGTGGACCGGCTTTCGGATCTTTACGCCGGCTGGCCGTACCAGTTCAGCTGGAGCAACTGGTTCAGCCTCGTCGACCAGCAGATCGCCCAGGTCAAGGCGTCCGGGATCACGAACCTGGCCGCGTACGCGCTGTGGAACGAGGCGGACGGCACCTGGTCGTCCTCCAACGGCACCTTCGAGGACTTCTGGACCAAGACCTACCGTGAGGTGCGGTCCAAGGACGCGACGACCCCGATCCAGGGCCCGAGCTTCTCGGACAACATCAGCGACATGCAGAACTTCCTCAAGAACGCGGTCGCGACCAACACCGTGCCGGACATCCTGGCCTGGCACGAGCTGTCGAACTCCGCCAAGATCGCCGGTGACGTCGCCAACGTCACCACGATCGAGAAGAACCTCGGCATCAGCCCCCGCCCGATCGCCATTGAGGAGTACGCCGCCCCGTCCGAGGTCGGCATCCCCGGTCCGCTGGTCGGCTACATCGCCAAGTTCGAGCGGCTGGGGATCCACGACGCCGAGCTGGCGTTCTGGAACCAGTCCGGCGCGCTGGGCGATCTGCTCACCGGCCAGGGCGGTTCGCCCAACGGCGCGTACTGGCTCTACAAGTGGTACGCCGACATGAGCGGCCAGATGGTCGTCACCACCCCGCCCGCACAGACCGGGATCGACGGTGCCGCGGCACTCAACAGCGCCGGCAACCAGCTCAGCGTCATCGTCGGTCACGGCTCCGGGGACAGCGCCGTGACCATCAACGGACTCGGCACCTTCGGAAGCACCGTCCACGTGAAGGTGGAGTACACCCCCTCACCCGGGCGCACGGTGGCGGTCTCGGGGCCCAGCACGCTGGCCGAGTCGAACTACACCGTGACCAACGGCTCCATCACCGTCCCCATCTCGAACATGAACGCCAACTACGGGTACCACCTTGTGGTCACTCCGGGCAGCGGCGGAGGTTCGACCTCACTGGCCGGCACGTACCAGATCAAGAATGTGAACAGCGGGCTGGCCCTGGACACCCAGAACTCCGGTACCGCCCAGGGGACCCTGGTCGACCAGGCCACTCCCTCGTCCAGCGGCACCCAGACCTGGACGCTCGTCGACGCCGGCTCCGGCCTCTACAAGATCATCAACAAGGCCAGTGGGCTGGCCCTCGGCATCACGAACATGAGCACGAGTGACGGCGGAACCGCCCTGATCTGGGGCGACAACGGCACCGCCGACCACCTGTGGCAGTTCGCCTCCGACGGGAACGGCCACTACAAGATCATCAACCACAACAGCGGCCTCCTGCTCGGTGTGACGAACATGAGCACCGCCTCCGGCGCCCAGGTCCTCCAGTGGGAGGACAACGGCACCGCGGACCACCTCTGGACTCTCACCGCCCGCTAGATTCCACCGACCTGCCCGACGTGTGGTGCCGGGCCGCAAGGATTCTGAGAATTCGGTGTCCCAGTCTCCTCCGTGGTGTTGCGCGCTTGCGCCGCCACGGAGGTAGGGGCCGGCGGGGCGTATCCGCGCGGCCCCACTCCGATTCGCACTACCTCATGCAAGGAGCAGAGGTGACACGCAGTCAGAATAGAAGAATAGGCGTTCCGGCGACAACCTCGCCGGGCCGCCGCGGAGTCCGGCGCCTCGCGGCCCTCGCCGCCGTCGTCACCGTGACGGTCGGTACCCCCGCCGTCATGTCCCCGGCTCAGGCCGCCACGGGTTCGGGCCCGACCTCGGCGAACACCCTGGAGGTGCACGCCGATCAGCCGTTCCGTCCGGTGACGCATGTGGCGACGGGTTCGCTGTACGGCCTGGCGGACGCGACGACGCCGGCCGACGGCCTGGTCGAGCCGATCAAGCCGAACACGTTCGTGCAGAAGCCGCAGGGGGGTAAGCAGCAGCCGACGGGGGGCATCCTGACGGTGGCGCCGGAGGCGGCCAGGGCGGGTGCGAAGGTCGTGGACCGGCTGTCGGACCTGTACGCCGGCTGGCCGTACCAGTTCAGCTGGAACACCTGGCTGACTCTGGTCGATCAGCAGATCGCTCAGGTCAAGGCCTCGGGGATCACGAACCTGGCCGCGTACGCGCCGTGGAACGAATCGGATAACACCTGGCTGTCGTCCAACGGCACGTTCGAGGATTTCTGGACCAAGACGTACCGGGAGATCCGGTCCAAGGACGCGACGACTCCGATTCAGGGTCCGAGCTTCTCGGACAACATCGGCGACATGCAGAACTTCCTCAAGAACGCGGTCGCAACCGACACCGTTCCGGACATTCTGGCCTGGCACGAGCTGGAGAACTCCGGAAAGATCGTCGGTGACATCGCCAATGTCACGGCGATCGAGAAGAGCCTGGGCATCAGTCCTCGCCCGATCGCGATCGAGGAGTACGCGGCCCCGTCCGAGGTCGGCATTCCCGGTCCGCTGGTCGGCTACATCGCCAAGTTCGAGCGGCTGGGGATCCACGACGCCGAGCTGGCGTTCTGGAACCAGTCCGGCGCGCTCGGCGATCTGCTCACCGGCCAGGGCGGTTCCCCGAACGGCGCGTACTGGCTCTACAAGTGGTACGCCGACATGAGCGGCCAGATGGTCGTCACCACCCCGCCCGCACCGACCGGAATCGACGGCGCCGCGTCGGTGACCGACGACAAGAAGGAACTGGACATCGTCGCCGGCGGTGCCTCGCGTTCGTCCGCCATCAGGATCGACGGACTCCGCAAGCTCGCCATGGGCGGGCACGTCGAGGTCAAGGTGGAGTTCACCCCGGGATACGGCCGGACCGTGCCCGTGGCCGCCCCCGTCACGATCTCCGACACGACGTACCGGGTCGGGTCCGACGGTTCGATCACCGTCCCGGTGGTCATGAACGCGGCCTATGGCTATCACGTCGTGGTGACCCCCGGCCGTAAGTCGACCAGTCTCGCCGGCACGTACACGATCACCAACGTCAACAGCGGTCTCACCCTCGACACCGCCGGTTCGGGGACCACCGAGGGCACGCCCGTCGACCAGGCCTCGGCCACAGGCGGCAGCACGACACAGACCTGGAGGCTCGTCGACGCCGGCTCCGGCCTCTACAAGATCGTCAACGTGGCGAACGGGCTGGTCCTCGGCGTCCAGAACGCCTCCACCGACAACGGCGCCCCTGCGGTCATCTGGTCCGACAGCGGGACTCCCGACCACCTGTGGCAGCTCATCCCCGACGGCAAGGGGCACTACCGGTTCGCGAATTACGGCACCGGCCTGGTTCTCGGCGTCACCGGCATGAGCAAGGACACCGGCGCCCAGGTCATCCAGTGGACGGACGGCTCTCCCACCAGTGGCTGCACGGCCACCGGTCCGCGCCGGCCCGGCAGGCTCGGCAAGGCGCTGTCGTTCTGCAACTCCACCGCCTACGCGACCCTGCCCGACGGCGCCGTCAGCGGCCTGACCGGCGACTACACCGTCTCCGCCTGGGTCGATCCGGCCGCCAACGCCGGTTGGTCCCGGCTCTTCGACATCGGCACCGGTTCGAACGCCAGCATGTTCCTGACCCTCAACGACGGCAAGGAGCTGCGGTACGCCATCACGACCAGCGGCGCCGGCGGAGAGCAGCGCATCAACGGCACCGGCCTGCTGCCGGTCGACCAGTGGTCGCTCGTCACCGTCACGGTCTCCGGCACCACGGGAACGCTGTACGTCAACGGACAGGTCGTCGGCACCAACTCCGCCATGACGGTCCATCCGTCCGACCTCGGGAAGACCACGCGGAGCTACATCGGCAAGTCCCAGTACGGCAGCGACCCCGCGCTGAACGCGACCGTCGACGACTTCAACGTCTACAGCCGGGCGCTGAGCGCCTCCGAGGTCGCCGACCTGGCCGGTGGCAAGGTCGGAGCCGGAGACGTGGTGCACTACGCCTTCGATGAGGCCGGTGGGGCGACCCTGGTCGACTCCTCGGCCAACGGCCGCAACGGCACCGTCGTCGAGGGGACCACCACCGTCAACTCGACGAGCTCGGACCAGGCGACCGCGGACCACTTCTGGACCCTGACGCCCGTGCTCGTGCCCACCGCGACGCTGAAGGCCGGCGCCGCGCCGGTCAACGGCTGGTACGCGAGCAACGTACGCGTCAGCCTGACGACCGACCGGACCGACGGCACGATCGAGTACCAGGTCGACGGGGGCGCCTGGCAGACCTACACCGTCCCCTTCACCATCGCGGAGCCGGGGAGGCACACGGTCAACGACCACCTGCTGTCCGGCAACGGGATCGTCGACGGATCCAGCGGCGGCTTCCCCGTCGACATCGACACGACCGCCCCCGACGTCTCCGCGACGAGGAGCCCGGCCAACGGCAAGGGCTCACCGCGCAACCCGGTCACCGTCACCTTCGACGCGACGGACACCACCTCCGGCGTGCAGGCGATCTCCTACCAGGTGAACGGCGGCGCCTGGAAGACCGTCCACGCGGGCGAGCCGGTCACCTTCGACACGGTCGGCGCCTACGACCTCGGCTACCGTGCGACCGACAACGCCGGCCACGTCAGCGGCACCAAGGTCGCCACCGTACGGATCGCGGACGACCCTCCGACGGCCGTCGAGATCAGGCCGGCGAAGATCGTCGCCGGTGAGGACGGTTCGTTCACCCTCACCGGGTTCCACCGGAACACGGTGGTCGACCTCGCCCTCGGCTCCACCGCGCTCGGCTCGGTCACCACCGACGTCGACGGGGCCGCCAAGGCGACCCTGCGAATCCCTTCCGGCACTCCTGCGGGGACCTACACGGTGACCGCCACCGAGAAGGGCGGTGACCTCTCCACCACCGCGTCCCTGAACGTCACCGGTTAGCAGCCCCGAGGCACCCGGCGCCGATCGTGTGGCTGTCGCGGTCCGCCGACCGCGACAGCCGTGAAGACGCGGCGAGGCTGCCGGGACCCCGGCAGCCTCGCCCTGTGCTTCGGTCTTGTCTCTCCCGTGGTGCACACCCCCGGGCGTCGTGGTCACCGCATCAGCTCAGCGGCTTGGCGGTGCAGTGGAGGTCCCTGGCCGGGAGCCTCCCGTGGGCGAGGAATGCGACGGTGGCGTCGTCGGCGCACGTGGAGCCCGCGTGATAGACGTAGTGGCCGCCGTTGTCGACACCGACGAAGCCGGCACGGGAGCCCAGGGTCCGGCGCAGGCCGAGACCGGTTTCCCACGGGGTGGCGTTGTCGCGGCGGTTCTGCAGGATCAGGACGTCGCGGGGACCCTGCGATGTGACCTTCACGGGGGCCTCGTTCGGAGCCTGCCAGAACGCGCACGGCCAGATGTTCCTCGGCATGCCGTCGGTCAGGGGCCACGCCTTCCGGTCCGCGGCGGTGTCGGCGGCGTACTTCTGCACGTCGTGGGACCAGGCGGCGTCACCGCAGGTGAGGGCCAGGAACATGCTGGCCTGGTTGTCGGCGGGCACGCCGGGCTCGGGCGGGTTGGTGGTCGACACCTGTGCCAGCACGGTCTTGTCCTGGTCTGACGGCTTCCCGTCGGCCAAATCGGCCGAGGCCTTCCAGAGCCGGGTCAGCAGTGGAAGTGTCTCGTTGTGCAGCAGCAGTGAGTAGGTGACCTGCCGGAAGGTCAGCCCGTTCAGGGACGCGTCGGTGCCCGGTAGCGGGGCGGGCTTACGGTCGAGGCGGTCGGCCAGGGCCAGGTAGTTCCTGGTCACCGTGGGGACGTCGGTGCCGAACCCGACGCTGTCGTTGTGTGCGGCCGCGACGCGGGCGGCGTCGGGGAACCGGTCGGCCATGCCCTTGTTCCAGGTGGCGGCCTGCCGTTGCCAGACGAGGTTCGGGTCGACGTTGCCTTCGAGGATCATCCGGTCGGTGTTGCCGGGGAACAGCGCGCGATACACCGTGCCGAGGTAAGTGCCGTAGGACTGGCCCCAGTAGGAGATCTTCTTCTCTCCCAGGGCTCGGCGGACCCGGTCCAGGTCCCGGGCGGTGTTCGGGGTGGTGAAGAACCTCAGGTCGTCTCCGACTGAGGAGGCGCACTGCCGCGCGGTCGTACGGGCCTGGGCGATGTTGGCGGTGATCGAGCCGTCGGCGGCGGGGTAGGGGAACAGGTCCGCCAGGTCGGGGTCGCTCAGGTGGCAGCTGATCGGGGTGCTGTGCCCGACCCCGCGCGGGTCGAATCCGATCAGGTCGTACCGGTCGAGGACCGATGCCGGCAGGGTCGGCGCCATCTGCCCGGGCATGTCCAGGCCCTCCAGGGCCGGTCCGCCCGGGTTGAGGAGCAGCGCGCCCCGCCGCTTGCCGGGCTTGGCCGTGGCGATCCGGGACACCGCGATCGAGATGCTCTTACCGCCCGGGTGCCGATAGTCCAACGGCACCTTCACCGTTCCGCACTTCTCCCGCGGGTCCCTCGTCGTTCCCTCCGCGAGCTGAGGACAGGCGCCCCATGTGATCGTGTTCTTGGCCGAGGTGGTCGAGGCCGAAAGCGTCGTCTGAGCCGCCCGCTCAGCCGAACTCGAGTCGTGCGAACACGCCGTCATCATGTTCGCCAGCAGCCCGATTCCCGCCAGCATCGCCACCGCGGCGCCCCTCCTCACATGAGGGTTGTCGGATGGATGAATGCTCTTCATCGTTAAGCCAGGCCTTTCGGTCGAGGGATGAATTCGCCGGAGGATTCAGAGACGGTTCAGGCGGGTGCGACGGAGGTCTCACGCCGGCGGATCCGACCGGCTCGCCGGGCCTTGCGCAGGAACAGGACGGTCATGGTCCCGCAGACCAGGAGCGCGATGATGCTCGCCTCGGGGCCGAAGCTCCCGCCGCTCAGCACCGGCGAGCCGGACACCGTGCTCTCGAACAGACCCAACGTGTGGTCGGACGAGCCGGAGACGTTGGTCCCGAAGATGCCGCCCTCGGCGAAGTTCCAGCCCAGGTGCAGCCCGATCGGCAACCAGAGCGTACGCGTGAGGGTGTAGGCCGCGGCGAGCATCAGCCCGCCCTCGATGGCGATGGAGATCGCGCCGTAGAGCGTCGCGCCGGAGTTGATCAGATGCAGCGCGCCGAACAGGACCGCGGAGACCGCCATCGCGCCCCACGTGCCGGTCTTCTCCTCGACGATGCGGAACAGCACGCCGCGGAACATCACCTCTTCGACGATTGCCACCGCGCACGTCATGCCGAACGCGCCGATGGCGGCGGCGAGGTTGCCCCACCCGTGGATGCCGTATCCGCCGAAGACCGCGATGATCGCGATGGTGATCGAGAACAGCCCGATTCCGAGGAGTGTCCCGCGGCCCAGCTCGGCGACCGCGCCGGACCGGCCGACCTCGCCCGCCTGGCGGCGTTCGAGGACGCGCACCATCGTGGTGTACCCCAGCAGCACGAGCCAGGTCAGGAGCGGCCCGACCAGAACCCCTACGACCAGAAGCGCGACGGCGTTGCTCTGTACGCCCGAGTAGATCGAGCCGATGACGCCGTCGGCCACCACGCTCAGCACCAGCAGCACGATCAGGCGCACCCACGGCGGTCGCGGCCCCCGATGAGGCTTCTCCTCAAGCCGCTGGGTGGCCCGCTCCCGCTCCGCCGTCGAATCGGCGTGTCTCCCCACGATGTCCTCCGTCAGGTCGCGGCCTCGGATACGGGCCGAACAGCCGGAAACACTACGGAGAGCAAAGCCGGGGAATCATCCCGCTGAGGCGGATGATCTGGGTAGCTCGCGCGAGGGAGTGACGCCGGTCAGTATCCGCTGACCAGGCCGTTCTGGTAGGCGAAGACCACCGCCTGCACGCGGTCGCGCAGGCCGAGTTTGGTCAGGATGCGTGAGACGTACGTCTTGACGGTCTCGTGGCTGATCGTGAGGGCCTTGGCGATCTCGCTGTTGGACAGCCCGCGCGCGATCAGCATCAGCACCTCACGCTCCCGGTCGGTCAGTGGCTTGGCCGGGTCCTCCCACTCGCGTTCCGCGACGCGGACCCGCTCGCCGAACCGGCCGATCAGCCGGCGGGTCACGGCGGGCGCCAGCAACGCCTCACCGGCCGCTACGGTGCGCACGGCCGCCACCAGCTCGTGCGGCCGCGAGTCCTTGAGCAGAAAGCCGCTGGCCCCGGCGCGGAGCGCGTCGTAGACGTACTCGTCGAGGTTGAACGTCGTCACGACCAGCACCTTCACCGGGTCGTCCACGTCCGGACCGGCCAGCAGCCGGGTCGCCGCGATGCCGTCCAGTAGCGGCATCCGGATGTCCGTCACCATCACGTCCGGGCGCAGCCGCCGGGCGAGTTCGACCCCGGTCCGGCCGTCCTCCGCCTGACCGACCACCTCCAGGTCGGGCTGGGCGTCGATGATCGCGGCGTAGCCGGCCCGGATGATGCTCTGGTCGTCGCAGACCAACACGCGAATCGGGCTCCCCGCTGCAGGCGGGTCCGGCATGGTCACCGCTCGCCTCCCGCCGGGATCCGGGCGTGCACGGTGAAGCCGCCGTCCGGGCGGCCGCCGGCCCGTAGCTCGCCTCCGACCACGCTGACCCGCTCGCGCAGCCCGGTCAGTCCGCGTCCGTCGGCGGAGCGCGGTGCGGCACCGCTGGAGCCGTCGGGGCCATCCGTGCTCACCTCGATGTCGACCTCGGCCGCGTCGTGGCGGACCCGGACGACCGTACGGCGGCCGGGCGCGTGTTTGAGGGCGTTGGTCAGCGATTCCTGTACGACCCGGTACGCCGCGAGCTCGGCGCCGCGGGTCATCGGCCCCTGCTCGCCTACCTCGTTCAGCTCGATCGGCTGTCCCGTCGAGCGGGTCTCCTCCACGAGATCCCGCAGGCTCCCGACCGTCGGCGCGTGCTCCGGCTCGTCGTCCACCGGGTCGAGCACGCCGAGGAAGTAGCGCAGCTCGGCCAGCGTTCGGCGACCGGTCTCGCCGATCTCGGCCAAGCCGCTCGTCACCTGCTCAGGCGAGTCGGCGGCGAGAAAGGTGGTGGCGTCCGCCCGGATCACCATGTTCGTCACGTGATGGGTCACCACATCGTGCAGCTCCCGGGCGATACGCGCACGCTCCTCCGCGATCGCCGTGACGGCGGCCTGTCGCCGGCGGTCGGCCTCCTGCCGGGCGCGCACCCGCATCCAGGCGCCCAACGACCAGCTGCCGGCATAGGCGATCAGAAAGAACGCGACGAAGCCGGCCGGGCGTTCGGGTGAGCCCTGGGCGTCCACCACGACCGCGAGGACGACGTACGCGGCGATCCCGGCGACGGCCGGCACCCGGCGAAAGCGGTCCTGGTACGCCCCGACGCTGTACAGCGCGACGATCAGCCCCTCGCTGGCGAACGTGGGCGGATAGCCGAGCATCTCGTGGACTGCGAACCCGGCGGCGATGACCGCCAGACACAGGCCTGGCCGGATTCGGCGCACGACCAGGGGAACACACTGAGCGAACAAGAGCACGAGACCGAGTGCGTCGATGGGACGGCGGGCGTTGTCCGCCATGACCATGCCTTCGTGCTCCACGCCGGGGGTGAACGCCAGGACCACGAAAAGCGCTGCCAGCGCACCGTCACGTACAACCAGGCTGCGCGCCTGCCACCATTTCCCGATAGGTAGGACTTGATTCGGCATCGCCAGAATCATTTCGAACACGCAGAGAGCCTAGTCCAGGCACCCGCAATACCGGCCGGCGTTATCAAGTTGTCCGGTGGTGAGCGCATCGGCCCCGCACCCGCCCGGCCGCGGCCGCCGGCGACAAGGCGCGTTCCTTCCGCCTCAACCGCGCCTACCTGCGCGTGCGCCATAAAGGCCAGTGGGCTGGCCCTCGGCATTACGACCATGAGCACGAGCGACGTAGATCCCATCCCCCCGACCGAGGTGTGGTGCCGGGCCGCGCCCCGGCACCACACCCACCGGCCATCCGAACCGGGCTGAAGAGGACTCACGGTCCCGGCGGCCGCCGCCGGACCGGGCGCCGCAAAACCCTCGCGGGAGAAGTCCCCCACCCGGCGGTGCGCGGCCGGCCGGTTCAGTCGGCCCAGTCGACGATCCGGGCGTCGGCGCGGAATCGGAGCGCGGGGTCGACGTAGCGGGCCTCGGGCACCGCGTACAGCAGGGTGATGCCGGCGTTCTGCGCCTCGTACCCGGCGGCCAGCAGGGCGGTCTCCGGCTCGCTGACGGCCAGGCCGGCACGCATCAGCAGTACGCCGACGTCGGCGAGCGCCTGCGCGTCCGGTGCGGCGGCCGGGCCGGACGGTGCGATGAGCGACGGGGTGGTGGTCATCGGTGTTCTCCTCGGATCAGGCGGTGACGGGGGCGGGGGCGGCGGCGAGTTCGGGCACGCGACGGTGCCAGTCGGTGACCCGCTGGAAGGCGTCGCCGGCGGCGAGAATCGCGGCCTCACCGAAGGCCGGGCCGGCGAACTGGACCGACAGCGGCAGGCCGGACGCGGTGAAGCCCATCGGCGCGGCGAGAACGGGATTGCCGATGCAGTCCCAGTACTGAGTGAAGATGTACTGGAACATCCCCTCGATGTTGATGTTGCCGTCGGCGTCGGTCACGTCCTCATAGCGCGGCGCGCCCATCGCCGTCGTGGGGCAGACGATGACGTCGACGTCGTCGAACAGCCGCGCCACCGCCTCCTGCGCGACCCGCCGGACGCGCTGGGCCTGAACGTAGTCCGCGCCGGACACCAGCGCGCCGCGGGCCAGCATCAGCCGGGTCGCGGAGAAGTAGTCCTCCCACCGGCCGGCCAGATCGTTGCGGTGGTAGGCGAGCGCCTCGGAGGCCATGGTGACGATATTGGCGACCAGCATCTCCGGCCAGTACGGCAGCGAGATCTCGGTGAGCGTGGCGCCGAGACCGGTCAGTGCGGCGAGCGCCCCGTCGAACGCCGGGGCGAGCGCCGGGTCCGCGTCCGCGGGGAAGTGGTGCTCGCGAACGACGCCGATCCGTACGCCGTCCAGCGAACCGTCCAGGTCCGGCATGGTGAACGGCTGGTCGACGCAGTCCGGGTCGCTCGGATGGCGGCCCGCGATGATCTCGAGAACGGCGGCGCAGTCGCGAGCGCTGCGGGCCAGCGGGCCGACGTGGTCGAGGCTGTAGCCGAGCGGCGCGCACCCGGACTTCGGCACCCGGCCGAACGTCGGCATCAGCCCGGTCACCCCGCAGAACGCCGACGGGATGCGGATGCTGCCGGCCGTGTCGGTGCCGAGCCCGGCGAAGAACATGCCCGCCGCCACACCGCTGCCCGTACCGGAGCTCGACCCGCCCGGCCAGGTGGCGGTGTCCCAGGGGTTCCGGGGGATCGGGAACGGCTTGCTCGGGTCGGGCATGCCGCAGGCGAATTCCATCGTCGTGACCTTGCCGGTGATCACCGCTCCGGCGGCCTTGAGCCGGGAGACCACCGGAGCGTCCTTGCCGGCCCCCCACTCCGGGTCGAGGACCAGGCTCTGTGCCGTCGTCGGTCCCTCGGACGCGGCGAGGATGTCCTTCACTCCGAACGGGATGCCGTGCAGGGGACCGCGGTCGACGCCGTCCGCGAGTTCCCGGTCGGCGCGTTCGGCCGCGGCGAGCGCGGTCTCGTCGAAGCGGGTGAGGTACGTGCCGAGTTCGCCGTCGAGCCGGTCGGCCTGGGCGATCGCCGCGTGGGTCAGTTCGGCGCTCGTCACCGTTCCAGCGCGCAGGGCCGCCGCGGCCTCGGTCACGGTCAGGGGTGTCTCCATCCGGATTTCCTCCAAGGGGGACGCGACCGCCCGTACGGCGGCCGGGGGACGGGGACCCGCACGGCCGTCCGTACGGCGGACGGTGCGGGCCCGGGCTTCAGCCGGGTCATTGCGACGACGCGGAGTCAGGACTCGACGGGACGTCCGGGACGTGACGTCACGGTGTGGCCCGTACGGCGCGGGACACGAAGAGGAAGCGGTCGCCGCGCGTGTGAATGTGCGCCAGGTTGAACGGCCGCCCGTCCGGATCGCGGATCACCTGCTCGAACGTGATCAGCGGAGCGCCCTCGGCGACGGCGAGCAGCGACGCCGTGGCCGGATCGGCGGCAGAGCAGCCCATGATGAACTCCGACTCGCCGAAGCGGAGACCCGCCTCGCGCAGCAGGGCGTACCAGTCGGAGTCGAACGGCGGGGCGAGCAGTCGCTCACCCTCCGGGAACAGCACGTAGTTGGTGGCCAGTGCGGTCGGTTCGTCCTCGACCAGGGCGACGTACTCCAACCGGAGGCACGGCGCGCCGGGAGGCGCGCCGAGGCGTTCGGCGGCGACCGCGGGCAGCGGAACCTCCGAGCGGTCGAGCACGCGGGGGCGCATCCGCCGGTTGAAGATGCTGTCCGCCATCGGGTCGGCCGCGCCGTGCGCCTCGGCCATCCGGGCCAGGACGGCGTTGACGACGACGTGGGTGCCGACTCCCTGCCGCCGGTCGATCAACCCTTCGCGGCGGAGCAGGCCAAGGGCCTCGCGTACCGTCGCCCGGGTCGCGCCGTAGGAGGCCATCAGCTCCGCTTCGCCGGGCAACTGGCCGCCGTCGAAGCGGCCGCGCAGGACCGCCGAGCGCAGCAGGTCGCGCAGGCGACGGACCTGGGCGTCATGCGCTCCTCCCGGTCCGTGTCCCCGAGCCGCCATGGGCGGGCACATTACGGGCGTTCGATTTCGCGGTGATTCCCGGTCCATTATCCGGGTGTTACGCGGCCTGGTCATGAGCGACGTCGTCACGAGCCCTCCTTCGCCGGAGAGCCGACCGTGCTTTCGCTTCCCTCGCTGCACTCGGTCGTCACCGCCCCATCTCCTCGGCGGACGCGGTGGCCACCGCGGGCAGGGTCGCCGCGCGCTTCTCCGGCATGCCGAGGAGGGTCGGCTCCCCGGCCGGGCGCCAGGCGTTCGGTTTACACCGGTCGCGGCACGAGCCCTCGGTCGAGCAGCACAGTGAGCAGATCGTCCCGTCGTGGAACGGGCAGGCGGCCATGTCCGCGGTGTCGTACGAACCGGCGCAGACCGCGCACGGCAGCACCTCCGCGTCCGCCGGCAGGTCGCTCGTACGCGCGATGTACCAGCGGCCACGCGTGGCGCCCGCGAGGATCGGCGGCAGCAGGAACGCCAGGACCAGCGCGATGAACGGCGAGAGCGCGGCGGCGGTCGCCCCGAACGCCCCGTAGTAGGCGACGATCGCGACGACCGCCGCGACCACCATCGAGCCGAAGCCGACCGGGTTCACGTTGTAGAGGTGGGCGCGACGGAACTCCACACCCGGCGGGGACAGCTTGAGCAGCCGCTTGTTGAGGAGCAGGTCGGAGCCGACGGCGGCGATCCAGGCGATCCCGAGGTTCGCGTACCAGGCGAGGACCGTGACGATGTGGTGGTAGACGTCCAGCTCCATGAGCAGCAGCGCGAGCGCCACCTGCAGGAACACCCACGCCGCCCGGCCGGGGTGACGGTGCAGAAGCCGGGAGAAGAAGTTCGACCAGGACAACGACCCCGAGTAGGTGTTCATGATGTTGATCTTGATTTGGGAGAGCAGGACGAGCAGGCCGGCGAGCACGAGCGCCACCGTGTGGCTGCCGGTCATCCGCTGGTAGACCACGGTGAACAGCTCCACCGGTTCGGCCGCCCGGTCCGGCGTGGTCTGGGTCTCGGCGTACCCGACGAGGAGCGTCGACGCGAAGAAGATCACCACCGCGAACAACGTCAGGCCCGGCCCGCCGAAGATGACCGCGAGCTTCCACCGGCCGGCGCGGCCCGGCCGTGGATCGGGCATCAGCCGCAGGTAGTCGCCCTGCTCGCCGACCTGCGCGGCGAGGGAGAGCTGGGCGGCGGCGATCGTGAACACCGCCAGCACGGTGACCCCGGTGGCCGCCGCCGCGGGAACGTGCGGCTTGACCATGTGGTGCACCGCGTGCGGGGCGGTCGCCGCCGACCACAGCGCCAGCCCGATCAGCGCGACCCAGATCGGCCACGTCCACGCCTGGAACCTCGCGCTGAACGTCATGCCGTACACCGTCAGCGGGATCATCACCACGGCGACGACCGCGTACGCGATGTGCAGTTCGAGGTGCGTCAGGGCGGTCAGCGCCTGCGCCATGATGGCGCCCTCGTACGCGAGGAAGATCAGGGTGTACGTGGCGTAGACGAGCGACGTGAGCGTCGACCCCAGGTAGCCGAAGCCGGCGCCACGGGTGAGCAGGTCGATGTCGATGTGCCGTCGTGCGATGGCGAACGCGGCGACCAGGGTCAGCGGGAAGGTCACCGCCGTGGCGACCGCGAAGCCGATGAGCGCGTTGCCGAATCCGAAGGCGTTCACGAACGCGGCGTCGAGCGCGTAGCCGGCCATGGCCGACAGGCCGACCAGGCAGCTCAAGAAGATCATCCACGGCGACCAGGAACGGAAGGCGCTGGGCGCGTAGCGGAGCGAGTAGTCCTCCAGCGCCGGATTCTCCGCGAGATCCATCTATCTCCTTCGTTGCGTCGATCCCCGCCGGGGACGCTAAGAAGGGCGGGTTGCCGTGGAATGACGGAGCTATTGCGCCCTGTTACGCCGCGACGCGGCCATCGGCCACCGGGGCTGAGCTGCGCCATCGTGAGCAGGACGGGGCGTTTCGCCGGATATTGCCGGATTGCGCCTCATGTACGAGACGCCTGACTATGGTGCGATCAGCGCCCGGCGTCGACCGGCGTCAGGTAGACCGGACTGCACGAGTCCGTCCTCAGGGTTCAGGAGCCGTCGTGTCCCAGCCTTCACCCAGTGAACGACCATCCGCTCCCGAGCCGAAGACGCGACGCCGAAACGCCGTGCCGACCCTCATTGATGCGGACCGGATTCCCGAGGGGACTTTCCTGTACTTCACGACGAAAGGGCAACGGGAGCGCGAGTTCGTTGATCCATGGCTTGCTGTGGACCCGCGCCGTCGGCAGGCGACCTGGGTGAACGACCGCACGAAGCCGCTTCGATGGCTTCATGACGGTCATCGGTATTCTCCATCAGGCCTTCAGGCCAAGATCCGGGAAGAGTCGGGATGGCCGAATCCCCCTGATGCCGATCATGGACCAGGTCAGTGGCACGTACCAGGCGAGGGCTCTCTCTGGGATCTTGCCGAGGCCATTCAAGATGGACGCCCAGGATCGGGCCGGACCCGTCCACGGAGGTGATCTGGGCAGCGGCCGGATTTCGCCGTCTGCACGGCGCTCACGGCCGCCGCGGGTGGTACCCGTCTATGCGGGGGTGCGGGGGCGGAGCCCCCTGTCACGGCTCCGGGGACAGCGCCGTGACCATCAACGGACTCGGCACCTTCGGAAGCACCGTCCACGTGAAAGGCTCCGGCCTCTACAAGATCAGCAACCTGTGGCGTATGGGGTGCAGCTGTGGGTTCCTTCCAGTCCGGTCCGAATGGTCGGTGGGTGTGGTGCCGGGGGCGGCCCGGCACCACACGCCGGGTCGATCGGCCGATCATCCCGTCGTCTTTCGTCGAACGAACGCTTCGAGGTATCCGCCGGCGGGTGACCCAAGTCCGGTGGCGTCGTCGTAGCCGGGTCCTGCGCTCAGGTCTCCGTCGCGGCCGTCGGTGATGAGGGTGGCGGTTCCGGGAACGGCGTTGTGCGAGGCGTCGGTCTGGGCCCACACCCGGGCGATGGGCCGCGGGTCGAGCGGGTGATCCGTGACGTCGTGGAGTAGAGGCGAACCGTCAAGCGAGTAGAGCATCGGATTCGCGAAGCCGATGGGGCCGCCCGCCGCCTGCTGCGCGTCCGCCTGTACGGCCGCGAAGAGCGGAGCGGACATGCTGGTTCCCCCGGCCGATTGCCCGTTGGGGAGCAACTCGCCGATCCAGGCCCCGCCGTAGAAGTCGGCCTCGGCGGACACGTCGGGAACCACCCTCATCGGAGCGCCGTGTCCCTGAGCCAGCGTGTCGGGCACCACCGTTCTCTGGTAGTCGGGCTGGGGGAACAGGCCGCTCACACCACCGCCCCCGCCGCTGTCCTTTTCGCCAGGAGGCCGCGTCGACCAGCCCTTTCCGTCAGCGGTCGCGTCAGTGGTCATCGAGCCCCAACTGGTCTCGAATTCGTAGTCGCCGTTCTTGTCGACCTCCAGGGTGGTGCCGCCGACCGCGGTCACCCACGGCGATGAGGCGGGAAAATTTGTACTCGGCCGTCCGTTCGGACCGGACGAGTTGTCACCGGCGTCGCCGGCGGCGACGTACACGCCGATCCCTTCCACCGCCGCCTGCTGGAGCGTGTGCTCCCAAGCCGCGATCATGGCGGGGGCGACGGTGTATTCCTCCGTGCCCCACGACAACGACACCACGTCGGCCGCCCGCCGATCGACGATCCGGTCCAGCCCGTCCAGGAGATCGGGGATGACGACGCCCATGTCGGTGTCGTCGGTCACGCAGCCCCCTGAGGAATAGACGACATTGGCGTCGGGGGCCATTCCGTGTGCCATCTCGACGTCCAAGGCGCGTTCCGCGCCCCAGGAATCCCGACACTCGCCGCCCGGCGCCGTCGCCGGTTCCTGGGAGAACTGGCCTGGCCGGAACGGCGCGTCGCCGACCTGACCGGCGTAGTGGTCCGCGGACCGTTCAAGATCCGGGTCTGCGTTGATGCCGACGATTCCGATCGTGACGCCCTTGCCCGTCATACCGGACCGGGTCACGCCGTAGGCCCTGCGAAGCTGCGCCGGTTTGTAACCGCACCCCGTAGCGGGAAAGGACGTCCGTCCGTAGGCGGCGGGAAGGTGCTTGACGACCACCTCGCCGTAGTAGCGGGAGCACGGCGCCGTCGTGTCACCGGCGAGGCGTGGGGCGTTCCGGCCGTCCGCCGCAGACCGCTGTTTCCGAGCGGGTGCGGTGATGTCGCCGTACGGGACGACCCCGATGACCCCAGGAGGGAGCCTGGTCTGCCGCACCAGCACGGTCGCCTGATCGCGGGTGGCGTCGAGTGTCACATAGTGGTCCGTCGCGCCGGTGACCTTCACGTCGAATGACCGGAGCCAGCTTTCCGCGCTCGCCGTCTGTGCCGGGGTGGCCGCGAACCGATCGCGGAACTCTTGGACGGTCAAGAACCGCCGGTACCGGGGGCTCCGGGGGTTGGACACGTCGTATGCCAAGGCGGCGAGCCCGGCCGGGTCCCGCCCCGCCAGGTAGGCCCGCATGGACACGAGATCGGCAGCCGCCGAGACCGGCGCCGAGACCGGTGTGAGCAGGGCCGTCAGGATGAGTGCGCCCGCTGATCCGGCGCGCACGATGCGATTCAAACCGGCTCTTCCTCTCGATGGTGGCCCGGGCACCGACGCCGGCGTTCGGCACGGCCCGTCGTCGTCCCAGGCGGCAGTTGATCTCCCTGAACGCACCAACCCCCTCGGCGGCATGATCGGTTGTCACCGTCGCCGACGTATTCGGGCACCGCTCCGGCCAGTCGGCCTCGCGTACGGCCGGTTCGCTCGTACCGCCTTGGTCGGTCACGGTCACAGCCGCACCCCCGCGCCGGCGTCCAGGCCCGGCAGCCTGTCCTCGGCCTTCGTGGCGCACGCCGGTGTCCGGCCGTCGGCGTACCGCAAGATTTCGTCGACAGGGGACAATCCGGCGCATGGTCCGAGCCGACCGGGCCGTCCTAGCGTGGCAGAGTGCCGTACAGCTATCGCGTGACCTCTCATTCCCCGGCGAACCCCGGCGTCTCGACGCGGTGGGGTCTCGTTCGAGCGAGGTCCCGATCGGCTTGTCGGACGTCGCCCGCCGGGTGGAGGTGGATGTCCACCCGGGACACGGCGGCCGACCCACGACGACGGGTGGCCGGCTTCCTAACGTGGCGGCGTCCAGATGACGTACCCGCGGAGGAGGTGGGATCGGTGAGCGGTCCCGTCGAGATCATCCTGATCCATCGGTGCGGTCTTCGCGGCGCTCGTTCACGCGGCCATCTGGCCGTCGTGGTCGCCGATCGGCGCCGCCGAGATCGAGGGCGGTGGCGACCCCGGAGACCGGCAGCACGGCGGGTGAGGGGCTCGTCGGCGCCCGCGACCTCGCTCAAGCCCAGGTAGCGGCCAATCGTTCCGATCGAATCGGCCGGCGGCAGGTCCAGCGCGCCGAGCGGCTCGTCCCGCAGGAGCGCCCACGGGCATTGACCAGCGCGTGGGCCGGTGCGACCCGCTGCCGCAGAGAGTTGGCAAGGATTCGTCGGAACATGTCGAGCCGGCCCGTGGTCTGCGCGCGCCGGCTCTCCTAACGTGAGCGCGGCACCGGCCGCCCTTCCCGAAGATCCGCCAGTACCGCGAACCGTCATTGGTGGATCGGAGCGGCCGCCCTGGCGGCCGTCACCTTCGCCGCCGCCTGGTTCGTGCGCGAGGTGCCGCTTCGGAGCAATCCGATCACCGGCGGGCCATCTCTCCATCACCGACCGCCGGTGACCCATGACGCCATGGATGAGGCGGGTGAGACGGTGCGGCGTGCGGCTCTGTCGCATGCCCGGCCCTCCCGGCGATTCTTGCGGACTGCCGCGAGGGCACGGACGGTCCCCGTGGTCCGGCTACGGCACGTCGCTGGTGAGGAGTTGCAGGCCCCGTTCGTAGAGTTGGGTGAAGTCGGTGCCGGTGAGCTCTTTGTGGGTTTCGGCGAGCTGAGGGTATTCGCCTTGCGCGATCGCCTGGTGCAAGTCGTCGATTTCGGTCAGCAGTTCCGGGTCGGCGCCGGTCGCGGCCTGCTCTTCGAGCACGTGTCCGGTGGTGAAGTGGACGATCAGCAATGCGGTCTGAACCGCGGCCGCTGCATCAACGCCCGCCTGGCGTAGCGCCCCGATGAGGGTGTCAGAGAAGCCGAGCGTGTTCGGTCCGACGGCGTGGGTGCCCGCGTACACCCGGGCGCCGTCGCGGTGAGCCAGTAGCGCCGTCCGCAGGCCGCGCGCGAGTGCCAGCACCTGCTCGCGTGGTGTGGCCGCGTTCTCGCCGGCATCCTGGCAGCCGCTCATCATCGCCTCGGCCATTGCCGTGAGCAGGGCGCGTTTGGTCGGGAAGTAGCCGTAGAGGGTGCCGGCCTGCACGCCGAGGGCGTCAGCGAGTCTGCGCATGGTGAGCGCGTCGAGGCCCACCTCGCCGAGCAGGCGGAGGGCGGTATGGACGACTTGCTCTCTGTCGGCGCGGGGAGGGCGTCCGCGGGGGCGAGCGGCCGTGTGTTCTGCCATACGAACCGCAGACTAGCACCGGGTTTGACAGAGGGGCCTCCTGGCCGGACACTGCTCTGACCGATTAAATGAACGTTGTTCGGAAATTCAGGAGGCGTCGTGGATGCCGATGTGGTGATCAGCGGCGCAGGCCCGACCGGCCTGCTGCTGGCAAGCGAGTTGGCTCTGGCGGGGGTGCGGGTGCGGGTACTCGAACGCCGACTCGCCAGGCATCAGGAGTCTCGTGCCCTGACCTTGCACCCGCGCAGTATCGAGATCATGGACCTGCGCGGGATCGCGGACCGTTTCCTGGAGCTGGGGCGCACCGTCCCCGGCTGGCATTTCGCGGGTCTGCCCCAGCGGCTGGATTTCTCCGCCCTGCGGACCCGGCACGGCTACTGCCTGTTCCTCGAGCAGGCCCGCGTCGAGCGGGTGCTGGAGGGACGAGCTCGCGAACTCGGTGTCGAGATCTCCTACGGACACGAGCTCTTGGCGGTGGCGCAGGACGAGGACGGAGTCGAGGTGGCGGTTCGTGCGCCAGGTGGCGAGTCGGGGCTGCGCGCCGCATATGTCGTGGGATGCGACGGCGGGCGCAGTCGTGTCCGGGACAGTGCGGGCATCGGGTTTCCCGGTACGGACGCCACGATGACCTCGATGCTCGGCGACTTCATGGTCATCGACCACGACGCCATCGCTGCTGTGGGTGAGGACTCGCCAGTGCTCATCGCGCCGCTGGAAAGCGGGGCCACCCGTCTCGTCGTCACCGATCCTCTGCGGATGCGGGTGCCCGCGTCGGAGCCGGTCACGTTCGAGGAATTCCGTGACGCCTTGGTCCGGATGGCGGGCTCGTCGTTCGGCATCGCCGAACCACGATGGCTGTCCCGCTTCGGCAACGCGACTCGGCTGGCCGAGGCCTACCGGGCAGGCCGCGTCCTGCTGGCGGGCGATGCCGCCCACATCCACTTCCCGGCGGCCGGCCAAGGACTGAACACCGGTCTCCAGGACGCGATGAACCTGGGCTGGAAACTCGCCGCCGAGATCAACGGCTGGGCTCCGGCCGCCCTCCTCGACAGCTACCACACCGAACGGCACGCCGTCGGGCGAACGGTCACCGCCAACACTCAGGCCCAGACACTGCTGCTGGAACTCACCCTGCTCCCGGACTACCGGCAACCGGTGACCGCGCTGCGGGAGCTGATGAATGACCTGTTGCAGATCCCGGAGGTCAACAGCCACCTGGCCGCTCTCGTCTCGGCGCTCGGGATCTCCTACGCGTCCTCGGACGACGATCCGCTCGTCGGCGCACGGATGCCCGATATCCCGTCCACCACCACGGACGGCCGCCGGCTGCGAGTTTCGGAGCTGCTTCATACCGGACGGTTCGCCTACCTCGACTTCACCGGCGCCCGCGAAGGGGCCGCCGCGGTCGCGGCCGGCTGGGGTGACCGCGTGGAGGTCATGGCCGGTGACCCGCCCTCCACGGCCGGAGATCTCGCCGAAGTGCTCGTCCGGCCTGACGGTCACGTCGCATGGGTGCGTCGCCGCCACGAAACACCGGACGTCGCCGCCCGGGAATCGGCACTGCGTACGTGGGCCGGGGCGCCTCGGCAGGCGGCGGTGACCGCGTGAGCATGACCGATCTCCGCCGGCGAAGCCGGACGTGCTGAGTGTGGGTAGAGCTCGATGTGAACACGGGCTCTGGTGAGCAGGGCGGGACCGCTCAGCCGCCGCCAGGTGGCGTCCGCCATCGCCGCGCCGATGACGAAGCCGGCCGGCAGCCGGGTGGCGGACGCGAGGCTGACGAGGCCGGTCCGGCCGGATTTGCCGCATGCAGTTGTAACAATTATCGTTACGACCAGCGCCGAGGGGCGAGGTGAGGTGGAGTCCGACGTGAGCGCCAACAGCAGACTGACCATCGCGGCGCATGCCCTGACGTGGATCGGGCTATATCAGCGGCGTGGCCACGAGGTCGCCACCTCCGAGCAGATCGCGACGAGCGTCAACACCAATCCGGTGGTGATCCGCCGCCTGCTGGCCCAGCTGAGCAAGGCCGGCCTGGCCGAGTCCCGGCGGGGGGCGGGGGCGGGCTGGATGCTCGCCCGGGATCTGGCGGCGATCACCCTGCTCGACGTCTACCGGGCGATCGAACCGGGACCGGTCTTCGCCCTGCATCGCGCGGCACCGGACCCCGAGTGCGTCGTGGGCCGCGGCATCGGACCGGCGATGACCGCCGTGTACGACGAGGTGGAGGCCGCCCTGCGCAGGGAGTTGGCCAAGACCACGCTGGAGGACGTGCTGCGGGACGTCTTGGAAGCCGCCTGACCTCGGATCGCCGACGTCCCCTGACCGGGAGGTCGCATTCTGCGTCCGTCGATGTAACAAAACTAGTTACATCAAGAAACCGGAGTATCGCATGGGACATCTGGACGATAAGACCGCCATTGTCACCGGCGCCTCCAGCGGCATCGGCCTGGCGATCGCCCGCCGTTTCGCCGCCGAGGGCGCGACCGTCTACCTGACCGGGCGCCGTAAGGCGGCGCTGGACGCCGCCGTCGCGCAGCCGGTCCACTACCGGGCGGTCGACGCGGCAGCCCGATCCCCGCCACCAGGACGCAACCAGGTCGTTCTCCTCGCCGGTGACGACGAGAGCGCCAGGCATCCTTCACGCGGCCGCTGACCGCATTCGGGCTCGCGCCGACCGGCCTTGGCGCGCAGCACAAAGGCCGGCGCTCATGCAGCCCGGCGGGCCGCTGAGCGGCAAGCACTTCCTGTTCCAGGGCTGAGGCCCCGACCGGTAGACCTCATACGAACGAAGAGACAAAGTACAAGGACGATGGCAACAGATACTCAGACCTCGCGAACCGTGGCCGAGAAGTTCGTGGAGCGCCTCGGCAGGCAGGACCCCGACGGCATCCAGGAACTGTTCGCCGAGGAGATCGACTGGTACGTCCCCGGCAGTGACGCGCTGCCCTGGACCGGGCGCCGTACCCGCCGGGAGGAGGTCGCGCCGTACTTCACCACGATGTGGCCGCACTTCGCGCCCGGCAAGAGCAAGATCGCACTGGAGCGCATCATCGTCGACGGTGGTGACGTGGTACTGCTGGCGGTCTGGACGCACACCGTCGTGGCCACGGGTAAGGAGTTCACCACATCGGCCGCCCTGCACCTGATGGTCGAGGACAACCGGATCGTCCGTATGCACCTGTACGAGGACACGCTGACCGTCGACAAGGCGTTCAACGCCGGCTGAGTGGAGAGAGTGCCCATGTGCCCCGTGGCCCGGGGCGCATGGGCGCCAGGACCGACAGGAGATCACCGCGATGCCGACCGAGCTCGGCTACCTCGTGTGGGTCGTGGTCCAGGCCGACCCCGCCGACATAGCCGATCTTCACCGTGATCGCGGAGGCGGAGCGGGGGTGCGGGGGCGGAGCCCCCCGCCTCGGGGGTCCGGGGGTCGTCCCCCGGGAGGAATGACGAAGGGCCAGCGGGGAGGAAGCTTCGCTTCCGACCACACTGGCCCCAGGACCGAAGTGTCCGAGGGGGGACTTGAACCCCCATGCCCCGTAAAGGGCACTAGCACCTCAAGCTAGCGCGTCTGCCTATTCCGCCACCCGGACCGGTGCGCCTACGCGGCTGTCCGCGTCGGCTGCCACAGATTAGCAAATCCCTGGTGATGGCGCGAAGTCGGTTTCGGCGGGGTGGGCCCGGAGGCCATCGGGCCAGGGCTGGGGGAGGATGGGGGTGCCGGAACAACCCGGGTGTAACGAGCCGAGACGCCGGTCACGGGCGACCCGCAGCGGCGGGAGGCCCCGCCGGCTCGGCGCCGTGTCTGCGAGGAGGCAACGTGAGCAATCCTTCGGCGGAGGACGAGGTCGTCCAGCTGTGCAGTGACCTCATCCGTATCGACACCTCGAATCCGGGTGATCACAGCGGACCGGGGGAGCGGGTGGCGGCGGAGTACGTCGCGGAGAAGCTCGCCGAGGTCGGCCTCGAGCCGAAGATCTACGAGTCGCACGCGAAGCGGTCGAGCGTGGTCGTACGGATCGAGGGGACCGATCCGCAGCGGGACGCGCTGTTGATCCACGGGCACCTCGACGTCGTTCCGGCGCGCAAGGAGGACTGGACGCGCGACCCGTTCGGCGGGGAGGTCGCCGACGACTGCGTGTGGGGGCGCGGCGCGGTCGACATGAAGGACATGGACGCGATGGTCCTCGCGACGATCCGGGAGCGCCTGCGTCAGGGCCGGCGGCCGGAACGCGACATCGTCCTGGCCTTCCTCGCGGACGAGGAGGCGGGCGGCAAGTGGGGCGCGCACTGGCTGGTCGACAACCATCCGGAGCTGTTCGAGGGGTGCACGGAGGCGATCGGGGAGGTCGGCGGGTTCAGCCTGACCCTGCCGAACGACGACCGTCTGTACCTGATCGAGACGGCGGAGAAGGGCCTGGCCTGGATGCGCCTGATCGCCGAGGGAACGGCGGGGCACGGGTCGATGGTGCACCCGGACAACGCGGTGACGGCGCTGGCGGCGGCGGTGGGCCGGCTGGGGGAGCATCGGTTCCCGGTACGGCTGACGAAGACGGTGCGGGCCTTCCTCGAGGAGGTCTGCGACGCGACGGGCGTGGAGTTCGATCCGGACGACATCGAGAAGACGGTGGAAGAGCTCGGTCCGCTGTCCCGGATGATCGGCGCAACCCTCAGGAATACCCTTAATCCGACTGTTCTGGACGCAGGCTACAAAGCCAACGTAATTCCGCAAACCGCCACCGCTCAGGTCGACGGACGATTCCTTCCGGGGTACGAGGAGGAGTTCTTCGCGACCGTCGACGAACTGCTCGGCGAGCACGTACGGCGAGAGTTCGTCCACCACGACATCGCGGTCGAGACGGAGTTCGACGGGCCGCTGGTCGAGGCGATGGCCGCGGCGTTGAAGGCGCACGACCCGCACGCGCGGCCGGTGCCGTACTGCCTGTCGGGCGGCACCGACGCGAAGTCGTTCGCCACTCTGGGCATTCGCTGCTTCGGTTTCGCACCGCTCAAACTGCCGAAGAATCTGGACTTTTCCGGAATGTTCCACGGCATCGACGAGCGCGTTCCCGTCGAGGGACTTCGCTTCGGCGTGCGGGTTCTCGACCATTTTCTTGATCACGCCTGAGAATTCTCGGCGATTGTCGATTCAATGCGCTCCGTGGTGATAGCGTGACTCACCGTACGGAACGCCTTTGCGTTCCGCGCGGTGGGTCGATGCCGAGGAGGGCGCGTGGTTTCCAGGTGGTCGCGGTCACGGAGGTGCACCTCCGTCGTCCCGCGCCGCCCTGGTCTCCGTGCGCTCGCCCGGCGCCTGCGCGGTCTCCTCGCGCGGCCGGCCACCCGGCGCCTGCTGACCATGGCGGGCATCGCGGTCGCCGGCTGGCTGTTCGGAGCCGCCGGGCAGGCACATGCCAACACCGTTCCGGGCGCACGCCTTCCCAGCGTCGTCACGCACGCGGGCTCGCAGGTCACCAGGCTTCCCGGTGACCTGCCGCCGCTGCGCGCCGCCGTACCGGCCGTGCACGTTCCCCGGGCGGCCCTTCGGCACCCTCACCCGCCCTTGATCCCCGTCTCGCCGGCACCTGCGGCGGGCGGATCGGCCGGAGCCGTACGGCCCGGCACGTCGGAGGTCACGGCGGATCCTTCTCGGGCACCGCGGCACTCCGGTCACGGCCATCGCGTCGCGGCCGGTCGCGGGCCGGTGACGAACACCGGTCCGGTCGCCGCAACGGGGGCGTCCGAGAAGGTCTCCGTCGATCATGCGACCCGTTCCCGGGTCCCCGCGCCGGTCATGCCACGCATGCCGCAGCAGTTGCCGCATCGGGCACAGGCGTTCCTTCCGTCCATCGGCGACGGCGTCACCCAGACGGGGCTATGGCGTGCCCCCGGGTTCGGGGCGGCCTCGGGCCGCTCGCGCGCGTCCGCT
The DNA here is from genome assembly GCF_024055675.1 of Actinoallomurus rhizosphaericola. Lineage (NCBI taxonomy): Bacteria > Bacillati > Actinomycetota > Actinomycetes > Streptosporangiales > Thermomonosporaceae > Actinoallomurus > Actinoallomurus rhizosphaericola. Next base: position 39,441 of record NZ_JAMXMW010000009.1, on the reverse strand, counting down.
CTGATCGTGCGGACGGTCCCCCCGGCCGTCCGCACCGCGGCGGACGAGCCCTCCTTCTCACCTGACTAGGCCCCCACCGCGGCCCGGCCCCCGCCGGGTCGTCGAGGCGTGCCCGCATGCCCGCGGCCGCGCCCTGCATCCCCCCCAGGGACGTTCTCCGACTCCTGCGAGACGTACCCCCCAACCCCCCTGTATCGAAGGAGTTCCTCTATGCCTACGTGGGCGAAGAGCACCGCGCGTGCCACGCTGCTCACCGCGAGCTTCGTCGCGCTCGGCGCCGGTCCGGCCCTTGCGGACGTCACCAACGGCTCGGGCAGCGTGCTCGGTGGCAACCAGGTCAAGGCGCCCGTCTCGGCCCCCGTCAACGTCAGCGGCAACGCCGTGGCGGTCATCGGCCATGCGCTCGCCGGCTCCACCGGCGGCGCGTCCGTGCACCGCGTCGGCGGCGTCGGCGGCGGCCGGCAGTCGACCTCCGGCCGGCACAGCATCGGCGGCGGCAACCAGGTCGACGCCCCCATCACCGCGCCGGTGAACGTCTGCGGCAACGCCGTCGCCGTCATCGGCCGTTCCGCGGCCGGGTGCGAGGGCGGCGCCTCCGTCTCCGGCGGCTACGGGAGCGGCCACCGCGGGCGCACGACCGGAGCGGGATCGGTGCTCGGCGGCAACCAGGTCAACATCCCGATCACCGCGCCGATCAACATCTGCGGCAACGCGGTGGCCGTGATCGGCGACGCTCTCGCCGGGTGCAAGGGCGGCGCCGCGGTCAAGTCCGGTGGCCACGGTCACGGCCGCAGTGGCGCGGGGTCGACCTCCGGCCGGCACAGCATCGGCGGCGGCAACCAGGTCACCGCTCCCATCACCGCGCCGATCAACGTCTGCGGGAACGCCGTCGGCAACGCCCTCGCCGGGTGCGAGGGCGGCGCGTCGGTGACCGGCCACGGGACCAGCGCCGGCGGGGGCCGCACCAACGGCCGGCACAGCATCCTCGGCGGCAACCAGGTCACCGCTCCCATCACCGCGCCGGTGGACATCTGCGGCAACGCGGTCGCCGTCATCGGTGGCGCGGCCGCCGGATGCGCGGGCGTGATCCCCCCGGTGCACGGTGGCTCCGCCTCCGGCGGCCGTACGAACGGCCGGCACAGCATCGGCGGCGGCAACCAGGTCACCGCCCCCATCACCGCGCCGATCAACGTCTGCGGCAACGCCGTCGCCGTCATCGGCCACGCACTGGCCGGCTGCGTCGGCGGCGCATCCGTCTCCGGCGGCCACGGGGGTCACGGTGGCCACGGCGGTGGCCACCACTGCGTCTCCCCGCAGCACGCCACGGCGGCCCGGACCATGAGCGCGCCCGCGTCCGCGGCCATCCCCGGCGCGCCGCGGCCGCCGGCGCCCGTCCCGGTCCCGCCGCTCCCGCCCGTCCCGCCGGTCCCGGTGCCGCCGCTCCCGCAGAACGCCGCCCTCGCCGCGTACGACGGTCCGGCCGCCCCCGCCGACGCGATCCCGGTGCTGCCCGGCACGACGCTGCCCGGCACCACCGGGCTCGGCGACGCGGTGAACGTTCCGCAGTCCGGCTCGGACACCTCCGAGACGGCCGCCGGCACTGAGCGGACGGGCGCTCCCGTCGGTTCGGGAGTCGCCGACACGGTCCCGGGCGCGCGGGCGCTGCCCAACCTGCCGAACGCCCCGATCACCCGGTCGGTCCCGGCCGCGGACGCGGTGCTGCCCCTTCCGGCCCGGCAGGGTCTGCCGCCGGTGGGTGAGCCGGTGAAGGGGATCCCCGCGATGCGTACGGTCGCGGCCCAGGAGCCGGCCCAGGCGCAGCGCGGAGCGGTGGCCGCACTGGCCCTCGCGGCGCTGCTCGCGGCCTCCTCCGGCGTCGTCGCGATGGTCCGCCGGTTCCGCGACCGCTGACGCGGGACCCGCAGGGTCTCTTCGGCGCCCGCGCGGCCGCCGAAGAGACCCGGCGACCCACGCGGCCCGAGGGGTCGGCGCGGCCCGAGGGGTCGGCGCGGACCGGGTGGGCCGACGCGATCTCGCGGAGGTCCTGACGGTTCGAGCGGCGCCTGAGGGTTCGCGCGGCCCGATGGAACGCGTCCGTGACCGCTGACGCGACCGTGTGACCGCTGACGTGGTCGGCGGTCACGGACGTCCACGTTCGTCCGGCTCGGGGCTTGACTCGGGCGCGGCAAAGCCCGGTAAATGGAAAAGTTTGGACCAAGGTGTGCCCTGCGCTCACGCGTGGGGCACATTGCTGTAGCGTCGAGGAGGTCGAGTAGTGGCCGCCTCTACAAGGTTCGCGTGGCGCGGATGACCTTGCGGCGGAGCTGGATTCGGCGGCGCCCGTCGGGGTACACCCGCACGCGGACGAGTTCCCACCCGCCATGTTCGGCGTGCTCGACCATCACCTGCCTCGCGGCGTCCCGTGTCGTGCCGCGTGGTAGATGCAGTACTAGGTAGGAGTACTCCAACATTGGCCTTATTCTGCTCCGTCTAGGGTCCTCACGGGGAGCGGGTGATCCTCTTCCGCGGATCCGGTCTGCCGACGTCCCAGGTCGACCGGCTTCGGGGTGGCACTTGACGACTCCCGCCGCAGTCGAGATTTGTGAGGTTCAAGCACCGTGCCCGACAGCAACGGCACAACGAGGTCCAGCCGCAACCGCCTGGTGATCGTCGAGTCGCCCGCCAAGGCCAAGACGATCGCGGGTTATCTCGGCCGTGGCTACGTCGTGGAGTCCAGTATCGGCCACATCCGTGATTTGCCGGAGAAAGCCGCTGATATTCCCTCGAAGTACAAGGGTGAAATCTGGGCTCGCCTTGGCGTGAACGTCGACCATGGCTTCGAACCGCTGTACGTCGTCAACGCCGACAAGAAGCAGCAGGTCGCCAAGCTCAAGAAGCTGCTGCAGGAGGCCGACGAGCTCTACCTCGCGACAGATGAGGACCGCGAGGGCGAGGCCATCGCCTGGCACCTGCGCGAGGTCCTCAAGCCGAAGGTGCCCGTGCGCCGGATGGTGTTCCACGAGATCACCAAGGACGCCATCCGCGCCGCCGCGCAGAGCCCCCGCGAGCTGAACCTCAAGCTCGTCGACGCGCAGGAGACCCGGCGCATCCTCGACCGGCTGTACGGCTACGAGGTCAGCCCGGTCCTGTGGAAGAAGGTCATGCCGAAGCTGTCGGCGGGCCGGGTGCAGAGCGTCGCGACCCGCCTCGTCGTCGAGCGTGAGCGTGAGCGCATCGCGTTCGTCCCGGCGAACTACTGGGACCTGTCGGCGACCTTCGACACCGGTAGGCCGGAAGAGCCCTCTGCCTTCGCCGCCACCCTCGTCTCCCTCGACGGCAAGCGCGTCGCGCAGGGCCGTGACTTCACCGCGCAGGGCACGCTGAAGAGCAAGGACGTCCTGCACCTCGACGAGGCCGCCGCACGGGGTCTCGCCGAGCGCCTGCGCGACCGGCCGTACGCCGTCACGTCCGTGGAGCGCAAGCCGTACCGCCGCAGCCCGTACGCCCCGTTCCGTACGACGACGCTGCAGCAGGAGGCCAGCCGCAAGCTGGGCTTCTCGGCGAAGTACACGATGCAGATCGCGCAGCGGCTCTACGAGAACGGTTTCATCACCTACATGCGTACCGACAGCATCACGCTGTCGGAGATCGCCATCAACGCCGCGCGGCAGCAGGCGAAGGCGCTGTACGGCGCCGACTACATCCCCGACAAGCCGCGCGTGTACCAGAGCAAGGTGAAGAACGCCCAGGAGGCGCACGAGGCGATCCGCCCGGCCGGCGAGACCTTCCGCACGCCCGGGGAGACGGGCCTGTCCGGCGACCAGTTCAAGCTGTACGAGCTGATCTGGAAGCGCACGGTCGCCAGCCAGATGAAGGACGCCACCGGGCAGTCGGTGTCGGTGCGCGTCGGCGGCGAGTCCACGACCGGCGAGCGGGCCGAGTTCGGCGCCTCCGGAAAGATCATCACCTTCTACGGCTTCCTCAAGGCGTACGTCGAGGGCGCGGACGACCCGTCGTCGGACCGCGACGACCAGGAGCGCCGCCTGCCGCAGCTGGAGGAGGGCGACCCGCTGACCGCGACCGAGCTCGGCGCCGAGGGTCACTCGACCCGGCCGCCGGCCCGGTACACCGAGGCGAGCCTGGTCAAGGAGCTGGAAGATCGAGAGATCGGCCGGCCGTCCACGTACGCCAGCATCATCGGGACGATCCTGGACCGCGGGTACGTCTTCAAGAAGGGCACCGCGCTGGTGCCGTCCTTCCTGGCGTTCGCCGTCGTCAACCTGATGGAGAAGCACTTCGGCGAGCTCGTCGACTACGACTTCACCGCGCGCATGGAGGACGGGCTGGACGCCATCTCGCGCGGCGAGGCCGAGCGGGTCCGGTGGCTGCAGCGGTTCTACTTCGGCGAGGAACGGACCGGTCTCAAGGAGCTCGTCAGCCACCTCGACGAGATCGACGCCAAGGAGGTCAGCTCCTTCCCGCTTCCCGACAGCGACATCGTGGTCCGGGTCGGGCGCTACGGGCCGTACCTCGACCGCGACGGCCAGCGGGTGAACATCCCCGAGGACATCGCGCCCGACGAGCTGACGAAGGAGAAGGCCGAGGAGCTGTTCGCGCAGCCGAGCGGCGAGCGCGAGCTGGGCGTCGACCCGGAGAGCGGCCACCCGATCGTGGTGAAGACCGGCCGGTTCGGCCCGTTCGTCACCGAGATCCTCCCGGATGACGCTCCGAAGAGCGCCAAGCCGCGCACGGCGTCGCTGTTCAAGACCATGTCGCCGGAGACCGTGACGTTCGAGGACGCGCTCAAGCTCCTGGCGCTGCCCCGCGTCGTCGGTGAGCTGGACGGCGAGCCGGTCACCGCGCAGAACGGCCGGTTCGGCCCGTACCTGAAGAAGGGCACCGACAGCCGGTCGCTGCAGAGCGAGGACCAGCTCTTCACGGTCACCATCGAGGAGGCCAAGGAGATCTTCGCCCAGCCGAAGCAGCGCGGGCGCGGCCGGGCCGCCGCCGCGCCGCCGCTGCGCGAGCTGGGCGAGGACCCGGGGACCGGCAGCAAGATCGTCATCAAGGAGGGGCGCTTCGGCCCGTACGTGACGGACGGCGAGACCAACGCCAGCCTGCGCAAGGGCGACGAGATCGAGTCGATCACCATGCAGCGGGCGCTCGAACTGCTCGCCGAGCGCCGCGAGAAGGTCGCCGCGGGTGGCGGGAAGAAGCCCGCCCGGCGGCGTACCGCGAAGTCTCGGTCCTGACGCTCTCAGGTGGATACGCTGACACAATGACCAGAACGGGCAGCTCTTCCGGCGTGCTGTCGATCAAGCCGTTCCGTCGGCTCTGGATCGCCCTGTCGTTGTCGAGTTTCGGCGATTGGCTCAGCATTCTGGCGCTGACCGCGCTGGCCGGCTCGCTGACCAAGGGGTCGGCGGAGGGCTACGCGATCGGCGGCGTCCTCGTCGTCAAGCTGCTGCCGGCGCTGGTCTTCGGGCCGCTGGCCGGCGCGGTGGCCGACCGCTTCGACCGCCGCACCACGATGGTGATCGCGGACATCCTGCGGTTCAGCCTGTTCCTGTCGATCCCGATCATCGGCCGGCTCGACTGGCTGTACGTCGCGACCTTCCTGGTCGAGATCGTGACGTTGTTCTGGATCCCGGCCAAGGAGGCCACGGTCCCGAACCTGGTGCCCAAGGACCGGCTGGAGCGGGCCAACCAGATCAGCCTGATCTCGACGTACGGCTCGGCGCCCGTGGCGGCGGGGACGTTCTCGGTGCTGGCGCTGATCTCCGGGGTGGTCTTCTCGACGCACCGGCAGCAGGCGAACCTCGCGCTGTACATCAACGCGGTGACGTTCCTGGTCTCCGCGGTCACGATCTTCTCGCTGCGCGAGATCCCCCGGCAGGGCGGCAAGGTCTCGGTCCCGTCGGTCCTCAAGCAGATCGTCGCCGGCTGGCGGTTCGTCGGCTCGACGCCGATGGTGCGCGGCCTGACCGTCGGGATCGTCGGCGCGTTCGCCGCGGGCGGCGCCGTGATCGGCGTCGCCAAGGTCTACGTCAAGGCCCTGGGCGGGGGCGACGCCGCGTACGGTGTCGTCTTCGGCATGGTGTTCGTGGGCATGGCGATCGGGATGTTCCTGGGCCCCCGCATCCTGAAGGACTTCAGCCGCCGCCGGCTGTTCGGCCTGGCGATCATCGGGGCCGGCGTCGCGCTCGCGCTCATCGCCGTCATCGAGAACCTCGTCATCGTCGCCCTGCTGACCGCCCTGCTCGGCGCGGGCGCCGGCATCGCCTGGGTGATCGGCTACACGCTGGTCGGCCTGGAGGTCGAGGACAGCCTCCGCGGCCGTACGTGGGCGTTCCTGCAGTCGCTGGTACGGGTCGTGCTGTTGCTCACGGTCGCCGCGGTGCCGTTCATCGCGAACGCGGTCGGCGAGCACCGGATCAAGGTCGCGGACGCCGCGTACCACTTCGACGGCCCGAACGCCGTGCTGCTGCTCGGCGCGGTGGTCGCCGTCATCGTGGGCCTCCTCGCCTACCGGCAGATGGACGACCGCAAGGGCATCCCGCTGTCGCGGGACCTCCTCGCCGCGCTGCGCGGCGAGGAGTACGTCCCCGAGGAGGCGGGGCACGGGGAGCGCGGCGTGTTCCTCGCGTTCGAGGGCGGCGAGGGCGCCGGGAAGACCACCCAGGCCCGGCTCCTGGCGATCTGGCTCCGCGACCAGGGCTTCGACGTCGTCACGACCCGCGAGCCCGGCTCCACGAAGATCGGCATGCGCCTGCGCGCCCTGCTGCTCGACAAGGAGACCTCCGGCCTGTCCGCCCGCGCCGAGACGATGCTGTACGCCGCGGACCGCGCGCAGCACGTCGCCGAGGTCATCCGGCCGGCGCTGGAGCGCGGCGCGATCGTCGTCACCGACCGGTATGTCGACTCCTCCCTCGCCTACCAGGGCGCCGGACGCGAGCTGAAGGTCAAGGACATCGCCGAGGTGAACCGCTGGGCCACCGGCGGGCTCACCCCCGACCTGACCATCGTCCTGGACGTGCCGTCCGAGATCGGGCTGAACCGCTTCGCCTCCCCGGCCGACCGGATCGAGTCCGAGCCCCGGGAGTTCCACGAGCGCGTACGCCGCGGGTTCCGCGCCCTCGCCGAGGCCGAACCACACCGCTACCTCGTGATCGACGCCGCGCAGCCGCAGGAGGACATCACCCGGCAGATCCGCGACCGGGTCCGCGCAATCCTGCCGGATCCCGTCCCGGCCACCGCCGAGGCCGTCACGAGCACGATGCCGGTCATCACCGACTGACCCCACCGCCCCGCCTCGGCGGGACGCGGCCGGCCGAATGGACCGGCCACCTTGACGTCGGTGGTGACGCCGCAGACCGGGCGAACCGGTCATCCGTCGGTCAACGTGGCGGCAAGGTGACCATGGCGGCGGTGAGGTGACCGCGGTGGCGGTGAGGTGACCGCGGTGGCGGCACGGCGGAGGATCGGTCCGCCTCACGTCACCGAGTCGCCGGCTCGGGCGGCGGATGCTCGCGTCAGGCCATAGCATCGAAGGCGCCATGGGGCTGGAGGAGATCGACGCGTGACGGTGTACGACGACCTGGTCGGGCAGGAGCCCGTCATCGAGCAGCTGCGCTCCGCCGCGGCCGCCGGAGCCCGGGCCCTGGCCGGTACGGGCGGTGGCGGCATGACGCACGCGTGGCTGTTCACGGGGCCGCCCGGATCGGGCCGTTCGACGGCCGCCCGGGCGTTCGCCGCCGCGCTGCTGTGTCCCGACCAGGGGTGCGGGCACTGCGCGTCCTGCCACCAGGTGCTGTCCGGCAGCCACGCCGACGTCGAGGTCGTCCGCCCCGCCGGCCTCTCGTACGGCGTCCGGGAGACCCGCGCGCTGGTGCTGCGGGCCGCCTCCTCGCCGACCGGCGGGCGGTGGCGGATCGTGCTGTTCGAGGACGCCGACCGGTCCACCGAGCAGGCCGCGAACGCCCTCCTCAAGGCCATCGAGGAGCCCCCGGCCCGTACGGTCTGGCTGCTGTGCGCGCCGTCGCCGGACGACCTGGTCGTGACGATCCGGTCCCGCTGCCGGCTCGTGACACTGCGGACGCCGCCCGCGCGGGCGGTCGCCGACGTCCTCGTGCTCCGGGACGGGATCGACCCGGACGTCGCCGCCGCGGCGGCCCGGGCCGCGCAGGGTCACGTCGGGCGGGCGAAGCGCCTGGCCACCGACGAGCAGGCGCGCCGTCGCCGGGCCGAGGTGCTGGCGATTCCGGGCCGGCTGAGCGGCGTCGGGCCCGCCGTCGAGGCCGCCGAGGCGCTCGTGAAGGCCGCGGAGGCCGAGGCCAAGGAGCTCGGCGCGAGCCTCGACGCCGAGGAGACCGCGGCGCTGCGCCAGGCGCTCGGCGAGAGCGCCAAGGGCCGCATGCCGCGCGGTACGGCGGGAGCCCTGAAGGAGCTGGAGGACCGGCAGAAGTCACGGACGACCCGGATGAAGCGCGACGCGCTCGACCGCGCGCTCCTCGACCTGGCCTCGTACTACCGTGACCTGCTCGTCGTCCAGCTCGGCGCCGGAGTCGAGCTGGTCAATGCGGACCGGGCCCGGGAGCTGCGGTCGGTGTCCGGGCCGCCGGAGGCCACGCTCCGCCGCCTCGAGGCCATCATGGTCTGCCGGGAGCGCCTGGAGGCGAACGTCAATCCCCAGCTCGCGGTCGAGGCCATGGCGATGGCCCTGCGCACCGGCTGACCCCGCCGCCCTCGGCGCGAGCCGATCGACGCCGTCCGGTTCACGTCGCCGTCTCGGCCCACACCGCCGTCGTGGCCTCGCCCACGCCGTGGCTACGCGTCCTGCGGGGCGGGCCGGTCGGGTGCCTGGGCGAGGTTCTGCAGCCAGGTGAGGTGGTCGGTGAAGGCGGTACGGCCCTTGGGCGTGAGCCGGAACCACGTTCGGGGGCGGCGCCCGACCGCGCCCTTGCGTACCTCCAGGTAGCCGGCGTCTTCGAGCACGCGGGAGTGTTTGGACAAGACCGAGTCACTGATCCCCACCGTGTCGCGAACGACCGCGAACTCCACCCACTCCGCGCCGGCCGCGAGCACTCCGCAGATCGACAACCGGGTCATGGGATGAATGAGCTCGTCCGGCCGTCCGCGACCCTCGGGGCGGTTCATCGTGAGGTCGCCCGCCCTTCGGTGATGTCCTTCCGGACCGCGGCGGTCCGGCGTACGAGGAGGCCCACGGTCACGGCCGCCATGATGACGACCACGACGACCGCGAGCGCCGTCTGACCATGAGCGAGGAGCAGACGCTCCGTGACGTACCCGACGATCGCCACCGCGAGCGTAACCCATCGGATCGGCCGGACCGACGGGTAGCTGCGTGTCATCCGGCGGGGGAGTTTCACGCCGGTCGTGCGAGCCCAGAGCCGATCAAGGCCGATCATCACCAGCAGGGGTACGAGCGCCGCCCACTCGCTCACCACCGGTGAGAAGTACTCCGAGAGGAACGGGGCGGTCATCACCGTCGCCATCATCACTGCGGCCACTGTCAGGTACCACCAGGGCAGCCGGATCCGCTCGGCCAGCGTGGCGCGCTGTCGACGAAGCTGCTCCAGATCCTGCGGCGTAGCGTTCACGACGACTCTCCTTCCGCCTGGAATCCTCTTTCCGTTCCGGAAAGTACATTCCCAGCGTTCCTCCCGCAAAACCACGCCCCGCCCCCGGCGGTCCGGCACGGCCGGTGAATGAGCACGGCCCACCCGCGGCGCGGGTGGGCCGTGATCGTCCAAGGCCAGGTCAGCGGGCGCGGAAGACGGCGACCGGGGCGTCGCCCGGATTGGTCGCCCGCTCGGTGAGGACGACGTAGCGATCCCCGGTGGAGTAGAAGAGCGGGTCGTCGTCGGGGTCCGCGATGCGGGGGAGGCCGACGTAGCTCAGCTTCCCGTCGCGCAGGGACAGGGCCCACAGACCCGGGTGCCAGGTGGCGTCGCCGAGGAGGTGGACGCGTCCGGGCTCGGCCTGCATCGCGGCGAAGTCGCCGACCTTGGTCGACCAGCGCGACCGGCCGTCGGCCAGGCCGTAGCCGATCACGCGGTACTTACCGCCGGGCAGTTGCGCCTTGGCGACGAGGAGCCCGTCCTGCAGGACGACGTTGCGGGCGGGCGTCGCACGGAACGCGTGGTCGCCGAGGTCCAGCCGCCGCTGCCCGTCGTCGACCGGGATCGACGCCTGCGCCCGGCCGGTCTCGTCGAAGGAGGCCACGACGTTGACGCCGCGCTGCCCGCCCTCCTGGATCCAGAGGACCGCGGGGTCCGCCGACAGCGGCCGGATGTTGGCGGCGTCGCTCTGGATCGGGGCCTTGGTCGTCCACCGGACGTGCCCGGTCGCGGCGTCCAAGGCCTGGATCCGGGGCACCTGCTGGAAGCACGACACCGTGGTCAGGACCTGGTCGTGCCCGGCCGCGACGGTCGCCAGGCGGCACCGGTCGGCCGTCCTGTCCTGCCAGAGGGGCGTGCCCTCGCGCAGCCGTACGGCCATGAGCGCCTGCGGGGTCTGGATCACCGCCATGCCGTCCGTGACCGCGATGACGTCCGCGCTGATCGATGACGAGATGCCGGCGGCGGGCACGGCGTGCTCCCACAGGGCGCGGCCGGTGGTCAGGTCGACGGCCGTGACCCGGTCGCACGGCTGCGTCTCGGCGCCGTGCGCGATCAGGCCGACGCCGTCGGCGGCCGTACGGCTCATCGCGCACAGGACGTCGCGTCCGGGCACCGTGTACGTCCAGCGGACGGCGCCGGTGGCGACGTCATAGCCGACGAGGCGGTCGAAGCGGGCGCGGACCACCGTCGTTCCGGAGAGCCAGCCGCCGAGGCCCTCGGCCGTGGCCGGCCGGTCGGGCGGCGCCTGCCACACCGCGGCGAGCGTCCTGCCGTGCGACCAGCGGAAGACGGCCAGCCCCGGAAAGATCCCCACCAGGGCGAGGACGACGGCGCCGAGGCAGCCGATCCGGCGGGACCCGATCTTCGCCAGGCCGAGCAGCGCGGCCGGCACCACGACGAACAGCGAAATGATCGAGACCGGCAGCATCCACGCCGTGCCGCGGGGGCACGGACCGTGAGAGATCCCCTCGCTGCTCGTTCCGCACGACCCGCCGGCCTCGACGGCCAGGGTCCAGAAGCTGGACACGAGCAGGGTGAGCACCATCCCCACCAGGACGGCGCCGATGACACCGATGACGATCGGGGTGATGCTCCTGCGGGGCTTCTTCGCCGGCTCCGGCGGCACGATCTGGAATCCCATGTCCACGGACATCCCAGCGTTTCCCTTCTCCGCTTGCGGCTGGGATGGAACGGCCAGTCCGGAACAGCCGAAGCGCTGAACCTGAGACTCCCGAAGCGCGTTTTCGGTTGCCGCGATCGGAGGGCTCGTCCACAAGCTGTGGATGCCGAATCGGCGGACGCTGAATAGTCTTTCCGCATGCCGTACCGCGTCACGTTCGTCTGCACGGGCAACATCTGCCGCTCCCCGATGGCCGAGCACATCTTCCGCCGCCACGTCGAAGAGGAGGGTCTCGACGTCGAGGTCGACAGCTCCGGCACGGGGCACTGGCACGTCGGCGACCCCGCCGACGAGCGCGCCGTCGCCACGCTGCGCCGCGCCGGGTACACCTCCGCCCACCGGGCGCGGCAGTTCGAGGCCGCCTGGTTCGACCGGTACGACCTGATCATCGCGCTCGACCAGGGGCACCAGAGCGACCTGCGGTACCTCGCGCCGGACGAGGAGGCGGCGGACAAGATCCGGCTGCTGCGCGAGTTCGATCCGGACGCCCGGCACCTGGACGTCGCCGACCCGTACTACAGCCGCAACTCCGCCTTCGAGGAGGTCCGCGAGCAGATCGAGGCGGCCGTCCCGGGCCTGCTCGACCACGTACGCGGGCGGCTCAAGGACGCGAGCTGACCATGGACCGGCTCCTCGGCACCCCCGTCGCCGAGGTCACCGACCTCGGCACGAGCCACGAGTGGTCGCTGCGGCGGGCCACCCTCACCGACGGGCGCCGGGTCTTCGTGAAGGAGGCCCGGCGGCGCATCGACGGGCTGTTCGCGGCCGAGGCGGCGGGGCTGCGCTGGCTGGGGGAGGGCTGGCGGCGGGTCGCCGGCGACGACGCGCCGGGCCCCGTCCCCGAGGTCCTCGACGCCGGCGAGACGACCCTCGTCCTGCCCTGGATCGACACGGCCGCGCCGACGCCGGAGGCGGCCGAGCGGTTCGGGCGGGAGCTGGCCGCCCTGCACGGCGCGGGCGCGGAGTCGTACGGCGCGCCGTGGCGCGGCTACATCGCCGAGCTGCCGCTGGACAACACCGCCGGCACCTCCTGGCCGGAGTGGTACGCCGAATGCCGCGTCCTGCCGTACGTCCGGATGGCGGTGGACCGCGGCGCGCTGTCGGCCGGCGACGCGGCCGAGATCGAGCGCGCCGCCGCCCGGATCCCGGACGCCGCCGGTCCCCCCGAGCCGCCCGCCCGGATCCACGGCGACCTGTGGTCCGGCAACGTCCTGTGGGGCCGCGACCGGGTCTGGCTCGTCGACCCGGCCGCGCACGCCGGGCACCGCGAGACCGACCTGGCGATGCTGACGTTGTTCGGCGCGCCCGAGCTCGAACGGATCCTCGCCGCGTACGACGAGGCGGCGCCGCTCGCGGACGGCTGGCGGGCGCGGGCGCCGCTGCACCAACTGCATCCGCTGCTCGTCCACGTCGTCCTGTTCGGCCGCTCGTACCGGGGCCAGGCCCTCGCGGCGGCGCGCTCCGTACTATCCGCCTGAACGGTTGTGATCTCGCTCACGACGGAGCGATACCGGTTGCGCGTAGGCTGACGGCCAGGTCGACCCCCCGGCGGACGGAGCGAGTCATGGGCATGATGATGGCCGTCAGCTTCACGCGGTACGGACGTCTCTACTACCTCGACCCCGGTCCGTACTCCCCGAAGGTCGGCGACAAGGTGCTCGTCCCCACCGACGCCGGCGCCGAGGTCGCCGAGTGCATCTGGGCCCCGCAGTACGTCTCGGAGGACGTCGACCTGCCGGTCTGCGCCGGCCTCGCCGACGAGGAGCACCTCGCCCGCGACGAGGCGAACCGGCGGCGGCGCGCGGAGGCGCGCTCCATCGCCAAGCGGCTCATCCGCAAGCACGAGCTCCCGATGAAGGTCATCGGCGTCGACTACCTCGACCAGGACAACGTCTACAAGATCTACTTCACCGCGCCGCACCGCGTCGACTTCCGCGCGCTCGTCCGCGACCTCGCCCGCGCGATGAAGGCCCGCGTCGAGCTGCGCCAGGTCGGCCCGCGCGACGAGGCGCGCCTGCAGGGCGGCATCGGCCCCTGCGGCCGCGACCTGTGCTGTGCCACCTTCCTCAAGGACTTCGAGCCCGTCTCGGTGCGCATGGCCAAGGAACAGGACCTCCCGGTCAACCCGCTGCGCATCGCCGGCGCCTGCGGGCGGCTCATGTGCTGCCTGAAGTACGAGCACCCGCTGTACGTCGAGGCGCACCAGCGCATGCCCCGCCTCGGCGCGCGCGTGCAGACCGAGTCCGGCCCCGGCCAGGTCGTCGGCCGCAACGTCCCCTCCGACACGGTCGCCGTACGGCTCGACGGTGGCGGCCGCTGCGCCTGCCCGTCCGCGTCCGTCTGCTCGCCCCGCAAACAGCACGACCAGCGCTATGGCGACACTCTGGGGTGACTCGCCCGTACGCTGAGTAGCGAAAACGAGGCCCGATCCGCGTAGGCTGCCCAGAGACTCTGAACGGCGACGAGAACGGTGACGGCGTGAACAAGTTCCGTACGGTCTCCGTGCTGGCGGCGGCCGCGATCGTGGTGACGGCCTGCACGGACGCCCCGAAGTCCACGGCGTCGGCCCCCACGCCGAGCGGCAGCACGCCGGTCTACGGCCAGCGGATCTCCTGGCGGGACTGCGGCGGCGGATTCCAGTGCGGCAGCATCCGGGTCCCCCTCGACTACGCCCACCCGACCGGCCGCCTCCTCGGCCTCGCGGTGATCCGCCTGCCCGCCGAGGGCGGCCAGCGCAAGGGATCGCTCGTCCTCAACCCCGGCGGCCCCGGCGGCTCCGGCGTCGAGTTCGCCCGCGGCTCCGCCCGCTCGTTCGGCGCCGACCTGCGGCGCAACTTCGACATCGTCGGCTTCGACCCGCGCGGCGTCGGCCAGAGCCGCCCCGCGGTCCGCTGCCTGACCGGCAAGCAGCTCGACCGGTTCTTCGAGGCCGACACCTCGCCCACGGACCAGGCCGAGCTCAACAATCTCGTCGACGTCAGCAAGATGTGGGCCGACGAGTGCAAGACCCGCATCCCCACGCTGCTCCCGTACGTCGGCACCGCCAACGCCGCCCGCGACATCGACGTCCTGCGCGCCGCCCTCGGCGACAAGGGCCTCACCTACTACGGCGCCTCGTACGGCACGTTCCTCGGCGCGTACTACGCCCAGGAGTTCCCCAAGCACGTCCGCGCCCTCGTCCTCGACGGCGCCATCGACCCGAAGCTCAGCGCCGCCGAGATCAACATCGAGCAGGCCAAGGGCTTCGACACCGCCACCAGGGCGTTCGCCGACGACTGCGTCAAGACCAAGGACTGCCCCCTCGGCAGCGGCAGCACCGACGAGGCCCTCGACCGGCTCGGCCGGCTGTTCGACGAGACGAGGAAGAAGCCGCTCTACAACGGCCTCAAGGACGGCCGCGTCGTCGACGGCTCCATGGTCGAGCTCGGCGTCGCCGCCGCGCTCTACAACAAGCAGACCTGGCCGGTGTTGAAACTGGCCTTGAAGAGCGCCATCGACCAGAACGACGGCACCACCCTCCTCCGCCTCGGCGACCTCCTCATCGAGCGCAACAAGGACGGGTCCTACTCGAACCAGACCGAGGCCAACATGGCCATCAACTGCATCGACAAGCCGTACGACCGCGACCTGGGCGCCTGGAAGGACCAGGCCGCCCGCGCCAAGAAGGAAGCCCCGCTCTTCGGCCAGTTCGTGGTCTGGGGCACCCTGCCGTGCGCCTACTGGCCCGTCCAGGACAACACCAAGCCCCAGGCGTTCACCGCCAACGGCGCGAAGCCCATCGTCGTCGTCGGTACCACCCGCGACCCCGCCACCCCGTACAAGTGGGCCCAGGGCCTGGCCTCCCAGCTGAAGTCCGGCGTCCTGCTCAGCCTCGACGGCGACGGCCACACCGCCTACCTCCAGGGCAACCCCTGCATCACCACGGCCGTCGACCGCTACCTCCTCACCGGGACTCCGCCGAGGAAGAACACCATGTGCCGCTGATATGGGTGTACGAGGAGCCCGGAGAACCCGGTAGACTCGTCGCGTCACACGGTGTGTGGCAGGCCGCCTTAGCTCAGTCGGCAGAGCGATTCACTCGTAATGAATAGGTCGTCGGTTCGATTCCGACAGGCGGCTCGTCTGTGACGTGGGCGTCTCTCCTTCGGAGAGGCGCCCTTCGTCGTTCCCGGTCTCAATGGTGGTCTCATTCGCCGTGAAGAGCGCGCGTCCGATGCGTTGTGCGGCGTCGTGGACCAGGGGTGAGGCGACGTGCGTGTAGCCGCGGGTGACGCGGATGTCGGAGTGGCCCAGGATCTCTTGAACCACGGCGAGGGCTACGCCTTGTTCGAGGAGGAGCGTCGCGGCCGTGTGGCGGGCGGCGTGGACGCGGTAGTGGGGGAGGTCGGCGGCACGGAGGAGATCCGCCCAGGCGTCCCAGTCGCGGCGAGGGTCGATCGGGCGGCCGTTCGGCTGGCAGAACACGAGATCGTGTCCCTCCCAGACGCTGCCGGCTATCTTGCGCTGCCGCTCCTGCCAGGCGAAGTGGTGGCGTAGGACCTCCACCAGCTCGTCGGCGAGGGCGATCGTCTTCTTCCGTCGTTCCTTGATCTGCCGGAAGACCAGCCCTCCGTCCGTGCGCTTCGGGCACGTGGACGCGTGCCTGATGCAGTTCTTCGGGCAAAGGCCCTTGGCGTCCTCGGGGACGCACTTGTGGCGGCGTCCGGACGTCCGCGTGGCCTTCGGGCAGTCGTCGGGGCAGGGGCGACGGTGCTTGTCCTTCGTGCATTCGGCGAGATCGTCGCAGCCGTGTTGCCAGGTGGTCCGTTGGAGCTGGAACCACACGCGCGCCTCGGCGCGGTAGCGGTCATTGCCGCACTTCGGGCACTTCGGCGAGTCGGTGACCCACCAGCCGATCACCGATCCGCTGTGGTCGCAGCCGAGGCAGGTGGCGACGAGGTACGGCCAGCGCAGCCCCAGGACCTCGCCCTGACGGAGACCGCATGACAGCCCGACGGACCAGCGTGCCCCGTTGGGGCGCTGCTGAGCCTCGGCGAGGACCTTTCGAGCCTCGTCGCGGGTCAGGGACTTGAGTTCCGGATTGTCGAGCCGAGGCGGCTGCACGAGCTCAGCGGGATTCCGGCCGACGCGTTGCCGCCGTACGGCGACGCTGTAAGCGCTGGAGATGATCGCGTGGACCTTGCGTACGTGGCTCGGCTTCTTGCCGGCGGCGAACATCTTCGAGTAGAGGGCTTCGAGGTGTTCAGGCTGGCAGCGATCGATCCGGTGACGGCCGATGTTCGGGAAGATCCAGTTTCGGCAGTCCGACCAGTAGGCGCTGATCGTGTTGGGTGCCGTCTGTTTGAGCGGCAGTACGGTCGTGAGCCAGTACGTCATCCACTTTTCCACAGTCGGTGGACGACCAGGTTTGTCGACCTTTCCGGCGTCGCGCTTCGCCTCCAGCTCACGAACCTTCTTCGTCACCTCCCTTTCGGTCTTCGCGGTGACGTGGCGCCGGTCGGGGCTGCCGTCGTTCTTCACGCCCATCGTGACGCGGCCGTGCCAGCGGCCATCGCTGCCTTTGTAGATGGTCGAACGGCCGTCGGGCGTACGCGTGGACTTCGTTCTGCCCTTCGGCTTACCGGGTTTGTCGGCCAAGCTGATCACTCCTTTCCTGCGGTGCGGAGACGGTTGACGTAGGCGTCGAGGGCGGTGGCGGGGATCTTGCGGCTTCGGCCGATGTAGACGGATTCGATCTCGTTCGCGGTGAGGAGTTCATAGAGCTTCGTCCTGCTGATTCGAAGGAGCGCGGCGGCTTCGGGGAGCGTGTAGAGGAGCGGCGTGTCGGGTGTGGTCGTCGTGGTGTTCACCTCCTTCCGGGGGTTGTTCGTCCGCGCGGACGTCCGGACGTTCTGCGGCTCTACGCGCGCAGGCGCACGCGAGGACGCGGACGAACGAGCGGTCACGGACGCTGGGCGGCGCGCCAGCGGCCTCGGGAGACCTGCTGGACGCGTTCGGCGTGGCCGTGCTCTTGGAGTCGGCCGTAGACCCAGGTGCGGCCCATGCCGGTGATCTTCATGAGTTGGGAGACGGACAGCCCTTCGTCGGGTGCTTCGAGTAGTGCTGTCCAGAGGGTTCGTTCGGGGTCGTCGGTGATGATCTCGGCGTCGATTACCTCTACGTCGGCGGTCGTGTGGGCGATGGCATCCGCGGATAGGGCGTCGAGACGGGGGCGGCGGTTGCGGTGGGCGCGGGCGGTGGCGCGTACCCGCTCGTCTGTGAGCAGGTAGGCACGGGCTCGGCGAGGGACGTCGAAGCCTGGTGCAGAGATAAGGAACTTGCCGGGTGCGTCGAGGGTGTGGGCGTGCCAGCCGGCGGTGTGGGCGCCTTGGCCGAGGATGAGATCGGTGTCGCGGCGTTCGCGGACGCGGAGGCAGATGCGGATGTCCATTTGGGAGCGGACGGCGCCCTTGCCCATGGCTGCCTGTGTCGGGCGTTGGGTGGCGGCGAGGAGCGTGACGGCGACGGCACGGCCTCGGCGGGCGATCGAGTCGGCATGGGCCATCGCGTCGGGCGATTCGTCGGCGAGTTCGGCGTACTCGTCGGCCACGATGATCAGCGCGGGCTCTCCCGCAGTCGGTATCCACAGGCGAGCGCCTTGGCGGGTGAGGGCGGCCGCGCGGGCGTCGAGGATAGTGACGGCATCGGCGAGGAGTTCGGTGGCCTGGCGCGGGTCGGTGGCGATCCGGTCGAGACAGGATGCCCAGGGCTGGAGTTCCATCCCGCCCTTGAGATCGATGCCCCAGATCACCACGTCCGGGTAGGCGGTGAGGACGGCGAGGATGACGTTGAGGACGCCGCTCTTGCCAGATCCGGCGATGCCGGCGACGAGGGCATGCCGATGCAGGAGCCTGACCCGCACGGGTGTGGCGTCCTCGAAGACGCCGAGTTCCACGGGGTCGGCGACGCTCGTGCCGGTCGGCGCGGGCCAGGGGATCGGACGGGCGTGCGGGTCCTTTTCGAGGACATGCAAGACGCAGTGATCCGCGCGAGTGGGGTCGGGTTCGACACGGACGGATCCGGGGCGCGTACCGAGACCGGATTCGATCGCCGGGAGTCTGCTGATGACGTCGGTGACGGTCTGACCGCGCTTGAGGGCCAGACGGGCGCGCCAGCCCCACAGGTCGACGACGGCGGACAGGACGCGTGATCCGGCAAGACCGATCGTCTCGGCGAGGTCGGGCCAGGCGTTCACGGTGCGTTCGATGCGGACGCGGGAACGGCGTCGGCGGTGCGACCACCACGGCGCGCCGCAGATGAGGGTGGTGGCGACGAGCAGGCCGGGGAGCGGCGGCGAGGTCGGCCCGTGCGCGGTCGCCGTGGCGAGCCATCCCCCGGCAGCGGTTGCGACGACGGCGGCGTAGGCGCGTTCGATGCCTCGATCGAGCCAGCGCTTACCGCCCGCCAAGATGACGGCTACGGCAACGACGGTGAATCCGAGGACGTCTGGCCAGAGCCCGCGGTGGCTGTGGTGGAGGAACGCTGCGGTTCCAGCGAGGAGCAGCGCCGTGGTGAGGGGCGCCAGTTCGGAGCGGTAGCGGAACAGCCGTCGGGTGAGTACCGCGATGGCCTCGCCCGCCTGGCGGTCGTCCGTGACGACGTACAGCGGCATGGGCTCGGAGCGGCCCCACCGGTGCTGGCGAGTCGGGTAGCGCTGCCTCATCGGCCACCCTCCCGAAGGTCGACGAGGGCGAGGAGTTCGGCGGCGTGCAGGTCCTCGTCCGGAAGCTGGCCGTGCTCGTCGAGTTCGTCCCGGAGATAGAGCAGCGGATCACCCTCGCCGTCCCGTTCGGCTGCGACGGTGGCACGGGCAGCGGCGAGCAGAGCGGCGTACTGAGCGCGGGCGAGTGCGAGCAGGGACCGGAGACGTTCGACCTCGGCGATGAGCATCGGGAGGTCGGCGACGGCGACCCACAGCGCGACGGGTACGCGCGCGGATCGTGCTTCGTGCAGGTGAGTACGGACGGCGTTGAGGTCAAGGGTCGGGCGTGGAGCCCGTTGGGGTCGTGTCATGGGCAGTCCGGCACCTCCTTTCGGTCGGGGACGTCCTTGGAGAGCGGCGCGGCGGGCGTCACGCCGAGTGCGGACAGCAGCGCCTCGGCGGCAGACACGGCGTCGCCGAGCTGGACGAGCGTGTAGCGGGTCTTGACGCCCTGGCGGGCCAGCTCCTTCATAAGGAGGTCGACCAGGGCGTACGGGTCATAGGTCGGCTTGCTCATCTGCGGTACCTTTCTCGATCAGTTGGCGTCGGAGTTCGGTGGCGCGGGCGTTGCTGACGCGCAGTGTCGTGCGGAGCGCGTCACGGGTGATGGGGCGGCCGTCGTTGGCTTCCCGGTGTCGTACGTCGGCAGCGCGGGCGGCGTGGATCAGTTCGTCCTCGGTCCGGTACCGACGGTGGCGCTTGCGGCGAGTACGGCGAGAGTGCCGGTCGCGGTCGCCGGTACGGTTCTCGGCGGTGGCTTCGATTCGTCCTTGTAGGGCGTGAAGGTGGGCGGTGAGTCCGAGGACGGCGGCGGGGACGGCGCCGACGAGGACGACGATGGGCCAGGACACCGACAGGAGTCCGGTACGGGCTGCGTGGTACGTCGCGTTGCCCGCGATGCTGGCCGCGATGGCGCCCAGGGCGTTGAAGCGGGCGAAGCGCCGAGCGACGGCCGATCGCGTCGAGGCGGCCAGCCATACGCGCGCCGAGGTCATCGCGTAGGCGTCCAGAGTGACGGGCAGCAGCCACGACAGCCGTGACGGCCAGCCGGCGATGTGCGCCAGCCCTTGCAACCCGGAGAAGCTGGCGATGGCTGCGGATACGGCGGCGACGGTCATCCCTGCCATCACCCACCAGTCGCGGTCGGCGTGTGTTGGGGGCGTGGTCACGGGGGTCCTCTCAGAGCTTAATTCCGGACAGGAAGTGAGCGAAGGACCGCACGCCTTGGTGGATCTGCGGCGCGAGAGAGGTCGAGGCGAGATAGAAGCCGAAGAGCGTGCAGACGACGGCGTGCCAGGCGCGGAGGCCGGCGTAGCGGTACAGGCCGTAGACCAGCGCGCCGAGCACGATGACGAGCGAGATGGACAGCGCCAAGCGGAGATCACCTTCCTTCCGGTCGGACCAGGGCAACGGACTCGCGATGGTCGGAGCGGACCACCTGGAGGTCGTCGCCGCGGGTGTGGTCGTTGTCGGGCTTGCGGACGTGGACGCCGAGGACGGAGCGAGCGAAGGCGGCGAGCGGTGTGGGGGCTGCGGCGTCCAGTCCGGTCCACGGCGCCTCGCGATGAGTACCGACGATCACGAGGCCGATGAGTACGAGGGCCATGGCGGCGAGGACGAGGGAGAGTCCGGCGATCGCGATGGCCATCACCGGCTCACCGCCTCGGCGTCGCGGCGGAAGATGCGGCGGACGCGCGTTGCGCGTCGAGCGCGGGCGGTGCGGCGGAACCAGGCGGCGCGGGCGCGGCACTTGCGGCACAGGCCGAACCGGTACTCCGAGCGCGCCCCGCACGGGCACTGGCGCTGCCAGTCGTCCAGGGGGAGGGGACGAAGATGCATTGAGGGCTCCTCTCCGAGCCCACGTTCCGGCGACCTTTAAGATATGAACAGGACTAGTCATGTGCACGATTACAGTGCGCCGTCTTAGCACCTGTCAAGGTCGGGGGTTGTCCGCCGGGACGCAGGCTCTGGCTTATCGGGATTTCCTTACGCCATCGAGGATGCGCCGATCAGCAGTGACGAGCACCTACATGACTGGACGTGTTCATGACGTCCTGACTAGGGTGTTGGCGTCCCAAGACGTCCTACGATCCGGTCGGGTAGATGGCGAACGAACGGCTACGAGCGGTCCTGCTAGAGCAGGGAATCACCGTTGCCGCACTCGCCGAGGCGATCGACGTCGACGAGAAGACCGTTGAGCGCTGGATCAGCAAGGGACGCACGCCGTACCGTCGACACCGCTATGCAGTGGCAACGCGCCTCGGCGTGGACGAGACCTACCTGTGGCCCGAAGCGCTCTCGAATGAGCAGGTCACCGCAGCCTCTCAGAGTGAGCTCATCACCGTCTATCCGCAGCGTACGGCCGTCCCGCGGGACGGATGGGGACGTCTGTTCTCACGGGCAGAGCGCGAGATCGGGATCCTTGTCTACGCCGGCCTCTTCCTCTCCGAAGACGGCGGCGTACAGAAGATCCTCATGGACAAGGCTCGGGCAGGAGTGCGGGTCCGCATCCTGCTCGGCGACCCGGACAGCCCCGAAGTGGCACAGCGTGGCGCCGACGAGGGCGTGGACGACGCCATGGCGGCCAAGATCCGCAACGCCCTCGTCATGTACCGGCCGCTGCGCGCCGTCGAGGGCATCGAATTTCGCTTCCACAAGACGATCTTGTACAACTCGATCTACCGGGCCGACGACGAGTTGTTGGTCAACACGCACGTCTACGGCGTGACCGCGCCACGCGCGCCGGTTCTCTACCTTCGCAAGGTCGCTGGCGGCGACATCGTGAACACCTACCTCGAAAGCTTCGAGCGCGTCTGGGAAGGCGCGACTCCGATACCGGAGGCGTGACGTTGGGGCGACGGATCGACTACTACGACGACCCCGACGCGCCGGCCGCGAACAGCATCGTCCCGTCGGTCAACGTGGTCGTCGCCAACGACCAGGGCGAGATCCTGCTCATCCGCCGCACCGACAACGACAACTGGGCGGTTCCCGGCGGTGCCATCGATCTCGGCGAATCGCTCGCGCAGGCAGCCGTCCGGGAGACGAAGGAAGAGACCGGGATCGACTGCGAGATAACTGGCCTCGTCGGCATCTACACCGACCCGAAGCACGTCATGCACTACACGAGCAACGACGAGGTCCGGCAGGAGTTCTCGATTGTCCTGACGGCTCGGCCGGTCGGTGGCACACCGACCCCGAGCAGCGAATCGAGCGAAGTGCGTTGGGTCGCGCCAGATGACGTCCGCGGCTACACGATGGACCGCTCGATGCGGCTGCGCGTCGAGCGTTACCTCTCCGGGCAGACCGCTCCGGAGGTCAGCTGATCGGCGCCTCGGCCTGAGCTCTTTCGATCGCCCGAACGGATCCGACGATGTGCGGTGACGAGCGCCTTATCGAGCGCGCCACGAGATGGCCGGCGCCATATCGTGACTGGATCTCGGCAAGACGGTCCTCTACCTCGATGGGTTCCCCGTCCGGCGTCGTGGTCATGTCGCAGTAGGTCAGGGCGTCGGAGAAGAACGGATCAGCAGGCTTAAATTCGCCGGTCAACTCGGCGATCAGGCCACGTTCGCTGGCTTCGTTGATGGCGCAAGAATGGTAGGCGACGAGGCTGCACAACGCGTCGTCGGCGTGCTCGACGTCCCGAAGGTGACGGGCGCCGTCGAGAGAGTGCAGGCCGGTGTCCACAAGGTCAGGGGAGTAGCCGACATCGTGCAGCCACGCGGCGGCTTCGAGGAGATCGGCGTCATCGCCGAGGATTGGCGCGAGGCTCCGGGCCTGCCGGGCAACGCCTTGACTGTGTGCCCAACGACGGGGAAGCGGCACTTCGAGGAGCTTGCGAGCGATCTCTTCGGCCCAGGCGGCTTTTCTCATGTCTCCGACGCTACGCGGCGACCTCGGGACGTCCACGGACGCAGGCGAGGCGTCTACGGACGTCTACGAACGAAGCGGCCCTTGCCGTGACGCGCCTCGATCAGGCCATCTCGCTCTAGAGCGGCCAGCGCCTGGCGCGCGGTGCCGCGTGCGACCCCGTACTTCTCGACGATCGCAGCCTCACTCGGCAAGGCGTCGCCGACTGCCAGGTCACCGCCCTCGATCCGCTTCCGCAGTTCCGCAGCGATGCGGCGGTACTCATACTGCGTCGGTGCCTTGCCACGCACGACACGCCCCTTGCCCGGAAGCGTCTCGATCAGCCCCTCATCCTCCAATGCGGCGAGAGCCCGACGGACCGTGTTACGCACCACGGCGAACTCGTCACACAAGGCCGCTTCGGAAGGCATTGGAGAACCGGGTACGAGTTCCCCGCCGCTGATGCGCTGCCGCAGAACCTCGGCGATCTGCGCGTACGCGCCCCATGCGGTCTCTCGTGGGCTCACCGGGGATCCTCTCACTACGCGTCTCCCGCACTGCGCGGCCATGCAGTCGTATCACTCTGGGCGTCCCCGCTCGTCCTGATCGGCGAGGAAGCGCCGTGCCTGCTCCGGATACTTGCCGACCAGGACCTTGAGGTGCTGAATTTCGACGACCTGAGAGGCGCCTGTGAACCGCATGTTGTCGAGCATGGCGTAGAACTCCGCCAGGGAGCGCTGTAGCCGCTCCTCGCGTGGATTCACGAGGACTCCTCGCGCCAGTCCTCGGCCGGCCGCGCGTAGCTGCCCTTGTGCGGCAGCGTCCAGACGTACCCGCGCTCACGAAGATGAGCGATGGCGTCGGAAACCGTGCTGCCCGATACACCGAACTCCTTGGCCATCTTCGCTTGAGAAGGAAGCTGGCTCCGAGGCTGCCAATCGCCGCGTGCGATCCGATCACGGATGACCTCCGCGACCTCTTGGTAGCTCCTCCGCCGTGTACTCATGCCGACCTCTCGATCAAGCACTCGCACCAGACGATCTTTCCGCCCGTCGGTAGGAGGACACAGCCCCATTCCTTCGACAGCGCTTGCACGAGCACCAGCCCGCGGCCGCTCTCTTCGTCGTCCGCTACCGCACGCTGTAGCGGCAGCGTGCTGCTGGAATCCCAGACCTCGATCAGCACGTCCTCGGGCCGGACCGAGAGACAGAGGTAGATGGGCTTCGCCTTGCCGACGAGTTGGTTGGTGTCTTCCGGGATCTCGGTAACGCCGGTCGCGTTGATGGCGTTCGTCACCAGCTCGCTGGCCAGCAGCTCGACGGTGTCCACCATCGAAGGCAGCTTCCACGCGTCGAGAAGCCATCGCACGTACTGTCGCGCTGTACCGGCCGTGTGTGGCAAGGCCGGCATCAGCATGCAGCTCGATCGGGAGCCTTCAGTCATCTTGCGCCTCGCAGCCTGCGATCTGTCCGCGAGCGACGGACCGGATCGATCCGCCACATGTCCAAACAGACTTGCGTGAGAGCACGGACCTCTCATGGGCAGCTTGGGGACGTCTAGGGACGTCTTGTGTTAGCGTCGGCTCAGACAGCGCGGTTTGGAGGATCGCGGTGAACGAGGTGTTGAGACGTGCTCTCGCTGAGGCCTGCCTGTCCGAGCAGGACGTAGCCGCGCGCCTGGGTGTAGATGTGAAGACCGTGCGACGCTGGCTGGACGGACGACGTCCATACCTGCGTCACCGCTCTCAACTCGCCGATCTCCTTGGCGTCGAGCAGGCGAAGATCTGGCGTGCTGAGGTACCTGCGCCGCCATCGCCACAACATGGCGGCGCCGAGATCGAGGCCTTCTACGCGCACCGATGGGCCGTTCCCCGCAACGTATGGCAGTGGCTCTTCAGCCAAGCCGAACGCGAAATCGGCATCCTCGTCTACTCGGGCCTTTTCCTCGCCGAAGACATTGGAATCCTCCGCATAATTGAGGAAAAAGCAGACGCTGGCGTCCCCGTGCGAATATTGCTCGGCGATCCGAATAGCTCGCATGTCGCCGAACGAGGCGCCGATGAAGGTGTGGGTGAGGCTATGGCGGCCAAGATCCGAAACAGCATCGTTCTGCACCGGCCGCTCCGAGAAATCAAGGGTGTGGAGATCCGGCTGCACAGGACTGTTCTATACGCCTCGCTCTACCGCGCCGACGACGACCTCCTCGTCAACCCCCACGCCTATGGCATCGCGGCCTCGAACGCGCCTGTTCTCCACGTTCGGCATGTGGAGCGCAATGACGTGGCTGGTACGTACCTCGACAGTTTCAACCGCGTGTGGCGGTTGGCTCAACCATTGGCGTAATCCGCACCCAGAAGTCGCAGATGAGGACTTGTTGATAAGCAAGGTGCATGATCGACGCCATCTGAACCTTAAGCGCCAGCCGAATATTACGTCTTAACCCACCCGAACCGGGCGTTGGACCTTCGAGGTCGACTCCCACCGCAGCCACGCGACCGACCGGACTCTTGCGGGCTCGAGGCCTCCGTGGACCGATCCGAGACCGAGCCGCTCTGGCGTCACTGACAGGTTGGTCCCGCCTCCTTGATCCTTCGGTGCAGTGATCTGCTGCCGTGCCGACCCAGCTTGAGGCCATCACCACTCGATGCCGGACCTTGACCCCCGGATGGGTCTACACTCCTCAGAACGACAACGAGGCGGCTGTGACACGAAGGGCGGCCCTCATGGCGGCGCCAGATAAGGGACTGGGCGACCAAGAGGTCCGGCCCGTGCCCGAGCTTTATCGGGCGCGCGCTCAGGCCGCTGCGAACCATGTAACAACGGTTGCCGGAATCATTGCTGCCGGAGTCGTACTAGGGGATCACGACAAACTGGCGCGTATCCCGAAGGCAGCCGCAGCTGGTGCTGTCCTGCTTTTCGTCCTGAGTATCGCCGCGTATGTTAGAGGATCTCAGTACTCAAGTCTAGAGGTCATAGACGACAAGGACTTCGAGTCAACAGTACAGGCAATGACAGCCACAATCCGATCGTGGCTGCGCCTGGGGGGTCTCCTATCGCTCGCCGCTGGCATCCTGACTGTAGTTATGCTAGTGGCGATCGCGGTTGATTCCCCCAGTGCTTCGAAGCGCTTCCGGCTAGTGCTTACCTCAGAAGGTTACCGCGATATTCAAAAGGTATGTCCAAAGCTGAGCGGTAGTATATCTGCGCGCATCGAGGACAAGGCGCTAGAGTCTAGTAGCTCGTCGATAAAACTCATGATTCCGCCTGGCGCATGCGAACAAGGGTCAGGCTCAGTAACTCTCTACATACCCAGGTCCTCCATCTTGGTTGCTCGAGGGACGGGGAAGTGACCCTTCAGGACGCTATGGGGCACGGTGCCGCGATTGTCGAATGGCATGCGATATCAGGCCTTGATCCAAGATGGGAGGTTTCTTTCCTCGATGCGATTGATTCCTTCCCACCCTCCGTCGTCGCCCTCCAGGATGTAGGTACACAGCCCCGCGGTCTTCCTTCGCTAGTAATGTTGGCGTATCCCGCCACTGCCCACGGGCATCGGGAAGTATCTACGGCGCTGAGGCGTTTGTGTGATCAGCAAGTGGCGAATCCCGCGATGAGATTGAGTGTGGCTGCCTGTGGGCGATCGGACGTTACAGTCACTGTGGAAGACATCACCAAGGGATGGCCGCCTTCTAAAGTGTTGTACCACCGGCACTCGCTTAGGCCGCTCACGCCGGCGGAGCTAAGGGCTGAGACTGAACCGCTGATACAGATAGTGACTCGACGAAGATCTAGACCTAATCAAGCAACGGCTTTGTATGAGGGATACGATTCAGAAACGCTGATCGCCCGCAGTAAAGACATAGGAGGGGGAAAGCGTTGGCTAGGCGGAGTGTAACCGGCATTGAGTGGATCGCCAGTGGTGTAACGCCTAGGACTATCGCGCCGCACCCCAACTTTTCATCTGACGAGGCAACAGCGCCCGGAATGCTCGCGCTTCTTACACAGCTTCGGCTTGCCGACTTCAGTCGGAAACGGGAGGCGCTTGATGTCGACGATTGGGAAGATTCAATCCTGTCATCGGTATTCTCTCTTCTAGTCGAAGATGAGCATGAAGGATCACTCGCAGCCTTGACGGGATTGGCCGTTAATAGGCGCGTTCCTTTCGGTGCTGCAGCGTGCGCGGCGCTATGGGCTAGCTATGCGTATTCGGTAGAAGATTCAGCAGAGCGAGCAGTCGAGTTTATCGGTAGTGTCCACGAGAACTGGATAACAGGTAGCTTCAGACATAACGACTACAGTGGCAGTTTGGCGCTGATAGAAGCCGCACTTATGCAACAAAGGCTTTTGCGCCTTATAGAGTGCGGAAGAAGTCAAGAAGCGCTAGAAGTAGCTAATGAAGTTCGCGACAAGCTGCATATTCTCAAAGATCGTAATACTGAAGGACTTGAGTCGTTCTCAATGTCCAAAGCTATCGGCTGGTCTGCGCAGCAAGTCCAGTTGGATATGGCTGAATACATCGACCGCAGTGCCCTATCTGCAATCTCACTGCTCGAAGACTTCGAAGGGCGCACGTGGGTATCCCTAGTGCAAGGACGCCCATCTTTGCTATCTGTGCAAGCGGATAGTCGGCAAGCGGGCGCACTCTCTATTCATGTCCGCGACCAATTCAAACAACAGGCGAATGCAGATACCGTTCGCGATGCGCGGGGATTTGGAAGTCGAGTCATCGGGCCGATTCAATCTTCGCTTTTGAGTGCTGAGTTGTCGGGTGACATCTCTGGCGTGCGGGATAACAGAGCCACGCTTGGGCAACTTCTATTTCTTCATGCTCGTCCAGACAGTGAGGACTATGGCGAGCAACTTGCTGAAGCTTTGCATGTTATCTTTCGGTCGGGAGCGAAGGATTCGCTGCAAAGTGCGTTGCGCTGGATCAGGGCACAAGGTCCCAATAGATCAATCGCTGAGCTGGCTCGAAAAATCATAAATCGTTCGTCGTTCCCTGAAAAAGTTTCAGGTTGCGACTTGGCGGTAATCGCGGCAGCGGCGGAATTTCTAGCGCCCGAAGAACTTGTTCGTGCAGTTCAAGGTGCACTCAATTATGCGGAGCATGAAGAAGTTTCAGGGCTTTCGGGAACTCGCGTACTTCCATGGGCGCGCGAAGATGAAGCGTGGCGGACAATAAGGAAGTTTGTGGGCCATCCGGAGGTCGATAGCGTCGTCGGCTCGGATCTCCATCAGTTGCTCGCGTCGGCCCACACAATAGATCAGCCCTTGAACTACGCCGTGGCTGAGGTGGTCCAGGCCATCAATTGGCGAAGTATGCCGGCGGCCCTAAAGGACTCACTCGCCCAATGGGCGCATAACAATCATCAGGGCGAAAATTTGCTTCCTATAGCGGAGGCGCTTGTCATTGCGATTCAAGGCCCTGTTGTGGCGAAACAAAGTCTGCCACGCCCTTCTGGTTTGGAACTAGCCTCCCGTCTCATCATCGAACATAGCCAAGGTTTGAAGGCTAATCGCTCAGAACTGCGCGAGGCTGTTGAGGCATGTAAGGACGCGATCGCAAGTATCCGCAACTCTGCCGCTAACGGTGTGTATTCCGTCGGGGCGTATGATCCCGGTGAACTCGCCGTGCTGGTGGCGCATCAGTTCGACGTGGAATCACTATGGGGGCCGATCGTTGATCTTCTGCTAGACCAATCAGTTTCTCCCAGAGACAAAATTGCGGCTCTGGACCGGATTTCTCAGACCGTTCCTAGGTTGCCGGTGCCGGATTTCGCAAGGCTTCGGTTGGGATGGCAAAATGTCATCAACCTTTCCGATCGCCAGTCGGTTATCTATCCTGCACCTGCGCCCGTGCTCCCTGCGGCTGTTCGTGCAGGTGCCGCTCTCTCGCTGATGTCGCCGGAAGAGATCCTTTCTGCTGTAACTGAGCTTTCTGGGCTTAACAGGTTCGATGCAAAGATTGAAGCCGTTCGTTGCATAGAGGTGATTCTTTCTAGATCTCCCCAACAGTCATGGGAAGGTGTACTACTGCTTCAGCTTAGTCACGACGATTCTCCTGCAGTTCGCGCTGAGGCAGGTCGGGTGCTCGCGAGGGTGGTTTCTCGACCAAGCGTATCCCCGGCAGTTATTAAGCGTCTGGTCGAGCTCGTGAAATCGGATGGCCTATTGATACCCATTCTAGCTTTGCGAGGTTTGAGCCAGATTGCGGAAACGCTTCCGGTTGATATCCAGCAGGCTGTCGAGGAAGTATCCAATCAACATGCTGCTCTCGCGATCCGCCGACTGGCTAGGGAGCTCCTGAATATATAAGCGATGACGAGTTGCGGTGAGTTGCGCTTATAGAATGCGACTGGCTTCAGCTAGAGAGTTCATTGATGCGCGCGCTGATGAAGCATGTCATGGTATATGCGGAATCTACGACGAGCAGCACGTGGCTCTCTTGAAGTCCTTTAGGTGCCGTAGGGCCGTGCCCCGATCCAACCTCGTTGCGGATTTCCGCGATGCCTGTGATGATGTTATTCATTCCGGGAAGTATTCTGGCGGCGCCGTGATCCTTCCCCCCTAGGGAAGGATCTGCGAAATGGTCCTGCTGAATGAGGTTTCGCAACTTTCTCCGTAGTACTGGCATCTTGTCTTTTTCCAATCCAGTGGCGCCGGGATCGATGTATTGGATAGCCCCTTTCATCGTTGCTTCTACGAGTTCCTTGGCGGCGCCAATGCCGTCCGGCGCTGTGCGATCGTCCGACGAGTCCTCATGACACGCAGATAACCGTCAAGGACGGCACTGTCGACGAGGCCGAGATCTCGGAGATGGTTCCAGCCGCCAGTGGAGTCTCGCTCAACTCGCGCCGGTCTGGGAACGGCCTCTCCAATTAGGGCGTTCACGGCTCTCGCCCGGTCGCGGATTGCAGTGCGGGCATCCTCGATAAGGTCTCCTGCATTGCTGCCGCTTCTTCCGGTAGGATGCCGCGTGATACGTTCTCGGGCTACCTTTGGCAGATAACCGCTCGCGTACTCGTCGAGATCATCTACCCACCTCTGTGCCTTTCTGATTGTTTGGTGTCTTATCTCATCGGAATGGATAGCCAGGAGGATCTCGGTGTCTTCATGGTTCAAATCCGCAGTATTGAGACTGTCGACACCTAGGCGCCGCAGCAGGGCGTCGATCGCTTCTAGCTGAGCCTCACCGCGTTGAAGGAAGGCCCGGAGCTTTGCGACGACGGACGGGGGCAGCTCACCGGAAGATGACATGGACGTAGTGTGCCTGGGAGGCGGCACGGGCGGCGACTCGCCCCGGGTTGTAATGAACCCGAGACGAGGGTCACCCAAAGCTAGGAGCAAGGAGTCGACGGGCCACCCGGCGTGGGATCTAGCCGCCACGGTCTCAAACGCGGTCTCATTCCGCTTTCGGTAAGCCGAGCGACGTGCTCGTCCGCCGATGTACGACGCGCCCCCTCTGCACTGGGCGGACGCACATCGGCGGATCTCTGCGAACTATTGGTATCGGATCTCGTAATGAATAGGTCGTCGGTTCGATTCCGACAGGCGGCTCCGGCCTTGACCTGGGCGTCTCTCCCTCGGAGGGGCGCCCAGCGTCGTTTCGGTTCATTTTTGGTCTCATTCACCGTCGGCGAGTGCGCGGCCCACCCCCGGCGGCTGGGATGCCTCCGCACCGCTGGGGCGTCCGTCAACGCCGAGCGCGTTGCCGGGTACCTGTTCCGTTGCGCTGGGTGTCCATTGGTCGCCGTCGTAGTGCCGGTGCTGGCGGTGGTCGGCCCGCTCGCCGGATTCCTCGGCGCTAACGGCGTCGTGTGCTTGCGGAGACGTCGGCCGGTTGGACGTCGGCGCGCAGGCTGCCGTCGGTTCGGTCGACGGCGAGGATGGTGGCGATGGCGCCGTTGAGGTGTTCGCGGGTTTGGCCGGAGCTGATCGCACCGCTGACGATCACCGCGCGCAGAGCCTCGGCCATGCCGCGTTTGGTGGCGACGAAGTCCTGGTAACGGCGCATCCATTCGCGCATGGCATCGGCCGGCGGTTGCTCGGCCCCCAGTTGCTCGGCCACGACGCACAGACGGGTGAGCTCGCTGCGGTAGACCTCCTCGACCAACGCTTCGCGGGGCGGTAAGTTGACTCAGGCTTTGCCCGCCAGCTCACCACGTCGAGCACCCGACACATCAACCAAAACTGATCAACTAATCGGCAGGACACGCCTAATTAGGTTCGACCGGCGTCCGATGCCTGATCATCGGGAGGCGTGACGGCAGCCCGGATCGTGTCTGTGAAGGCGGCGGGAACATTCCCTGGGCGGAATTGCGCGGCGAGGCGTATCCGCGACCACACCGTGCCGTGTTCCTCCAGCGGATCGGTGTCGCGCTTGTAATCGCAGTGATTGACGACCCACGTTACTGCGGGACACAACGCTGCCGCGTAGCGCTCCGCGCGCGACAGCGCCTCGCGTCCCCGCATTCGTCGGCGGTCCTTTGCCTCGACGACGATCAACTCGCGAGCGTAGGGCGCTGGCGTGGCCACGGTGACGTCTGGGGTCACTACACCCGTCGCCGCAGTCCGCCTCGGCTCGCGCCACACGTCCAGACACGTCGGCGACGGCGACTGCCGCAGCAGTTGGCCAACCGGTTTGTCGGCTTCCCTGCGGGGCAACTCCCAGACCCCGTCGGCGTCGGCCGTGCCGGCCAAGTGCACCCGCCAACCGGCGTGCTCGCAGGCATCGAGCGTCGCGCACAGTACCCAGACTTCGTAGAGCAGGTCCCGTTGTCGCCACAACGGAAGGTTGAGGAATTCTTCCACCGACTCCAGCAGCGTCGTCACGTCGAGAGGAATCGTCGGGTGGAGGACCTCGGTCGCCAGCCACTCGGCGGCGTCGTCGCACTGTGACGTGAGGGTGTCAAGCCATTGAGTGAGGTGCTGAGGGTCACTGAACAGCTTCGGCTCCAACTCGGCGCGGGACCTGTGACTCCAGTGTCCGTCGCGCCACTGCGCTACGAACCCCGCGAGCATCCCCATACCTGTGCCACCGCCGATCCGATCCGGCGCCGGAACGTGAACTGGTCCAAGCTGCCTGTCCAAACCGAGGAAAGTGGGCTCATCGATGCCGGTGACCTGTAGTGGAAATGCCAATTCAGCCAGTATTTCAGAACTGCGATAGCGGTCGGCCTCTTCTTTGAATTGGCGTTCCAGCTGGTTAGTGATCCAGCTGGAGGTTTCGTAGGTGAACACATCGGCCGACCTGATGACTCCATCCTCGTCGCTGAACGCGTCGAGAGACGTGAGGTAGCTGCGTACCAACCACTCAGCAATGCTGACCACCCGTTCTGCGGCACGCGTCGCCGTGGCGACGGCATCGGTGACCTCCGCCCACATCGCCGAACTGGTGCCCTGATCGGCCACCGCAGGCGCGATCCATCCGAGAGTCAAGATGCGATCGGCGAGCCGATTCCCACTCGCATCGCGGGGCGGCCACGTCCCGAAAAACTCCCCGTTGTCCGACCCGAGAAACGACTGAACGGCAGTAACGTCGATGCGACCAATCTCGATCCTCGTCAACGTCGACGTGAGGCGCCGCACCTGCTCCAGGAAGGCTGGACTGATCGTGAGCGGGCTCTCATCGACGTCGGATCGGCGTAGTCGGAACGCCTCGCTGGTACCAGTGGTCGTCGCGGTGTGCCGTGCAAGGCGTTGGTAGATCTCTTCCACCATCGAAACAAACCTGCCGCCCAAGCGCACCACCCCATTGAGCAGGACGGCCGTCGTGGGCGCGGCACCGGCCAGTTGTTCAGCAGCCGCTTCCCGAAGCAAGGTGGTTCTCTGTTGAGTGAACCGGTCTCGGGGGAACTGGCGAGCCAACGTGGCGAAGTCGAGCCCGAACGAGTAGAACAGATCTTCGATCACGTCCTGTTCGTTCTTGGTGGTGCCGACCTCGAGCGCGTCGACGATGAGACGGGCGAGGCGCTCTCGGGCCTCCGTGTCACTCATAGCGCATCACTATCCTCGGCGATGGCTAGCGCGGTCGAGCGAATAAGGGGTGGAGCGGTACCCGCGCTTCAGGTATGCGTGTGGATCGACTGGAGTGCAGTCGCCGGGCGACCGGTAGCTCACCTGCGTCGATGAGATCCGTAGCGGTGTCAATCATCTGGAGCTGAACGGCCCACCCTCCATGACCCTGCCCGCATGTACAAGCTCGCAGACGTCCGCACATGCCGCGATGAGCGCTTCTCGGCGTCCGGTTGGTGCGGTGATGACCGGCCCTGGTGGTGGCAGCACCGTGACCTGATCGGCAGGCACGGCTGTACGGATAGCCGCAGACGCTGACGAAATACCGGAGAGATGAGACGTGGACCAACCAACCTGCACAGGTTGATGTCGGCTTACTGATCGTAGAGCGGTCTCAAACGTGGTCTCATTCCGACGTATGTAGGCCGGGATACGGGTCTGTCCGCCGAGGTACGCCACAAGCTGTCTGAGCTGGCCGGACGTACCCCGGCGGACGTTGCCGAACATTTCTTACCGGTACTCGTAATGAATAGGTCGTCGGTTCGATTCCGACAGGCGGCTCCGGCCTTGACCTGGGCGTCTCTCCCACGGAGGGGCGCCCAGCGTCGTTCCGGTTCCTTTTTGGTCTCATTCACCGCCGGCGAGTGCGCGGCCCACCCCCCCCGGCGGCGGGGATGCCGCCGCACCGCTGGGGCGTCCGTCAGCGCCGAGCGCGTTGCCGGGTGCCTGTTCCGTTGCGCTCGGTGTCCATGCGGTCGCCGTCGTAGTGGCGGTGCTGGTGCTGGTGGTGGTCGGCCCGCTCGCCGGATTCCTCGGCGCTGACGGCGTCGTGATCCGCCACCATGCTCTCTGTCGCTGACCTCGTGTCTTTCCCGGTCGGTGCGCTCATGGCTCCCCTCTATGTCAAGCAGTCGTGCTGAGGGCGGTCGTAGGCTGGGTGATGGCGGGTCGGGGAAGTGGCTTGTCCGAAGTGCCGGCATGGGGATGTGAGCCGGCCGCGCTGGAGTCAGTAGTCGCTCCCCGGTGTCCTCCCGGGCCCGTCGTCGTATGCGCGAGGGCGCCGTTGAGCATGCGCCGGTAGACGATGTCGGAGAGTCGGCGTTTGAGGGATCGCATCGCTTCCATCGATGTCTTGCCCGAGGCTTTCTTCCGGTCGAAGTAGGCGCGCCCTTCGGTGGGGTTGCGGAGCTGGACGGTGGCCATGATGTGCAGTACCCGGTTGATCTGCCGGTTGCCTGCTCGGGACAGCCGGTGGCGGACCTGGTCGCCGGAGGATGTGTCGATGGGGGCGGTGCCGTTCCGGGAGGCGAAGTGCGCTTTGTTGGGGAACCGGGTGATGTCGCCGACCTCGACCAGCAGGCGTGCGGTGCCGGAGGGGCCGATGCCGTGCAGGTCCATCAGGGTGGTGCCGGTGGAGACGACCAGCTCCTTGAGCTCCTTGTCAGCGTCCTTGGAACGCCGGTAGACCCGCTCGAGGTCGCTGATCAGTTCCGCGGAGTCGACGGGCGGGCGATCGCGGCAGCCGCCGGACCGGTCGACGCGGTCGTCGACACACTCGGTGCGGTACCGAGTCCGGACCCGACGATGGCCGGATACGACGCGATACGCCCCGACGGGACCTGGACCCTCGTCGGCGGGGTACGGCAGGATCTGCCGATCCCGTACGGCGACTTCATGCACCGCCGGCTGACGCTGCGCGGGTCATGGATGTGCCGCGACACGACTGTGTCCGAGCTGTGGTCGATGATCCGCAGCGGCGTCATCGACCTCTCGGTGCTCGACGTCACGGGTCGTCGGGCTCGACGACCCCGCGGCGGCGCTCACCGCGGCGTCACACTCACACGGACTACAGATCGTTGTCCTGGTCCCCTGAATTCGGCACGCGGCCACACGGTCGAGTGGCCGCATCTTCACCCTTCTGGC
The DNA here is from genome assembly GCF_024055675.1 of Actinoallomurus rhizosphaericola. Taxonomy (NCBI): domain Bacteria; kingdom Bacillati; phylum Actinomycetota; class Actinomycetes; order Streptosporangiales; family Thermomonosporaceae; genus Actinoallomurus; species Actinoallomurus rhizosphaericola. The sequence continues at coordinate 4,590 of NZ_JAMXMW010000009.1, read as the reverse complement.
AACGCCGGCAGCCGAACGTCCGCTCATGCCGCGATGAGCGCTTCTCGGCGTCCGGTTGGTGCGGTGATGACCGGTCCTGGGTGGTGGCAGCACCGTGACTTGATCGGCAGGCACGGCTGTACGGATAGCCGCAGACGCTGGCGAAATACCGGATTTGTCTAACCGTGCTTACGCCTTAATGACACAAGATTTCAGGTAGGTATTCCCGGACAGGCCACTTTCGTAATCGCCCACGGAATACCACGGAATGTCTGTAACGTCCCGCCACCCAGCATCGGTCGGCGCCCTCTTGACAATGCCTTGCGCGTGCACGAGCATCATTTGAGCCCCCTGTTATGGAAAGTGCACATCGGGAGATGGGGGGTTGCGGTGACGAAGCCAGCCGGGGGCGCCGAGGGTCCGATCGAGCCTGGGGGTTACCGACAGGAGGTGACACGGACGCCCGGTCCCTCGCGGGGAGGTTGTTCCTCCTGGCCAGCTTGTGTTCAACCGCGAGGCGCTCGAGCCCAAGCCCTGAGGCGCAAGCGTCGTCACGCATTGACGAGCGGTAGCCGTCTGACTGCCATGACAGGAAAGTGCCGCTCATGACCACGGGCAAGAGCGTGCCGGCTCAGCTCACCGGCCGGGTCATCCACCCCGACAGCCCTACGTACACCAAGGCTCGCACCGACTGGGACGGGCTCTACCGCTCCTACCCCTTGGTGATCGTCTTCGCCAACACGACGGAGGACGTCGTCAACGCGATCACCTGGGCACGCCAGAACGACGTCGCACTGCGGGCGCGCAGTGGCCGCCACAGCCTCGCGGGCTGGTCGAATGTGTCCGGTGGGATCGTCATCGACGTCAGTGAGATGAAGTCCGCTCGGCTCGACCCGGCGTCTCGTACTGTGACCGTCGGGGCGGGCCTCACCCAGGGTGAGGTCGTGACGGCGCTCGGCGAGGAGGGCTTTGCCGTGGCGACCGGAGGGGAGGCGACCGTCGGGCTCGCTGGTGCGACGCTCGGCGGCGGCTTGGGCTTCCTCACCCGCAACTTTGGCATGGCCTGCGACAACTTGATGGCGGCCGAGGTTGTCGTCCCCTCGGGCGACGACGGCGCCAAGGTGATCATGGCCGACGAGCACAACAACTCGGACCTGCTGTGGGCCCTGCGGGGTGCCGGCAACGGCAACTTCGGAATCGTGACCTCCTTCACCTACAGGATGCACCCGCTCAGGCAGGTCAGCTTGCTCGAGGCGCGGTGGAATGGCTTCGAGGACCTGCGGGGTGTCTTCGACGCGTGGCAGCGGCAGGCCCCGGCGACCGACTCGCGCCTCAGCAGCGTGCTCGACATCGGTCCGGACGGAATCGACCTCTTGGCGGTGCTGCAATCGGGGTCGCCGACCGAGGCCAAGGAACTGCTAGCGCCGGTGCTGTCGGTGGGCAAGCCCGACGTCTCCGTCCAGGCCGGGAGCTGGGCCGACACCTTTGCCCGGCTCCAACCGCCGTCGAAGAGTGCGGTTGAGAAAGCAAAGAACTGGAAGTTCTTCTCGCAGTTCGTCACCGAACCGTACCCGGCGGAGGCGATCGATATCGTCGGCAAGTTCATGAAGAACGCGCCCTCGGAGGTGAGCGATTACTTCTGCTCGAGCCTCGGCGGCGCGGTTAAGAACGCGCCGCCGGGGGGCTCCGCGTTCGCGCACCGCGACGCGCTCTTCTATGCCGAGCCGGGCGCGGGTTGGAGTGGCGACGCGATCACGCCCAGGGCTCAGGCCTGGGTCGCCGAGTTCAGCCAGGCGCTGCGACCCTACGTCAACGGCGCGTACGTCAACGTTCCGAACCCGGGCATGGTCGATTGGGAGACCGCCTACTGGGGTGACCATTACGCCCGTTTGCGCGAGATCAAGGGCACGTACGACCCTGACAACGTCTTCCAGTACGAGCAGAGCATCCCGCCGGCCTGAAGATGCTCACCATCCTGATCTACGTCCTCATTCTCTGGGGCTTCATCGCGCTCGGATGGCTTGTGGCGTGGTGGCTGAAGCGGCGCGGGGCGGCCATGTCCGGGCAGTTCACCAACGTCGTCCTGTTCGTCGGGTTCTTGTTCGGATTCCTGCTCACAACGCTCCAGGTATTCGCGACCAACCACTACTCTGACGCCCGTTCCCAGGCCCAGTCGGAGCCGGCGAGCCTGGTGGCGGTGTACGACGACCTAGGCGCATTCTCGCCGCAGGTGCGCACAGCGGCGCGTCGCGAGGTCATCTGTTACATGTGGTCGGTCGCCGAACGTGACTGGAAGGCGCAAGAGCGGGGGAGCACTCAGGAGGCGCCCGACACGGTCGCGCGGGGCGATCGCCTGCGTAACCTCAGAACCACGCTTCCGAAGGACTCGCCTGCAACGCAGGCCGCAGCTCAACAGGTCAACACGGACCTGAGTGACGCGGACAAGGCGCGCCAGCAGCTCCTGTTCCTGGCCCAACCCCGAATACCGGCGATCCTGTGGGCTGTCGTGCTCGTCAGTGGCGGCCTGCTGATGTTCTTGCTGATCGGCGACTCTCAATCACAACCCAAGATCATCAGGCGCATAGTGTTCGCTGCAGTGGCCGTGCTGGTGACAATCGAAGTCGCTTCGCTCGCCGTCCTCGACCGCCCGTTCTCTCCCATCGCTCAGGTTCGGCCCAACGCGATGACAGACGCCATCGCACTGCTGAAGTCCGGCCGTACCGGGCAACCTACCCTGCACGACTGTGGTCTGTAGCCGACGCTCAACTCGCACCGTCTCAGGACCCACGCTGGTTCGCCGTCGGGGGCGGCCGACTGCAGCAATCCGCGCGGGGAGCGGAACCAGCAGGGGCAGGGCGTTGCTCGCCCGCCGGTCACCGGCATCACGCCTCCGCATGAGCGCCCGCCGCAGGGCCGTCCGGGGGCGGGTGCGCGCTGATGGTCGATCCGATCGTCGGCGGGCTGGTGTTCGCCGCGGTTTTGGGCGGCGCCACCACGCTATGGAGTGAGTGACCAACTGAGTGACTAGGCTCGTCATCGGTGAAGATGCCGTCCATGGCCTCAGCCTCGGCCAGGAGGACCGGCCGGATCTGCTTCCGGTAGACGGTCTCGGTGACCTCGGTGCTGTTGTGTCCCACCAGGCGGGAGATGTCCTCCAGCGGCACGCCCGAGTCCGACAGCACCGACACGAAGCTATGCCGCATCTCACGAGGGATCCACTCATCCGGGTTGAGCTCCGTCTTCTGCAGGATGGCCCGGAAGGACCGCAGCACGTTGTTCGCGTTGCGCTCGGTGCCGACCGTTGAGGCGAAGACCCGATCATGGTCGCGCCAGGCCTGGCCGGCTGCCTTCCGTTGTTGCCGCTGAAGCTCCTGATGGAACCGCAACGCCTCGACGCACCGTTTGGGAAGCGCGAGGGTACGCCGTGACTTCTTGGTCTTGGTGTCTCCACCGGCGCGGACCGAACGCCACACCATGATGGACGGGGGACCGGCGGCTCAGCATCGGGGCTGCCCTCCAAGTCCACATGCGACCATATGAGGCCCCGCCCCCGCGCAAGTCCGGAACCGTCCAGCTCGCGCGGAAGTATCTGGGCTCTTGGGTTGGTCAGCGGCTCGTATACGCACTGGTAAGCAAAAGTCAACGCTCACGCAAGAGCGGTCAGCGGTAACGTGTTGTGGATTGAAATTGCGGTCAGTAAGTTCCCAATATCAGGGCACGTTACCGGCGCGAAATCCAACCGAGTAATAACTCAGATATTTATCACTAAAGGTATCCCTATCCACGTCCAGGGGAGGGCAATTGTCGACATTCTGTGGTTTCGCGCCCTCCATCCGTATGCAAGATATTAACCAGCGCAATCTTCACGGTTCCGTTCCACAAGGAGGTCTGACCATGGAGATCACGAAACGCCTGGTACTGACCATGACCGGGATGGGTCTCGTGGTAGGAAGCGTCTTCGCGGTCGGCTCAGCCACCCAGACCTCGGCCACGACGACGGTGACGGTCACCGAGGCGGAGTACAGCATCCAGCTGTCCCAAACCAGCTTCACGCCCGGCAAGTACCTCTTCGTCGTCAAGAACGAGGGAAACAAGCCGCACGCGTTGTCCATCTCCGGTAAAGGCGTGCCAACGACTACCACCGGTACGGTGGCACCGGGATCGACTGGGCGGATGGCCGTCCTCCTGCTGGACGGAACCTACGAGCTATGGGACCCGGTCAACAAGGGAATGGGCATGGACACTCACATCCGGGTCGGCCCGGCACGCTGATGACGACGTCCGGTGAGTGACCAACTGCGTGACAATCAGCGCGTACGTCGCTGGAGTCGCATGGACGCTCAGAGACGAACTCGCCAGGTGAGCGCCGCAGTAGCTCATGATCAGCGCATGGCCGACTTTCTCTCGTAATGAATAGGTCGTCGGTTCGATTCCGACAGGCGGCTCCGACGTTGACCTGGGCGTCTCTCCTTGGGAGGGATGCCCAGGTGACGACGACGCCTGAAAACTGGACCAGTGGCGACGCGTGAAAACGGACCCACCTCGAGCCCTTTGGGGCTAGTGGAGAGGGGTGCTGAGCGTGGAGGACTGGGCGGAGATCCGCAGGCTGCA
>NZ_JAMXMW010000008.1:0-372612 GCF_024055675.1 Actinoallomurus rhizosphaericola | reverse complement strand
AGACAGCTACCGCCTCAAAGACCGCGACCTCGGCCGCGTCCCCGCGGCCAAGACCAACGACTGAAGATCAACAAACGGGTCCATTTTCGCCCGCCGCAGACGGGTCCGTTTTCAGCCGTCGTTGACACACACCGGCCTCGCGTACACAACCGCAGGTCTGCTGAAATTCCGGCACCCCAACTTGAGAACACACGGGACGACCTGCAGTTTTACCTTTGGGTCCTCATCGCCCCTCCGAGGGGTCACAACGTCAGGTCCGCGACGGGGATCCGGTTCCACAGACTCATGTCTTCATCGCCCCTCCGAGGGGTCACAACATGATCTGCTGCAGCAGCCCCTTGGACAGGCCCCGCTGTCTTCATCGCCCCTGCGAGGGGTCACAACACGAGCGAGCCCTGCACGATCGCCGTTGAGGAGGTAGCGGTCCTCATCGCCCCTGCGAGGGGTCACAACCGCGTGTGCGGAACCCATCGGCCGCGAGCGCGGAACGTCCTCATCGCCCCTGCGAGGGGTCACAACCGCCAGTACGGGTCCCCGCACAGCAGGCTGATGACGCAGGTCCTCATCGCCCCTGCGAGCGGTCACAACATGAGCACCGGGTCGACGCCAGGGATCACGCCCGTCTCGTCCTCATCGCCCCTGCGAGGGGTCACAACGCGCGGTAGACGTCCTTGCGGACGTAGTCGCCGGTCCAACATCGCCCCTGCGAGGGGTCACAACGACAGGCACGCTTCGCGGGGTGGGAGGTCACTCAGTAGTCCTCATCGCCCCTGCGAGAGGTCACAACTCTCTCGGATGCAGGGCTACAACAACGCCTCCACCGGATGTCCTCATCGCCCCTGCGAGGGGTCGCAACTAGTCCCTTCGGGATCGGTCCCAGGGGTGGGCGGTGGGTCCTCATCGCCCCTGCGAGGGGTCGCAACAACCACGAGTTGAACCACGGCTGCCGACGAGCGCCGTCCTCATTGCCCCTGCGAGGGGTCGCAACTGGCGGAAGCGGCGGCGGCGAACCGCCGGTCGGTGTGGTCATCATCGCCCCTGCGAGGGGTCGCAACATGCAGTACATGATCCATAACTTCAACGCCTCGTACGGTCCTCACCGCCCCTGCGAGGGGTCGCAACTTCATTGCGCCGTGGGACTTCTTAAGCGCGGCAACCAGGTCCTCATCGCCCCTGCGAGGGGTCACAACATGACGAGGACGCGGAGGCCGTGGACGGTGGCGAAGTGTCCTCATCGCCCCTGCCAGGGGTCACAACCAGCCGAGCAGTGCGCAGTTGTGGTTGCAGGCGTCTTCTACGGCGTATCCAGCAACCCGACACCGCCGACGTGAATAGCTATGCAGTAGAGGGCACACCCGTGGAGGCCCCGCTGCACAAGATCGCGACAAACGAGCACCTACGGAGCACCCACAAGTCCGGAATGATCACTGCAAGATCAATTGGACCAGAGAAACCGCAGGTCAACGGCCAGATGAGTGGTAGGGCGCCTGGGACTCGAACCCAGAACCTATGGATTAAAAGTCCACAGCTCTGCAGGAATCCCTTGCTTCACGCGCTACCGGCATCCTGCCCCGCAGTGCCACTACGTGTCATTCGGTCCACATTCGCCATTCGTTCACGGCATACCGGCCCGACAGGGTACCGGGTGCTGCCGGACGGTACCGCGACGTACGAGCACCCGAACCGGCCGTTCGGCTTGGATGACTATGCATCGCGCTTGCTCCTGAGGAGGCCGACCTCATCTCCGAGGTGGCCGTGCCGATGGCTCTGCTTCGGGCAGAGTGCACTCACTCTCCGGCGATGGTCGAGGCGCGTCGGGTGCGCCTATGGTGACGCACGTCGTAGAGCAGCCAGTAGTACGGGGAGTCCTCGTCGGCGGGATCGAGGCCGACCAGGACCTCATCGCCGCGCGGATCGTCGCGCAGGGCCAGCTGTGCCGCAGCCGTGACCCGCACGTTCTCGTCCTCGTCAAAAAGGCATCCGGCGAGTGCGTCCGAGGCTGCCGCGAGTCGCGCCGGGGCGGAGGTGAGCGCCCTGCAGGCCGCCTGGCGGACTGCGGCGTCCTCGTCCCGGGTGCGCTCGATGGCGGCGCGCAGCGCCTCGAGGTCTTCCGCCTCGACCGCCCTGTGCAGGCCGGAGACCGCCCACTGCCGGACTCGGCCATCGTGGTGGCGGGTGAGCGCCGGAAGCGGTTCCTTGGCACGAGGGTCCAGGGCGTCACTCAGTCCGGCGGTGAGAGCCCGTGTCACGCGCGGGTCCGGCTCCCGCGCCACCCAGGGCAGGAAAAGCTCGACGAGTGGCCCGTCGAACGGCGCGTCGTCGCTCTCGTCGAAGAGGTTGATCAGGCGGAGTAGTTCCGCGCCGAAGTACCGTTCCAACGGATTCCGGCTGTTCCGAAGGCCGGCGGCCGCCTCCCAGACGTTGGGATCGTGGCGCTGTTGGAGCACGGACGTCGTGGCGTGCCACACCGCGTGGTCGGTGTCCGGTTCGGCCAGGGCACGGGACATCAGCTGTTCGAAAGATGGCCTTATCCCGTACCGTGGCTCCAGCGCGGTGAGGATAGCGGTATGGCAGGTCCGGACCGTCAGGCCGCCCAGCGACAACTCCTCGCAGGTGATCCCGAACCGGCCGCGGACAGTCCTGCACCCGACCGGCTCCGATATCCCACTCCTGCGGCGCAACTCGGCCACCGCCCCGGTCACGTGCCAGTGCCGGGCCAGCGCCAGGGCATCACGCCCCTCCGCATCCTTGAGCCACAGCTTCGCCCCGTGACCGATAAGCGCCTCCGCGATCTCCAAGTCACCGCAGTCGATCGCGCGCAGCAGCGGGGTACGGCCATCGGCGGCAACCCGATCCACCTGGGCCCATCCCAGCAGGACCTCGACGACCGGCAAGTCGAAGGCATCCACCGCCAGGCACAGCACGGGCGTACCCTGCCCGTCAACAGTCTCGGGATCAGCGCCCGCCTCGAGCAGCGCGGTAACGGCCTTCACATCCCCGCTCACCACCGCCGCGATGAGTGCCTCGCCATCCATGCCTAGTCCCCACTTCTCTCGTGCACCTCCTTTCCTACACCACTCTCATAGACGTGAACGAAAACAGCTCGATCATATGGATGTGAAGCCATTAGGCTTTCGGTCGCCTAGCATCACTCCTCGCTGATTCTGTTGCTCCCACGGAACAGCGCTAGAACAAGAGCACGCACGGAGGCGGCCATGGCAATGCCGAAGAAGGGCTCACGGCTCATCACCGTTGACGGCACCGCCTACCGCTGGCGAGTCGGGCACAAGCCGACCTACAGCCAGAGCGACAGCTGGGCCCCTCTCACCTTCGCTGTTGAGCGCGCTGAGGAGCCGGCAAGCGTTCTTTTGGTGACACTCCCCTGCGCCCGGCCGGACAACTGGCAGGGAGAGCGAACGATCGCAGTCCGCCCCCTTCTCGTCAGTGGCTGCATCCGACGGTCCATCGAACAAGGATGGGACTCACGGCAGGCAGGCCCGGCATTCACCCTCACCCTTACTGAGCACGACCTCGCCGCGCTCCTGGGCGAATCACCTCAGTACCTGATCCCCTTCCTCTGGGGCATGATCCCCGAAGGCGGCGGCATCCAGGACCTCCTGCGGGCCGTTCAAATCTGGAGCCGAAACCAGACCACACCCTGAATCCGCCAGGGATGCCTGGGGGACTGATCAGTCCCAAGGCACATACGAGGCCAGTCGGTTTTCGGGTCAGGCTGCGGCCCGAGGCGGCACGCCAAGATCCTCGCAGTACGGTTTTCGGCTCTGTCGCTCTTTCGGTGGTAACCGAGGGTGAGCTACTGGAGGAGGATGCGGTGGCGTAGCAGGTGGAAGCCTGCGCGGCCGTACATCTGCCGTTTGATCAGCTTCGTCTTGGTGTTGACGCCTTCGGTTCCGACGTTTTGGTGTTCGCTGGTCAGGGCTGCGTGGACGGCGTCTTGGTCGAGTCGCAGACCGCGGATGAAGGAGTGGACGTGGGGCAGGTTCGCCTCTTCCGCGGTGCTGATCCACTCCTGTAGCCGGCCGGCGTTGTCGTCGGCGGGGGTGAGGAGCTGGGCGAAGCCGCGGACCAAGGCGGCGAGCCGGCTCATCTCCGGGCATGCGCTGGTGGTCTTGGCCAGGAGTTCTTGCTGGTCGGGCCGGGGGGTGTCGGGGCGGCTGAGCAGGAGGCGGGCGAGCCTGCGGGGTGAGATGGCGGGCCGGTCCTCTTCGACGCGGCCTTGGAAGGAGCGGCAGGTCAAAGACCCGTTGAGTGGTAGGGTGCCTGGAACTCGAACCCAGAACCTATGGATTAAAAGTCCACAGTTGCGGAGAGATTCCCTACTGCACGCGCTACCGGGTCCTCTTTCGTGGTACCAGTACGTGCCATTTGGTTCGCGTTCGCCATTTGCTTTCCGCCGCATCGGCCCGACGCCGTACCGGCTGCTGCCGGGGTGTGCCGCGACATGCGAGCAAACGACGAGCGAACATGGGCACGTGTCGTCGGGGATCGGCCGCGATGGCGGACGTTCGAATCCCTACCTCGTCTTTGATCTCGGGATCCGCACCCATGGAGGACCGGCCGAGCCCGGGTTCGGATCAACCGAACCTCGTTTACGGGGGATCTCACCATTGTGGCGCTGAGTCGCGGGTTCCTAGCGTCGATGGCATGAACAGCATTCTTGAGCTGGATGAGTCAGCCGGTCCTACGGCCGCGGCGGGCGTGCGGTGAACGCCTTGTGGAAGGTGAGATCGATGCGCGTTTCGTCGCCGGTTGGCCGCCGTCCGCGGGGCGGTGGCGTCCTGAGCGTCGCAGCGGCCGGCGTCGCGATCGCGTGCGCCGGAGTTCCGTCCCTCGCCGCCGCGTTCGCGGCCGGGAACGGCCCCGCCGGCGGGCGACACGCGCTGCCGGACTACGTGCCGCTGTGGACGCTGCCGCCGGAGGCAGGGGGCACCGATTCCGCGGATCTCGGGCCGGCGCCGGCCGGTGCGCCGATCGCCGCCCGGGTGTACCTGACCGGACGCGACCCGCATGGGCTCGCGGCCTACGCGGCGGCGGTCGCCGACCCGCACGGCGCGCTGTTCCATCACTACCTGACGCCCGCCGAGGTGCGGCGGCGGTTCGATCCGGCGCGCGGCCAGGTCGCGGCGGTGCGGTCCTGGCTGGCCGCCACCGGGCTGGACGTCACCGCGGCGAACCCGCATTACCTATCGGTGCGCGGGAGCGCGGCCGAGGCCGCGCGCGCGTTCGGTGCCGTCTGGCACGGCTACCGGGTCGGTGCGCTCACCGAGCAGGCGCCCCCGCCGGGGGCGCGGCTCAGCGTGCCGGCGCGGGTCGCCGGGGCGGTGCTGACCGTGGCGCCGACCGAGATCGGCCTGCCCGGCTCCGGCGGCGAACCGGCGGCGGGCGGCACGCCCGCCGCGCCGGGCCGCGCCGAGACCGCTCCGGCTTCACCTGGCCGCGCGGGCACCTCCACCCCGGCCTCGCGCGCGGCCGGAACGGCATCGGCCGGGTCCGTTGCGGCCTCGACGTTGCCCTGCTCGGAGTATTACGGGCAGCGGCGGGCGACGAATCTGCCGCCCGCCTACGGCCGGACGGCGCCTTACGCCGGGTGCGGCTACACTTCGCAGCAACTCCGCAGCGCCTACGGGGTTCCGGCCGCCCTGACCGGCAAGGGCGCGCGGGTCGCCGTGGTCGGCCCCGGGCGCAACGCCACCACTTCGGGCGATGTGGCGCGATTCGCTAGCGACCACGGCGTGCCGCTGCGGCCCGGCCAGTTCACCGAGATCATCCCGCCTGGGCTGGACGCCTCGTGCGGAGGCCGGGAGTTCCCGTTCTCCGAGGACTACATGGCCATCGAGGCCGTGCACGGAATGGCGCCCGACGCGGACATCGTCTACCTCGGCGCGAAATGCGATGACGACGATCAGGCCCTGTCGATGCTCGACGAGCTTGGCACCGTCACCGACCGGCACCTGGCCGGGATCGTCAGCGGGCGGACGATCAGGCACTACGATCCCGACCCCTCGCCCGGGCTGATCGCCGCTTACGAGCAGATGTTCCAGCGGGGCGCGGCCGAGGGGATCGGTTTCTACAACGGCACCGCGGACCACGGTGACGGATCGAACTGCCAGATCAGCGGAGAATGCCATCCGCACCCCTCCAAGCCCGCGATCAGTTACCCCGCCGGCGACCCGTGGGTGACGGCGGTGGGCGGCACCAGCCTGGCGATCGGGGCGCGCCGCCAATACCTGTGGGAGACCGGCTGGGGTGACCACCTCACCGGGCTGACCCCGGACGGGAAGAGCTGGGCGCAGCCACCGGGCGCGTTCGCCTTCGGCGGGGGCGGCGGCACCAGCGACGTGCTCGGGCAGCCGTCCTACCAGCGTGAGACGGTTCCGGCGGCGCTCAGCCAGGCACACGGATCCGGCGTGCCGATGCGCGTCGTGCCCGATGTCGCGGCCGACGCCGGCGGTGGCACCGGCGTTCGCGCCGGCCTCACGGTGCCCCCGGGCCAAGCGGTGCCGCCCGGCTATCGGGAAATAACCGTCGGCGGGACCAGCGTCGCGACGCCGGAGTTCGCGGGCATGCAGGCCGACGCCCAACAAGCCGCAGGCGAGCCGATCGGGTTCGCCAACCCGGTCATCTACGCGCGCTACGGCACCTCGGCCTACCACGACGTCACCGACCACCCGCTCGGCCCGGGCGTTCCCCTGTTCGCCGCGGGGCCGGTCGCCAACCAGATTCCGGGGCTCCCCATCGAGCCGTACCTCGACACCTTCGGCCTCGACCAGAGCCTGGCCGCGACCCCGGGCTACGACGACGTGACCGGCGTCGGCACGCTCACCACCAGCTACTTCGACTCCTTCCGACCAGCGCAGCATCGGGAGCGGCCTGGCCGGGTGCCGCATTCCGTAGCCGAGCAGGCCGTGGGCAGGAAGCGTTGAGGAGCCATCATGCGCTCTACCGGACGGATACCGCCTCACGGCCTGGTCACCGCGGTCGCCGAGGAGGGTCCGCACTCGTGGAGGGCCGGGCCGTGTCCGGGGGTTCGGAAGAACCGAACCCCCTTTTCGGGGGAGCTCCCCATGGTGGCTCGGAGCTGCGAATTCGTAGCGTCGGTGGCATGAGCAACGTGCTGGAGTTGGAGCGAGTCAGCCGGTCCTACGGCCGCGGCGGGCGTGCGGTGCACGCCTTGTGCGAGGTGGACGTCCAGGTCCCGGAACGCTCGCTCACGGCTGTGATGGGCCCGTCCGGCTCGGGCAAGTCGACGTTTCTGCAGTGCGCCGCCGGGTTGGACCAGCCCACCTCCGGGGTGGTGCGCCTCGGCGGTCGAGTGATCAGCGGGATGAGGGAGCGCAGCCTGTCCCGGATGCGGCGTACGCGGATCGGGTTCGTCTTCCAGTCCTTCAATCTGCTGCCCGCGCTCACCGTGCAGCAGAACGTACTGCTGCCGCTCCGGCTGGACGGGCGGCGCCGCGATCCGGCGCGCGCCCGGGAGCTGCTAGCCCGGGTCGGCCTGGACGGACGCGAGGACGCCCGTCCCGGCCAGCTCTCGGGCGGGCAGCAGCAGCGGGTGGCCATCGCCCGGGCCCTGATCACCGAGCCCGAGGTGATCTTCGCCGACGAGCCGACCGGGGCCCTCGACCAGGAGACCGGTGCCGAGATCCTGAGCCTCCTCCGCGAGGCGGTCGACCAGCAGGGGGCGACCGTCGTGCTGGTCACGCACGACCCTGCGGTGACCGCCCGGGCGGACCGGGTGCTGCGGCTCGCCCACGGGCGGCTGGTCCACGACAGCGGCGCCGGAAACGTCGCCGTGAGCAGCGTCGCGGACGCCGCCGCGGCAGCAAGGGGGCAGGTCCGATGAGCGTCCTCCGTCCCACCGGTCTGGCCACCGCAGCCGTCCGCTCCCGCCCGTCCGCTCTGGCGGGCACCTTCGCTGCGCTCGCGCTCACCGCGACAGTGCTCGTCGCGAGCGTCGCGATGACGGTCTCGGCGTCGGCCGCGCCGCCGGAGGGCGATCCGGCCGCCCGCGCGCAGCTCGCCGATCTCTCCGACATGGGCATCGCCTTCAGCCAGATGATGGCGTATCTGTCCATCTTCGTGATCGGTCAGGTGATGGCGCTGGCGGTGGCCCAACGCCGGCGGGAGAGCGCGCTGCTGCGCGCGATCGGCGCCGAGCCCCGGCAGATTCGCCGGATGGTCGCCGTCGAGGCTCTCGGCACTGCGCTCGCCGCGCTGCCCGTCGGATACGGACTGGGGACGCTGCTCGGCCGCTTCTGGCTGCACGGCCTGGCCGCGCACGGCATGGCCCCGGCCGGTGTCTCCTTCCAGGTCGGGTGGCAGTCGCTGGTCACCGCGGGCGGGGTGCTGCTGGTCTGCTCACAGCTCGGCGGTCTGATCGCGGGCTGGCGAGCGTCCCGTACCCGGCCGTCGGCGGCGCTCGCCGAGTCCTCCGTTCAGGGCGGCGAACGAGCGGGCGTGGTAAGGGGGATGGCGTCCCTGGCCGCCCTGGCCGGTGCGGTCGCGCTGACCGTGGCCGCGGGCGTGGGGCCTGCCGAGAGCGCGGCCGAGGTGATCCCGCTGGTGGTGCTCGCCTACCTGGTCGCGATCGGCCTCGCCGGGCCGTGGATCGGGCGGTGCACGATCGCGCTGTGCGCCCCCTCGCTACGGGCGTTCGGAGGGGCGCCCGGGGAGCTGGCAGTGGCCGGTACCCGGGCGAGAGCGCGCCGGCTGTCCGCGGCGATCACGCCGGTCGCGCTGGTCACGGCGTTCGGGGTGGTCAAGTTGCCGTCGTTCACCGGATCCGGGGCCGGGTCCGGGGAAGACTGGGGCGAGGTCTTCGGCACCCTGCTGTACGTCGGCTTCGCCGGACTGGTCGCCGCCAACACTCTGGTGATGCTGTCCCTGGAGCGCCTGCGTGAGTTCTCGCTGCTGCGCGCGGTCGGCGCGGAGCGGCGGCAGATCGTCAGGACGGTCGCGACCGAATGCGCGATCATTACGGTGGCCGGTGTCGGCGCGGGGATGGCCGCGGGCTGCGCGGTGATGCTGCCGCTCGGCGCCCGTACCGGAACACCGCTGGGCGGGGTGCCGGGATGGGCCTGGCTCGCCGTTGCGCTGTGCGGAGCGGTGCTGGTCGGGGTCTCCTCGGGTGCGCCCCTGCCGCGGATGCTGCGGGTGCGGCCGATGGACGGCCTGACGCGTCACAGCAATTGACGGCCCGCGAGGGAGCGGTCGGTGATGACGAGAACCGCTTCGGAGCGGTGTGCTACGCCGAGAGAGACGACCATGAACTCCCCGCCCCGCCGGCAACTCCCGGACCACTCCCAGCCCGCCGAGCCCACCGCCGGAACCCTCGCGGAGGGGGCTCCCGGTCCCGGCCGGGGGCGAGGCTTCGAGGCCGGCGGCGGGGCGGCGGCGCCGGACCGCTCAGGGCGGCGGCGCCGACGGCCGCGGCGGCTGACGCGGGACCTGCTCCGCGCGGTCTTCGGCTCGCCGGGGGAGGTCGCGTATGAGCTGTTGGCACCGCTGCCCGGGTTCGTCTGCGGGGCCGCGCTGCTGCTGATACTCGCCTCGGGTCTGTTCGCGTCGGTCATTCTGGTCGGCCTGGTGCTGCTGATCGGCGTGCCGTTCGCGGCGCGCGGCACCGGGGCCATGCACCGCGCGCTGCTGCGCGGGCTGCTGGGCGAGAGGATCCAGCCGCCGCCCCGCAGGTCCCGGTCGCCTCGCGGGCTGCTCGGACGCGCCCGCGCCGCGCTGATCGACGCCGACGGCTGGCGCTCCGCCGCCTTCACCATCGCCTTCCTGCCGGTCGGGGCGCTCCTGGTGCTGGTGCTCGCGACGATCCGCCTGTACGGGCTGGTCACGCTGACCTATCCGATCTGGTGGTGGCTGGTCCGGTCGGACGGTGGCCACCGCGGTCTCGGGCTCGGCTTCGGCGGCGTCCACCTCGACAACTGGGTGGCCGCGCTGCTGACCGGTCTGGCCGGTCTCCTGCCGATGGTGCTCTCCACCTGGTGCACCCGAGGGCTGCTCGACCTGGCCGTCCGGCCGATGGCGCGCGCACTGCTCGGGCCCGGCCGGCAGGACGCCCGCGTCCACGTACTGGAGGACACCCGCGCGCTCGCCGTGCAGGACGCCGCCGCCACCCTCCGCCGGATCGAGCGCGACCTGCACGATGGCGCGCAGGCGCGGATGGTCGCGGTGGCGATGACGCTCGCCCGGGCACGTGAGCGGCTGGCCCGGCTCCCCGGCGCGGAGCCCGAACTCGTCTCCGGGCGTGAGCTGGTGGACACCGCGCTGGCCGAGTCCAGGACCGCGATCGGCGAACTGCGGGAGCTCATCCGCGGCATCCACCCACCGGCCCTCGACGACGGTCTGGACGTGGCCCTGGAGACCCTGGCCGCCCGGGCCGGGATCCCGGCCACGGCAGAGACCGACCTGCCGGTACGGCCGCCGGAGGCGATCGAGTCGATCGCCTACTTCTGCGCGGCCGAGCTGCTCACCAACGCCGCCCGGCATTCCGGAGCCACCGCCGTCCGGATCGGGGCGCACGTCGACGCCGCGCCCGACGGGCGGGTACTCCGGCTGACCGTCCGCGACGACGGACACGGTGGCGCACACCTGCGCCGGCGGGGCGCGGCACGGGGTGCCGGCGGCACTGGCCTCTCCGGCCTCGCCGAGCGGGTCAGTACGGTGGACGGACGGCTGCTGATCGTCAGTCCGGACGGCGGCCCCACCACCATCACCGTCGAACTGCCGTTCCCGCGGAGGGACGACGCAGAGCCGGACGTCCTGACGGAGGCGCGTTGAGTCTCGGAGCCGGGGAAGACCGCATGCCACCCACCGCACCGCTGCGGATCGTCGTCGCCGAGGACGCGGCCGTCGTCCGCGAGGGCCTGGTGCAGCTCCTGCGCGACCGCGGTCTGGACGTGGTCGCCGCGGTCGGCGACGCCGAGGCCCTGGTCGCCGCCGTCGAGGAACAGCGCCCGGACGCCGTGGTCGCCGACATCCGGATGCCGCCGACCCACCGCGACGACGGCCTGCGCGCCGCGCTGAAACTCCGCGAGCGCCATCCGGACCTCGGCGTACTGCTCTTCTCGCAGTACGTCGAGACCCGATATGCCGACCGGCTCGTGGCGGGCGGCCTCGCCGGATTCGGCTATCTGCTCAAGGAACGCGTCGTGGACATCGACGAGTTCGTCGACGCGCTGCGCCGGGTGGCGGACGGCGGCACGGCGCTCGACCCGGAGGTGGTCGCCCAACTCCTGGCAGCGCGCCGCTCGGCCGAATTGCTGTCGGCGCTCACGGGACGGGAACGCGAGGTGCTGTCGGCCATGGCCGAGGGCCGCACCAACGCGGCCATCGCGGACGCGCTCGGCGTCTCCCGCCGGGCGGTGGAGAAGCACACCGCAACGATCTTCGACAAGCTGGGCCTGCCCCGAACCGCGTTCCAGCACCGGCGCGTCCTCGCGGTCCTGCGCTACCTTGAGCGGCGTAACTGAGCGTCTTCAGAGCAGCCCTCGATCCGATCGGCACGAACGAGTGAACCGGCGACCGAGCGCCGCATCCGCCGCCCGGTCCTGGAACCTCCGCACGCGTCGGCTCGATCGTCAAGGTCGAGCACCAGGTTGCGGCGCGTCGGCTTTCGCCGTGCTGCAGCGGTACACCTCATCGTCGATCCTGGCGGCCGGTGGGTTATTCGCGCGTTGCTCGGATGCCCTGAAACAGCCCGTCACGACCCGGCGAAGCCCGACAGAGCCCGGCAGCGGAAGCGGCGGAGTCACGAACCGGCGTGGGTCCACAGTGAGAGCGCCGTTCTAACACGAGGGCAGCGGACTCTTAATCCGCGGGTTCGGGGTTCAAGTCCCTGGCGGCGCACCCGCCCTGACCTGGGCGTTCTCGGTTCCACCGGGAGCGCCCAGTGTCTGTTTTAGGGCGGTCTGGCGACCACGTGTGCTCCATATGTGCTCGCGTGCCGTGATCTTGGTAAAAACCACCCACGGCACCACCGGACCGCCTGGGAGTGCGCCCCACCAGCCAACCGCCGACGGACCGGACCCAAATCACATCTACGCCGCTCCAGGCTCCCAGGCAGCCAGACCCGTTACCGTTCATCGGCGCAACCGACGTCCTCCCCCGTCCCGGGCAGGCCCCTCCCGCTAGGCGCATCCCTAGGGACGATCTCAGCCGGCCCAGACGGTCACCACCCGCACGGGCTTGGTGATCGCCCGTTCCGTCCGACGGCCCGGTAGCGCCGCAACGGCTGTCCGATGAACCCCCAGCGCGGGATAGGCAGATACACAAACGCCATGTCTACGCCGATGGACTGCCTACGATCTGCCCAGGCCATCGATCTTGAGCAACGATCGAGGACCATCGCTGACACACTTGGCGTACACCTTCGCCACCAGGCGTGACCTGCGTCTTTCGCTATGTCCGGATTGACCTCGACCCGTGACCCGCGACTTTGAAGCTGCGGATTAAAAGTCCACAGCTCTGCCAAAGAGGCGGTACCACACCGTGTTTCACAGTGCCGGTACGTACCGTTTGGTCCGCGTTCGCCATTCACTTCCCGGCGCATCGGCCAACGTAGTATCGGGTCCTGCCGGACCGTACCGCGACATACGAGCACCCGCCGAGCACCCAACCCCGCACGGACGGATAGGGCCACACGCAGGGGCACGTGACCGAAATCCTTCTCTCGATAGCATGCCTTCTCCTGTACGGGGCCCCGGGGGATTCAACGGACGCGCCCGCCCCTGGAAATCCCTCACGATACTGCTCGTGTTTTACCCCTCGCAGGGTCGATGAGGACACGCGCCGCACGCCCGACCACCTAACTTCGCCGATCTCGTCGGCGAACCGGCGCAGCGAGTCATGGATCCCCTCGTCGTGTCCCGTGTGGGTATGGCGCATCGGTTCGATCTCCAGCGCCATGTCGCCGATGGCGAACTGTTGGCCGGTCATCGTCTGCATCATGTCGCTCGCCTGATCGACAAGGTCGTCGAATCGGTGCTGAGTGACACTTCCGATCTTGTCCGCCACGGTGTGCCCCTCCACGGTGACGTCTGCCGTCTGCGTGGGTCGCCGGCCTGGATCGCCGGTCAAGCACCCCCAGCATTGTCATCGCACAGTCGCCATAAGCATCGGAGCCACCCTGTGGACGCAGGGCCGACGGTACCTTCGATCTGACATAGGGAACGTGCCGAACCATCCCCGTGTGCGCGGGAGACACGCCCGGCGACTCCCTGGTCGAGCGCGACACCGGGTCCATCCCCGCGTAAGCGTGGTCCCTCATAGATCAGGCCATCCGAGAACTGGTCGACGTGCTCCCCATGCACGCGGGAGTGGTTGACACCGGACTACGGCAGACCGTGCGGCTCTCCGGGCTCCACCTTGCCCACCGGCCGCCCAGCCCCGCACACGGTGGCCACCACTGCGCCTTTGCCGCCAGCGGGCGAGTTGGCAGAGACGGCTGCGATCTTACCCACCGACGAAGGCTCTCCCACGGGATACATGCCCCCGCGATCCGTCGCTGCACGCATCAAGACGCCTTAGTAAGTAGTAGCACGCAGTGACATGTAATAGGCCCCAAGGCAGGCCTCCGAGCAAACGAAGTGTTGCCGGGACTCAGCGAGATCCAAGGGCTGTTAATGTGTAGATCACGACATTCCCTTGGCCGCGTTTCGAGCTCGCCATGGCCGTTCGAACAGCGGATGGCTCCGGCCACATCAGGCCGGTGGGTCGATCCCCTAGCTACTGGGGAACAGCGAGGTGATGTCGTTGTCCGCCAAACGTCTACAGGGCAAGCGGCTGGACACACCGGAAGATCACTTGCGGCGCTGGCAGGTGCGGGTGACGGTGATTCGGATCATCGTCGACGCATTCACGCTGGTCAACGAGTGGTTGCACGGCAGCGGCCCTGGGCCTCGCATCTTCTAGGAAGAGCGAGAGCCACAAGGCCGCCACCCCCGGGGCTCTCTCACCCTCCGTCCGCCACAGACACCGGGTGAGAGGGCCCCATCTTTCGTTGCCGGCCAGCCTGAAAGATTATCTAAACCTTACCGCGCCAGCGCGATAATTATACCAGTTACGCCGAGATTTTCAATCTACTAATTGAGCACTCGATTATCTTGATAACCCATCCATCTCTTTATCTTTGGAGCTTAACCGAGACATAAACCTCACTCGAATTAGACTCTCGCAGTACAGCTAAAGTTTACCGCCGGCGGTCCTGAGGTACGCGAACCTGACCGGTCGCGACCACGCCGTAGAGGTACGCCTCCAGGTACATGCGGACCGGTCGCGACCACGCCGTAGAGATACGCCTCCAGGTACATGCTTCCCCCGGTCTCGGGTACGTGCACCCGACTGGTCCGAGCATGCGGCACGCGACCAGCACGGTGCGGTTCCGGCCCCCGTGGCACGGTGCGGTTCCGGTGGCACGGTGCGGTTCCGGCCCCCGTGGCACGGTGCGGTTCCGGTGGCACGGTGCGGTTCCGGTGGCACGGTGCGGTTCCGGCCCGTGGCACGGTGCGGTTCCGGTGGCACGGTGCGGTTCCCCCCGTGGCACGGTGCGGTTCCGGTGGCACGGTGCGGTTCCGGTTGCTTCAGCCGGAGCGGATCCATCCAGTGCTGGCCTGGCTGGAGGCGGTCGAACGCGGGACCGGCCTGCCTCTGTCAGGTGGTCGCGACCGGTCTGGGTGTACCTCGAGACGTACCACTACCGCGTGGTCACGACCGCTTTGCGTGTACCTCGAGGTCGGAGCGCGCACCCAAGACCCGGACCTACCTACCTGCGGTCAGGTTCTGCCATGAGCCTATGGCCGTCTGGCTCTGATAGCCGAGACAGGGCAAAGCAGGTTTCACACACCATGGGGAGACCCTCGCAGAGGCAGGCACTCGAATGGATCGCTCCCCCTCACGCCTTAAGCCATCGATGTTTACCGCTTCTGGATGCCGGAGGCGACGGCGATGGCTTAGGAGGGCGGGAGTGCAGGCTGGCCTGCGTAGGTCATGCTGACAGATCGCAGCTGGACGGATTGAGAGGCTCAGGGCTGACGGCGAGCAGCTGCTGCAGCTAGCTGGCGTCCGGTGTGCGACCGACCGGACGCCCTCAGTCAGCGATGCCGGGCAAAGGAGTCCGGCGCGTTCGCTCGGCTCAGCTAGCCGGGCTGCGCAGCCCCTCAGGCGGTCCCGGGCGATCACGGGGCTTGTCGAGAGCAGCCGTTCTCCGTCCAACTCCTCCTCCGCGGACCTTCGACGTGCATGCGGACCTAAGCGGCCGCCTGACATTCAGGAAGGCGCATAGCACTCAAAAGTGCATGACCGTAACTATCATCACGGACGATGTGAGGAAGATCACAATATTACGCTCAGTAGCTACAAGAGGGGGTTCCCTGCCCGAGTCGCCGCGACGCCGGTTGTCTGGTGCCACCTCGAACGGCTGGCACGCCGCCGATCGTGACCGCGTCGGCTACGTCGCCGGCAACCCCAGGGAAGCCACCGCCGGGGTGGTGTTCGTCCCGCTGCGGATCACTGTGGCCGCCACCGTGGCGACCAAGCGAACGTTTCGCCACCACGCCTTCGGTCAGGTCCTCCAGGTCGACGGCGACATCATCACCATGGTCAGCGGCTCTCTCAACGCAGTGTCCCTGCTGACCGGGTTCGTGATGTCTCCGCCGCCCGCCGCACCGCTGCCTTCGACCGCCGTCCGTGCGCTGCTGGATACCCGCGCGCCGCCCTGGTGGCCGCCGAACTCACCACCCTCCTCGTCACCGCGAGTGCGGTCAGCGCGTACGCGACGGTGTGGATGACCGCCTACTGGTCACCCCGCCAACCCCTGCCGCTGGGCTTGGCGGTGCTGGCCGCCGCCCTGGTCTCGCACGGGGTGATCAACGGTAACGCAGTGCGTCGATCACCCGATGCGCTTAATGGCAAGGCGCAGACTCCGTCAGGTCGTGGCCGGCTTTCGTCGGCGAGTTGGAGGTGGTCGCCGAAGTGGAGGGTCGCCCGGCGGGGACTCGGACGCAGCATGCCATTCGATTGCTCGTTCTGCTGGCCGAGTGCGGCGAGTCAGTTGTTGAGGGTGACCCTGCCGGCGTGGTGAAGGCTATCCGCAGCGAGCTGAGGCTCCAAGCCCTGGACTTCTGGATGCGGAACCCGGATTACCTCGCTGACGAACTGGTGACCATGGTCGACACCCGCAAGATCGCCTCCAGCTTCCTGGAGACAGCTCGGTCGCTCTTGGACGACGCAGAGCCTGACCTGCACTGGTATCCGATGCCGCGCTGGTTCTTCGGGGCGTACGAGCAACTCGATGATGCGTTCGCTCTGCTGGAGACTTATGGTCTCGCGACCTTGAAGCGGAGCGGTCAGCCGGGGAAGAAGAGCCAGCGTAACCAGTTTTACTTGACACAGGCCGGCGCGGACGGCGGTTGCCGAGCTCGCTAGCGATCCGGTGTTGGGGTGGTACATCAAGCAGGTCAAGCTCGTGGCCCTGGTCGCCGGTGATGACGTCGGCCAGCGCCTCAAGGACCGGCAGTACGAGCAGGCCACCTACGCGGGTACCGAACTGGGTCTCGACATCGCACCGATTGCGCCCCGGGTACGGGAGCGCCTCAAGGCCATGCAAGCGCTCGTGCTGGCATCGGCGGGTGCCGTGGCTGATGGTGCCGACGATGGTGGAGGTCGAACGTGAGCGCTCTGGCAGATGAGGTCGTCAAGAATCTCGCGAGGCGGCAGGGGGAACGGCGGTACAACCTGACCGCTGACAAGGTCGATGAGATCCTCGAAGACCTCGACATCCCAGCCGTGGCGACTAAAGCCGTCCCCGTGCCACTGCGCGCCACCCGCATCTACTTCAGCGGCACCAAACGACTCGATCCGACGCATCCGGACGCTGAGGGCTATGCAGCAGACGAGGACGGTATCGGCGAGGAGGCCGACGCGCCGATGCTCCTCGAGGACGCCGCTACGGTCGTTGGCGTCGTCGGGGGTGGGGCCGAAGACAGTGTGAACGCGCCCAAGCCTAGGGTGCGGCTGGTGCGGGTTCCGTTCAGATTCGAGTGGGAGCCGCAGACGGGGGTCAACGGCATCGGCTCGGGGCGTAACCTGCGGGGAAAGTCGACGGTCCTGAACGTTTTGATGTGGTCGCTGACTGGTCGGTGCGTGCGGTTCCAGCCCGACATCAGGCGGTGGATCGAGCACGTCGAGGTCGACTGGACGGTCGGCGCCGAGCGGTTGCGGGTGTCGTTCGACGCAAGAGACGGAGAAGCGAAGGGCCAAGTCGTCAAACTCGGCGATGTCGGTATGCCCGACAAGATCACTGTGCTCGGCGAGTTCGATGGTGATGAGTTCGAGGGCGTCATGGGTTCGCTGATGATGGCTCGGCTGCGCTTGGAGCACATCCCGGTCTGGACTGACGCGAAGGCACGTGTGCATGCGTGGCCGTCGTACTCAAGTTCGTTCGTCGTGCGCGCTAACCAGCTTGACCCGATCGTTGGGAACGAGCAGACCATCGGCGTGCGGATGATGCAGATGTTCGTCGGTACTGACTGGGCTCCCGCGCAGGCTGCCGCGATGACGGCGCGTCGCGGGATGGACACCGAACGGTCGGCTGCCGCTCAGAAGGCGCAGGCTGCCGGAGAGACAGTAGAGAAGTTTCGGCAGAAGGCACAGAGCGCAGTCGATGACGTGAAGAAGAAGATCGCGGCACTTCCGGCGGGGACGCCCGACGTTAAGGCGATGGTCCAATTCGCGAACCGTGCATCTGCCCTCTCACGACGAGTGCATGCGCTCGAGGGCCGGCTCATCGAGCAGTCGTCGCTCGCCGAGACCGCGCGTCAGCAACTCAAGGCGGTTAAGGCGCGCATCCACACCGACTACGAGGACGCGCTCGCGACCAAGTTCTTTCACCGTATGCGGCCGACTGTGTGCCCGCGTTGCGCCGCAGAGGTGACGGCCGAGCGGCAGGCAGCTGAACCTGACAACCACGAGTGCTCGGTCTGCGCGAGCGACCTCAACCTCGAAGCGCTCAAGGCGGATGTCATCGTCGCCGCGTCCGTATCCAAGACGGTCGCCTCTGCGCTCGTCGCGGGGGCGGCCGGCGACGACAGCGATGGAGCCGAGGCCGACGATGGGCCGCAGGACGACGTCGAAGCAGCCGAGGCGGCTGTCGTCGCGGCAGAGGCGGCCGTAGCGACGCTGGTCGCCGAAATCAACGAGCTGACCGCGCAACGCGATGAAGCAGCCGCGAAGGCGGAGGCCGGTGGCGATCTGCTCTCTGCGACCAACGCACGCCGTGCTCTCGAACTCCAACTCGCCCGCGCCGAAGGCGCTCTCGCTGCGTTGACTCAGACACGCGACCCGAAGACCGTTGACCCGGTCGACCCGACCGTTGCAGCGGTCGTAGACGCGGCCGAGCAGGTGCTGAAGAAGTGGGTGAAGGACGACCAAGACCCGCTGCTGCGGAAGATCTCCGCCGACATCGAGCGGCTTGCCGTGAGCTTTGGTGCCGACAGCCTCAGCGACATCAGGCTCGACGGGGCGGCGAACATGTCGATGCTTAAGAACGGCGACCCAGCCACCTACTCCGGCATCACCGAGGGCGAGAAGCTCCGTGTGAAGATCGCCACTGCCATCGCCCTCATCAAGCACGGCTACGCAGAAGGCATCGGCCGGCACCCCGGCTTCCTAGTCCTGGACTCGCCTGCCGCCGAAGAGATGCCCGAGTCGGACCTTGCGACGATGGTCGAGGCGCTCCAATCGGTAGCCGAGGAGGCCGATATGCAGATCTTCGTCGCAACTCGCAACGCTGCCCCACTCGTCGAACTGCTTCCCGAGGCGAATCGGGTCGTTGCCGAAGGCGACGACTACGTGTGGTGATTGGGCTTGGATGGTGCATGAGAGCCCGTCGAGCGTTTGAGGCGCCGTAACCGGGCATGGGACTCGAGAGGAGGCGCATGAGCAACGAACCATCCACGAGCCTTACTGAAGGCATGGCGGCGCTGCTCACGGCAAGTCCGGGCCGACCGCCTAACGACGATGCGCTTTCGGCCCTCGGGGGATGGGAACGCCTGGCTACTGACGGCGCAGCCCTCGCCGACAGCCCGGTGCTCGCCCAGTTCGTCGGGCTGGTTGTGCGTGAGGCCGCGCACCCCGGCAACCGGGCCGGCACCTACGCCGATGCATTGCGCGCCATCACCGCTGCAGTCACGGCAACTGAGAACCCCGCTATCTTCGCCGACAGCCTGGAAACGCTACTCAGCAGTCCTGCAGCCCTCGAGGTCGTTGGTACGACCTTGGCCAAATCGCTGGAGGGCATAGTCGAGGCGTTCCAGCGGCTAGAGGACCAGAACGCCCGCGCCGCCCGACGAGCGGCAGACGCCCTCGAGGCGCTTACACGGCTCAACTTGACCGGAATCGGGTCGTCGTTTGGATTCCTCGCCCTCCTGGAACGCTTCAACACGCCCATGCCGAAGCCCCTGGGAACGGCGGTCATCAGGGCCGTCGGCACGGCCGTCGACCACTGGCCACACGCCGCCAGCCTCGCCAAGGTCGTCCGGCTGGTCGCGGGCCTGGACCCGCCGGCGGGCGAGGTCCGCTCGGACGCCGACCCGGAGGACGTTGCCTCCGACGCTGCTTGGGCGCTGGCCGGTATCGAGTTGGTCGGTGCCCTGCGTGCGTCCGACCTCTCAACGATGGCGAAGAACCTGGAGGCGTCTGCCGCGTACCTGGAGATCGCTCGGGACGCCTACGAGCGCGAAGACGCCGACGTACTACTCACCGTGGTGGAGGTTCTGCGTGGTCTACTCCAGGAGTCGGGCGTGCCGCCGAGTGTGGATGCCCTGGCAATGCCGCTGTTGGAACCAGAGGCCCTGGGAAGGCTGGCCGAGCGCGTCCGCCGGATCAACATCGCCTCGATCGGCCTGAACCACTGGTACGGCGACCCGAAAAGAGCCGCACTCCTTGCCTGGAACCAACTCGCGAACGACCTCAATAGGCTTCGTGTGGAATTCGCCCGCAACAGTTTCTACAAGGCTGAGATCGTTGTCGATGGCCTGCTGCAGATCTACATGGGCTCACGGTCGGTTGCGGTCGTGCGCCGCGAAGAGGATGCCGACGGTCTGCTGACGCTAATACAGCCGATCATCGAGTCCGGCTTCGCGAGAACCGCTGGGCTGCTGAGCAACCTTGAGGACCACACCAATGCTCTCGAGCGGCAGGTCGCGGAGTCTGCCGATGACCGGAGGAGTGCCCTCTCCGAGCAACTCGAGGCGGCCCGTACGGTCCTGGCCGCTGCGAAAACTCATGCGTTGGGAGGTGCTGGTCAGGGAAAAGACGACGGCGGTATGGGGTCAACGCCACTGCCGCCACCGCTTAACCAACTCCTCCCAGCCGGATCAGCCGCAGCCACTGCGCTCGGCGCGATGAGCAAACAAGTCCTGATCGAGCTAGGCCAGGCGCTCGACGACATCACCATCGGCAAGCGCAGCCTCAACCTCATTGAGAGCAGTGTGTACTCGACCATCCGGGCCGCCCTGGCCTCCAGCCCGGACTACAGCGGCGCGGCAGCAGCGGCTGTCGACGAAGTGTTGCGACTCATCATCAGGTTCGTCACGACGCGAACCAATGCGCAATCCGACCTCTACGCCTACGTGTTCGACCCGAAGGCTAACGAAGATTCGATTCACTTGGACCTGTACAACTACCTCGCCAGCAGCGATCTCGGGTCCATCGTTGAGTTCGAGGTGCAGCACGTCGGCGGTGGTCGTATCGACCTTCGCCTCAAGTTCGACGGCTTCGCGATTCACATCGAAATGAAGGTCGACTCGACGAAGGTCCCAATGGACGACAAGACAGCATACCTCAAGCAAGCGGTCGCTTATCAAGGTACCGACATACGTATCGGGTTCCTCGTCGCCCTGAGGCACAAGGCGTTCGACCCATCGGGGCCACCGCCGCACCTGAGCGCGCTCATCGGTCACACCGAGTTCGGCATCGAAGGCGACTCAATCCCGCGACACATCGTCACCGTCCAGGTCCCAGGCAGTCGCACCAAGCCGTCGGATATGAGGTAGCTCATTTCGGCAGTTACGCATGCGGCGTAGTGCTGCTACCAGTACCGTCGCGGCTGGGTATTCGAGGCCTCTCCGGGCGTGGGCTGCCGCCTCAAGTAGGCGTTCCTCCCCGAACCTAGGGAGCCATGCCCTGGGTCCCCATCCCCGAGCACGGTCTCCAGGTCGGCCGCGCGCTGGTCGGCAGCTTCGGTTCGCTGCGTCGCGGCGCCCAGGTCCCGATTCAGGTCCTTGTTCTCGGCGGGGAACTGCTCGGCGCGTACAGCCTTCCGCTCGCGCCGGGCCTTCTCGGTTGCGGCGATGTTCGCCTGAGCCTCGGCGCGCTCGGTGGCCTGGGCGGCCTTCTCCTTGTGTTCCATCACCCGGGCCAGGCCGCGTCCACCTCACGGCGCCCAGGTCGGCCACGCATAGGACGGTGACCATCCACGCCTCATTCGAGGAGCGACGGGCCGGGCACGTACCGCGCCGGGTCGAAGTTTCTCGGGAACAGGTAACGTCCCGGGCATCCTGGGGCTCTACCACTTCCAGTCCGCCATATCGGCGCGGCGAGCCCAACGAGGTGAGAGGAACAGGATGGACCCCCTGACGGTGGCGTTGGTAGCGCCGACACACACACCGTTGGCCGCGTGGCGATCACGCGGTCGGAGCCCAAGCTGCTGAACGCGCGCACGGAGATGGCCCGAGCGGTACCGATTCGCGTCACCGGTCGCGGCGGCACGGAATGGGATGTCAACATCCCGGCCGCGTCGGCGGCGGACGTCGGCGAGAGCGAGGGTGAAAATGACAAACCTCGACAACCGCTGCCAGCCGCTGGACAACGCCGCCGCGGGCCGGCGACATTACTGTCGGTACGACGGATCGCCGTACGGCGAAGGGACAGCAGTCCTCAAACGACTGCCCTTTTGCCGTCAGTCCTCGGCGAGGTCCGGGCGCCACTGCATGATCGCGTCGTCGAAGACTCCCCTCCGAACGTCCTCCAGCGCCGCTATGTAGCCGAGCTGTATTACTCGATCAACCAGCTCCAAGATCTGCCCCGGCGCGACGGTTTGCAGCGTGCTCCCCGACAGCAGCATGCCAGCCGCGTGATCGGCTTGCCGCTCATGGCCGCTGTTGGCGACGTCCATCGCCCACATCGCATTAATGATCCGAGTGCACTCGTCGAGATCTTCGTCCGTGATGTCAGCCATGACATGGCAGTATCCCGGCAAACCGCGACGCCGTCTTTGAAAAGTTATCGGGCCTGGTGGGAATCGGTGTAGCACTTGGCGGTGAGGAGAGCTCGAAGCTCATCGAGGGCCTGACGGGCGGCGAGGGGGTTGCGGCGCAGCCGGTGACATTTTCATCGCGGTCCTACGGCGTCCGGCGGCCCAGGGATAGCCTCCCGGCGACATTCTCCGCATCCGGAGGAGGAAACATCCTACCGGTGCGGGACCGACCTGGTGAAACTGCAGGCGTTCTCGGCCATGCCTCAATGGAGACGACCCGCCGGTACCTGCGCGACGTCGGGTCCCTCAACGGCTCGCCGGCCTACGACCTCGCCAGCGCCCTGGCCGAGGATGCTCCAGACTGACCCGCCGTTCTGGTAGCCACGTTCATGCCGTTTGGTCGAATACCTCCCTGGCCTTGCTGGATCGACGCGCTCACCCAGAAGATGCGTGAGGGCGGCCGGACGGTGACGGTGCATGTCCTGATCGCCACCGTCGTGAACGCTGATGGTCACCGGGAGATCCTCGCATCGACGTGGTCACCGCCGAGGACGGCGCGGGCTGGCTGGCGTTCCTGCGCGGCCTGGGCGCCCGCAGCTTGTCCGGGTGACGATGGTCACTTCCGACTGCCACGCCGGACTGCGAGACGCGATCGCCTCGACGCTGCCGGGGGCGTCGTGGCAGCGCTGCCGGACCCACTACCACCGGAATCTTTTGTCGCGCGTTCCGGAGTCGGCGCAGCCGTGGGTGTCCACGCTCGTCCGCACCATCTTCGAGCAACCCGACGTCGATGCGGTGTTCGCCCAGCACCGGCAGGTCGTGGAAGCCCTGGAGGCCAAGTACCCGGCCGCCGCCGAACACCTGGACGAGGCGCGTGAGGACATCCTGGCCTTCACCGCCTTCCCCAGAGGCCGTCTGGAAGCAGATCAGATTTGGAGCAACAACCCCCAGGAACGGCCATTCCCTCGAGTTGGAGGAACAGGCGGACTCGATGTGGATTGCTCGCGCTCCGATACGTCCACCCCTGTCGGCATGCCTCGATTCCCGGGAAGCTGTCGGTGGTGACGTCCATGGGGTCGATCGTGTGGAGTGGGTCGCAGCTCGCGCAAGCGAGGCTGCTCGCGGCCGACAACGCCATCAGCCTCACTGCCACCTACCGGTACCTGCATAAGGGCGGCGATGTACTCGCAGCCGATCCATCTGAAGATCACAGCTCATCGCAAGCGGTTACCGACAAAAGCTCATTGGCCAGTGCGCTGCGGGGTCACACGATGCCGACCGTCTATTAGCCAGTCGGCTAGGTCGTCGCTGAGACGAGACAGATGGGCGGTAACGGACAATGCCGCCTCGGCCCTGGTCTTGGCACCGGCGTTAAGACGTTCCAGAGCGCGCCGGACGTCGCCCAGGTCCTGGGAGATCCGTCCTCCCAGTGCGCCATCGAGCGCGAACATCGCGATTTCCAGGCTGGTGGCGTTGATCAGCCAGTCACGGCTATCAGGCGTGGGAAGCGGCGCGTCGTCGTCGACGACCGCATGCTGCAGGGCCTGATACAGCTCGCTGGTCATGTGGAACATCCGGACCGCCGCCGCGCGGGCCTCTGTCCGAAGTGCGGAGTGGCGGTCGTGTCGCCGGGTGGCTGCCACTACAGCCCAGGCGGTTAGCGCGGCCACGACCCCACCGACCACCGCTGAGATGGTTCCCTGCAGCAGGACTCCCCACCAGCCTTGCGGGTCCATCAATCGTCCCCCTCGCGCCGGGCAGCACAGCCGGGCTCTTCGTCCTCCGATGCTGGACACACAACGCCGGTTCCGCAACGCCCCAGATCGGGTGGCAGTGTCCTCGTACCACGAAGCACCTCGCGGCGGACGGTGACGAAAATTGCGATTCCGCGGGCCCGACTGTCTCGTCACGGAGATCCTTGGGGGAGACCGAGGACCCAGTTGGATGTTCCGTGAGTCGGTGTTGTTGGCGCGACTTCCTGGGGCCCATCGCCCACCCGCTAGCGGGTGGGCGGAGGCTGGTGGATGTGCTGGAGTCCCAGCGGTGCCGGCGGGGGCAGGGGTTCGGTATGGCCGGACCGGAAGGACTGGAGAAGGTAGGCGGCCAGGCGTCGGGACGCGGCCAGCGAGACCTGCGGGGACTCTCCGACGACGCCGCTGTTGGCCAGGATCAGGAGAGTGACGTCGGCGAGGTGGAAGTCGGCCCGCAGTTGTCCTGCGTCTTTGGCCCGCTGCACCAATTGGGCGAGGCCCCTCTCCGCGCGGGTGCGGTCGTGCTCGTAGTCGACGGTGTCGGGGAACTGTGAGAGGAAGGCGGCCGTGAAGCCCCGGGCGGTGGCCTGCACAGCGCACACCTTCTCGATCACACTGCAGAACCCGCGCCAGGGATCGGGGTCGGCCAGCGCGTCGGGGTGTGGACCGGGGTGGGCGGAGGCGGCGGCGTCGTGGGCCTGTTCCTGGGGGCGTTCCTGGTCGACGCCGCCGACTGGCGCTGGCTGTTCGCCCTGCCGGTGGTCCTGATCGTCGTGGCCATGGCCATGACGCTGAAGTCGGTTCCCAACTCCTTCGCGCGGTCCCGCCATTCCTTCGACACCATCGGCGCACTGGTGTCCACCGTCGCGGTGGTCGGCCTCATCTTCGTCCTGCAGGAGGGGCCAGAGCGCGGCTGGACCGCCCCGGTGACCCTGATCAGCCTCGCCGTCGGTCTCGGCAGCACCGTCGGTTTCGTGGTCTGGGAGCTGCGCCGCCGGGACGCCTCGCTGCTGGACGTGCGGCTGTTCCGTGAGCGCGGCCTGGCCGGCGGTTCGATCACCCTGCTGGTGACCTTCGGTGTCCAGGCGGGTATCACCGTGGTCCTCCTGCCGTTCTTCCAAGCCGTGCTGGGCTGGTCGGCGCTGCTGTCCTCGGTGGCGATGTTGCCCATGGCCGTGGCACTGATCGTGGCCTCCGGTGTGGCCCCCAGGTTGGCCGCACAGATCGGCGTCCGTTGGACCCTGGCCATCGGCATCGCGCTGACCGGTGTCGGCCTGGCCCTGATGGCGCTGTTCGTCTCCGTCGACGGCGGCTATCCGTCCGTCCTGGCCGGCCTGCTCGCCCTGGGGTTCGGCGCGGGTCTGGCGATGACGCCGTCCACGGAGGCCATCACCAGATCACTGCCGCGCGAGAAGCAGGGCGTCGCCTCCGCCCTCAACGACGTCACCCGCGAGTTCGGCACCGCACTGGGCGTCGCGCTGCTGGGCGCGCTGCTGTCGGCCGGCTACCGCAGCTCCATCGACGGCAGGCTTCAGGGCATCCCCCAGGGCACCGCGGACACTGCGCGCGACGGCATCGCCAACGCCCTGGAGACCGCATCCAGCACAGGCCCGCGCGCGCAGGACCTGGTCCACGCCGCCCAGCAGTCCTTCGTCGACGGATGGCAGCAGGCCATGTGGGTGGGCACCGCCGTCATGGCCGCCCTGTTCGTCTACATAGCCCTGCGCGGACCGAAGAACCCGGCCCCCGTGGCCGCTGACGAGGCAGAGGTCATCGAGAACGCCGCTGCCCGATGATCCCGTAGAGGATCGGACAGACGGGCGCGCAGACCGTGCGTGCGTGGCAGCGCGCCAAGCCGCGCGGCGCCTGCCGTCCTGCCACCACGGCGACCAGCTCGGTGCGGTCCAGGTGCCGAACGGGCGCAACCGGACCGTGATCGACCTGGCCGCACCCGTGCTGTCCGGTGGCCCGGCTGTGCTGTAGCTCCTGCTGCCGGCCGGTCCACCGGCGCCATCCGCGACCAGCGCCGTGCCACCGCATGCCAGTTCCGGGCACGCCCTTTGACCGCGGCCCGGTTCAGTCCGACAGTCCGGCCAGCAGGCTGCGGCGCGCGGAGTCCACGTGCTCCTCGGCCAGGCGGGCCAGCGTGCGGTGGTCGCCGGAGCGCAGCAGCGCGGCCAGTTCCCGGTGCTCGTCGACCACGCGCGCGGTAGTGGTCATAGCCTGCGTCCGCGCGGCGCAGCTGAAAGAGGTGCAGCTGTGAGCGGATGGCCTGCCAGGCGGTCGTCAGCCTGCCGTTCCCCGCAGCGGTATAGATTTGCCGAAACGGTGGACGGCTGGTCTGACGGAGGTCGAGCGCCGACTACTGCTCGAAGAGGTCGCGCGAATCTCTGCGGAGCTGTCGGACTTGCGATGCCGCTGTCGGTGGCGTGGATCCGCATGGCGGGTGAACTTTCGCGGGTGTTGAAGGCCGCTGTGACAGTGTTCAGCCCGTGGGCGACGAAGTCGGCGGGGCAGGGCGGGGGTCAGTGACGGTCGGCGAAGGCGTCGACGCCGGTGAGCTGGGCCGACACGGTCCACAACCGGCCGGCCTGTTCGGGGTCAGCGGCCCAGGGGTGGACTCCGTGCTTCATGGCGTCGGGGGCGCTGGGGTCGACGATTTCCGCTACCTCACAGTCTTCGAGGTAGACGCCGCCCATGCCCTCGAGCTTGGGCGAGCTCACCGCCCATGCTGCTGTAGCGGCGCCGGCCTCGGCGGACTTCCAGGTGATGAGCTCGTTGCCATCCTCGTCGATCCAGCCGAGCTGGATCTGGTCTTCGTGGGCGACGTAGCGTTGCAGATTGGTACGGATACCGCCCGGGTTCAGGGAGAAGGCTCGAACGCCTGACGCTTGGCCTAGTTTGTCGAGCTGCAAGGCGAACAAAGCGTTGGCGGTCTTCGACTGCCCGTATGCCTTCCACTTGTCGTAACCGTGGTTGAGCTCAAGGTCATCCCACTGAATGTCGGAGAACTTGTGCCCGCGGGAGGAGAAGGCGGCAACGCGTGCCCCGCCGTCAGCGGACAGCGCCGGCCACAGCCGGTTGGTGAGCGCGAAGTGCCCCAGGTGGTTGGTCGCGAACTGGAGTTCCCAACCGGGCCCGACGCGGGTCTCGGGTGTGGCCATGATGCCGGCGCAGTTGATGAGGATGTCGATGCTGCGTCCTGTGGCCAGGAAGGTGTCGGCGAACCGCGCGACGGAATCCAGGTCGGCGAGATCGAGTTCGCTGACCTCGACGTGGTCGATGCCGGCGAGGTTCTTGGTCGCCTCGTCGGGTCGTCGTGCGGGCACGACGACGGTGGCGCCTGCGGCGGTCAGCGCTCGGACGTCCTCGAGTCCGACACCTGAGTAACCGCCGGTGACGACGGCGAGCCTGCCGTTCAGATCGATGCCCTCAAGGACGTCAGTGGCGGTGCTGCCGGCAGTGAATCCGCTTGCGATGGGGCGCTGTGCGGTCGGTGTGTATGTGGTCATGACCTGGACGCTAGGACCTGCCGTGTCGGCGTGCCACGCTCCGTCGGGGCGCGCCTCGACAGGGCGTGGCAACCCACGCAGCTCCGGTCTAGCGTCGATGACGCCGGTCGCTCCCGTCCGGGCCTGATGAAGGAGATCGCATCGTGCGCTACCGCAAGCTTGGCACCTCGGACCTGGAGGTCTCGGAGATTTCACTCGGGTCCTGGCTCACCTACGCCGGAGGGGTCGAAGCCGACCGGACCCGGGTTTGTACCGAGGCCGCGCTCGACGCCGGCATCAACTTCTTCGATACCGCCAACGTCTACGGCCAGGGTGCCGCCGAACTCGCGTGGGGCGAGATCCTGTCCACCCACCCGCGCGAGTCCTACGTGCTCGCTACCAAGGTATGGGGGCGCATGTCCGACACCGACCACGGACTGTCCGCCGCACAGATCAGCAAGCAGATCGACGCGTCCCTACGCCGGCTGCGCACCGACTACGTCGACCTCTACCAAGCCCATCGCTTCGACACGAACGTGCCGATCGAAGAGACCATCGAGGCGCTGCAGAAGGTCGTCGCCGACGGCAAAGCCCGCTACCTCGGATTCAGCGAGTGGACCCCCGAGCAGATCCAGGCGGCGATCGACATCGCCGGGCCGGAACTGTTCGTGTCCTCCCAGCCGCAGTACTCGATGCTGTGGCAGGCCCCCGAAGCCGAGGTGTTTCCCTTGTGCGCGACGAACGGCATCTCCCAGATCGTCTGGTCTCCCCTGGCCCAGGGAGTCCTTACCGGCAAGTACCGATCCGGCCGGCCGCTGCCGCCGGATTCACGCTTCGCCAACGACGCGATGAACGTCTCGATGGACCTCGTGTACCGCGACGACGCCCTCGACGCAGTGCAGCGCCTCGCACCCATCGCCGAACAGGCCGCGATGTCCTTGCCGACCCTGGCGCTGGCTTGGGTGCTGCGCCGCCCCGAGGTGGCCTCCGCGATCACCGGCGCATCCCGGCCCGAACAGGTCCACGCCAACGCCGCTGCCGCGGGCGTCGAGCTAAGCCAGGACATCCTCGACGCCATCGACCTGGCCCTAGGTGACGCCCCGACCACCGGCCAGACCCTCGGCGTCTACGCGACCGAAGGTGTGACCTACCGCAACTGACACAACCGTCTCGGCGGAAAGCATCTGACCATGCGTGACATCGACGGTACGTCGGTACTGCTCACGCCATCCTCCCACGCACTGCGTGGCGTCCCTGGCGCGGACGACAGGCGGGCTACGCTGCAACCAACCCCGATCGGCGCACCGGCGCCGCCCTTGCGTCCTCGTGGCTGGGCTCGAAGGCAGCGATCGCCCGTGCACCTTGCAGTTGACCAAGGCTGCTCGGACACCGGTCCGGCCCAAGGTGGTCCTCGCGCGGCGAGGCTTGACCGTTCGTGGCCTCCTATCCTGAAGGGCGTGACGACCAGCGACAACCCGCTCGGGGACTTCCTCCGCGCCCGGCGCGAGCTCATCGATCCCGCGGATCTTGACTTGCCCGACTACGGCCGACGGCGTGTCAAGGGTCTGCGACGTGAGGAACTCGCGCTTCTCGCCGGCGTGAGCAGCCACTATTACGCCCGTCTGGAGCAGGGGCGCGACCGGCACCCATCCGACCACGTCCTGGACGCTTTGGCCCGCGTGCTCGGGCTCAACGACGAAGCCGCCGGCCACTTGCGCCGCTTGGCGCAACCCGTACCGCCGCGCCGCAGGCGGTCGCGCCGAGTCGAGAAGATCCGTCCCGGACTGACGCATCTGTTGCATCTGTGGGCCGGCCAACCAGCCGTGGTGGTGGGCCGCTACCGCGACGTTCTAGCCGCCACCGACCTGGCTCAAGTGGTCAACTCCGGCTTCATCCCAGGCCGTAACCTGCTGCGCCATACCTTCCTCGACCCGGAGGCCCGCGAGATCTACCTCGACTGGGAACAGATCGCCGAGGGAGCGGTCGCGGGCCTGCGCGCCTCGGCCGGCACTGAGCTGGACGACCCGCGGCTCACCGATCTCGTCGGTGAGCTGTCGCTGAAAAGCGAGGACTTTCGTCATATGTGGGCGCGCCACGACGTCCATGAACGAACACGTGGCGCCAAGCGATTCAACACCCCGTTCGTCGGTGAGATCACGCTGGACTACGAAAGCTTCAGCGTGAACGGCGCTTGTGGCCAGACGCTATTTGTGTTCTTCTCTCAGCCGGACAGCGTCAACGAGCAAGCCTTGACGCTCTTGGCTGGTATCGCCCGGCAACGCACGGTCGGCGGCCCGACCGAGGCCGCTACCGCCCACTCCAACGGTGTCGATGACTCGGCACCGGCATAGGCCACAAGTCGTCCACGACGACGGCCTCGAACCGTCAGCGCCACGCGATCGGTGCTCAACCAGCGAACAGCCAGCTGAACACTCTGGGTCGCCCCGGTCCGGCGCGGCCACCGGGGAACAGCCAGTCGGCGTCGGGGTTGGCGGCGGTGTTCATGTTGGCGCGGGTGACGGTCAGTTCCAGGAGCATCGGCGAAGGGCTCGGGTACCGGGGTGGGCGGGTTGCCCAGGCGTAGGAACACCTGGCCGTCGCGGCTGTGAACGTCCCGGATGGTGAGGCGGACCAGGCGGGCGACGGGCTGGGCATACAGCAGCACGAGGCAGGCCGCGACGCGGGTGCGCAGCGTGATGGACTCATCGGTCAGGAAGCGGCGTAGCAGGACCAGGCGGCGGTCCTGGCTGATGGGGGCGCGGTCGTTGCGCGCGGTGGGTGGCAGGTCCAGGCGGGGCATGTGGCCGCCGCCCATGGCCCACTCGGCGAAGGCGCGCAGCCGTATCGGGTCGCGGTGGTCGGTGTGCGGCCCCTGAGACTGGTGACCTCGCATAATCGATCGGCGCGTATTCGGCCGCTGGCTTGCTGGGCGGTGACGGTCGGTGGGGGCGCTCAAGGCGGCAGCGGTCCGGTTCCAAGCGTTGAGGATCTTGCCGTGGTGGAGGCCGTCTATGAGCAGGTGGTTTTAGCGCATGCCTCGAAGGTCGCGCGCCCAATCGGCTTTGGTCAGCGCGTACTCGACCATGCCGTGCTCGAAGCCTTCGACGGCGTCCAGCCCGTCGCGGTGGAAGGTGCGCACGAGTGTCAGGCCGGCCTTCTCCATCATGCGCCGCGAGCCGAGATTGACCGTCATCGTCTCGGCGACCACCCGTTCCACCCCCAACTCGGTGAAACCCTTGCGGATCAGCGTGCGCGATCCCTCGGTGGCGTAACCCTTGCTCCAGGCCGACCTGCGTAGCCGGTAGCCGAGCTCGATCTCGCCGTTCCCCGGCGCCCCGGTTCTGGCGGGTACGCGCGCCGGTCGCACGGTGCCTGTGGTCGTCACCCGCGGCGGAAGCACCACGACCGGTCATCGCGCGCGGCAGCGGCGTCGCGCGCCGACATCGCCGTGACGATCTTGTGAACCGCCTGCGCGCAGCCCGTGCGAACGGTGTTGCGTCGGCCTGATCGAGTGCCGTTCTTGCGTTCCACCGGCGCCAGCAGCCCCGTCACATACGCCCGCGCCTGCCGGCGCGGTTCCACCCGCCCGAACCGGCCCGCGACTCGTGCGAACAGCGCGTCCAGCCCCGACACCCGCACCTGCAGATCGTCAGCAGTCACCACATCCGCCACGCTTTACGCAAGGAATCACGAAATCAGGCTGTAGCAGTCTGACTTCGTGATTCTTGAGCCAGCGGCGCCAGTAATGACTGCTGCGGGCTCGGGTCTGGTGCTGGCGGCGGTGGCGTGACCAGGAGAGAGTGAAGTCCAGTGGGCGGGTGACGCCGCTGGTCAGGTGTGCCAGGAGACGACGGATCTCCGCTGGTGTGAGGCGGACCAGGCCGTTAGTGCTTTTGGGGCGTGGGCGGCGGTGACGGCCAGGTAGGCGTGGGCGAGCATGGCCAGGGTGATGTGGCGGTGCCAGGCGTCGTAGCGGCGGACCTGGTAGTGGTCGAGGCCGGTTTCGTTCTTGGCGGTCTGGAAGCACTCCTCGATGGCCCAGCGGGCCCCGGCGACGCGGATGAGTTCGTCGACGGTGGTGCCGACGGGGCCGTGGCACAGGTAGTAGGCAATCTCCAACTCACCCTTGGTGTTGGGCGTCAGAGCCCGTCGGGCGAGGAGCCATCGCTGGTAGCCGGGTTCGGCGTCGACGTGCACGGTGGCCAGTGCCCAGTCATACAGCCGTGGGCCCTTGGAGCCATCGCTGCAGGACAGGCGCTTCCAGGCCTCGGGTGGGGCGTCGGCGACCAGGGAGTCGGCGCGGGTGTCCCCGCCGGCGAGGCCCTTGGCGACGACCTGACTTTTGGGCACCGCGACCACGTAGTTCACGCCGCGTTGCTCCAGGAAGTGCCGGAATTTGTAGTCCATTCCGTAGGCTTCGTCGGCCGTCGCCCACGAGATGGGCGTCCCCGCGTCCAGGGCCCTGGCGAGCATCTGCCGGGCCAGGACCGTTGGCTTTCCTTGCGTCTTCGCTGATCGCGAAGAAGAGCAGGCCGAAAAGGCTCGAGCCGACGGACGCGAGGGCCAGCAGCGCGAGCAATGCCTTCCAGAAGAGGCGGGATCTGCCGGACTCGTGGAAGACGGCCCGGAAGGTGTGGGCGCTCTCGGCCGCCGGTTTATCGAGCCTGGGCGGCGCGGAGGGCGGAGTCGGTTCTTCGATCATGTCGGTGATCGTTGCGGGTAGCCAACCGGGGTCGGCGAGATGGTCGTTGGACAGGTCATCGAGGACCTCGTGTGCGGTGGGCCGTTCGGCTGGGTCCTTGGCCAGGCAGCGGCTGATCAGCGGCCTGATGTCCGGCGGGACCGCGGTGAGGTCCGGTTGTTCGTGGATGACCTGGTGCATGGCGGCAGAGTCGTCTGCCGCGTAGAACGGGCTCTTCCCTGTGGCGGCGAACACCAGGACGCACCCGAGAGAGAACACGTCGCTGGCCGGCCCGATCTGCGCCGAATCGCCGCGAGCCTGCTCCGGCGACATATACGCCGGGGTGCCGACGCGCTGGCCGGCCGCCGTGACCGACGTACGGTCCAGAGCGCGGGCGATCCCGAAGTCGATCATGCGTGGGCCGTTGGCCGCGAGCAGCACGTTCGCCGGTTTCAGGTCGCGATGTACCAGATCGCAGAGGTGGATCACCGCCAGCCCTTTGGCCAGACCGGCGCCGAGCCGCCGGACCGTCGCGAGCGGCAGCGCGCCATGCTCCTCCACGGCCTGACGCAACGAGGGTCCGGGCACGTATTCGGTGGCCATCCAGGGAGTCGCCGCGTCCGGATCCGCGTCGATCACCGCGGCGGTGAAGAATCTGCCGACTCGTTTCGCCGACTCGATCTCGGTGGCGAAGCGCTTACGGAAAGCCGGGTCGGTGCCGTACTGCGGGGAGATGACCTTCACTGCGACGGGCCGGTCACCGGACCAGCCGAGGAACACGGTGCCCATGCCGCCCTGGCCGAGGCGTCTGGTGAGGCGGTATGGACCAACCGTGCGCGGGTCATCGGGTAGAAGGTCGCCGAGGGTCACTCGCGCAGCCCCATCCCCGTCCATGTTCATTTCGCGCTCCGTAGCCCACCTGACCGTCGTCCCC
Source organism: Actinoallomurus rhizosphaericola (assembly GCF_024055675.1). NCBI lineage: Bacteria > Bacillati > Actinomycetota > Actinomycetes > Streptosporangiales > Thermomonosporaceae > Actinoallomurus > Actinoallomurus rhizosphaericola. The sequence goes on along the minus strand of NZ_JAMXMW010000008.1, from coordinate 339,473 downwards.
ACAAGAATGACGCTCAGCGTGCCCAGCCGGTTTCCCACCGCAGCAGCGGACACCTGGGCTCGGGCAGGTTCAGCGGTGGAACCCACCCGACCCCAGGTCGTCTCTCTAGTCGGTCCGCCGGTGAAGATCGCACCCTAGCTCCGCAGCTTGGCGGTGCAGTGCAGATCCGTGACGGGCAACTTTCCGTCGGCGAGGAACGCGACGGTGGCGGTGTCGGCGCACGTCGAGCCCACGTTGTAGACGTAGTGGCCGCCGTTGTAGCAGGGCTATGGTCGACGACCGCATCGGTGGGCGATCAAAGATCAAATAACGCGTTACCGAGGCCGTGGTTGCTCGGTGGTTGCTCGGATGCCATGAAACGGCCCGTCAGCCAGCGGCATGACCCGGCACCAGAACCGGCAGAGTCCCGGACGGACCGGCACAGACTGGCAGCCAGAGCGCCGATCTGACACGAGAGCAGCGGACTCTTAATCCGCGGGTTCGGGGTTCAAGTCCCTGGCGGCGCACCCGTCCTGACCCTGGGCGTTCTCGGTTCCACCGGGAGCGCCCAGTGTCTGTTTTAGGGCGGTCTGGCGACCACGTGTGCTCCATGTGTGCTCGCGTGCCGTGATCTTGGTAAATCCACCCGCGGGCGCCACCGGACCGCCGGGGTACGACCGCCAGCCAACTGCCGACGAACACGCACACCTTCAACACCAGCCGTGACCTGCGCGCGACGTCATGCGGCTCTTCGCGCCGAGGGTTCGCATTGCGGCCCTGTGTTGAGTGGTCCAGTGTGTCCTCCGGCGCGGTGCCCGGTCGACATCAGGCGTGCAGGGTGCTGCCGACCTCGGCCAGTGCCTCGATGGTGACCCGCACGGAGGGGCGTACCGCGGCCTCCGGACGCCACACCGCGTAGATCCTGCGGGTGAGGCTCGGTTCGACGGGCAAGGCCACCACGTCCTTCGGGAGGTGACCCAGGCCCAGGCTGGGGACCATCGCGAGGCCCACGCCGGCGGAGACCAGGGCGATCTGGGTGGGGTGTTCGGCCACCATGTGCACGATGCGTGGTTCCGCGCCCTGCTCCCGCATGGTGTGCATGAGCCATTCGTGGCAGGTCGAGCGCTGAGGTCGGCTGATCCAGGATGCGTCGGCCAACTCGCTCACACGTACGGCGGTACGGTCCGCCAGGGCGTGATCCGCGGGCAGCGCCACACATGCCGTGTCCACCATGAGCAGGCGCCTTCGCAGGTTACCGGTCCAGGAGATCGGCATGTGCTCCCAGTCCTGGGCTATACCGACATCCAGCTCGCCGCGCTCCACCTGCGCCAGAGGGGAATCATGGTCCAACTCCCGCACACGGACCTCCAGTTGCGGTGCCCGCTCGGACAGGATGCGCAAGGCCCGCGGCACCACGCCGCGTGCCGCAGTGGGGAAGGCGCCCAGGGACAGCCGGCCCACGGGATGGTCGTTGCGCGACTGGAGCTCGGCCTCGGTCTCGTCGACCAGGGCCAGGATGTGTCGCGCGCGCTCCGCCAGCAACCGTGCGTTGGGCGTGAGTTCCACTCCGCGGCCCGTCCGGGTGACCAGTTGGTGGCCGGTCTCCTGCTCAAGTTTGCGCAGGTGCTGCGACACGGCCGAGGGCGTCAGGTGCAGCACCGCTGCTGCCCCACTGACCGAGCCAAGGGCGGCCACGGCCTGCAGACTGCGAAGTCGATCCAGGTTCAGCACGTTGAACGCACGCTACAAACAGAGCTCACAAAACCTCGCTTGTCCTGGGCTTCTCTCGATCGCAAAGTGGTGGCCATGGACTCAGTCTCCTCCACGACCGAGAGCGCGACCGACAGCGGTGACGGGGTTTCGCCCTCACCTGCAGCGCCTCCCGGTCACCGCCCCAACGGCCGTTTCGGAACCGGCACTCCATCCTCGCCAGCCGAAGCGGCCGAGGGTTCGCCCTCCCGTTCCCGCCGCAGCCTCGACTGGCGCATCCGCTTTCTGCTGCTGGCCCTGGTCTGGGGCCTCAGCTTTCTCTTCGTCAAGGTCAGCGGAGAGGCTTTCGCGCCGCTCCAAGTCGCCCTGGGACGGGTGGCGCTTGGAGCCTTGGCGCTGCTGATGGTGCTCGCGGTCAAACGTGATGCGCTGCCCCGTAGGCCGGTCCTGTGGTTGCATCTCGCTGCCGCGGGCTTCCTGCTCAACGCCCTGCCGTTCACGCTCTTCGCCTACTCGGAGGAGCGCATCACCTCCGCGCTCGCCGGGATCTGCAACGCCACGACACCGCTGTTCACGCTGCTCGTGGCAATCAGCGCACTACCGAACGAGCGGCCCAACAGGAACCGGCTGGCGGGCATGGCCATCGGCTTTCTGGGCGTCCTCGTGGTCTTCGGCGTCTGGAACGGCGCCGACGTCGGCGATCCGGTGGGCGCGGGCCTCGCACTGACGGCCGCGCTGAGCATGGGCGCCGGCTGGGTGTACGTCCGTCGTTTCCTCACGGACTCCGGACACTCCAGCGTCTCCCTGTCCGCGGCTCAGCTGACGGCCGGGGCCGTCGAACTGGGCCTGGTCACACCGTTCCTCACCTCGCTGCCCCGCCAGTTCCCGCTCGCTCAGTCCCTGTCGCTCCTCACCCTCGGCACGGTGGGTACGGGCGTAGCCTTCTTGATCCAGTACGGGCTGGTGCGTGACGCGGGTGCCACGGTGGCGTCCATGGTGACGTACCTCGTGCCCATCATCTCTACCGTCGCCGGCGTCCTCGTGCTGGGCGAAATGCTGAACTGGCACCAGCCGGTAGGCGCTGTGGTTATTCTCGCCGGCGCCGCACTGTCACAGCGCCCCGTTTCTTCGCAGTAATCGCATTGAAGAGCTCCGCCGGGACCCGCGCTTCCATGCCCAAATTAATCAACGTGAGATTTCCATGGGCAGCCTCCGAAACGGTAACCCAAAGCAAGAACTTGGACAACGGAAACCCTGCCGGCATCCATTCATCCAGAAACGTCTTCACTTTCATGAACGAACGGATCATCACCCGTCAGATCCACCCCCCAATTACATGCGCCCTGATTCTCCACCAAAAACACCGGTTTACCATTGTATTCGTGCAGGCGCCCGAGAGGAAAAAAACGGTTATAGCGACAGATCAGGGCCGACCATCGACTCGTCACATGACGCGGAGGCATCGGGATTGGCTCTTGTCACTTACGCCGTTGGTGTCCCTATCAGTGGCCTCTGCCATACTCCCTGGCGCTGGTCCGGAGAAGCATACGATGTTCGGCAAATTAATGCGCTACATTCGATAACGGCCGGCGTCTTCGAATATCAGACGTGCTCGTTCTGGCGCGTCTCTGCGACTCGGGTTTCCGGACGGGAGGACCGGCGCAAGGACTTCGAAGACCCGGCGTACAGCCACGTCGTTATATTGGTCATACGACAAGGTGGACTGAAGGATCGCACTCCCATCCGGCAGGTTTTCGATCCGGCAGAAGACGTCGGAGTCGTTCAGCCGTTCAGCTCCGTTGAGGCGTCGCACGATGTCGGCCGGGCAAATCGTCACCCAGCCGTAACCGCGCAAGAATCTGCGCGCCTCCCGCATCGAGACCCGCCGTGGCCGGTTGAGCGCTACATCAAGCGTCGTCTCTCCGTAACCACGGTAATCGTTACCGACCACACCGGACGCAGGACTGACGCGATTCAGCGAGTAGGCGAGAAAGTCAACCCACCGGCGGCAGTATGCCGGATTCGCGAGGTCCTCATCACGCGCAGTGATGTCCGCCGTGAACGCCATCCATTTTCCAGATGGATTGAGATGATCCACCGAAAGAGAACCCAGAAACTTCGAATTCTTTGCGCTACCCCGAAAGATGCTTAGAGTAGTGGAAAACGGCCGTTCACTAAGACTCGAGAGCATCCTCTCCCAATTGGCGCGCGAGTACGGTTGACTCCGCGCCGAATCATCTACCGTCGACGCTCGGGTGATGGTGGCATAAATATCGGATCCCCCTTCGTCCAATTTTTCCAGGAGTTCTGGGCAGATGAACTTGAAGCCGAACGTCAACCAATCACGAGATGCTTCAATCAATTCCTCGTCGCCGGCGCAATCAAAGGACACGTCAGCTCGCAGAAAATTAGAAGACGTCATGTCAAATTCTCCGAATTGATAGCGCGATCTCCGAGTCCGCGTCGTTACCATCAGTATAGCCCGGACCAGGACTAAGGTGTCGTCCACTGGATTCGGGTCCAGGACCGAGCTCGCGACGTCAAAGGATGCTTTCGATCGATCCCGCCCGGTCGAATAAGCGACGACATGCCCGGGTGGCACTAATTGGCCGACCCGGGCAGGTCTGAGTATCAGCAGATCACCACTCGGGCAACGGGACACGGAAGCCCGGGATACGGAAGCCCGGCGCGCGAGGCACCCCTTCCCCAGGGCCCCCCGGGTACGGGTACGGTTGCGCTCCGGTAAGGCATGCAGGGTCCGGATCCCAACCACACGGCCCTGGAGCGGGATTAGGGACCGTCGCGGGCGCACGTTGCTCCGCAACGACAGGGTCCAATACCTGCCTCTTCTTGCTCTTCTCCGATCCATAGAAGCGCATGCCCGGATACTCCGCCTCATCCCAGACACGCTGCCACCCCTCTTTGGAAGGGATGGCTCCAAAACCTAGCCGCCCTCCGGCCTGAACGGCGCGCGGGTCACCGACCTTCTCGAAATAGTCATCGAGCTTGCTGATGTAGCGGGCGAGATCCTTCGGCCCATCCGTCTTTCCATAATTTTCGGTTCCGGGCTTCACCTCCCATATCAGCACACGATTCTGACCCCAGAATATGACATCGGCGGCACCATCATTTCCAGCGATCTTACCGCTAGCACCCTCAATTTTGTTGGCAAGCCTCCCACCTGTTCCGATATCGACGGTGACATACCCCGGTATTCCTTCTTTCGCCGCCCACGCTTGGGCGTGATATGCCGTTTGGCAGACGGCCGCATTGTGGCCGCTCAGCTCACCGAGGTTCGCACAGGCCGTCGAAACATTCGATTTACCGCCGTTGCGGACGACGGTCGTCCCGGCCGCCTCATTCTGATAGGCCTGCTCGCCGCGTTGAACACAGGCGGATTCTGCGGCGTCGTCGGTCGGGCGACAACCGAAGGGGTCGTGACCATCGGACTCGATACTGTTCACCGGATTTCCAGCACCGAACGCATAGCGGTTTCCGGTGAAGGGGTCGGTCGCCAGGTTCAGGTCGTCGAGGGCGCCGTTATAGGTATCGCGTGTGAGGAATTGGTTGAGGCCGGGGTCGTAGTCGCGGAATCCCATGTCGTAGGTGCCGGAGCCGGCATCCCAGCGTTTGGCCTCATACCGGTAGGCGTTGTATGGCTCCTTCGTCGGGTCCTGCGGATCCGGCTTGTCGATGCCGGTGGTCTGGGCGTCGTCGTTTTGGCCGTATGCGGTGTAGCCGTAGGTGGCCTTGGTGTCGCCGCCTGAGTCGGTGATGTCCTCGACGTCGGTGTGGTCGTTGTAGCCGTAGTAGGCGTCTTCCTTAGACCCGTCGGTGTTGGTCTTGACCTGGGACAGGCGTTCGCCCCATGGGGAGTACTGGTAGGACTTGGTGATCTCGCCGGCGACGTCCTCATTCAGGACCTGGTCAGTCAGGCCCAGGTAGCTGTAGTTGGTGGTCTTCTCGTTCACGCCCCCGGGATCGGTGGTCTTGGAGGTGGTGCGGTCGAGTGGGTCGTAGGTGTACTTGGTGGCGGTCAGGGAGCCGACGGAGTTCTGCTGCTCGTGCTGGGCGATGCGGTCGAAGCCGTCGTAGGTGTTGCGTTCGATCACCCTGCCGGCGCTGGTGACAGTGTCCAGGCGGCCGAAGGGGTCGTAGTTGTAATCGGCGGTGGAGCCACCGGTCGCCGAGGTGAGCAGGCGGTTGCGGTCGTAGTTGTAGGTCGTCGTGGTGCCCTTGACGGTCTGGGAGACGACGTTGTTGTTCGCATCGTGGACATAGGTCTCAGTTGAGGTGACGTCCCCGGCCTTGCTGACCTTCGCGATCCGATCCAGCGGATCGTAGTCCCAGGTGGTGGTGGTGTTGATGTACGCCATGTGGTTGTCGGCGTTCATCGTCTTGGCGGCGTCTTGGGTCTTGTCGCCGTTCGGGTCGTAGCTGTAGGTGTGCTCGGAGACGATCGTCCCGTTGGGTTTCTTCTCCACCTGGTGCTGGAGCGAGCCGTCGAGGTAGTAGTCGTCATCGACGGTGTTGCCGTTGTTCTTGGTCTCGATGTCGCGCTGGCCGCGGTCGGTGTAGGTGAAGGTGGTCACCTTCGGAGACGTGTCCGACGCGGAGGCCTTGTCGGTGGTCTTGGAGACCAGGTCCCGGACGTCGTAGTCGTAAGCGGCGGACTCATCGTCGTGGCCGCGGGTGGCCGGTTCGCCGTTCTCGTTGTAGGTGTAGGTGGTGGTGTGCTTGACCGTGCCGGCGGACTTCTCTTCGACCTTGGAGACCTGGTTCAGCCCGTCGTAGGTGACGGTGTAGTCGTCGATCTTTGTACCGGGGCTGTTGTCGGTGATGTCGGTCAGGTTGCCGTTCGGGTCGTAGGCGTAGGCGAAGTCGGTCTTCTCGTTGTCCGTCTCTCCGGTGTTGTCGCGCACGAGCTTGACCGCGTCGGCGAGAACGGTGCCGTTGGCGTTGTCCGAGAGGGTGATCTGCTGGCCCGTGCCGTCGCGTTCGAAGGTGTAGGAGCCGAGGGAGACCCAGGTGCCGCCGCCGGTGGACTGGTTCACGGTCTTCGCCGTCGTCCCGCCCGAACCGTCGTGGACGGTGTAGGAGGCGTTGGTCGCGGCCCCGGAGACGCCGTCGGGGTATTTCGCGTAGACCTGGTAGGTGCCGTCTTGGGGGATGGTCAGGTTCCAGACGAATGAGTCGGCCCCTGTCCCGGCGGGGTGGGTGGCGTAGTCATAGCCCTGGAACCCGGTCCCGGCCGAGGCCGACGTCCAGCCCGTGCCGGTGAAGCCGGCGTTCTGGATGTCGGAGTCATCGACGAGGGCGACCTGCAGACCGACTGGAACCCCGTCATCGCTGCGGCCCTTGAGTTTGCCGTCGGGGTAGTAGCTCCAACCCATCGTCCGCGACGACGATCCGCCGGCCGAGGTGAGGTTCCGGGAGATCTGCTGGCCCAAGTCGTTGTAGCCGTAGGTGGTGACGATGTCCCACGGGTCCGTGGAGGTCCTGGTCCAGCCGTTGTCGAAGTAGGTGTAGGTCGTGTCGTTGCGGACCGTCTGGCCGTTCGACGGCGGCGCGGACACCTTCGACAGGCGGCCGGCGTCGTCGTATTCGTAGATGGTCTTGTCGGCGTGGTTGTAGCGGGCGTCGTTCGGGTCGTAGGGGGTGAGCTTCTCCTTGACCCGGTTCAGCTCGTCATAGTTCGTCTGCTGGACGAAGTCATCGGCCACACCGGTGGTCGCCACACCGCGTGGTGTGATGACCTTGGTTCGGTTGCCGACCTGGTCGTATTCGTACTGGGTGATGTTGTCGACACCGGCCGCGTGGGGGACCTTGACCTGGGTCGGCTTGCCGCGGGCGTCCAGGGTGATGGTGGTCTTGGTGTTGTCCTGGTCGTAGGTGGCCACCGTCAGGCCGTCGCGGTCGTAGTCGGTGGAGGTGGTCTTCCCGGCGGCGTCGGTGACGGTCTTGACCCGATGGTTCAGGTCGTAGCCGTACTTGGTGGTGTAGTCGGTGGTGTCGGCGGTGGCGTTCTTGCGGGGGTCGATGATGGTGGTGACGTTGCCGACGTCATCGTAGGAGTAGGTGAGCTTGTCACCCTTCGCGTTGGTGACCGAGGTCTGCTCGTAGATCTCGTCGTAGCCGAAGTTGGTGACGTAGTCGGTGTCGTCGGTGGTGGTGAGTGTGCCCTTCGGCTGGGTGACCTTGGTGACGTTGCCGGCCTTGTCGTACTCATATGCCGTTGTCCGCGCCGGACCGGTGTCGGTGTCCTTCGGCACGTCGACCGTCGCGGCCTGATCGGCGTTGTCGTAGACGGCGGTGCTCACCGCCCCATTCGGTGCCGTCGACTGCACGACGTTGTCATTGGCGTCATACACCGGAGCCGGTGTGGTGATGTACACCGGAGGTGTCGCGGACTGGTCCTTGGCGACGGTCTTGTCCAGTGGGCGGCCGAAGACGTCGTAGTTCTGGGTGGTGTCATGGCCAAGCGGGTCGGTGACCTTCTTGACCGCACCGCGGACGTCGTAGACGTACTTAGTGGACTTGGTCAGCGGGTCGGTGATGGTCTGCGGGTAGCCGTTGTCGTCGTAGTCCAGGTACTGGGTGGCGTGGCCGTTGGCGTCGGTGGCCTTGCTCAGCTGCCCGTAGCCGTCGTAGGCGTTGGTGCTGGTGTAGTCCCCGGCGGTGGAGGTGGCGTTGCCGTCGGGGTCGGTGACCGACGTCAGGTTCCCCAGCGTGTCGTAGCCGAAGGTGTACAGCCGCCCTTCAGGGCTCTGCTTGGAAGTCAGGTCGGCGAAGTGGCCGCCCAGCCCGGTCTGGTAGCCGAACGTTGTGCCCGGGGTGCCGTTCTTGTTCGCCTCGGCGTCCTTCTGGCTGGTGGGGTAGCCCGTCAGCGGGTCGTACGTCCAGGTCGAGACCGCGCCGTTGTCTTCTTCCAGGCGGGTGACGTTGTTGTCGGCGTCCCAGCCGAGCTTGGTCACCTGGTTCTTGGCGTTGGTCAGCTGGGTGGGGCGTCCGTACCCGTCCATCAGGTACGTGGAGGCGTGGGTTTCGGGGTCGGTGACGGTGGCCTGAATGTTGGACCCGGAGGTGCCGTCGGGGTCGGTGTAGGCGAACCCGGTGTCGTAGCCGAGCCGGTCGGTGACGGTCTTCAAATTCCAGTGGAACTTCGGGTCATCCCCGGTCTGCGGGTAGTAGTAGTCCAGCTTGGTGTCGTGACCTCGCGGGTCGGTGACCTTCACGAGCTTGACGTTCTTGTTCCCCTGGGTGGCGTCGTAGGTGAAGCGGAACGTCTTGGCCTGCGGGTCGCCGGCGCCGTCGACCATCTTGGCCATCAGGCCCTGGGTGGTGTAGGTGAAGGTGATCGTGCGGCCGGAGATGTCGGTGACCGACTTGACGTGGTCGATGATGTGCGGGTTCGACAGCTTCGTGTCGGCGACCTCATTGCCCGCGTCGTCGATGTAGTTGTAGTCGTCGCCCTTGGCGTAGTAGGTGAGGGTGAGGGACTGCCGGCCGGCCGGGTCGGTGATGTAGGTCAGGAACTTGATCGGTTTGTTGTTCGATTTGCGGGCCGCGTAGGTGTAGGTCTGGGTGTTGCCGTTCTTGTCGACGATCGCCGACAGGTAGCCGTCGCAGTCGTAGAAGAACTGCGTACGATCCGGGCGGGTCATCACCCAGGCGCGGGATTCTTCGGTCTTGTTGTCGCAGACGACCTGGCGTTGCAGGTAGTAGTGCACGCCGGCTGGGGCCTTCCACTCCCCTGCCCCGCCGTTGGCGGATGCGTCCCAGGTGAAGGTGTGGCTGGTGCCGTCCCCGTCGGTCATCGTGACCGTGGTCGGATCGGGGTTGGGGTGGAAGTCCAGCGGCGACCCGAGCCGGGCCGGGGCGGCGGCCTGCAGCGACCAGCCGGACCCCATCGACGAATCAGAGGTGTCCTGGGAGTTGTAGGCCATCCGGACGAAGGTGGAGATCCCGCGGCCGGGGTTGTTGATCGGGTTGTAGGACCAGACCGCGTTCCCGGCGTACAGGTTGTCCATCACGGTGCCGCCGGCACCGGTGTTCTTGCCCGCGTACTGGTAGAACTTCTCCAACCCCAGCTGATCCGAGGTCGGGTCCTCCACCGCGACCGCCTGATCCAGGGACCCGATGCCATCGGAGGCCGACAGCCACTGCCCGCTGGTCTTGTCGTACAGGTCCCAGTGCAGGACGTAATCGGTCCGCTTGTTCCCCGAATCCGACTGGATGGGGGTCTTCAGCTGCGCGGCGACGGTGACGGTATCGCCGGGGACGACGTCCTTGGGCAGCGCCGTCTGCAGTTGGTTGCCGCCGTTGGTGACGTCGGTGCCGTCGGGGAGCGTCCAGCGGTAGGACAGGACGTAGTCGGCCTTGGTCCACGTCGTGGCGGTGGTGTCGGACAGGTCGACGTTGATCGTGTACTGGTCGCCGGGGATCATCCGCGACGGCGTGTACGGGGCGTAGTACGTCGAGTCGGTGCCGGTGTCGAGATAGGTGACGAACAACTGCGGCCGCAGATCCGGCTCATCCGCCTCACGCGACAGGAATGTGGCGTGTTCGGCTGGGCTGGTGTCATTCGCCAGCCGGAACAACACCCCATGATTCGATGACGGCGTGGAAACCCAGGACTGGGTGAGCGAGGTGATGGGGAAGGTCCGTCGGGCCGGGTCGTTGGTGATCGGGCCGAAGCTTCCCGCGACCGTGCTGTTGTAGTCCCCGCCCGCCGTCGTCCACGCCGTCGTCGACGTCGCGTTCTTCCACGTCGCGCTGGTCTCGCTGAAATCACGGGTCAGGCCGTGCACGTCGTAGGTGGCTTGGGCGTTGCCGGTCATCCCGGCCGACCACAACGCCACCCGGCCGTCGACGACCTTCGCGCTGGTGGGGATGTCGGTCATCGCCGGGAACTTGATGACCGAATGCGTCACCCCGTAGGTGCCCGAGTCGTTGCCCACCGACAGCCACGCCTGCCCGGCCAGCTTGTCCTCATTCGTCGTCGACTGCGTCGACGACAGCGTCGTATCCGCGGACGCCGGGTAGACCTTCACGGTGCGGCCGGCCTTGGGCAGCCGCACGATCTGCGTCGGCCCGGGGATGACCTGCCCGTCTTTGGTCTTGACCGCGACCATGTAGTAGTACAGGTTCCCGTACGGATCACTCGAGTCCGCCGGTGTCGGCGTCGCGGTGGTGTCGCTGAAGGCGGTGGTGTTCTTGTCCACCGGCGCCACCAGGGTCGCCGCCGACGGGGTGAAGTCCTGGTAGATGCTGCGGTGCACCTGGTACTCGACGATGTCATCCGCACTGCTGCTGGACGGGTCGGTGTAGGCCGGCCAGGTCAAATCCGCACCCGTCGCGTGAATCGTCGTGGGTTCGTTGACCGCCACGCCGTTGCGGCCGTAGGTGATGACCAGCTTCGGGTACTGCGCCGTCTCACCGTTGTAGGCGTAGACGCTGCCCTCATACCGCGGCCCGCCCATCCCGAGCGTCGCCTCATCGGCGGCCTTGAGCACGAACCCGTAGTTGGGATTGGTGCCATCCACCCACGACTGCACGATGTTACGGACCGCGAAGGAGTGCCAGTGACTGCCCTGATCCCCCGCCGGGCGAACCACGCTGCCGTTCTTGGTCCACCGCACCGCGTCCGCGATCACCGAGGTCGACGACGACGCCGGGCCATCGCCCAGGACCACCTTCCCCGCCGACCCGGCCGCGAACGGGTGCGTGCCCAGAGACGCCCACACCCCATTCGTCCCCGACTGCTGATTCACCGCGTATGAAGCGGTCTTGCCACCGTCGTAGGTCACCGTGTACGGCGCGTTCGTCGCTCGGTCGTTCGCCGCCACATAATGCGTCTCGACCTGGTAGTCGCCGTCTTCGGCCAGCGTCGGCCACCAGGTATAGGTGTCCCCGGCGACGTCGTCCTTGTTGTACAGGTAGTCACCGTTGTAGCCGTACTGCGCCAGCGTGCTCGTCGAGGCCGGCCAGGAACCCCTCGCCGCCGTGTGCCCCGACACGCCATTGTCGACGTAGACCCGGTAATAACCCAGCTCACCGACGTTGTTACTCGCGCTGCTCCACGTCGCGGTCGTCTCATCCCACGGCGCGGTGGCCCGGTGCGCCTCGACCGTGACGGCGGAGCTGTTGCTGGTGTGGGTCTGGTCGTAATACATCTGCAGATCTGCCGACAGGACGTGCGTGCCGGCCGGAATCCCGGTCATCGGGAACTTCACCAAAGACCGCGCCACACCCCCCGGCGTGGTCCCCACCGACAACCGCCAGGAGCTCTCATAGTTCGACGCCGGCGTGTCGGACTCGATCATCACGTCCTGGGAGTCTTCGGGCAGCGGCTGCAACACGACCGTCGGATCGATCACCACCGGGTAGACACGCTTCGGATCGTTCAGCCACTTCTGGTCGGCGGTCACGGTGATGTGCAGCAGACCGGCCTTGCCGTCCCAGCGCATCGACTGCGACACCTTCGGGCTCCACGCCTTCCCGTACGGGGAAGAGGCATCGTTGCGCGCGTCGGTCATGAACGGCGTGGGCATCACCAGCACCGGAGGCCCATCGAACCCACCCCGGTAGAACGCGATCGCCCCATCCGGCCGCTGCCAGGCCCGCAACCCCGCCGCCTGCACCGCGAACGACCACGACGCCACCCCCGACGGGGCCTTCGCCAAAACGATGCTCTCCTTCAACGCGTTCGGCTGCACCGCGTAGGTCAGATCCGCACCAGCGGCCGCACCCGCGTAGGTGACCGTGTTGCGATCCGCCTTCGGCATGACCGAACCCGCGCCCTCGGGGCCGAACGTCAACGACGCACCGCCACCAGCGTCGAACCGCACCAGCCGCCCGGCCTTCGAACCGAACAGGCTGCGGAAACTGTTGGTGGCGTTGCCGTAGGAGAACCCGCTCGCATCACTCTTGATGACCTTCGTGTCGATCGGCTTCCACCCATGACCGGCCCGGTAGTTCACCGGCTGCGCAGAGATCTCCGCCTGAACCGAACCGTCCGACAGCTTGTAGTAACGGGCATTGGCGGTCCGCCGGCCCGTCAACTCCCCCACCCGCTTGGCCGGCGGCACCTTCTGCCCCTTGGGCACCGGATCCCGGCGCGGCACCCCACCGACCTTCAAATCCCGCTGCTTGGGCGCCTTCTTGCCCTCGTGCAGGCCCCACAGCCGATCCCACCAGTTCCGCTTACTCGCCGGCTTCCAATCCCCACCCGCCTGCGCCCCCGGCGGGCGTGCCGTCTCCGCCCGCGCCGGCAACGCCGGGGCCAACGCCACCACCAGCGCGAGGACCAGCACCCGCGCCAGCCAGTTCCACCGCTTCGTCCACAGCAACCGGCTCACCGAAGAACTCCACTCTCGCCAGGGCAGGCGAAAACAGGCACGCCAAAATGACGCACCGGAATCCGAACACGGAATAGGGTGAAAATTGAGAAGGGCTGACAGGTCAAAGGAGATGGCGGTGCTTCAACGCCGCCGGTTCACGTCGGACCACGCGCAGGCGGAACAACCCTGACCACCAGACCCTCCCAACGACCGAGCCGCGCGGGACAGGCCAGGCGGCGATCAACAAACGAGCGGATCATCACCCGTCAGCAAAGAACCAGTCAAGACCAGTCAAAGCGGGCAAACAGCAGCGCGTCAGCCCCTTTGGAAAAAGGCATGAAAATCCCCCGCTTTAAGCGCGCCGCCTCGACGGCATGTCACACCGTCGGGCAGTAATGGCAGGATCCGGCCAAACACCACCTCAAAGATCAACAGAGCGCGCGCAAAGCCATGCGATCCGTGACGGAACAGCGGACGGACAGCGGCCACGAACGGCCACATCTGGACGGCCCACCCTCAGCATCACAGCCGGTCCGCATCACATACCGAAGAAGCCGGTCGCTCACCGGTTGCCCTCATCCGGCGGTCAGCGGGCACTTTCGACGGCACCCGCGAACGTGTGTACGGGGCCCTCTCATACCGAGCCTGAGCCGCCCTCGGGAACGCCGTGCATTGGCACATGCTGGGCGTATCCGCACACCACGCCTACCCGGGGGCAATCATGGACACGAGAGGATCGATCTACAAGCGATGCGGGTGTCGCACCGGCGCAGGAACCCAGCTCGGCCGACGATGCCCGAAGCTGCACCGGCGGGGACATGGAAGCTGGTACTACGCCCTGGACATCCCCGCCGGGCTGAGCGTCGGCCGGCGCCGTATCCGGCGAGGCGGCTTCACCAGCCGCGCAGCGGCCACCCAGGCACTGCAACAGCTGACCGCGCCGGAATCAGGTGATCCGCGCGGACGGTTGCTGACCACCGGGCACTGGCTGCACATGTGGCTGACCACATCTCACTACGACCATCGACACTGCGCGGGTACGCCAGCCACATCAACGACTACCTTCATCCCCATCTCGGCATCATCCCGCTCCAGGACTTGGACATCCGGGGCTGCTCACCGGATCACCCCCACATGCGTCGGGAGCACGGGTACTTCTCCGCCAAGGCCCGGGTGACCTTCGGATCACCCCCACATGCGTGGGAAGCACACCCAGAGCTCTATCTCGAGCTCGGGGTCTGCCGGATCACCCCCACGTGGGGGTGTTCCGTGAGAGCCGGGCCAGGCGCCCGGCTCGACTCGGTCCTCCCACGCACGTGGGGGTGCAGTGGAGATGATCCGGCGTTACAAAAGTCCGGGACGCACGAAGCAGCACCGCGATCAACGCCACATCACCGCACCAGCAGGTACGTGTGCTTGTGCAACACCGCCGCCGCGACGCCAGCGAGTACGACGACGCTAGGCCACTCGAGACGGTCGCCACGGCGGCGCCGAACGCGCGAACCAGGCGTATGCCGATGGACTGCCTACGATCTGCCCACGCCAACAACCTTGAGCAGCGACCGGAGATCACGGCTTGCCGCTCCCGGCGCACACCTTCGACAGCAGTGATGACCTGCGACTTTCGAATGCCCCTCCGCCGGCCTTGGCCCGGCGGTCGATGACATGGCGGGCGGCTCAGCGCGGCTGCCCGTTCGGATGCAGAACGACCTTCGTCCAGCCGGGGTCCCGATGGTCGAAGTGCTCATAGCCCTCCGGCGCCTGCCCCAGCGGGAGCTCGTGCGAGACGACCCACGACGGCCGCGCCCGGCCCGTATGAATGAGGCGCATGAGTTCGCGGTTGTAGGCCTTGACGTTGCACTGGCCGTTTCCGATGCTCTGGCCCTTGAACCAGAACAGGCCATAGTCGAAGGCGACCTCGCCCTCCTTGTAGAGCGGGTCGGGACTCTTCGGGTCCTGCGGCAGGTACACGCCGACGACGCCGATGGAACCGGCGAAGCGTACGGACCTGACCAGGTTGTTCAGCGTCAGGTTCGGGTGCTCATGTCCCTCCGGGTCATGGGCCTGGTAGCCGACGCACTCGCAGCCACGGTCGGCGCCCATGCCTTCGGTCTGATCCATGATCGCCTCGACGGGGGCCACCTTCGAGTCGTCGATCGCGATGGCGCCGATCTCCTCGGCGAGCTTGAGCCGGTCCGGATGCCGGTCGACGACGAAGATCTTGCTCGCGCTCTTGAGCGTCGATGACAGGGCCGCCATCAGGCCGACCGGCCCGGCGCCGTAGATGGCGACCGTCTCGCCGGCCCGTACGTGGGCGAGCTCGGTGGCGTGCCAGCCCGTCGGGAAGATGTCGGCCAGCATGACGTAGTCCGTCTGCCGTTCCTCCGCCTCCGGCGGCAGGATGAGGCAGTTGAAGTCGGCGTAGGGAACGCGGAGCAGTTCGGCCTGGCCGCCGTTGTAGGGCCCCATGTCCGCGAAGCCGTACGCGGCTCCCGCTACGTTCGGATCCGGGTTCGCGATGAGACAGAAGGCGGTGAGCCCCTTCTCACAGTTCTCGCAGAAGCCACAGCTGACGTTGAAGGGCATGCACACCAGATCGCCGACCTTGACCCGGTCCACGGCCTCGCCGACCTCCACCACCTCACCGAGGTTCTCGTGGCCGAGCACGCGACCGGTCTCCAGGTCCGTACGACCCTCGTACATGTGCAGGTCCGAACCGCAGATGTTGGTCGTCGTAATCCTCACCAGCGCGTCTGTGGCCCGTTCGATCCTCGCGTCCGGCACCTCCTCGACCCCGACCGTACGCGGTCCCTCGTAGACAACGGCTCTCATGGCGAATACCTCGATCTAGTCGATCAATGGAATAGCGGCCGCCAAGTAATGTCGCTGTCAGCGACCCCCAACAATCACCCAACGCCTGTCGGAGATAGGGATATCCGCAGGCCAGTGCCCCTATTTCGAGCTTCCCACCTTTCGCACCGGTGTCAACGGAGACGAAAAAGCTTTACTCCGGCATGGCTCCGGTGATCGATTCGCGCCTCGGCGGCGAACCCGCGGGCGGCGGCGCGGGCCGTGCCAAGCCGCCATCGACGCGACCGAAGCCGCCCATGCGTCGTGGTCACCCTCCGCCGGGCCGGCCGGTCACCGTCGCGCGGCTGAGTTCCCTGAGTCGCTCGGCATCAGCGATCAGCCCGTACACCATGTCGCGAGTGCCTGCAGCACCCGCAGGCTCCGCCGAAGTTGCACCGGGGGCGAGGTGGCCGACGAGTCCGGCCCGGCGCCGGCCGGGCGGCTCCGGTGAGCGTTGATCGCGGATGCCGACTTCGGCCTGCGGCGTTGCCGAACCCGGGTAGGGAAAGGCGAGAACCTCGTCGGCGCCCTGGTCAAGATGGTCGGCGACTTCACGCGCGGCGGTAGCGATGGCACCGACCGGGACGGCGGCGAAGGACGCCGGCGATGTCAGGCGTTCTCGTAGCCGCCGCGCGGCTCTGCCCGTCTCACCGATGCGCGAGATCTGTTCGTCGGGTGACGCGGCCTTCCGCCTGAGCCTGGTGCCGGCCGCTTCGAGCGTGGCGGCGGCCGACGTTGCCTTCCGGAACGCGCCGCGGATCCGGGCCTCGCGCCCCCTGGACGATTCGGCGACCGCACGCGCGAGAACGGCATGGGTGTGCAGCAACCGGGCCAGCCGCTCGGCTATCCGCCGCTGTATCCCGGCCGGGAACAGCAGTTGTGCGAAGAGCATCGCGAGCAGGGCGCCCGCGAGACTGAGTACGACGCGCAGGATCCCGGCCCGCCAATTCAGCGGCGCGGTGAAGTCGATGAGGAGCATGGTCATCGGCGTGCCGAGCGTGATCCAATAGCCCGTGTTCACCGGTTTGAGCGTGAACCCGAGC
Organism: Actinoallomurus rhizosphaericola; assembly: GCF_024055675.1. Lineage (NCBI taxonomy): Bacteria > Bacillati > Actinomycetota > Actinomycetes > Streptosporangiales > Thermomonosporaceae > Actinoallomurus > Actinoallomurus rhizosphaericola. The sequence goes on along the minus strand of NZ_JAMXMW010000008.1, from coordinate 322,549 downwards.
GCGCCGCTGATGAAGATCAGGGCGAGGAGGGTGATCCGCCCGGGCGCGAGTGCCAGGGCGACGGCGGCGGCCATGGCGCCGACCGTGGTGCCGACGGCCTGCTGCAGGACCATCCGCACCGTGTCGGTGTACGAGTCGCGCAGGCTGAACAGTACGGTCACGATCAGCCAGTGCGGGTGAGACAGGTGCAGTCCGACGGCCAGGATCATTGTCAGCGCCAGCGCCGTACCCATGCGCGCGGCGTGCCGGAACCGGGGTGATCGGGTCCTGACCGCTTCGACGCACCGGGCCCACCAGGCACGGATCCCGGGCAGTCGTCGCCCGGCGATGCGCCGCTCTTGCGCTAGGACCCGGCACACCGTGTCGGCCGACGCGTTCATCCGGCCGATGATCCGGTCGGCGTGGAGGCGCAGCGCGACGGTAGGCGGGCCGGCCCGCCCGGCGATACCCCGGCTGTCGTGTTCGCCCAACCGGCGCATCGGGACCGAGCCCGCCGCCACGGTGTCGGGCGGCACGTCCGTGTCCGTCTCGATCGCCATGCCGAGCGTACGCAACCGGACGGCGACGGCGGTGAGGGCGCCTCCGAATTCGGCCTGCCATTCCATCGGATACGGCCGGCTTTCCAGGCGCAGCGCGCCGAGGACGGCTGCCTCACCCATCACCTGGTCGATCGCCGCAATGATCCGAGCCGGTCGCCGCTGTTCCTCAAAGCCGCCCGAGCGGTAAAGGCCGTAGACGATCCGGGCGGAACGAAGGTCCGAATAAGCCGTGGCGCGCCGACGAGACCACTCGTCCGGGTCCAGGTCAGGGGCCGCCAGATCGTCGAGCGTGTCGGCGACCGAACATGCAGCGGCGGCGATACCAGCGCGCAGCGGCCGGAGCCTCCGCACGACCCACGGCGCCAACAGCAGCGCGCAGATCCACGCACCGCCCAGCGTCTCCAGCAGTCCGTTGTACAGCACCGGGCTGGTCGCCGGTCGCAGCGCCGCGACCAGCGTGCACAGCGCCGCCATCGGTCCCAGCTCGGGAATCGCCGCGCCGAACGCCGCGACCGCGGATGTGACCACCACCATCAGCCAGTCATGGCTGCTGACCAGGCCGCCGAGCCAGGAGAACAGCGTGACGACGGCGACCCTGATGATCATCGAGCGGGCACGGGCGCCCTGGGGCCCCTGCGGTGCGATGACCCCGACGTAGAAGGCCCCCAGGGCGACGAGCTGGCTCTCGGCGACACGCCCGGTGATCAGGCCCGCCACCAGCGGGACGCACACGCCGGCGGCGGTCACCAGCCCATAGACCGGCGCCGCGCCGCCCTCGAACGTGGCGAACGCCCGACGCAGCCACAACAGCGATGACACGGTCTGCTCCCCCGGCGACGTGGCAGCGGTCTCCGCCCCTTACCCCACGTCGTTCACGCCTACCCACCACGGTGCCGGAGCTGCGGTCGGCTAAGGCACACGGCCCGCGTAGCCGGGGACGGGGGCCCAGGGAATGAAGCGACCATCAGGCCCCTAGCCAGCCGACACGTTCGGCTGACAGACCACGCCGCCGATCACGACCCGCACCGGCACGGAGATCATGAGCGTCTTCGGCGGCCTGGAGCTGCTCGACCCGGCTCTGGTCTCCTGTTGGCGCTGACGGCCGGAGTTCGCCGATATCGACGGACCGGCACCTCACGTCCCCCAGTACGGCGCTGCCGGCCGCGAACCCTGACGCCTCGAGTTCCCGCCTGGGTGAAGGACACAAGCCTTCCCGCCTCCTACTGCGCGACGAGTCGGGCGATTACGGTGGGTATATGGCGATATCGGTGGGGCTGGCCGGCGCGGGCCGCTCGGCAGCCGAGTTGTTCGCACCCTCGCTGGTGTCCGCCCCGGCGATCCGATTCGCGGGCGTGTGGTCGAGGTCGCCGGAAGCCGCACAGGGCCTCGCCACGCGATGTTCGGTCCCCGCCTTCGGCGGCTTCGCCGAGATGCTCGACCACTGCGACGCCGTCGCGTTCGCCGTGCCGCCCGCCGCGCAGCCGTCCCTCGCCGCCAGGGCGGCGGGACGGCACGTGGCCCTACTGCTGAGCAGGCCGATCGCCGACGACCTGGCCGGGGCGGAGGAACTGGCCGAGGCCGTCGCCGACGACGTGGTCTCCCAGGTGGCGTTGACGTGGCGCTATGCGCCCGCCGTTCGAACCTACCTCGACACGCAGGTCAGGCGGGCGCAGCCGGTCGGCGGCACCGCCCGCCTGATCTCCGCGGCGCTGGCCTCGGACGCGCCGGCGTGGCGGGCCGGGCGGGGCGTGCTCATGGACGTAGGGGTTGATGTCCTGGACCTCCTCGACGCCGCCCTCGGCCACACGGCGCTGGTCCGCGCGCACGGCGATCCGCGCGGCTGGATCGGCCTGCTGCTGGAACATGAGGGCGGCCGGTACAGCGAGGCCTCGCTGCTGGCCACCGCACCGGCCGACCTACCCGCCCGCGCGGAGATCGAGGTCTTCGGGCCGGGCGGCTCCGCCATGATCGACTGCATCGACGCGACCGGGCCCGAGGCACTCGGGACGATGGTCGAGGAGTTCGCGGACGCGGTCGAGCACCGCAGGCCGCACCCCTTGGACGTCCGGCACGGCCTTCACCTCCAGCGGCTGCTCGACGCCGCGGAGACCGACCTGCTCGCCGGCCGCTGACCAGCAAGGCGCGCGGACGCACCCGGACCTCACGGCACGGGCAGCAGCACCGAGTACTCCGTCGGCAACTGGACGGTCACGTCGAAGTACTCCTCGTCGCCGACCGCCTCGCGCAAGGTGGCGAAGACCGCCCGGGCGTGCTCGCTCGCCGTGAACCGGTCGGTTCCCTCCCGCTCGGCGATGATCTGGAGGAACCTGTCCAGGCTCATCCGCCGCGCCGTGCCGCCGGTCACCGCCCTGCCGCGCCGGAGTGGATCGTGCAGCGACAGTGGGAGCCGCGGAATGAGGTCGTCGACCTCGCCGCCCGCGATGCGCTGGGCGAGCGCCGTCAAGACGGCCTCGGTGGCGCGTCGCGCTCCATCGATGTCGAGATCGGTTCGCTCCGCCACCCGGGACAGGAACTCCTCGCCCGGCATCACCGTGAAGAACCGATGCCGGGCCTCGGCGATGAGGGGTTCGAAGTCCTGGGGCAACTCCGCCGCGATGTCGTCGATCTCGTCGGCGCGTACGGCCCGCCCCAGTGCGAAGAAGACGGCGCGTGCATGCCGCTCGGCGGTCTCGACATCCACGCGGGCCCGTTCGGCCACGCGGCGCAGGAACTCATCCATGTCGAAGCGTTCGGCGGCGGACTCGGTGTAGACCCACGGTTTCATCTCGGCCGGAAGTTCTTCCAGAAGATCCCGCGCCTCCCCTGGGGAAAGCCGCTCGGCCAACGTCGTGAGCGTCGCCCGTGCCGCACGTTCAGCCGCGTCAGCGTCGAGACCGGCGCCGCTCTGCACCGTGTGGATGAACTCGCGAAATTCCATAAGGTTGCTCCGCCACTTGATCAGCCGGACGTCGAGACCGGCCCGCCGCCGGCGCGCCGCGTCACCGGCGTCATGGCGCCCCGTTACGTCCCACGCTGAGCGCCCTTAACCTGCGACTGCTCGTCCGTCGACTCGGTTTGCGTGATCTTGATGTGATGGCTCTGCGCCCGCTGTGCCTTAGGGATGACCAGCGCCAGAACCCCATCGTTCATGGACGCCCTCACGTTGTCCGCGTCGACGTCGGAGGGCAACGAGGTGTGGTAATGGAAGCGTCCGAACCGCACGCGCAGCGCGTGCGAGCGCTCCTCACGCTCCTCCTCACGAACCTCGCCGCTCACACAGAGCTCGCGGTCCCGGATGGAGACGTCGACTTCCTCAGGCGAGATCCCGGGCAGCTCAAGACGGACGATGTAGCTCTGGTCGTTCTCGTCGATCTCCGCGATCGGAGTCCAGGGCCGGTCGGCCTCCGTCTCGACGGCCGGCTGGATCAGACCTGTCATGCGGCTGAGCAGTTCCTGTACATCGGCGAACGGATCCCGCCGCAGCACCACGGCGGTCGGTTCCACTTCGTGCAGCCGGCCGCCCCTGGTGCGCCTCATCGGCGATGTCATGGCTTCCCCGATCTTCCGTACGTGTGTCTTCTTCCACCGGACCTTTCCGGAGGTCTCGGGTGAAAGGGACGGGTATCAGAGTTGAGCGCGGTCTGGAGAATCGTGGCCGTCTCTTGACCCGGGGTCCCGGAGCTTTCGCTCTCGGAGCCGCGCGCCGCGCACCTCCCGGCACGATGGCCCGGCGGTTTGACATGCGACCGCGCCGGGGATGCCACGTTGGAACAGCTGATTCAGGGTCGCCGCCAGACGGCGGCCCCACGCCCGCGTCGACGACGACCAGGCTTCCGGCGCCGCCGAGAAAGGCGCGCCATATCCCTACGCCCTGATCGGGCTCGCACACGTCGTGGCTCAATCCGTCCGCAGCACGGTGAGCCGTCGGCGAAAGGGTTGAGAGAGATGCCCTACCAATCGGTGAATCCTTACAACGATGAGGTGCTCGCCACCTTCGACGAACTCGACGCAGCGGAGCTGGAGAGCGCTCTGGCGCGTGCCCGGTCGAGGTACGAGACCTGGCGCGAACGCGGCTTCGACGAGCGCGCGGCCGTCACCCGGCGCGCCGCAGGCATCCTGCGCGAACGGCGGGAGGAGTTCGCCCGCCTCATGACCCTGGAGATGGGCAAGGTGATCGGCGAGAGCATCGAGGAGGTCCTCCTGACGGCCGACATCTTCGACTACTACGCCGACAACGCGGAGGACTTCCTGAGACCGGTCCACCTCGACGCGCGTACGGGAGACGCCGTCGTCGTCAACAGCCCGATGGGGGTGCTGTTCGGGGTGCAGCCGTGGAACTTCCCGTACTACCAGCTGGTCCGCTTCGCGGCCCCGAACGTGATGGCGGGCAACGTCGTCATGGTCAAGCACTCGTCGAGCGTGCCCCAGTCCGCGCTGGCCTTCGAACGGCTGTACCGCGAGGCGGGCGCGCCCGAGGGCGTCTACACCAACCTGTTCATCACCAAGGAGCAGGCCGCGACGGTGATCGACGACCCACGCGTCAGGGGCGTGGCGCTGACCGGCAGCACGGAGGCGGGCGCCGCCGTCGCGACGCGCGCCGGCAAGGTGGTGAAGAAGACCACCCTGGAACTGGGCGGCAGCGACCCGCTGATCGTCCTGCCCGACGCCGACCTGGGCGCGACGGTGCACTGGGCCGTGTGGGGACGGATGCACAACTGCGGCCAGAGCTGCGTGGCAAGCAAGCGACTGCTCGTCCACGAGCAGATCGCCGACAAGTTCCTCGAGGAGTTCACGGCGGCGCTCGGCACGCTGACCCCGGGCGACCCGATGGACGAGCGGACCACGCTGCCGCCGCTGTCGTCTCGAACCGCCGCCGAGAAACTCCGGGTGCAGGTCTCCGAGGCGGTCGAGCACGGCGCGCGGGCGACCGAGGTCGGCGATCCCGTGCCCACGACCGGAGCGTTCGTGCAGCCGACGATCCTCACCGGGGTGGCGAAGGACAACCCGATCTACGGTGAGGAGCTGTTCGGCCCGGTCGCAATGTTCTTCCGGGTCGGGGACGAGGCCGAGGCGATCGCCGTCGCCAACGACACCCGCTATGGGCTCGGGGCTTCGGTGTTCACCGGCGACGAGGAACACGGCCGGGAGATCGCCCGGCACATCGACAGCGGGATGGTGTTCGTCAACCATCCGACCTGGACCTCGCCCGAGCTGCCGTTCGGCGGCGCCAAGGACTCCGGCTACGGCCGGGAGCTGTCCGCGCTCGGCATACAGGAGTTCGTCAACAAGAAGCTCATCGACGTCGTCCCGATCGACGCGCCCCCGTGAACGACGCGGACGGCCGACCGCAGACCGATCCGGGCCGCGCACCGGGTAGGCCCGACGGTGTCGTGGTGCTGTTGTCCCGCGCGCTGTCCGCCAGGCTGGGCACCCTCGGCCTGCGCCACGAGCTGGTACGGGCCCAGCGCGAGAAGCTGCGGCGGCTCTACCACAAGGGCAGGACCAGCGCGGAGGTCCTGCGGGCCGTGGACCGCTGACTCGACCTCGACGACCCGGGCGTCCACGGCGAGATCGGCTGACCGGCGAGATCGGCTGACCGGCGAGGCCGGCTGACCGGCACGGGTACGGACGGGTCCCCGCGGACCCTCCACCGGACACTCGGTACCCCACCGGGCATGCGGCACCCTGCCGGGCGCCGATCGCCCTGGCGACCGGCCCGACGGCCCGCTACGACCGACCGCCGGCCCGCCCCTCCCTCTCGCCCACGAGCCCCGGCAGGTGCGGAACGGACGCCCGGCGTTGCTCGGCGGTGGTGGTGACGCGCTCGCGAGGCTCGTCGCTGTCCAGGCGCGCGGGCGGACTGTCGCGCCGCCCCTCGGGAATCACGGCGACGCCCATGGCGCCGCAGTTCGGGCAGGTCACCTCCCCTCCGGTCGGCGGCGGCACCGGCACGCCGTCGAGCCGATAGAACGCGAACGTGGCGCCGACGTCGTCGGTCACGTACTGCACGTCGTAGTCGGCGGTCCAGGTGCGGCCGCAGCGCCCGCAGACGAACCTGTAGCGCTCGACGGCGACGTCGGCCAACATCGTCATGACAACCCCCTGTTCTCCGACCGGCTCTGCAGGCTTGATGCCTCATGGGTGCCGGCACGGCCCGGCAGAGGCGCCGCCGGTGTTTAGGTCACGCCGTCAGGGCAGGGTCAGGCCATTATGGGCCTTTGACCAGGTGCGATGCCAGAACACCGGTCGGCCCGCCCGAATCGGACTTAGGAGGCCTCGTGACCACATGGATGCCCACGGCCCCCGCACCGGACCGCGTTCCGGCCGGTGCGGCGGCCGGCGGAGACGGCGTCGTCGTCGGCGCCGGTCCCGTCACCGTCGACGCCTACATCGACTTCCAGTGCCCGTACTGCAAGCGGTTCGAAGAGGTCGCCGGGCCGACCCTGGACCGGCTCGTAGCCGACCAGCTGATCAACATCGACTACCACCCGATGTCGTTCCTGGACCGCCTGTCGACCAATCACTACTCGTCGCGCGCCGCGTCGTCGTCGGGCTGTGCGGCCGACGGCGGACGGTTCCGGGAGTACGCCCGGGCGCTGTTCGCGGTGCAGCCGCCCGAGGGCGGGCCCGGCCTGACCGACGAGGAGCTCATCGAGAGAGGCCGGTCCGTGGGGCTGACCGATCCCGGCTTCGCCCGCTGCGTGTTCGGCGGCGCCTACCTGGGCTGGGCGGCCTACGTGACCTTCGCCGCCGGCCGGCGCGGCGTCGGTGCGACGCCGACCGTCCTGGTCGACGGGGTGCCCGTGCCCGCCGACCCCCGGGCCGTGGCCGCGGCCGTGGCGGCGGTCCTCGAGGAGGCGTGACCGGCGGCCGTACGCCGCATCGGCCCGGTCCGTCGCAACGCGGGACGGCTCACACGTCCCCCTTCCGGCCGGTGCGGGCCGGCCGGAAGGCCCCCACCGGCGGAGCGTTCAGGTGACGCTCACGGTGGCCCGCACAATGACGGTCCGGCGCCGAGGTACTGCGCGCCGACCCCGCCCGTCGGGCGGCGGAAGCGCGCCGAGGACCGCTGCGCCCGGACCGTGCCGCCGGGGCGGCTCAGACCCGTCCGGTCGTGGGATGCCGGAGGCGGACCACCGGACGATGCTGGGGGCAGGAGGTGGTACCCATGCCCCCGACCGGCATCCCGCAGTTTCAGCGCCTGTTCCGTGCCGCCGCGAGCCTGGACGTCGACAAGGACGACCTCAAGCGCTACGACGACTTCGTCGACGGCAAGATCTACGACCTGATCCTCATCGGCCAGGCACACGCCAAGGCCAACGCCCGCGACATCATCGAGCCGCACGATCTACCCGTGACCAAGGGCTTGCAGGAGTGCATCCACGAGTTCCGCAAGCTCGACGAGGAGGTCGAGCTCGAGTCGCTCCTCGAGCGGCTCGCCAAGCACCCGCCGCTCGATCTGATGGTCGCGGATGAGACCGAGGCCGGCCTGCCACAGATCGCCGGAGGACTGACCGTCGCGCTCGCCCGCGCGTTCAAACTGATCGATCCGAAGCTGAAGAATCCGCACACCGAGCACTGGGAACGCGTCGCCCGCGTGTTCGACCTCCTGCTGTAGGCCACCACGAGACCACCCGACGGCGGCTGCACCACACGATCGAGGACGTCACTCGAGGGGCCGCCGGGGCGGAGTTCGTCCGGCGTCGATCCCGACCCTCGGCACCGCCCGGAGGACCGCGCGCCACCGCCGGGACGCGGACGCCATGTCTACCAAGGCTGAGGATGCGAGCGGCCATGCGAAGGGCGAGCGTTGGATGGTGTAACGCCATCTTGATGCAGGAGCTCCGAGCGTCCAGCCGATCATGCTGTTCTCCGTCGAAGGCCGGGGCTCCGTCGGTTCGGCTAGGAGGAGAGCATGGCCAAGGCAGTCGGAATCGATCTCGGAACCACGAACTCCGTGATCGCTACCACCGAGGACGGTCATCCCACGGTGATCCCCAACAGCGAGGGATCGCGCACGACGCCGTCCGTGGTGGCCTTCACCGAGCAGGGTGAGCGCCTGGTCGGGCAGCTCGCCCGACGGCAGGCGATCCTCAACCCCAAGGGCACCATCTACTCGGCCAAACGCTTCATCGGCCGCCGGTACGACGAGGTGGCCAGCGAGATCAACGCGGTCTCGTTCGACGTGGTGTCCGGTCCGGACGGCGCGGTGCGCTTCGACGTCCGCGGCAAGCAGTACGCTCCGGAGGAGATCTCCGCGCTCGTGCTGCGCAAACTCGCCGACGACGCCGGCAAGTTCCTCGGTGAGCGGGTGACCGAGGCCGTCATCACGGTCCCCGCCTACTTCAACGACGCCCAGCGCCAGGCCACGCGGGACGCCGGGAAGATCGCCGGCCTGGAGGTCCTGCGGATCATCAACGAGCCGACCGCCGCGGCGCTGGCCTACGGCCTGGACAAGGGCGCGAACGAGACGGTGCTCATCTTCGACCTCGGTGGCGGCACGTTCGACGTGAGCCTGCTCAGCATCGGCGAAGGCGTAGTGGAGGTCCTCTCGACCGCCGGTGACGGGCACCTCGGCGGCGACGACTTCGACCGCCGCATCGTCGATCACATCGCCGATGAGTTCCAGCGGGACACCGGCATCGACCTGCGCCGCGACCCCCAGGCGCTGCAGCGCCTGTTCGAGGCCGCGGAGAAGGCCAAGGTCGAGCTGTCCTCGGTGACCCAGACGACGATCAACCTGCCGTTCGTCACCGCGGACGCGACCGGCCCCAAGCACCTGAACACCACCCTGATGCGCTCGACCTTCGAGCAGATCACCGGCGACCTCATCGAACGTACCAAGGGCCCGGTGCAGACGGCGATGGCCGACGCGAAGACCACCGCGAACGACATCGACGAGGTCATCCTCGTCGGCGGGTCCACCCGCATCCCGGCCGTGCAGGAGCTCGTCCGCAGGATGACCGGCGGCAAGGACCCCAACATGACGGTCAACCCGGACGAGGTCGTCGCCCTCGGCGCGGCCGCCCAGGCCGGCGTCATCAAGGGCGAGGTCGAGAACGTCGTCCTGCTGGACGTCACCCCGCTGTCGCTCGGCCTGGAGACGCTCGGCGGCGTCATGACCAAGATCATCGAGCGGAACACCACCATCCCGGCCCGCCGCACGGAGACCTTCAGCACCGCCGAGGACAACCAGACCGCGGTGGACGTCGTCGTCCTGCAGGGCGAACGCGAACGCGCCGCCGACAACCGGGTCCTCGCGCGGTTCCGGCTGGAGAACATCCGGCCCGCCCCACGCGGCGTACCGCAGATCGAGGTGACCTTCGACATCGACGCCAACGGAATCCTCAACGTCTCCGCGCGGGACAAGGACACCGGCGTCGAGCAGACGGTCACCATCAGCGAGACCACCAACCTCGACCAGTCCGAGATCGAGCGGATGATCCAGGACGCCGAGCAGCACCGCTCCGAGGACGAGCGGCTGCGCGAGATGATCGACGCCCGCAACCAGCTCGACTCCATCGCCTACCAGGTCGAAAAGCGGGTCCAGGAGCTCGGGGAGGGCGTGCCGACGCACGAGAAGGCGCGCGCCGAGATGCTCGTCGGCGACGCCCGCCAGGCGATGAAGGAAGAGGCGCCGGTCGAGCGGCTCCGGAACCTGACCGCCGAGCTCCAGCAGGTCTACTACGGGCTCGGCACCGTGACGGCCGGCACCGGACCGGGTGCGACAGGACCGGGAGGCCCCGGCGGTCCCGGCGGTCCCGGCGGTCCGGGCACCGGTGGCGGAGCCGCCGGAGGCGACGAGGACGTGATCGACGCGGAGTTCACGACCGATGAGTGACATGCGGCCGGAAGAACCGGCAGAAGAGGACGGCGGCCTGGCGACGAAGCTCGCCGAGCTGGAGGACAGGTGGAAGCGCGCGCTCGCCGACCTGGAGAACTACCGTAAGCGTGCCACCCGCGACGCCGAGCGTTCGCGGTCCGATGAGCGGGCCAGGACCGCCGCCGAGTGGCTGCCCGTCGTGGACAACCTCGAACGGGCCATCGAGCACGCCGGCGCCGAGCCCGACGTCCTCCTCGATGGTGTACGCGCCGTCCGCGACCAGGCGCTCACGGTGCTCGCCCGGCTCGGCTATCCACGCCAGGACGACACGGGGCGCCTGTTCGACCCGACCCGGCACGAGGCGGTCGCCGCCGTTCCCGACGCCGATGCCCCCGAGGGGACGATCGTGCAGGTCACCAGGCCCGGATACGGCCACGGCGAGAACCAGCTGCGTCCGGCGCAGGTGGTGGTCTCGAAGGGGCGGCAGGCCGATGGCTCCGGCCCGTGACTTCTACGAGATCCTCGGCGTGCCCAGAACGGCCGGGCAGGACGAGATCCAGCGCGCGTACCGCAAGCTCGCGCGTAAATACCACCCGGACGTCAACAAGGCCCCCGACGCGGAGGACCGCTTCAAGGAGGCGGCCGAGGCGTACGCCGTGCTGTCCGACCCCGAACAACGCAAGCGCTACGACGCCTTCGGCGAGGACTTCCGGCGCGTGCCGCCGGACGTCGACCCGGAGACCTGGGCGCGGGCCCGCGCCGGCGCCGGGAGGCGGACGCGTGCGGGCGCCGGGGCCGGCGGCTTCGGCGGGTTCGGTACGGGTGGCGAGGAGGTCGACCTCGAGGATCTGCTCGGCGGCATCTTCGGAGGACGCACCGGCCGCGCCGGGCGGGGTCGCCGTCCCGGCGGTTTCGGGTGGGGACCGGTGCCCGGCGCCGACCAGGAGGCCGAACTGGAGATCGGTCTCGACGAGGCGTACCGCGGCGGGCATCGCACGATCGGCCTCGATGGCCGGACGATCGACGTCGACATCCCCGCCGGGGTCACCGACGGCCAGCGGATCCGGCTCGCCGGGCAGGGCGGCCACGGCGGCGACGGCGGGCAGTCGGGCGACCTGTACCTGATCGTACGCATCAGGCCGGACCCGAGGTACCGCGTCGACGGCCGTGACGTCACGGTACGGCTGCCGCTCGCCCCCTGGGAGGCGGCGCTCGGCACCAGGGCCCCGGTCGAGACGCCGGCCGGCGAGGCGAAGGTGAAGGTTCCGCCCGGTTCGTCCTGCGGCAGGCGGCTGCGGCTGCGCGGCCGCGGCCTGCCCAACCCCCGCGGTACCCCCGGGGACCTGTACGCCGAGGTCCAGATCAAGGTGCCGCCCGAGCCCGGCCCCGAGGAGAGACGGCTCTTCGAGGAGCTGGCCGCCACATCGTCGTTCGATCCGAGGAGGCGACCGTGAGGTACGCGCTCATGCGGCCGGTACGGGTCGACCTGGAGACCTTCGCACGCGACGCCCACGTCCACCCGGAGCTGATCCGCCGGTTCGTCGCACTGGGCATCATCGACGCCGACCGTGACGTCTCCGGCGGGCTCTGGTTCTCCCGCGAGCAGCTCGCGGTCCTCGCGCGCGTGCAGCGGCTCCGCGCCGGGTTCTCGCTCAACTACGCGGCGGTCGGCCTGGTGTGCGACCTGCTCGACCGCATCGCCGCCCTGGAGGCGGCCCAGAGACATCGCGCTCACCAACGCTCCGGAGGTCGATCATGGACCTGAACCGACTGACCGAGAAGTCCCAGGAGGCCCTGCACGACGCGCAGACCAAGGCCCTGCGCTTCGGGCACACCGAGGTCGACGCCGAGCACCTCCTGCTCGCCCTGCTCGACCAGCCGGAGGGCTTGGCCCCCCGGCTGCTGGCGGGGGCCGGCGTCAACACCGACCTGCTGCGCAAGGAGACCGAGTCCCGGCTCGAGCGGCGTCCGCGGGTCACCGGCCCGGGCGCGGCGCCCGGTCAGGTGTACGTGACCCAGCGGCTGTCCCGGCTGTTCGACACGGCCGAGCGCGAGGCGAAACGGCTGAAGGACGAGTACGTCTCGGTCGAGCACCTCGTGCTGGCCCTCATCGAGGACGGGCTGATCCAGGGGGTCACGCGGAACCGGTTCCTCGAGGAGCTGACGAAGGTCCGCGGCAACCAGCGGGTGACCTCGTCGATGCCGGAGGCCGCCTACGAGGCGCTGGAGAAGTACGGCCGGGACCTGGTCACCGAGGCACGGACCGGGAAACTCGATCCGGTCATCGGCCGGGACACCGAGATTCGCCGCGTCGTCCAGATCCTGTCCCGCAAGACGAAGAACAACCCGGTGCTCGTCGGCGACCCGGGCGTCGGCAAGACCGCGATCGTCGAAGGGCTCGCCCAGCGCATCGACCAGGGCGACGTGCCGGAAGGGCTGCGGGACAAGACCGTCTGGGCTCTCGACATGGGCTCGCTGGTCGCGGGCGCGAAGTACCGCGGCGAATTCGAGGAACGCCTCAAGGCGGTGCTCAACGAGGTCAAGGCCGCCGAAGGGCGGATCCTGCTGTTCGTCGACGAGCTGCACACGGTCGTCGGTGCGGGCGCGGCCGAGGGCGCGATGGACGCCGGCAACATGCTCAAGCCCATGCTCGCCCGCGGTGAACTCCACATGATCGGCGCCACCACGCTGCAGGAGTACCGCAAGCACATCGAGAAGGACGCCGCCCTCGAACGCCGGTTCCAGCCCGTCATGGTCGACGAGCCCTCCGTCGAGGACGCCATCTCGATCCTCCGTGGCCTGCGTGAGCGCCTGGAGGTCTTCCACGGCGTGAAGATCCAGGACTCCGCGATCGTCGCCGCGGTAACGCTCAGCCACCGCTACATCTCCGACCGATACCTACCGGACAAGGCCATCGACCTAGTCGACGAGGCGGCGGCGAAACTGCGCACCGAGATCGACTCGATGCCCGCCGAACTCGACGAGCTCACCCGACGGGTGACGCGCCTGGAGATCGAGGAGGCGGCGCTGTCCAAGGAGGAGGACCCGGCCAGCCAGGCGCGCCTGGAGGATCTGCGCAAGGAGCTGGCCGACCTCAAGGCCGAGGCCGACGCCATGCGCGCCCAGTGGGAGGCCGAACGGCAGGCGCTCCGTAAGGTGCAGGACCTGCGCCAGGAGATCGAACGCGTCCGCCGGGAGGCCGACCAGGCAGAACGCGACTACGACCTCAACCGCGCCGCCGAACTGCGCCACGGCCTCCTGCCGGAACTGCAACGCAGGCTGCAGGCCGAGGAGGAGCGGCTGTCCGACAAGCAGGGCGGGCGGCGGCTGCTGCGCGAGGTCGTGACCGAGGACGAGATCGCCGACATCGTGTCCCGCTGGACCGGCATCCCGATGAGCCGCCTCAAGGAGGGCGAACGCGAGAAGCTGCTCCGGCTCGACGAGGTGCTGCATGAACGCGTCGTCGGCCAGGACGAGGCCGTGCGGCTCGTCACCGACGCCATCATCCGGGCCCGGGCCGGGATCAAGGACCCGCGCCGCCCGATCGGCTCGTTCATCTTCCTCGGCCCGACCGGCGTCGGCAAGACGGAGCTGGCCAAGGCGCTGGCCGCGGCGCTGTTCGACACCGAGGAGAACATCATCCGGCTGGACATGAGCGAATACCAGGAGCGGCACACCGTCAGCCGCCTGGTCGGCGCCCCGCCCGGCTACGTCGGCTACGAAGAGGGCGGCCAGCTCACCGAGGCCGTCCGGCGCAAGCCGTACTCCGTCGTGCTGCTCGACGAGATCGAAAAGGCCCACACCGACGTGTTCAACACGCTGCTGCAAGTCCTTGACGACGGCCGGCTCACCGACGCCCAGGGCCGTACCGTCGACTTCCGCAACACCGTGCTGATCATGACGTCCAACATCGGCTCGGACTACCTGCTGGTCGGCGTCACCTCCGACGGCGAGATCAAACCCGACGCGCGCGATGCCGTCATGGACGCGCTGCGCACCCACTTCCGGCCCGAGTTCCTCAACCGTGTCGACGACGTCGTGCTGTTCAAGCCGCTGACGCAGCGCGAGATCGAGCAGATCGTCGACCTGATGTTCAACGACCTGCGGGGCCGCCTCGCGGATCGCCGGATGACGCTGGAGGTCACGCCGGAGGCGTGCGCCTACATCGCCCGCCAGGGCTTCGACCCGGTGTACGGCGCCCGGCCGCTGCGCCGGTTCATCGCCCGCGAGGTCGAGACCCGGATCGGCCGCGCGCTGCTGTCCGGGGAGATCCTGGACGGCGCGGTCATCCGCGTGGTCCTGGAGGACGGCGAACTCAAGGTCTCCCACCAGAACCCATGAGGGGGCATCGATGACCGTCCAATGCCCGCACTGCGGCAAGCGCAACCGCGTGCCGGCGGTGGCCGACGGTACGCCGCGCTGCGGGAACTGCCACCGGCCGCTTCCGTGGATCGCCGACGCCGGCGACGACGACTTCGCCGACGTGGCCGAGCGCGCCTCCGTGCCGGTCGTGGTCGACCTGTGGGCGACCTGGTGCGGCCCGTGCCGCATGGTCAGCCCGGCGCTCGAACAGCTCGCCCGCGAGATGGCCGGCCGGATCAAGCTCGTGAAGGTCGACGTCGACCGGGCGCCGAAGATCCAGGAGCGGTTCGCCGTCCAGGCGGTGCCGACCCTGCTCCTCATGCGGGACGGCAAGGTGATCGATCGGCAGGCCGGCGCCGCGCCCGCTCCCGTCCTGCGCGCATGGGTGGAGAAGAACATTGCAAGAGACACCTGACCTGCACGGCGCGTGGCCGCGGCTGGACCCCGAGCAGATCCAGCGCCTGTCCGCGCACGGCGAGCGGATCCCGACCCGGCAGGGCGACGTCCTGTTCCGGCAGGGCGAGCCGGACTACGACTTCTTCGTGGTCCTGGAGGGCTCGGTCGCGATGGTCGACGCCGACGAGGTCATCCGGGTGCACGGCCCGGGCCGGTTCCTCGGTGAGCTCGGCCTGCTCACCGGGCAGGCGGCGCTGGTCGGAGCCGTGGTCGACGAGCCGGGAGCGGTCCTGCGGATCCCGGCGGAGCACCTGCGCCTGCTGATCGCCCGGGACCCCGTGCTCGGGGACCTCGTCCTGCGTGCCTATTTCATCCGGCGCTCCCTGCTGATCGAGCTCGGTGCCGGGCTGCGGATCATCGGCTCCCGGTTCTCCCCCGACACCCGCCGGCTGCGGGACTTCGCGGCGCGCAACCGGCTCCCGCACCGGTGGATCGACCTGGAACAGGACACGCAGGCCGAACAGGCACTGCGGCGGCTGTGCGTCCGGCCCGAGGACACACCACTGGTGATCCTCAACGGCGACCGGATCCTGCGCAACCCGAGCAACGCCGAGCTGGCCCACGCGATCGGCCTGCCGACGCCGGCCGCCCACGGCGACGTCGCCGACCTCGTGATCGTCGGTGCGGGGCCGGCCGGGCTGGCCGCGGCCGTCTACGGCGCGTCCGAGGGCCTGAACACGGTCGTCGTCGACGCGGTCGCCACCGGCGGCCAGGCCGGCACGTCCTCCCGCATCGAGAACTACCTGGGGTTCCCCTCGGGAATCTCCGGCGCCGAGCTCGCCGAGCGCGCGGTCATCCAGGCCGAGAAGTTCGGCGCGCGGCTCGGTGTCCCCGCGGAGGCCACCGCGCTGGAGGTCGAGAACGCCGGCTACGGCGTCGCCCTCGGCGACGGCGGCCGGATCAGCGCCCGCACGGTGGTGCTCGCCACCGGCGCCCGCTACCGGTCGCTCGACGTCCCCGGCCTCGAACGGTTCCAGGGGTGCGGCGTCTACTACGCCGCCACCGAGGTCGAGGCGCTACAGTGCGTCCACCTGCCCGTCGCGGTCGTCGGCGGCGGCAACTCGGCCGGCCAGGCCGCCCTTTATCTCGCTGAGCGCGCGAAGCGGGTCAGGCTGTTCGTCCGGGGCGGTGACCTGGGCAAGAGCATGTCCCGCTACCTGATCGACCAGATCGAGCGCTCTCCGGGCATCGAGGTCCACCTGCGCACCGAGGTGCGCGAGCTGGTCGGCGACGAGACGCTGGAGGCGGTCGTCGTCGAGGACGGCCGCACCGGCGAACGGCGCGTCCACGAGGCCCGGAACCTGTTCATCTTCATCGGCGCCGACCCCTGTGTCGGCTGGCTGGCCGGCCAGGTGGAGCTGGACGGGAAAGGCTTCATTCGCACCGGTGACGACGCGCTGCCCCTGGAGACCAGCCTCCCGGGCGTGTTCGCGGTCGGCGACGTCAGGAGCGGGTCCATCAAGCGGGTCGCGTCGGCCGTGGGCGAAGGCGCGATGGCCGTCCGGCTGGTCCACGAGCGCCTCAGCGGGTGATGCGGACGGTGCGGCGGAGACCGCCCGCCACACGGCGTCCACCGGCGGGCTCAGGGAGCAGGCAGGGCGGGTTCCGGACGCAGGCGCAGCAGGGTCGCGGTCCCGTCACCGCCGACGATCCGGACGTCGGTCTCGCCCGGGGCGAGGACCGTGAAGTCGATCTCCGTGGGATGGTCGATCATGTGGCGGAGCAGAACCGGGAATCGCGCCGAACTCCCCCCGACTCCGATGACGACCACGTCGTCGCGGGGATCGTAGGAGGCGTACGCGAACGGCAGCCGCTCGGTCTCGAACTGGTCGCCCAAGTCGGCGTCGAGCAGTTCGATGGCGGCGCTGTGACCGGCGTGATCCGCGCTCAGCGTGTCGAAGAACTCCGCCCACTTGCCGCGGTCGACCGTCGTTGCCTGGCTCATCTCGATCTCCTCCCGAAGGGTCACACCAGCCGGCTCGCGTCGCCGGCCGGAGCCACCCTGGCCGCGGCCAGTACGCGCCGCGCCTCCTCGGCGAACGGTGCGTCGACCAGCACTTGGTAACGCTCGGCGACGACGGCGGGCACCGCGACGAACGACGACCGCTGCCACACGTGTGCGACCCCCGCCCAGATGAGACCGAACACGATGCCGATCACGACCGCGGAGATCACTGGTGCCGCCGCCCACGGGCTGACGATCAGGAACACGAGCCCGACGAGAAGCCCGATCCAGCCACCGGTGAGTGCGCCGGAGGCCAGAGCCCGGCCCAGGGTGAGGCGGCCGAGTACGGCCTCCTGCAGCTTGAGGCCCGTGCCCACGATGCTCACGTGCTCCACCGGGAACTTGTGCTGGGCGAGAACGTCCACAATGTGCTGAGCCGTCTCATGGCTGCCGTACGTACCCAGCACGACCTTGTGCGGGCCTTCCTCGGCCCTGCCGGTTGACATGTGCCCTCGGCTTCCTCTCTCGGTTGATGCCGTGATGCCCCGTCGAATGCGGCACCCCGGCCTCGCCGGTGAGACCGCTCCCACCGGCCCCGTGTCTACGCCGTCACGCGCCCCTGCCGTCCCGGACCGCCGCCGCCACGCCGTCCAGCGCCGACGCGATCGCGAGTGCGGCCTCGGCCTGAGCGGCCATGAGCTTCTCGTGGCTCATCCTGGGATCCATGGTGAGCGCCTCCGTGATGAAGAGACGAGCGGCGCTCACGTGGTCCTGAACGGTTTCCATGCCCTTGACGCTATGCACCGCGACTTCGAGCGGCATCCCCTAATCGGCTAGGTGCTATGGGCGGTCCCATGCGGCTGGATGGTGTCGCGTTTGCCGGGACGCCCGCTTTGGGGAAGGAATCAGGAGGGAGATTCGGGGGGCACGTATGAGATTCGGCATCGCTACGTTCGTCACGGACGAGGGCATTCATCCTGCGCGGCTGGGCGGCGAGCTCGAGCGGCGCGGGTTCGAGTCGGTGTTCATCGCCGAGCACACGCACATCCCGGTGAAGCGGGAGTCGCCGTGGCCCGAGGGGGGCGAGGGGGGCGAGCTTCCGCGGAAGTACTACCGGACGCTCGATCCGTTCGTGACCCTCACCGCGATGGCCGGGACGACCGAACGGCTCCTGCTCGGCACCGGGATCCTCCTCCTCATCGAGCGGGACCCCATCATCGCGGCCAAGGAGATCGCCAGCCTCGATTACGTCTCCGGCGGACGGGTCGTCGTGGGCATAGGCGCCGGCTGGAACCGCGAGGAGATGCGCGATCACGGCACCGATCCGAAGACCCGCATGAGCCTGCTGCGCGAACGGGTCCTCGCGATGAAGGAGATATGGACAAAGGAACAGGCCGAGTTCCACGGCGACTTCGTGGACTTCGACCCGATCTTCTCCTGGCCCAAACCCGTACAACGCCCGAATCCCCCGATCCTCGTCGGCGGTTCCGGGCCGAGAACGCTCGATCGCGTGCTGGAGTACGGCGACGGCTGGATGCCGACCTACGGGTTGGGCGTCGAGGAGATCGCCCGCAGGATCGCCGACCTGCGGCGGCGGGCCTCCGACGCCGGGCGCGGGCCGATCCCCGTGACCGTCTACGCCGTGCCCGGCGATCGTGACATCGTCTCCCGGCTGGCGGATGCGGGCGTGGACCGGGTGCTGTTCGACCTGCCCACGCTCCCCGCGGACGAGACCGCGCGGGCGCTCGACGAGTTCGCTGCGGTCGCCCGGAACGCGCAGCGATAGACCTCGGGCCCTACTTCAGCGCGTCGAGCATGCCGTGCAGGTGGGCCGCGGCGACCTCGATGTCGTCGTACTTCCGCTGCGCCGCCCGCACCTCCGCGGCGATCACACCGCACCGGTGGGCCCTCTCGAAGTCCCCGTAGGGAAACTTGTACCTGGATTTCTCGTCCTCGGAGTAGTCGTCATCTTCGCCGAGGTACCACCTGCCGTAATCGTCGAATCCGAACGTCTCGATGAACTCGTTCTCCTGCTTCGTGGACGGCTGGTGTTCGCTCCATTCGCCCATCGCGTCGACGACGGCTCTCCCCTCGTCGATCAGTTTCTTCGCGTACGCGAAGGACCGCTCACTCAGCTTCACTGCCATGGCTCCCCCTAACCCGGCCAGGGAGGTGTGCTGACCGGTGTCGCCGCGCCGAGACGTGCGTCGGACGGCGTCCGTTGCCCGTTCTTCTCCATGACCCGCCGGGCCAGCTCGAAGCGCGAGCCGATTTCGAGCTTGCGGAAGATGTGACGGAGGTGGAAGGCGGTCGTGTGCACGCTGATGAACAGCTGGTCGGCCACCTGCCGGTTGGTCAGTCCCTGGGCGACCAACTCGGCGATCCGGCGCTCGGTGTCGGTGAGGCTGCCCCAGCCCGAGACGGGACGGTCGCCCTGTGTCCAGTGGCGGCGCCGCACGCCCAGCCGGCGAAGCCGGCGGCGCACCCGAGCGGCGTCCCAGGCCGCGCCGATGCCGTCGTAGCCGGCCAGCGCCTGGTCCAGGCTGGCGATGGCCGACTGCCGTGACCCGGTGCCCCGGCTCGCGGCCAGTGCGCCGAGATCCTCTGCCGCGGACGCGCGTGCCCACGGATCGGCGTGGTCCAGGGACGCGCGGTCCAGCGCGCACTCGTCCCCATCCAGCAGCCCGCGGGCGTGTTCGGCGGCCGCCGCGACGGTGGGAAAGCCCGGGTTCTCGCGGGCGAGCCGTTCCGCGGCGCGGACCACGCTTTCGGCTCGCACGCGATCGTCCAGGGCGAGTGCGGTGCGTACCAGCCAGGCCGCCGCGGTGGGGTCGCTGACCAGCGCCCAGGAGTGCTCCGGCACCTGCTCGCACAGCTCCGCGAACGCCGTCGCCACGGCACCGGCACCATCGCGCGCCATCGTGATCTGGTTCGTCACGAGCGCGAAGCGGGCCTCTGCGTGCGGCGATCCGTACTGCGACAGCCCCGGCCGTAGCCGGTCGACGTACCCCTGTGCGGCGTTCGGGTCCCCGGACCGCAGCGCGGCGACGGCGAGCACCGCCAGCGCGGACGACGTCAGCACATGCGGGCCCGACCCGCTGGTGGCCGCCAGGCCCGCCTCGGCCTCGGCGATCGCGTCGTCGAAACGGCCCGCGGCCAGATGCAGGCGGGCGCGGAGCACGGCGGGCGCCGCCGCCCACACGAGACGTCCGCGCACCTTGATGTCGTCGCCCGCGCTCGCCATCACCGAACATGCCTCGTCCAGCCGCCGGACGTCGGTCAGGAGCATCGCCAAGATCATCCGGGGATGCAGGCACCAGGCGTCGATGGACACCGCCCGGCTGACGGCCTCGCGGGCGAGCCGCAGGCCCTCGGCCAGGTCGTCCGTGTCCCACGCGGCCAGCGCGAGCGTGATGAACGCCCCGGTGACGAGGGCGTCGCCGTGCTCGCCGGCAGCCTCGACGATCGCCTGCGCGTGCCGACGCGCGAGCATACCGTCACGGGCAGCGGCCTGCGCGTTGAGTAGCGCGAGTTCAGCGGCGTCGCGGAGCCGGTCCGGTACGCCCGGTTCGGCCAGCACGGTCGCGGCGTCCGCCGCGGCCTCGGCCGACCGGCCCTGCATGTGCAGGATCTCCGACCGGAGGCAGCACAGGCGCGCGTGGGCGACGGCGGTCAGCGGCCGGGTGAGGGCCGATTCGGTGAAACCGGCGGCCTCGTCCAGCCGGCCCGCCTCGATGAGCGTGCGGACGGCGGTCAGCGTGCGATCGGTCCGGGCCGGTTCGGCGGGACCGGTGAGGCGCACTACCCGCAGCGCGATGTCCGCCGCGGTCTGCGGTGAGACCGGCAGGATGTCGTCGACCAGCCGGTCCAGCTCGGCGAGGCCACGTGGATCGCCCGTGCGGACACCCTGTATCAGGTGCGCCGCGGCCGCCGTCGCAGACCCGCCCCGGTCGAACAGGACCTCGCCGATCTGCTGGTGCAGCGCCTTCCGGATGGGAAGCGGAACGGCGTCGGTGACCGCCTGCCACAGCAGGCCGTGCCGGAAGGTCAGCTCCTCCCCCGCGACGGCGAGCACGCCCGCCGACAGTGCCTCGTCGAGCTGCGGGACGATCGCGGTCGGAGTCGTGCCGAGCACCGCGGCGGCGGCGTCCGGCGAGAACGAGCGTGCCAGGACCGCGGTCACGGTCAGCAGATGGCGCGTCCGCGGGCTCACCTGGTCGAGCAGGTGCCGTGCCGCCGCCTGGGACCGCCGCGGCAGGCCGGTCGCGACGAGACGTGCGCTGCCGTCGCGAATCTGGATCCCATTCTCGCCGCGCAGTCCGGCGATGAGGGCGGTGAGGAGGTACGGGTTGCCGCCTGACTGGCCGGCGAGCGCCGCCAGCCCGGGGTCGGGCACGGCACCGAGCATGTCGATGACGACCCTGGTCAGCGCATCGTCGTCGAGGGGCGGCAGGGTGATCCTCTGCACGCCGTCGTATTCGAGGAGGCCGAAGAGACGGCCGGCGGCCTTCCCCGCCTTCACCGTGCTGCGGGCCAGCAGCCAGGCGACGGGCCGGCCGGCGAGCTGTGACATCCAGGCCCGCAGCGTCGCGAGGGCCGTCGGCGTCACCAGCTGAAGGTCGTCGAGGCCGACCAGCACGGGGCCGGCTCCGGCTCGTTCGTCGAGACCGGCGCGGATCCTCTCGATCCGCCACATGTGCCGGTCCTGCTCGGCGGACGGTCCCTCGCCGTCGGCGATCACGTCCTCGCCGAGCGCCGAGAGCAGCGACTCCACGAGCGGCATCCGGCCGAGTTCGGAGGCGCCGACCGTCACCGACAAGACGCCGCGCGCGCGGGCCGTTCGCGTCGCCTCGCGGAGGAGGAGGCTCTTGCCGATGCCGGGCTCGCCCTCGACGAGCAGGACTCCAGAGCGCCCTTCCTGCGCCGCGGCCAGCAGATCGAGGACGGCGCTCCATTCGGCCGCACGGCCGCGCATCGTCACCGGCCCGTGAGCATCCTCGGTGCAGTGCGTCGAAACGGTGGACATCATGGCTCCGGCAGCAGCGCGTGGTGGTCCATCGGCAGCTGGACGGTGACGTCGACGTACTCGTCGTCCCGTACTGCCTCGCGCAACGTGGCGAAGACCGTACGGGCGTACTCGCGCGCCTCGAACGGGTATACGCCCGCCGGCTCGGCGATGCGGTTCACGAGCCGGTTCAGCGGCATCAGTCGAGGCGTCCCCCCGCTCGCGCCCCGGCCGCGTCTGAGCGGACCGTGCAGCGTGAGGGGAAGCCGCAGGAGCAGGTCGTCGACCTCGCCACCGGCGATGCGTTCGGCGGCCTTGGCCAGGAATTCGGCCGGCGTCGCCAGGGTCGCCCGTGCGGCGCGTTCGGCCAGGTCGCCGTCGAGGCCGCCCTTGCGCTGCCTGAACTGGATGAACTCACGGTAGTCCACGATCGCTCCTCCCCCGCTCAGGAGCCGGTCTCGGCGGCGTGCGGCGAACGCGACCCCACACCCGCGAGCGTTTTTCGGGCAACCGGTCAGGGACGGCGCGGAGACCTCGATGGCCGAGCGGCCCGCATCGGCCAGACCGACCGATACGGCATTACTCCACCGTAGTCGCCGCCCGGCCGCCCCGCATCCTGCGGTAGGTCACCCTGCGAAGGCGGCCCCCGCGGAGATGATCTTCAGATGCAGTTCCTGGTTTTGTCCGCGAGGTGGTCACCCGGGCCCACCATGAGGACCCGAAAACCGCACGGCAGAATCGGCCGGAGTTGTCGGATCCGGGCCGCGTCGTTCGTAGCAAGGGTGAGAGGCCGCCCATCAGGGGCGCTGCCGCGACCACAGAAGAGGCGACCGATGCCGCACCCACGGGCCAAGGTCCACCGCATGTTCGAACTCGTCGAGCCGATCGCCACCGTCACCTTCTCCGAGGTGCCCAACGAGGCGTTCCTGGCCCTCGGCATGCGCAACTACTGGGACGGATACTTCGCGGGCCGGGCCGCGCCGCTGGGGCCGGCACCGGCCGAGGTGGTGCACGCGGTCTTCTACAACTTCGCCGACGGCGAGGTGGCGCGCCACATCCCGTGGGTCTGGGGGAAGATCACCCCGCAAGAGGCGATCGCCGTGCGCGAGCGGGGCAGCGCCGCCGCGCTGCGGCAGATGATCGGGGGGCTCGCCGACTCCCCCGACGTGGTACGGGTCGCCGACCTCGCCACCCGAGCAGCGGTCAGCGCGCCGATCGAGGGCCGAGCACTGTACGCCGGGCTCCGGGCGCTCGACGTGCCCGAGGAGCCGGTGGCCCGGCTCTGGCACGCGGCGACGCTGCTGCGCGAACACCGCGGGGACGGCCACAACGCCGCCCTCCTCGCCCACGGCATCGGCGGCACCGAAGCCCACGTCCTCCTCGCTCTCTCCCTCGGAATGAGGGCGGAGGAATTCGGCCGGATCCATCACCTGCCCAAGGCACAGCTTGCCGCCGTCGTCGACGGGCTACGCGGCCGCGGCCTCGTGGACGCCGCCGGCGGGTTCACCGACGCCGGCCGGGAGACCAAGGAGAGGATCGAGACCCTCACCGACGAGCTGGCGGCGCCGGCGTACGACGTGCTCAGCGCGGACGAACTCGACGAGCTGGTCTCCGGGCTCGAGCCGATCGCCGCCGCGGTAGAGGCCGCCGACGACTGAGCGGGCGCATGCGGGCGACGGCCACGACCCCGGCTCGGCCACCGAGATGAGCAGGTCATTGCACGGGTCACCCGCACGGTGCAGCCGCCGGCGCCGCGGTAAAGGTCGATGGGCCCATCGAAGCGGTATCGACCGGCGTCGTAGCTCTCAAAACTCAACGTCCAGGGCCCAAGAGTGCTCACCCGCCGGCGGCTACCCGCCAGGAGTACGCCGGATGGCAGCTCCCAGAGCACCCACAGAGCACCCAGGAGCTGATTGATCTTCGGTGCGTGAGAAGGGCGAGCAGCCACCGTGGATCGTGCGGGCCGCTGATGGTGGTCATGCGTCGCGCAGTCGCAGTAGGAGTGCGGCGATCAGGAGGGATACGGCTGCCCATGCGGTGAGGACGCCGAGGCCGGCCCAGGGGGCGATGGGTTGGGAGTGGAGGTCGGTGGTGGCTTGGATGGCGAGTCCGGCGGTCATGGGGGCGATTTGTTCAATGTGGCGCCGTAGTGGGTCGGTGAAGGCTTGTGCGAGGAGTGGGGGTAGGTAGAGCAGGCCGAGCACGACGGCGATGGACGGGGCGGTGTCGCGGATGGCGGTGGCGACGCCGAGGGCGAGCAGGGCGATGAGGACGAGGTAGCAGACGCTGCCGGAGGCGGCGCGCAGGGTCGGGCTGTGGCTGATCGAGATGAGTGGGTAGCCGTGGGCTGGGTCGAGGCCGGCGTCTGGGAGCATGAGGCGGCCGACGAGCAGGCAGCCGGTGACGGCGAGGATGCCGGCGGCGAGGGCGAGTGCTGTCGTGGTGGCGGCTTTGGCGGTGAGGAGGATAAGGCGATGCGGCATGGCGGCGAGGCTGACGCGGATCATGCCGGTGTCGTATTCCTCGGCGATGGTCAGGACAGCGAATACCGCGATGACCGCTTGGCCGAGGTAGATGCCGGCCAGGGCGAGCTTGGTGGGATCCTCCTGGCCACTTTGTGGGGAGACGTGGGTGGCGGCGGCGACGCCGGCGCTGACCGCGATGGTCACGGCGACGGCTCCGGTGAGGAGCCAGGCGGTGCCGCCTGTGGTGCGCGTCTTGGTCCATTCGGCTCGTAGCGCTTCGATCATGCGTCTCTCCGGCGCAGTACGACGGCGGCGATGCCGAGGGCGAGCGCTGCCCATGCGGTGAGGACGCCGAGGCCGGCCCAGGGGGCGAGCGGGTAGTAGCCGTTGGCGAAGGTGTAGGGGTAGTCGACTTGCGCCGATCGGGGCAGGGCTTGCAGCACCGACAGGCCGGCGGCCGGGGTGAGGCGATACAGCCACTGCACGGCGCCACCGGAGCTGATTGAGCCGATGATCGAGGGGAGGACGAATACCACGATGCCCGTGGCGACCGCGGCGGCGCTCTTGCGTGTGATGGTGCCGACGGCGAGCACGGCGACAGCGGTGACGGTGGCCAGGGCTGCGGAGCCGGCGATGATGCGCACTACGGTGGAGGCGCCGGCCGGGAAGACGTAGGCGCCGTTCGCGTGCAGAATGCGCTCGCCGAGGGAGATGGCGACCGTCGCGGCCACGGCTGCGGTCACGAAGGCGACCGCTCCGATGACGGCGGCCTTGGCCGCGAGCACGCGGCGCCGACCGGGGATGGCCGCAAAGGTGATGCGGATCAAGCCGCGGCGGTATTCGGTGGTGATGAACATGGTCGCCACCACGATGATCACGATCAGCGCGACGGTGAGCCCGAAGGGCAGGCTGCTGGCGGCCGTGTCCGCGCCAAGAAGCCCTTGGACGACGGCGGGGGCGATGTCTCCGGAGCCGCTGATGACAAGGGAACTGTCGGCGCGTTGGTAGCTGCCGGCTCGCAGCGTCGGGTAGAAGTCCTGCCGGCGGGCTCCGACGCTCTGACCGTGCCAGGCGCTGGGCGTGGCGTGGCCGTCGATGATGGTGTGGTCGAAGGTGGCGGTGGCGAGGGTGCGTGAGCCGCTGGCCGATGTCTGGAAGGAGACCGGCGAGGTGACGAACAGCCCGACGTGGACGGTGACCGGTAGCCCGCTCAGGTGGGCGGCGCCGATCCGGGTCCACGTGGTGCCGTTGGTCGAGTCGTAGCCGGTAAGGGTGTCGCCGGTGCGGGTCAGGCGCAGCCAGCGCGGTGAGCTGGTGGACACCGGTCCGGGCCGGCCGGGATTGTCGTGGCTGTAGTTGTACTGGAAACGGTCGCCGTGGCCGCCGGTGGCCATCACCGCGGCGTAGGCCGATCCTTGCCGGGTGCTCGGCCGCGCGAGGATCCCGGCCTTGGCCCAGGCCGCCAGGCCGGGACGGGTTTGCTGCGCCTGGGACGGGGCGACATTGGTCGTGGCGGTCGAGATGACGCCGGTCAGCGAGGTGACCTGGGTGGTGATGGTGCCGTCGCCTGTCAGCTGCCGGCCGACGGTGTAGTAGCTGTCGGCGACCGCTTGGCCGTTCGGTCCGGTCGGCACGAAGGGATGACCGGCCTTGCAGTTGCCGGCGCCGGTGCAGAAGTCGGTGTGGGTACCGTTGGCGACCAAGAAGGCGAACACGATGCACAGCAGGGCGGCTATGACTGGGGCGATCGCCCAGCCGCGGACCGTGCGGAACTTGGTCCACTCGGCCCGCAGTACGGCCGTGAAGCGCGCCCGCTCGGGTGTGCCGGCCGATAGCGGTGACGCGCTGGTCGTGGTCATCGCTGTGCTCCCTGTCCCGTCTCGGTCCGGAACTCCGCCTCGCCGCTGGTGAGTTGGAAGTAGACGTCCTCCAGCGTCGCCCGCTGGGTGGTGACCTCGGAGAAGACCACGCCCGACTGCCCAAGAGCTTCCACGACCTGGCGGGCCGCGAGCCCGGAGACGCTCAGGGTGCTGTCGTCGAGGATCGTCGTCGCGGCCCCGGCACGATGCAGCACCCGGGCCGCCTCGGCCGGCGTCGGCGTCTGCAGCAGAACCTGCTCACCGGCGGCGCGCGCGAGGAGCTCATCGATGCCGGCATCGGCGAGGACCTTGCCGCGGCCGATCACCACGATGTGGTCGGCGATGCCCTGCAGCTCGCTCATCAGGTGGCTGGAGACGAGCAGGGCCCGGCCCTCGGCGGCGAGGGTGCGCAGCAGCTTGCGCATCCAGACGATCCCCTCCGGGTCCATGCCGTTGAACGGCTCGTCCAAGATGACGACCGGTGGGTCGCCGAGCATCGCCGCCGCAATGCCGAGGCGTTGGCGCATGCCCAGCGAGAAGCCGCCCGCCTTGCGGCGGGCCGCCGCGGCGAGGCCGACCAGCTCGAGCACGGCGTCGACCCGGCCGGCTTCCAGGGCCTGGGAACGGGCCAGCCACAGCAGGTGGTTGCGGGCGGTGCGGCTGGGTTGGACAGCGGCGGCATCGATCAGAGCCCCGACGTGGCGCAGCGGGTTCCGCAAATCCTGGTAGGGGCGTCCACCGACCCTGGCGCGGCCCTCGTCGGGAGCGTCGAGACCGAGGATCACCCGGATGGTGGTGGACTTCCCCGCCCCGTTCGGGCCGATGAAGCCGGTCACCTTGCCGGGCGGGGCGGTGAAGGTCACGCCGCCGAGGGCCAGTGTGGGCCCGAACCGTTTGCGTAGACCGGTGACTTCGATGACTGCGTCGTTCACGTGCTCGTCCGTCCTTGTCTTGACGACTGCGCTCGACGTAGATCTACGACACGCCCGGTGTCGGCCCGGTGTCGGCCACCGACACCGCGCTGACACCTGGGCCCTGGCATCGTTGCGGTGATGGGATCCCGCCCCCGACCCGAGCGGGCGTGGCCGCCACCTTGGGGCAGCGGAACGGAGAACGTTCGTGAGAGTGCTAGTCGTCGAGGATTTCGAGATCCTGGCCCGCTCGATCGGCACCGGCCTTCGCCGCGAGGGCATGGCGGTGGACGTGGTCCTCGACGGCAACGACGCGCTGGAGCATCTGGCGGTCATCCGCTACGACGTCGTGATCCTGGACCGGGACCTGCCCGGAGTCCACGGCGACGAGGTGTGCAAGAGCATCGTGGCCGAGCGCTGCGGAAGCCGCGTACTGATGCTCACCGCAGCGAGCACCGTCAAAGACCGCGTCGACGGCCTCGACCTGGGCGCCGACGACTACCTGCCCAAGCCGTTCGACTTCTCCGAACTCGTCGCCCGCGTCCGCGCCCTGGGCCGCCGCTCCACGCCGGCAACGCCACCCACACTGAGCGAAGCGGACCTCACGCTGGATCCGAGCCGCCGAGTCGCCTTCCGCGCCGGGCGGCGCCTGGAGCTCAGCCCGAAGGAGTTCTCCGTCCTCGAATGCCTCCTCGCCTCCACCGGCCGGGTGGTCTCCGCCGAAGAGCTCCTCGAACGGGTCTGGGACGAAGCGGCCGACCCTTTCACCACCGCGGTCAAGACGACGATCCGCCGGCTGCGCGTCAAGCTCGGCGACCCACCGGTCATCCACACCGTCCGCGAAGGCGGCTACCGAATCGGAGATCTATGATGCGCGCACGTGAGAAGGTCGTGTCCCGACTCCGCCGCAGGCGGCGGCCCATGCTCCGGGCACAGCTCACCTTGCTGTACTCAGGATTCTTCCTCGGCCTGCTCGCCGCCGTGCTCCTCGCCACCAACCTGCTGTACGGCCACACGGCAGCGCGGGCCCCGGCGAACGCCGGCCCCGGCGCCGACCGGGTCGGCGGAAGCCATCAGTTCGAATTCGCTCCAGCCGCCATCGGCCTGGCCGCCGCGATCGTCGCGCTCACCGGAGCCTGGTGGCTGGCCGGACGATTTCTGCGCCCCCTGCGCGCCATCAACACCACCGCCCAGGAGATCTCCGCCACGAACCTCAACCGCCGGCTCGACCTCGACGGCCCCAACGACGAGCTCACCGAACTCGGCAAGACCCTCAACGACCTCTTCGCGCGACTCGAGGCCTCCTTCGAGGCCCAACGCCACTTCGTGGCCAACGCCTCACACGAACTGCGCACCCCCCTCGCAGGACAACGAACCCTCCTGCAAGTCGCCCTCGCCGACCCCGAGGCCGGCACCGAAGCCCTGCGGACGGCCTGCGAACAGGCTCTACAACTCGGCGATCAACAAGAACGCCTGATCGAGGCGCTACTCACCCTGGCGACCAGCGAGCACGGCGTCGAACAGTGGGAGCCGGTCGATCTCGACCAGATCACCGAAACCGTCATCGCCGGCCGCAGACAACAAGCCGAACACCGCGGCATCACCATCGATGCCGCATTCGGCCCGGCA
Source organism: Actinoallomurus rhizosphaericola (assembly GCF_024055675.1). Classification (NCBI taxonomy): domain Bacteria; kingdom Bacillati; phylum Actinomycetota; class Actinomycetes; order Streptosporangiales; family Thermomonosporaceae; genus Actinoallomurus; species Actinoallomurus rhizosphaericola. Next base: position 293,555 of record NZ_JAMXMW010000008.1, on the reverse strand, counting down.
CCGACCACGGGCGACCCCAGACTCATCGAGCGGCTGGTGACCAACCTCGTCGACAACGCACTGCGCCACAACACGCCCGGAGGACACGTCAAGATCACCACGAACTTGGTCCGCGACAGGGCCTACATCGCAGTCAGCAACACCGGCCCGGCGATCTCCCCCGCCGAGGTCGAGCGGCTCTTCCAGCCATTCCAACAGATCGGCGGCCAACGCGCCCGCCACACCGACGGCCACGGACTCGGCCTCACCATCGTCCGCGCCATCGCCCACGCCCACAGCGCCACGCTGACCGCACGACCCGACCTCAATGGAGGCCTCCACGTCGAAGTGACCTTCCACTGACCATGTGCTGCGTTGGCACCGCGGCCTGATTTCGCGTCGGCACGCTGCCCGGTCCAAGCCCAGAGGGCGGGGCCGGCCGCCGACGGTGCGTTCGATCCGTGTCCTGGTGCTGCGCCTGATCCGGGAGAAACCCGGGTGGAATATCGCCGCGTGCACCGGTGCACACCACCCATGCCGCCCGAGCCACTCACGGTTGCCGGGGCGTCGCCACCGTGCGCCGGCGTCGTTCTCGAAGCTGGCGGCGACCGACTGGGTCGCCCACGACGTGTTCATCGATGTCTCGGCCGGGCTCGATGAGGAGCGGGCTACCGCCTTTCTTTCCGCGCTGCGGCGAAAGGGAACTGTAAGGAGCCGCCGACCACGATGGTCCCTGCCAGGCGAGGCACCAGGTCGACCCACAGCGGGCGACGATCCGGAAGGGACCAGTCGTGATCGACGTTCGAGAGCTCACCGAACGCTATGGGAGCCGATATGAGGTGCGGGACCTCAGTTTCATCGTGGAACCGGGAAAGGTCACCGGCTTCCTCGGATCGAACGGGTCGGGCAGGTCGACGACGATGCGCACGATCATGGGGCTCGGCACTCTCCCGTCGGGCCCCGCTCTGATCAACGGGCAGCCGTACGGCCAACTGCGCTGGCCGCTGCGCGGAGTCGGCGCGCTGCTGAAGGCCAAGGCGATCCGTCCCAGCCGCAGTGCCGACAACCACCTGTGGATGCGCGCCCAGACCAACGGGGCGGCGCGCCGCCGCGTCGGCGAGGTCATCGACATGGTCGGACACCACCGACCCGGTTCGGGCCTGACGATGCTCGCCCTCTACGCCGCCGTCACGCTCCGGGCCGGCCCCTGCTGCTGCGACGCCGGGACGTCTGAGAGCGAAGAGCAATGAAACGGATAGGTACCACCACCATGCTTCCTGGCGAGGCTGCGGCCGGCGCCCGCGTGGCCGGCAATTCCCGGCTGACGGCGATCACCGGTGTCTGCCTGCTCGCTCTGTTCGCAGCCCAGATCGTCACGGTCGTACTCGGGGTGACCAGCGTGCTCGCCGCGCATGTGGTCATCGGCACCGTGCTCATGCCCGTCGTCGGCGTGAAGATCCTGAGCACCGGATGGCGGATCGTGCACTACTACCGGGGGGATCGTGATGTCAGAAGGGCCGGACCACCGCGAATGTACTTTCGCATCCTGGGCCCGCTGCTCACCATTCTGACGGTGGTCCTTCTCGCCAGTGGCTCAACGGCCTTCCTGGGGACCGGCGTTTGGGCGTCAGCCGCACTGTTGGCGCACAAGGCGACGTTCTACCTCTGGCTGATCGCCGTCAGCATGCACGCCGTTCCTCACTACTCGCGAGCGGTACGACTTGCCGTGGCGGACACCTTCCGCCGGACCGGCCTGAGGGTCTCCGGGGTACGCACCCGGCGGGGAGTTCTGCTCGCGGCACTGGCCACAGGCGCGGGTCTGGCTCCCCTGATGGCCCGGCACTGCGCAGAATTCCTCCTCCGCTACTCGGGTCACCTCTGAACGGCCACGGCCGCTTCTGACCGAAGGCACGTTGTGGGCCGGGGGCGAAGCTCTCCGCGTACACGGAACACCGGCCTCTCGTCACCTCTTTCACCGAAGCTCCATGGGCTGGCCGGTACGTGCCGCACGGGCGTTCCAGGACGCACCGCACCATCCGCGCGTCGCGTGTCGGCGACGCCGTCCTCACTCCAAGGAATCACACCATGCCGTCTCTTCCACGTCGTTCCGAATCCGTCCGGGAACCGCTTGCGGCCAAAGTGCCGGAGGCCATCGCCCTCTTCTGGGTGATCAAGATCGTGACGACTTTCATGGGCGAAGCGACATCCGACTTCCTCCTGAAGGGCGTCAACATGGCGGTCGGCGCGGTCGTCGAGGTCCTCCTCTTCGTCATCGCGCTGTGGCTGCAGTTCCGCACCCGTCACTACGTGGCCGCCGCCTACTGGTTCCTGGCCATGGCCATCGCCATCTTCGGCACCGGCATAGCCGACGCGTTGCACGTCCTGGTAGGTATCCCGTACGCAGGAACCGCTGCGCTGTGGGCCGGGATTCTCGCGCTCATCTTCTGGCGGTGGCACCACACCGAGGGCACCCTCTCGATCCACAGCATCACCACCCGGCGTCGCGAGAAGTACTACTGGGCCACGGTCTTCGCCACCTTCGCCTTCGGCACCGCCTTGGGCGACCTCACCGGTAGCGCCCTCCATTGGGGTTTCCTGACCTCCGGCATCATCTTCACCGGGATCATCCTCGTCCCCGCCGTGGCCCGATCGCGCTTCAACCTCAACCCGATCGTCGCCTTCTGGTCCGCCTACGTGGTCACCCGTCCCCTGGGGGCATCCTTCGCGGACTACTTCAAGGGGATCAGTTCCGCCGCTACGACTTTCATCTCGGCAGCCGTCCTGGTCGTTCTGGTCGCCTTCGTCGCCCGCACTCGCAAGGACATTCAGCAGTCCCCACCCGCCCGAGGCCAACGGCAGGCACCGGAACCCGACTCCAACCTCCTTGTCTGACCGGGCCGGATCGTCGATGAGATTCTGCTGGCCCGTTCATCCCCTCTACCGCGACCATGGGCACGCTTACGCTGCTGCTCGCCGTCCCATCCAAGCTCGGCTCCCGGGTGGGCCGGCCGCGTCGCTGTCGACCGCGAACGACGTCACCGTCCGGGAGACCGCGGCGGGCCCGGCCGCAGGAGTGCTGGTGGACGCCGTGGTGGTGCGTATGCTGCTGGTTTCGGCGCTGGTGTCGTTGTTCAGCGGCTGGAACGCATCCCGTTGCCGATCGGGGACGCATGAGTCATGAGGGTACTGGTAGTAGAGGACGAAGCGGATTTCGCCGAGGCTCTGACCTGGGGACTACGGGCCGAAGGCTACGTCGTGGACGTGGCGGGCAATGGTGAGGAAGGGCTGTGGAAGGCGCGGGAGAGCCCGCACGACGTCATCATCCTCGACGTGATGCTCCCGGGCATCGACGGCTATCAGGTGTGCCGCAAGCTCCGCGAGCAGGGTCTGTGGACCCCGATCCTGATGCTGACGGCGATGGACGAGGACCTCGACCACGCCGAGGGGCTGGACAGCGGCGCCGATGACTATCTGGCCAAGCCGTTCTCCTACCCGGTCCTGCTCGCGCACCTGCGCTCGCTCACCCGCCGGACTCTCGGTGCCAGGCCGGCGGTGCTCACTGCGGCCGGCCTGACTTTGGATCCGGCCAGCCGTACGGTGACCCGCGACGGAGTGGCGCTGGACCTGACCGGCCGCGAGGTTGCCGTCCTGGAGCACCTGATGCGGCACAGAGGGCGCGTGGTGTCCAAGACCGAGTTGCTCGACCACTGCTGGGACGTCGCGTACGACGGCGGCCCCGCCGTAGTCGAGGTGCACGTCCACCGGCTGCGCCGCAAGATCGATTCACCCACCGGCGAACCGGTGATCGTGACCGTCCGCGGCGAGGGCTACCTGATCCGGGACGACGTCGCATGACCGCAACCGGAACGTCTGCGCGCGGGCCCTGGCGGGCGAGGCCCCGCACTCTGCGGACCAGGGTCACCGCCGTCGCGGGGCTGGCGCTGACCGCTGCCGTGGTGCTGGGACTGATGATCATGTACCTGGTGCAAAGAGAGTCGGCGCGCAGGACCGTCGACGGGGAACTGCGCACGTACGCGACGCAGCTCGCGCAGTCGGTGCAGGGCGCTGGTCTGTGGCCTCGGCCGCTACCGCCCTCCACGCTCGACCCGAATGCCCAGGCGCAGGTCCTCGCCGCAGATGGCAGCGTGCTTGCCGCCACCCGCTCCCTACAGGGCCTGCCCGCCGTCTACGCGGAGCCCGCAGGGTCGAGCGCCCCCGTACGGCAGAAGGCCGCCGACGGTGTCATTCCCAGCGAGGTACGGGTCACCGCGTTGCGCATCTCCGTCGCCGGGAGCCCGGTCACGATCATCACCGTGACATCGACTGGCCTGTCCGGCCAGGTCAACGAGACCTTCGCCCGGCTGCTGCTCGTCGGCGTGCCGGGGATCCTGGTCCTGGCCGCGGGCACGGTGTGGCTGGTCGTGGGTTGGGCGCTGCGCCCGGTGGAGAAGATCCGGCATGCGGTCACCGAGATCACCGCGGCCGATCTGTCCCGGCGGGTGCCCGAGCCCGGCACGGGTGACGAGATCGGGAACCTCGCCCAGACGATGAACGACATGCTGGCCCGGCTCGAGGACTCCGCGCTCCGGCAGCGCCGGTTCGTCGCGGACGCCTCGCATGAGCTGCGCAGTCCGTTGGCCGCCATCCGCACCACTCTCGAGGTCGGCATCGTGCACCCCGACCGGGCGCCCTGGCCGGATATCGCGCAGCGCGCGGTGCGCCAGTCGGCGCGCCTTGAAGACCTCGTCCAGCAGTTGCTGCTGCTGGCGAAGGCCGACGACCGGCAGTTGGCGGCGCAGCGGCGGCCCGTCGCACTCGGAGCGCTGCTGGAGGAGGTCCGTGCCACGACCGTGACCCGCCACATCGACGTCGAGATCACCGCGACACCGGACGCGGTCACGATCGGCAATCCCGAGCACCTGTCCCGGATGTTCCGCAACGTTCTGGACAACGCGATCCGCCACGCCGAGCACAGAGTGCTGATCACGGCCGCCGCCACAGCCGAGACGGTCCGGATCGAGATCAGCGACGATGGTCCCGGCATCCCGGTCGAGGAGCGCGAGCGGGTCTTCGACCGCTTCGTGCGCCTGGACGCCAGCCGCCAGCGCGCGAGCGGCTCCACCGGCCTGGGCCTGGCGATCGCGAGGGAGATCGCCGCGGCGCACGACGGACACATCGTCATCACCGATGCCCTGGGCGGCGGCGCCCGCGTCGTCATCACCTTGTCGCCGGCCAGTGACGGTCTGCAGGAGAACCATCGAACCGTCGGTGCCGACGAGGCGGAGGGCACCTGACCCGATTGCAGGAGACGCTGGAACGGCGGTCAAGCAATGGGCGATGGGCCTGCGCGCCCGCTACAGCATCCGCGGCAGCGTCACCCTCATGTCGCTGCTCAGGGTGTCCACACCTCGGGCGGATGGCCCGCATCAACTGATCGCGCAGCCGGCACCGCCCGTGAGCGCAAGCTGCTGGCGGATAGTGTTCAGATAGGCGCAGCCATCGCGAACGTTAGGCTCGATGTGGCCCCCTTCATGCCATTCGTTCCAGGCGTAGATCAGCACGAGATTGTCCGTGGCGGGCGGCCTGGTCGATGCCTGGATGTCGGATCGCAGGTTGGCCAGCAGCGTGCCGAACCGGGCGATCGAGTGGTCGTCGTACCAAGAGAACGCGGCCTCCAACTGCTGCTCCGTGGCGTTCGGGCCCGGGTCGGCGATGCCGACGCCGTCCCAGGGCCGGTTGTCGAAGCCGGAGGTGGCACCGCGGATCAGGATGCCGGGGTAGTTCGCGATGCGGCCGCGCTCGGTGTCGACGTACCGCTGGTACGAGCGGCTGGCGTCGTAACGACCCTGGACCTGCGTGCCATCGAAGCCGCTGTCTGCGGACGGCACGCCCAGCTGGTCGTTGAGCGTGATCAGTACGTCCTCGCCGTACTTGACCTTGGCCTCCGCGCGGAGCGCGTCGGTGAACCGCCGGACGGCGGCGGTGTCGACCGCGTTCGCGGTACCGCTGCCGATACCGCGGTCATCGCACACCTCGATGATCGGCCGCCCGTCGTTGGCGCGCAGGTAGTTCGGCTGCCCGAGGTAGGTGTCGACGATCGTGTCGGCGGCCTTGGTGATCTGGTCGGCAGGCAGCCGCAGCGAGACGTTGCCGTTGCTCCACGGATGGATGCACGTCATGACGTTGAAATCCATGTCGGCGCGGTTGGCGGCCTGCAGGAACGACCGTAGGCCGCCGATGAGCTGCTCGCCGCCGCCGTTCGCCGGGTTCCAGTACCAGTAGAAGGTGAAGTAGCGGAGGCCGGCGCTCGACGCCTGCTCGATCTGCCGCTCCAGAGTGGCCGGCTGTTCGTCGTCGTAGTAACCGATCGACGGCTTCAGGTCCGAGAAGTCGGTATTCGGCCAGTGCCAGGCGTTCTGCGGCGCATCGTAGCCGGCGAAGTCTTTGACGCCGCCCCACCAGTCGTTGTCACGGCCGTAGACGCTCTTGACATTGTCCATGAACGCCCGGTTCCCGTCCGCGTCGAAGGTGCCGAAGTAGATGGCGCCGACGCGGTTGTACACGGGGTACACATACCCGAGCGGCCCGTCGTCGGTGTAGCCGTTCTGGGCGAACCTGGCGACGTCGGCGTCGGGCACCACCCGCCATTCCACTCCGTTATTCATCCGGTGGAGTTCGGCGGTGGCGGAATGCGGCTGGGCGAAGGCGTACCCGATGACACCCTCGTACGTGAACGCGCCCGACGCGACCAGCGAGTCGCGCTCGGCCGAGGAGGCGGTGAGCAGATAGGTGGCCCGGGCGTTGCTCCTGAGCCGGTAGATCGCCTGGGATCCGGTGAACGGCTGCCGGAGCAGATATCCCAGCTTCGTCGGCTCAAGCGTCATTCCATACTGGCTGACCGCGGCGCTCTCCTCGGCCTCGGACAAGGTCCAGAACCAGCCGGCATTGCCGTTGGTGCGTAGTTCCAGCAGGGGTACCGGATCGGTGACCTTGTTCTCCTGATCTCCCGTGTCCGCGGTCGCGACGCGCCCGCCCACCAGCGTCAACAGGACCAGCGTCGCCACCAATAGTGCTGCCGGCCTTCGCCGCATCGCCCACCTGCTTTCGACCACCGCCAACCGGATAGAGCCGACTTTACCGGTCCGCAACCGTCTCCGGCCGCCATTTCGAATCACTTCAGAATAAGCGAGCCAGTGGATTCGGCGGCCGAGTACCGATTCGGGAATGCTGGAGGACCAGGTGCTACGGCAGGGATGTCTGGCATGGTCCAGGTGCGCCGTCGATTTCGGCTGGTAGCACCCGCTCCAACACGGCCTTGACCAGCCCGCCCATTAGCGTCGGTCGTAGATATCGGGATCGTGACGCTGGTGAAGCACGGACGTCGTGACGTGCCACACCGCGTGGTCGATGTCCGGTTCGGCCAGGACACGCGGCTCCGATATCCCGCTCCTGCGGCACAACTCGGCCACGGCGCCTGTCTCGTGCCAGTGCCGGGCCGGCGCCAGGGCATCACGTCCCTCCGCGCCCTTGAGCCACAGCTTCGCCCCATGACCGAAGAGCGCGTTTATCGGCAACCGCACCACAGCGAATCCCATCGTTCCAGCACAGAGGGCACTTTCGCGCCTCAACCGCCGAACCTGCCCCCGCCTACTGAGCGCGCGAAGCTAGAGTAAAACAGAAACGAAAGTTCTTTCGGGCGGAGGTCGGTGTGCGGTCCCTGCAACAAGGAGACCCCGCGAGTGTCGGTCCGTACCAGCTCATCGCCCGGCTCGGCGAGGGCGGAATGGGCACCGTCTTCCTCGCTCGCTCGCCCGGAGCCGGGCTGGCCGCCCTCAAGCTCATCAAACGCGAGTATGCCGCGGACCCGGAATTTCGCGCGCGGTTCCGCCGGGAGATCACCGCCGCGAGCCGGGTCAGCGGCCTCTTCACCGCGCCGATCCAGGCCGCCGACGCCGATGCGTCGCAACCGTGGTTCACGACGGCCTACATCCCGGCGCCCACGTTGGACGAAGCGGTCACGGCGATCGGCCCGCTGCCCGAGCCCGCGGTACGGGCACTGGGCGCGGGCCTGGCCGAGGCGCTGCAGGCCATCCACGCGGCCGGTCTGGTTCATCGGGATCTCAAACCGGGCAACATCCTGCTGGCCGAGGACGGACCGAAGATCATTGACTTCGGGGTGGCCAAGGCCGGGGACGCCACCCAGCTCACCGGCACCGGCGGAATGCTCGGCACGCCGGCCTACATGGCACCGGAACAGATCGCGGGCAGCAAGGACGCCGGCCCCGCGTCCGACGTGTTCTCGCTGGGCGGCGTCCTCGTCCACGCGGCCACCGGGCGCAAGCCGTTCGGCGAACGGGACGAGGCGGCCCTGCTCTACGAGGTGATGTACGGGGAACCGGAGCTGCACGGGGTGCCCGGGTCGCTCCATTCGTTGCTCGCGGCGTGCCTGGCCAAGGAACCGGCGCGGCGTCCTCGGCTGGAGGACGTGCTCACGAGGCTGGCTCCCGCCGATCCGCAGGCGCTGCTGTCGCCCGCGCTGCGCGAGGCGGTGAGGGCCAAGGAGACCGAGGCGCATCAGGTGGCGTCCAGGCCGATCGCCGTTCCCCCGCCGCTGCCCCGGGTCGGGGTTCCGCGGCGCCGCGTTCTCGGGCTCACCGCGATCGGTGCGGTGGTGGTGGCCGGGGTCGGCGGAGGCACTGCGGCGTGGGCGCTGACCCGTACAGAGAAGTCCGCCAGGCCCGCCCCGCGCGGCACCGCCCTGGCCACCGCGCCGCCGCCCGCGTGGACCTTCACCCCGCCGACCGCGCTCACCGACGACGCGTACCTGCTCGTCAGCGGCGACGTCGTGCTCTTCGGGAGCACGGACGGCATCTGGGCGCTGGACGCACGGACGGGACGGCAGCTCTGGACCCATGACATCCCGCTGGGCGCCTCGGACACCGTCCATGGTTCGACATTCCTCGTGATCGGCGGCCATGACCAGCTTCTCAACGTGATCGATGCGACGACCGGTCATACCACGACCTTCCACACGAACACCGATAAGATCAGCACCGGCGATATTCACGGCGTCATCGGCAACACGGTCGTCCTGAATACGAGCGGCCCCAAGCTGAGCCGTGGGCCGGTCATCGCCGTGGATCTGACCAGCGGCCGGACCCTGTGGCACTACCCCGCCGGCACCGGCACCCTCGACCCCACCGGCGCGGTCGACGGGACGACCGTATTCATCAACGACAAGCCCGCGCTCGTCGCCCTGGACCCGGCGACCGGCCGCAAACGCTGGACCTACACCTGGCCCACGGACCTCGGCAGCCGGGACTGGGACACCTTCGACATCACGGCCGGCGGCGGCCGGGCCTTCGGCGACTTCGGCGGCGCCCTCCAGGCGGTCGACGCCACGAGCGGGAAGGCCCTGTGGTCGCACCCCACCGACCCGAAGGTCGACATCGCCTATGACACGGTCTTCCTCTCGGGCACCGACGCCATATTCAAGGGCACCGACGTGCGCGCGTACGACCAGGCCACCGGCACACCGAAATGGACGCTGTACGGCCCCGAACCATTGGCCGGCCTCGGGGGTGTCGCGGTGTCCGACGGCCTCATCGCCGCGGCCTTCGGCGGCTATTCCGGCTACCCGCAGGGCTTCTTCACCGCCCGGACCGACGGCCGTCTGCTCTGGACGCACTGGGGGCCCGCGACCGCCCTCGAAGACTGGGCGGTCGCGGTGGCCGGCTCATCGGTGTTCGCCACCGATCAGAGACGGGCGTACTGCTTCCGGGCGGGCGGATGACGGCCGCGCTGGAGCCGTCCGATCCGCACCACATCGGGCGCTATCGGCTGCTGCGCCGGCTGGGCGAGGGCGGCATGGGCCTGGTCTATCTGGGCGCGTCTCCAGGCGGGCGGGCGGTGGCCATCAAGGTCGTACGGCCCGAACTCGCCGGCGACCCGCGATTCCGCGCCCGGTTCCGGGCTGAGGCCGAGGCGGCCCGCAAGGTGAGCGGCGCGTTCACCAGCCCGGTGGTGGACGCCGATCCGGACGGGCCGGTCCCCTGGCTGGCGACCGCGTACGTCAACGGGCTCAATCTGCGGGATACGGTCAGGCGGTACGGTCCGATGCCCGAACCGGTGCTGCGCACGCTCGGCGCGGGGCTGGGGGAGGCGCTGATCGCCATCCACCAGGCCGGGCTGCTGCACCGCGACCTCAAGCCGGGCAACATCCTGCTGGCCAAGGACGGGCCACGGGTCATCGACTTCGGGATCAGCAAGGCCGTGGACGGCCCCGCGCTCACCGCCAGAGGCGAGCTGCTCGGCTCGCCGGGCTACATGTCCCCCGAGCAGATCCGCGGCACCCAGCTCACTCCGGCCGGCGACGTGTTCGCCTTCGGCGCGGTGCTGGCCTACGCGGCGACCGGCCGCCCGCCGTACGGCGTGGACGCGGTGCGCACGATCATCCACCGGACCCTGCACGAGCCGCCCGACCTGGACGGCGTCCCCGAGTCCCTGGTGAAGATGGTGGCGGCCTGTCTGAGCACCGACCCCGAGCGCCGGCCACCCGCGCATCTGCTGCCGCGGCTGCTGGCCGCGCAGCCGGTCGCGCCCGGCTGGCTCCCAGACGCGCTGGGCGAGGAGTTGCAGCAGCGCGAGGACACGCTGGTGATGGATCTGCGCGCCGCCGCCCGGGCCCGCACCCGGCGCCGGCTGCTGATCGGCGGTGCGGCCGTGGCGGGCCTGGCGGTCGTGGGCGGTGGCACCGCGGCGGCGCTGGACAGCGGCGACAGGGGACTCAAGCCGCCGCGCTTCCTGTGGCAGGCCACGACCAGCGGCGAGGAGGTCGCCCCGTATGCGACCGCGCGCGCCATCGTCACCGCCGACCGGATGTCCAAGTGCCGCGGCTTCGACGCGGCCACCGGACGGCAGCTCTGGTCCGCCGACTACGAAGAAGCCGACGTACTCCCCACCGGCATCTACGCCCTGGGCGGTTCCGGCGGCCCGCTGGTCGCCTGCGACCCCTATTCGCACGCGACCCGCTGGAGCTATCAGCCTCCGTTCACGCTGACCAATCTGATGATCGGGGCTCAGTCGACCGACCTCGTGGTGCTCACCGACTCGAAGACCATGATCATCGGTATCGACCCCCGCACCGGGCGGCAAGTGTGGCTCCGCCAGTGGCCGGGCTCGGGGGACCCGTTCCTCAACGTGAGCGGCATCATCGGCCGTACCCTCATCGCCGGCCGGATCGCCGAGAACGACTTCACGATGTTCGGGCTCCATCTGCTGACGGGCCAGGACCGATGGGTCGAGAAGAGCATGCGCCACGCGTTGGCGTCCGGCCCGAGCGACCTGCTCTTCTGCAACCCGGCGCGCACCACGCTGGAGGCCGTGTCGCCGGATACCGGGCTGCGGGTCTGGACCACCGACCTGCCCGACGCGGGCGACCCCACCCGGAACGACGAACTGTCACTCGATGTCACCGTGGCGGGCGGAATCGCCTACACCGGAGAGCCTACGGTCCACGCTCTGGACGTGCGCGACGGACGGCAGCTCTGGAAGTACACCCCGGCCTCACCGGGTGGCCAGGAACGCAGCTTCCTGGTCAGCGGGGAGCACGCCTACATCCTGGACAACCCGCAGCTCGTGGCGCTGGACGCCCGTACCGGCAGGCGGCGCTGGTCGGTCAACACGCCGGCGGCCCGTACCGCCCCGCTGATCGCGGCGGGGGGCCTGATCTGCACGGGCGTGTCCGGTCGGACCGGAGCCGGGCTGTACGGCTGGGCCGCCGAGACGGGCAAGCTCATCTGGAACCACCCGGCGAACGCGCCCGATCCGAACACCCAGTGGACCTTCGACACCCGTGGCCGGATGCTCACCGCGTTGTACGGCACCACCCTGCTCGCCTTCCATCTCGATTGAGCCCGCTGGGCGGACGCCGACGCCTGAAGAGACGCTGCCGACTCCGCTCTCGAACGCTGTGGGTGGTGCGACAACCCACCCTCACCGACCAGATCCAGGCCCTGCGCGCCGGCCTGGGCCACCAACCGGCCGATCAGATCTTCGGGGATCCGGGTCTGTCCAGTTAACGGCTCTGTCGCACTTTCGGTGGTAACGGACGGTGAGGCTGTTGTAGGAGGATGCGGTGGCGCAGGAGATGGAAGCCTGCCCGGCCATACATCTGTCTCTTGATAGGCGGCCGTCCGGTCGACGCTTGCCTGAGCAAGCTGCCTGGGCCGCAGCGCCGGAACGGAAAGTCCCACCAAGACGACCCGCGCCGGGCGGCTTAGCGTGACTTTCCGCTCCGATGTTCCTCACCCCCCATATCCTTTGGATCGTGCTCGAACGCATCGACCTGGGCGAAGTCGACTACGACGACGCGTGCGCGCGCATGGCCGGTTGGGTGAAGGAACGCCGCGAGGGCCGGGCAGGTGATCGGCTGTTCCTGCTGAGCCACCCACCGGTCATCACCTACGGGGCCCGTACGCCGGCCGCCGACCTGCCCGGCGTCCTCGCCGACACGGGGATCCCCACCGTTCCAGTCGACCGAGGCGGCTACGCGACGTACCACGGGCCCGGGCAGCTCATCGGGTACATCGTGCTGGACGTCCACGAGCGCGGCCCAGTCGACATCGTCCGCTGGCTGGAGAACGGCCTCATCGACGCGCTGGGGCGGCTGGGCATACCGGCGGTGCGCCGCGACACCCCACGCGGGGCGACCAGCCTCGTCGGCGTGTGGACGCCCGAGCACCACAAGATCGCCTCCATCGGCATGCGGATACGCAACGGCATCACCAGCCACGGATTCGCGCTCAACATCGATCCGGACCTGACCGCCTTCGACCTGTTCACCGTCTGCGGACTGCATGACGTGACCATGACCTCCCTGCGCGAAGTCTGCGCTCGGCTCGACGTTCCCCTGCCTACGGACGCCGAGGTACGCGACGCGGTCGCCGCGTCGCTGACCTGACAGCCGTCCCCGCCCACTGCTCAAGCCCGGCCCCGAAAGGCTTTCACGGGTTCGTTGGATTCTCCGCGATTGCTACCGGGGCCCCGATATGGCTGGAGCGGATCTTGCTCTCGGACGTTCCCCAGGACTGCAGCGCCCACCGCCACCGCAGAGCGCTCTGGTCGGCAACGGCCAAGTCCGGAAGCGTCAGCTTCGTATCCTTCGGTGGCGTCCAGTCTGTTGCGGTGGAAGGTGCGCGCGAGTGTCAGACCGGCCTTACCCGGGCGTCGACGCTGTACAGCCCAGCGACCCATGGCTCGACGCGAGGCGCACGGGTCTTCGCCGAGCACTAGCGCGGCGACCTGCCCATCACCGACCAGCGGGTCAGCCCGCCGAGCACCGACCTGCGCGGATCTCAGCCCTGGGGTGGGGTCGGAGGTGGTGCGCACAGCACTCAGCGGAAGAGCAGAGAAGAAGCAGGTACGTAGCTGTCCGTGCGTCGCCTCAGTTGTCCTTATACCTCCGGCGTAGGTCGTTGAAGGTTTCGCCGAACTCACGTTTCAGCGCCCTTCCCGGCGCCGCAGCGCCGCATCGGCCAGGTAACGCAACGACGCGACCGTGCGCACACTGCGGCCGGCCTCCCGGAACGCCTTTAGATCTCGTTGCGGCGGGACCCAGCTGATCCACCGCGGCGCGGTCGCCGTACCTCTTGCTGAGCCGTTCCGCATAGATGGCGATGCCAGGAAGGAGGAACGTGTCGCCGTCTGCCGGATCAGGATTTGACCCGCAGAGTGCTTCCCGGGCGAAGCCGGCCGTCGTCGCCGACGTCCGCGAGGACGGCAGGCAGGCCGACGCTGAGCATCTTGCGGCGGATCCGGCCGAGCATCTGGGCCATGAACAGGCCGCCGATTCCGGTGAATCCGGTGTGTTCATAGGTGAACCGGGTGCCGTCACCGACGGGCTCGAGGCGATAAGTGACCTCGGTGTCATCGCCGCCGCCGTCATCGGTCCAGGTGTATCGGAGCAGGGTCGGCTCGCCGACCTCGAGGACCTCGCAGTTGACGATGCCGTTCCAGCCGGGCTTGGGCTTGGCCACGAACCGGAATCTGGTGCCGGCGACCGGCGCGAAGCCCTCGGCGCGCGCGCCGGCGCCCGTCGCGGTCCACAGCGGGATCAGGTCGGGGTCGGTCAGGGCCCGCCAAACCCTGGTGGGGGGGTACGCGTAGTCGCGGACGATACGGATCTCGCTCACGGAGGCCTCCTCGGCTAAACTTTCTGTGACTAAAAAAATATAGTGGCTGGAGCTAGTTCGCAACTGGAGGCGAGCATCCGGATATGGCCGGACGTCCGGGAAAACTACAGTGACGGAAAAAATGCTGACGCTCGATACCATGGGGTCATGAGTGAGCCAACGGTGGACTGGGCATCCCTGCGGCCCCGGCCGGCCGGCCCCTCTAAATCGACAGGTCTGAGGGAGCGCAAGAAGTGGATGCTTCGCCAGCAGCTCACCGACGTGGCGACCCGGATGTTCCTCGATCGCGGATTCGACGGCGTACGGGTCGCCGAGGTCGCCGACCGGTGCAACGTGTCGGAGAAGACCGTCTTCAACTACTTCCCGACCAAGGAAGCACTCATCCTTGACCGCTGGGACTCCACGACCGCCGGCATCCAGGCCGCCCTCGCCGAGCCCGACCTGACGCCGGTCCAGGCCTGCGTCCGGGTCCTGGACGAGGAGACCCGCGGCCTGACCGTCGCCTTCGAGGCGTATGAGAACCCGGCCGCAGCAGTGGCCGACATCAGGCGCTTCGGCGAACTGCTGAATTCCACACCCTCCCTGCGCGCACACCAGCGAGCGACGACGGAACGGCTCATCGACGAGGCACAGCGACTCCTCGCCAAGCGCGCCGGAGCCGACGAAGACGCGCCGGAGCCGCGCATCGCCGCAGTAGCCCTCCTCGGGCTATGGGACGTCCACGCCCGCAGCATGCGCAAACACCTCACGCCCGGCCGTACTCCCGCCGACGTGCACGCCGCCATCATGGACGACGTACGCCGCGCCGCCCGGGTGATCGAGACCGGCATCGAAGACGCACACCTGGCCGCACCGCCCACCTGAGCTCCCGCCGAAAGTAGCGGCACCGGCCACGATCCGCCGGTGCCGCAAAAAAAACGGCCTTTCAGGTGGCCCTGCCGCGGTGCGCAGGTCCGCGCCGAGAAGGACACCTGCGCCGGCCGTCCTGAGCCGGGCGAGAGCGGACGCGGAACGATCGCCCGGCGCCGCCCGGTAGACGATGATCACTTGCTTGCTCGGCGACCAGCCGCGCGGGTCGACTCGACCCAGCGCGAACAACACCCGGGCACTGGCCCGGCCTGCTAACTCCCGCACCACCGCCCCGACCTGGGCGGTCAGGCGGACTGTTCGTCTCTGGTAGCGCTCCAAAACCCTAGCGACCTGTTCCCGGAACGTCCGCCGGGGACATCGCCAGTCCCGGCAGGCTAGCCGCCGCACCCGCACGTTCACGACCACCCGCCGCCCGTCGACGGGGATCGGCCACGGTCCGCCTCACACCACGCATGGATATGGGCGGTCTCGACCGCACATTCCGGACACGGTACGGGCACCCGCCGGCAGCGGGCCCGCACCCGGATCAACTCGTCCTCGTCCGTCACATCCTCAATGAGCAGGCTGGATAGGCCCGAAAACACCACAGCGACAAGCTCGTCGACCTTCAACACACCTCAGCGTGACAGGGCGATACCCTCCGTTACCACCGAAAGAGCGACAGAGCCGATGAGTCTGAAGATCGTCCGGGAGGAGGACCTTCGTGGATTCACGCTGACCGTATGGTTCGTGACAATCAGCCGTTGGGAATCGTCAGAACTTCATGAGGTGTGAGCAGACGGTCTCGTGCATCCGGGCTGGACGTCGTACAGCGGCACACCGGCCTGGACCAGCCAGGAGGTCGCGGCGTGCCGCATGATCTTCGGCGGGTACTTCCGGATGAGTGTTCTCTGGGAGAGCAGGGCGAGGGCGTGGTGGGTATCGTTCAGATGACGCCGGCTTCGGCCAGCCAACTCCACAGTTCTTCCTGGTGGATGACCGTGACTCCCAGCTTTTCGGCCTTGCCGGTCTTCGAGGCTCCGACGTTGTCGCCGGCGAGCAGGTAGTCGGTGCTGGCCGAGACCGACGAGGCGGTCGTTGCGGCCGCCTGCTCCACCAGGCGCGTGACGTCCGGCCGGCTGATCTTCGCGCCGGAGCGCGGGTCGGTGAAAGCGCCGGTGATCACGACCGACCTGCCCTTGAGCGGTGAGTCGCCCGCAGCCGCCGCGTCGACCGGCCGGTCCTCGGGCAGCACATCGAGATTCACGCCGCGCTCGCGCAGCGCCGTGATCTCCTCTTGGACGTCCGCGCGGGCGAAGAAGGCCACGATGCTCTCGGCGGCCTTCGGCCCGATGTCGCGGATCGCCACCAGGTCCTCGACCGTCGCCGCGGCGATGTCCTCGATGCGTTCGTAGCCGGCCAGGCACAGGCGCTTGGCGGTGCCCTCGGAGGCCATCGGGATCGCCAGCCCGATCAGTGCGCGCCGCAGCCCCATGCCCTTGGACGACTCGATCGAGTCGACCATTTTCCGGGCGCTGGTCTCGCCCATCCGCTCGTAACCGAGGAGCTGCTCGGCCGTCAGGTCGTACAGGTCGCTGCGGCGTTTGAGCACGCCGTCCTCGGCGAGCTTCTCGATCCAGACGTCACCGACGCCCTCCATGTCGGCCGCCTGGCGCGAGGCCCAGTGCATCAGCCGACGCGTCGCCTGCGCCGGGCACTGCAGGTTCACACACCAGCGCTCCTCACCGGTGCCGCGGACCTCCAGCTCGAAGCCGCACGACGGGCAGTGCGTCGGCGGGACGATCTCGACCTCGCTGCCATCGCGCCTCTCCGGCAGCGAGCGGCCCGCGAACGGGATCACATCACCGCGCCGCACGACCGCCACCGTGTCGCCGATCCGCAGATCGCGTTCGCGGATCAGCCGCGGGTTGTGGAGGGTGATGTTCTCCACCGTCACACCGCCGACGAACACCGGCGCGACCTTCGCGCGTGGCGGGACGCGGCCGATCTTGCCGACCGGCCACTCGACCGACAGCAGCGTCGTCAGCTTCTCCTCCGGCGGATACTTGAACGCGATCGCGCCACGGGGCTCGGCGCTGTTGAAGCCCGCCGCCTCGAACGCCGCCGGCTCGTGCAGCCGCACGACCGCGCCGTCGATGTCGTAGTCCAGTCCGTCGCGGCGGCCACCGATCTCGCCGATCGCGTCCATCACCTCCCTGGCGCTCGCGCACACGTACTGGGCGACCGGCTCGAAACCCGCCGGGATCTCCATCGCGACGCCATCGCGATCGGCGCCGAAGGCGAAGAACCGGAGCAGCCGCTCGGCCTTCGCGGCCGCCTCGGGATCCTTCAGCACCAGCGTCCCGGCGGCACCCGACCGCGGGTTGGTCAGCGTCCGGTCCGGGTGCGCCTCGTTATAGGCCGCCCACACCGACCGCAGCATCACGGCCTCGCCGCGGACCTCCACGCGCCCCGGAGCCGCGATCCGGGTCGGCAGGCCCGGAATCACGTGACGCACCTTCTCGGTCACCAACTCGCCGACCGCGCCGGTGCCGCGCGTGGCGACATGGTCGAGCCTTCCGTCGGTGTAGACGACGCTGAGCGAGAGCCCGTCGAGCTTTTCCGACACGCGGAAGACCTGGCCGCTGAAGCGCTCGCAGAACGTGCGGATCTGCTCCTCGCTCGTCGCCTTCGCCAGCGAGAGCATCGGGCGCGCGTGGCGCACGGTCGGGCCGGTCAGCTCCGCCGGCGCATTGACCTTGCCGAGCGGGCTGTCAACCGGCTCGAGCTCGGGATGCTCGGCGACGAGCGCCGCGAGCTCATCCTTCAGCGCGTCGTAGTCGGCGTCCGGCAGCGGGCTGTCGCCGGTGCCGTAGTACAGGTCGTTCAGCCGCTTGACCTCGGCGGTCAGCTCGGCGATGCGCTCTTCAACGTCCACTCCTCGATTAAAGGCGATGGCACCGACAATGTTCGCCGCCCGGCGTGTCGGTGCCGGAAACCCGGCTCGACCTCGGCGGGTGGCCTACGCCGGGTGCCCGGGGTCGATCGCGGGGAGGTCGGAGAACATGAGCGGGCCGCCGCCGTCGGAGCCGACATGCGTCTCGGCCGGGGCGAGCAGCACGCCGATGTGGTCACCGAGCTCTCGACGGTCGAGCACTCTACCGACGAGGACGCGCGGGCAGCGGGTCAGCAGCGGAACCCCGTCCGGGCCCGGCCGCCACTCGCAGCGAGCGAACTTGTCCGTCTCGTCCCCGGTCTCGGAGCCGAACAGCGTCGCCAGATCCTGCTGGTCCCGGCCCATCACGTGGACGGCGAGGTAGGAGGCGGAGGCCGCCACGCGGTAGGTCCGGTTCTTCTTCGACAGGCAGACGAGGAAGCGGAACGGGTCGATCCCACACTGTGTCGTGAACCCGACGAGACACCCTGCCCGTACGCGCCCGCCGTCGGCGGCGGTGGTCACCACGAACATCGGGTAGTCGAATCCCGAGATGAATCGCTCGGTGCCTCCCGCCTCGCGTCGGAAGGCGGTGAGCGTTTCCGGAACCGGTGCGTCGGCTTGGTGCATGCAGCGCTGCTTCCCGCCCGGTCTCCGCGAAAACACGCGCAACAAGGTCTGTCTGCTCACGTGCGACCGCCCGACTGCGATATCCGGGGATCATCCGAACGAAGCAGGACTCCCGAAGCGGGCCGCCTACTGGGGCAGGTGGCGCAGTTCGCTGTCGTACAGCTCGGCCGGGTCGAAGCCCATGCCGGTGAAGTGGCCTGCCAGTTCCAGGGAGAGGATGCCGTGCAGACGGGTCCAGAAGCGCAGGGCGCGGCGCAGGGCGGCCGGCGGGGCGGGGTGGCCGTCGGCCCACTGCCGGTGTTCGGCGAGGTGGGCCTCCAGTCGGGCGTCGGGGTGGCCGTCGGCCGGGGCGTCCACGGCCGTGCCGGCCGACTGGGCGGCGTCGAGGAGAGCGTCCATGATCTCTGAGGCGATCGTGGTGATGTCGTCGGGTGCGTGGTAGCCGGGAACCGGAGTGCCGTAGACGAGGAAGTAGCGCTGGGGGTCGTCCAGTGCCCAGGCGCGCAGTGCGTGTCCCAGTCCGGCCAGGTCCGCACCCGCCGCGGCGGCGGTGCGGATGGCGTCGGCGAGGCTGCGGTAGGCATCGCGGATCAGCTCGGTGATCAGCTCGTCCCGGCCGGCGAAGTACCGGTAGAGCGCGGGGCCACTCATACCCATCTGCTTGGCGATGGCGTTCAGGGACAGCCCCGGCGCTCCCGCGGCGGCGATCTGCTCCCAGGCGCGCTCCTTGACCTCGGCCCGTAGCTGGGCCCGGTAGCGCTCGCGTGGGGTCTCCCTGCCCACGGTGGTCATGTGCTCGTCCCTTCCCTGTTCGATCACCGGCTCCCGGAGGGCCGGTCGAGCCGCTCGACGCAGGCCCGCAGTTAGACCCTATTACGAATGTTCTTGACCGTCACTCCTGCAGCGCGTTATAACTTCTAACGAACGCGCCAGCCGCTAACTGTCGCTGGTGAGAGGTCGATGGAGGTCGTCATGAACGCTGCGGAAATGGTCGAGGTCGTGCTGCCGGGCAAGGTCGAGCCGGAGGGGCTTCAGGTGCGGCAGGGGGCCGTGCCGACCGCCGGCCCGGGCCAGGTCGTCGTCCGCATGGAGGCGACCGGTGTCTCCTTCGCCGAGCAGCAGATGCGCCGCGGCCGCTACTACGACCAGCCGCCCTACCCGTTCGTTCCCGGCTACGACCTGGTCGGCACCGTGCTGGCGACCGGGGACGGTGTCGCTCCGGGCCTGGTCGGCACCCGGGTGGCCGCGCTGCTGAAGGTCGGCGGCTGGGCCAGCCACGTGGTCGTCGACGCCGCCGATGTGGTGCCGGTGCCGGACGGGATCAGCGCCGCGGAGGCGGAGACCGTGGTGATCAACGGCATCACGGCCTGGCAGATGCTGCACCGCAAGGCCCGCGTCCGCGCCGGGCAGACCGTCCTGGTGCACGGCGCCAACGGAGGAGTCGGCTCGGTCCTGGTCCAGCTCGCCCAGGCCGCGGGCGCGAAGGTGATCGGCACCGCTTCCGCACGCCACCACGCCGCCCTGCGGGAACGGGGAGTGACCCCGATCGACTACCGCACCGAGAACATCCCCGCACGCGTCCGTGAACTCGCCCCGCGCGGCGTGGACGCCGTCTTCGACCACGTCGGCGGCCGCAGCGTCGTCGACTCCTGGCGCCTGCTCGCGCCGGGCGGCACGCTCGTCTCCTACGGCAGCGCCTCCACCCGCGACGATGAAGGTTCCAAGCAGTGGCCGGTGCTCAAGCTGCTGGGCCGAGTGTGGCTGTGGAACGCCCTGCCCAACCGCCGCCGCGCCTACTTCTTCAACGTCTGGGCCGGCCGGGCCCTGAGCCGCAGCCGCTTCCGGGCCCGGCTGCGCGCCGACCTCACCGGGGTGTTCGAAGCGCTGCGGCGCGGTGAGATCACCGCCCAGATCGCCGCCGAGCTGCCTCTCACCCAGGTCGCCGAGGCGATGCGCCTGGCCGAGTCCGGCACCGTCGCCGGAAAGGTCGTCCTCCACCCCTGACGCTCCCCGCCGAAGCCGTCGAACACGCATGTCACCGGGCCGCACCGTCGCGGTCCGACCGGAGGTGTACGGCGCAGCGCCCGCGCTGAACCGTCAGGGAACCGACGGACCGGACCGCACGCGCTGCACCGGGACGGGACGTGACGGTCGTCTCGGGTCAGCCCAGACGGAACTGCTGGGCGGTGCTGGTGTTGCAGGCGTAGATCTGCAGGACGTCGCCGGGACTCTGCCTGTTGCCGGGGTCGTCGAGGCAGCGTCCGGACTGCGGGTTGTAAAGGGTGCCGTCGCTCCGGCTGGTCCACGTCTGGGAGCCGGTGCCGTTGCAGTCGAACAACTGGACCGGGGTGCCGTCGGCGGTGGCCCCGTGGCTGACGTCGAGGCACTTGCCGAACACCCGGACGGTGCCGTCACCCGGGGTGGACCAGCGCTGTGCGTCGGTGCCGTTGCAGGTGTACAGCTGCACCGCGCCGGCCGAGGAGGGATCGGCATCGGCCACGTCGGCGCACAGCCCGCCCGGGCCGGTGATCGGTCCGGGTGGCAGCCGCCAGATCTGCCCGTCGGTGCCGAGACAGTCGTACAGCTGGAGCTGGACGGCCCCGGGGGTGCGGTTGGAGTCCGGGACGTCCAGGCAGCGGCCGGATTGGGGATTCAGCAGCGTGCCGTCGGCCCGGCGGGTCCAGGACTGGCCGGGGGCACCGTTGCAGGAGGCGATGGTGACCGGCGCGCCGTTGGCCGTGCCGCCGGCGGTCAGGCAGCGGCTCAGCAACCGTACGGTGTTGTCGCCGGCGTGGCCGGCCTGCTGCGCGGTGGTGTGGTTGCAGGTGTAGACCTGGACCGGTTGGCCGTCCGCGTCGATCCCGCCCCGCACGTCCAGGCACAGCCCGCCGACGCCGACGACCTCGCCGGTGCCCGGGTTGTCCGCGGCGGACCCGGTGAGCGCCACGGTGTGCGCCGCGCCCGTCGACAGGCTGTCGGTGGTGACGGTGACGGTGCGGCTGTTGCGGTTGTACGCCCACGCCGTCTCCGGCACCTGCGCTCCGTCGACCAGGACCGCGGTGGGCGCGGCGCTGTCGGCGACGCGCAGGGTGTACGCCCGGGTGGCGGGCGCCCCCGGATAGCCGCCCGTGGCGGCACCGACCGTGAAGGTACGGGAGCCGTCGGCCCAGGACAGCGGCGTGGTGGTGAACTGCCCGGACGCGTACCCGCTGCCCTCCCCCGCGTCGCCGTAGAGGCTGAAGGAGCCGTCCGCGCCGGCCGTGACGTCGACGGTGAGCCCGCCGCCCGGCTTCTCCTTCTGACCGTTCACGTAGTCGGTGCGCAGGGGCACCAGGCCGCCGGCCTTGACCAGCACGGGCATCCGGGACAGCGGAGCGCTCATCGTGACGGTCGTCGGCCCCGTGTACGTCGCGCCGGTGAAGTAGTCGCTCCAGGTGCCCGGCGGCACCCACACCGACACCGACCCGTTGCCGTTCGCGTCATTCGCAGTGGTGACCGGCGCCACCAGCATGTCATCGCCGTACATGTACTCACCGGAGGCGCTGTAGGCGGCGTCAGTGGTCGGGTAGTCCAGGTACATCGGCCGTACGATCGGCACTCCGGTCCGGGACGCCTGCCATGCCATCGTGTAGGTGTACGGCACCAGCGCCTCCCGCAGGCGCAGGAACCGCTGCGCCGCCGCCTGGGCCGCGCCCGGATAGTCCCACGGGAGCCGGTCGCCGTGGTCGGAGTGCAGCCGCAGCACCGGCTGGAACGTACCGAACTGCACCCACCGGGCGTACATGTCGTCGGCGAGGTGACCTCCGTGGAAGCCGCCGATGTCGTGCGTCACACCGGTCAGGCCGGCGGCGGCCTCCCCGGCGGTGAACCGCACCTCGTAGGCCAGGGTGTCCCAGGTCGAGTACGTGTCACCCGTGAACGCCAGCGTGTTGCGCCGCTCGGACCAGGGGCCGACCGCGAAGTTCGTGGCGTCGAGGCCGCCGTGCTCGGTGCCGCCGATCCGGCTGAACGCGAAGCCGCGCAGGCCGCGCCCGGTGTCGTGGTCGGCGTACGCCTGGTTGATCAGGTTGTCCGGCGCGACGTGCGGATCCGAGGCGATCGACGCGCCGCAGCCTCCGCAGTAGTCCAGCCACCAGGCCCGGACGCCCTGCTGCTCGAACGGCGCGTGCAGCCCCTGGTAGGCGGCCAGGTGCGCCGGATTCGACCAGTCGAAGTAGTGGGTGTGCCCGTCGGGCTGGACCGGCAGACCGCCGGCGGCGGTGTTCGCCGCCGGGAACCTCGGATCGGTGTCATCGATCTCAGGGTGGACGTTGAGGCTCACGTCCAGGCCCATCTGCTTCGTCCAGTCGAGGAATGCCTGCGGATCCGGGAACAGGTCCGTGTTCCAGTTCCACCCGTCCCACTCCACCGGCTTCTTCCAGTCGGTGTCCACGACGAGCCAGTCGATCGGGACGAAGTTCCTCCGGAACGCGGGCAGCAGCGTGTTCTGGTAGTCGGACGTGCTGTACCCCCAGAACCGGGAGAACCACACGCCGTACGCGGTCTGCGGTAGCAGGTTCACTCCCCCGGTCAGCGCGTTGAGGTCGCTCAGGCCCTGCTTGTAGTTCTGCCCGTACCCGAAGAAGTAGCCGTCCTGATAGGGCTGTGCGCCGTGGCTCGGCCGGTCACCGACCGTGTGGTTCGCGCCGAGCAACGCGGTGCGGGTGTCGTCCAGCAGGTACCAGCCGCCCCGGTCCAGGAGGCCCGGATGCAACGTGCCGGCGTCCGGCAGACCGTTCGGGAGATTGTCCAGCGACCGGTACCAGCCGCCCAACTGGCCGGCCGGCCCCGCGCCGTAGCCCGTGGTGCGCAGATCGGTGGCCGGCGCCGGGTAACCCGTGGCCGTGGTCGGCGTGACGGCGAGACTGTCGAGGTTGACGCGGCCCGAGTCACCGGCGTCCTCGGCGACGGTGATCGTGTTGACGCCGGCGCGCAGACCGACGTCCACCGACGCCGTGGACCAGGTGTCCCACGAACCGGTCGGCGGCAGGCTGAACCGCGGCCCCGCGTCGCCGTTGACGTGCGCCGTCAGCGTGCGCGTGGCGGACTGGCCGTCGCTGCCGGTGGCGTTGGCGTACCGGACCGCGAGTCGCCACGTGCCGGCGCTGGGCACGTCGACGTCGTACTGCACGCCGCTGCCGGTGCGCTCGTATCCCGAGGCGAATCCGGTACCCGTGTAGCCCTGATGGTCGTAGGCGGGCGTCGCGTTCCCCGTCAACAGCGCGTTCTCGCCCTCGCACGCGACCGACACGGGACAGTACGACGGGAACGCCGGGCGCGCGGTCGTGCCCGTCGCGGTGATCGCGACGCTTAAGTTCGACGCGGTGAACGGGCCGCTGTTCTGCTTGTACCGCAGAGTCAGCGCGCTGGTGCGGATCTCCCGGTAGCCGTCCGCCGTCACCGTCGTGGTGTACGGCGGCGGCGTGAACGACCGGTTGACGGCGTTGAAGGTGGTCGCGTCCGTGAAGACGCCGTCACCGGCGTACTCCGTGCGGATCAACGTCGGCGTCAGGACTTCGAACCGGGCGGCGCCGTCCGTCACGGCCGCCGCCGAGGTCGCGGCGGCGGGCGACGACGGGAGGGCGACGACGACCGAGGCGGCCGTCGCCAGCGTGGCCAGGGCGGACACCCCCGCCGAACGCCGGGCCGGTGATGTCCGGAGACGCATCGGCACCTCGCACACTCGGCTTGCCGTCCCCCGCATCAGATCATCGGACCGGGTTTCTGTAAACACTCTGAACGGTTTCTTTCCGACCCGGCCGGATCGGCCCGGCGCCGCCCGGGTGAACCACGTTTTATCCTGCGGACCGTGGCCAGCAACGATTCCGGGCACGGCGCGCCGACGGCCGAAGAGGACAGGGGCAAGGCCCACGGTGGTGTGCGCATCTCGGTGCTGGACACTTCTCCGATCGTGTCCGGCTCCACCGCTCGGCAGGCGCTCCTCGACACGGTCGATCTGGCGGTTTCCGCCGATGAGCTGGGCTACCACCGGTATTGGGTGCCCGAGCACCACAGCATGCGCGGCGTCGCTTGTTCCGCCCCCGCCGTGCTCGCGGGCCATCTCGCGAACGCGACCCGTCGCATCAGGGTGGGGGCGGGAGGAGTGCTGCTCCCGAATCACGCGCCGATCGTCGTGGCCGAACAGTTCGGGACGCTGGCCGCGCTCCATCCGGGACGGATCGACCTCGGGATCGGCCGGGCCCTCGGCGGTCCCCGCCGCGCCGCGGACGCCGTACGCAGCGAGACCGAGCGGACCGCCAAGAGCTTCCGCCTGCAGATCACGGAGCTGCTCGGCTACTTCGACGGTGCCTCCGACGACGGAGTACGCGCGGTTCCCGCGATCGGCAACCGGCCGGCGATCTGGATACTCGGCTCCAGCGCCGCGAGCGCACGCCTCGCCGCGTCACTCGGCCTGGCCTACGCGTTCGCCCATCACCTGAACCCCGGCGAGGCCGTGAACGCCGTCCGCGGTCACCGGGTCCTGTCCCGGTCTCCCGAGCCGGCCGGCCCCACACCTCCGGCCCTGATCAGCGTGTCGGTCATCGCGGCCGACACCGATGAGCGCGCCGAGTGGCTCGCCGGTCCCTCCCGGTTGAAGCTGCTGAGCAGAGCACAGGGCCGGCGGATCCTGTTGCCTCGCCCGGAAGAGGCCGCCGCCCACCCTTACACCGACGCCGACCGTGTGGAGATCGCCGAACGCACGAAGGGCGTCATCGTGGGGTCGCCGGAGACGGTGCGGCGACGGCTCCAGCGGCTGCTCGATGAGACCGGCGCCGACGAGCTGATGGTCACCACCCCGGTGTACGACCCCGGTGACCGCCGGCGGTCGTACGAACTCCTCAGCGGAATCGCGCCGTCGCTGCGATCCGCGTGCGGCTCTCCCCAGGCGGCCGAGGTCGACCAGGAGGTGTAGTGGTGGCGACGCGGACCGGAGCGGTCAGCCGTGGGCCACGGTCAGGGCGTAGAACTTGACCTTCGCACCGTTGCTGGTGCTGCTCGACGATGACTGGTTGTAGTCGCCGGCCTTGAAATACTGGTGGTAGGCGGTGAAGCCCGAGGCGATCGAGTAGCTCTTCGTGTTCCCGTTGACGGTGACCTGGATCTTGCCGCCGACGATCGCGATGACGTAGCTCCACTGGGTACCGAGTGACACATTGGTCAGCGTGTAGGTGTTCTGACCGCCGTCGGGTGACCTCTCGATGCCGAGGACGACGTCGCCGTTGGCGTGGTAGTACAGCTCGAGCAGCGGCTTCGTCGACGAGCCGCCGCTGCCGAGATGGATCTGTCCGACACAGACGTTCTTCGTCACCGAGACGATCCGCAGGGTCGCCGACAGCTTGTGAGTGCCGGACAGCGGCCAGTCCGCGGCGCTGCCGTCGGCGTTCATCTCGCGCAGTTCTGTGCGGGCGTAGCTGGAGTTCGGCGTGGTGACCCCGGACTCGGGGTCCCAGAAGGTCATCGAGCCGTCGTTCTTGTCGGTCCAGAAGTAAGCCGGATTCGTGTAGCCGTTCGCGCCCTTCAACTGCGACGGCGGGATCGTGGTCGGCGAGCCGGGCGATCCGATCGGGAGCTGGAGCGCCCACACCGACAGGTTGAAGTTGCCGCCCGGTGCGACGGTCGGGTCAAGGCCGGTGGCGCTCAGTCCCGTGGCAGGGGCGGAGCCGATGGCCGCGGCGTCACGGGCGCCGATGGCGCCTGGGGCGATCACCATGGCTCCGCCGGCGGCTGCCGCGAGGATTCTCCACCTGGTACGGCGTGTGCGGTCGTTGTCTGCCGTCACGAACATTCTCCCTCACGCGCGGGGCCGAACGCGTCCTGGCGGGGGCGCGAAGGTGGGCGTAGGGGCACGCTTCCTGGATTGCTGGACAGGAGCGGGCCCCTCCAGGTCATGACGTAAGAGTAGGTACACGACCGGTTTTTGTAAAGATACTTAACTATCGATGTTGCCGACGACCCGTCCGGTTCGATCCTCAGCCTTCGAGCCCACTGATGACGCGCAGACACTTCCGGGTCTCCTCCCCAGGGGTGTGACACGAGATCGCGTCCGGCATGTGCCCCCAACCGACGGTCCTTGACGCGCGTTCCGGCGAGCGAAACGCGCGTTGACACCGTGTTCTGCCTCATCGGCGAAGCTGATCACGACGCGATCCGCGCGTCCGTCGACGTCAGCCGCAGGCCGCCGATCGTTATCGGCTTGTTCGGCTGGAGCACGTGGTCCGGCACGGTCATCACCGCCGGGCAGTCGTCGCCGTCGATCTGCCTGGTCAGCGCGTAGAAGCCCTTCGAGTCGGTCCTGATCTCCTCACTGGTCGCGGCCGTCGCGTACATCGGCGCGTGTGGGGACGCCTCGTGCAGCACGCCCAAGCCGCCGACGTGGTCCGGATGCGCGTGCGTGATCAGGATCCCGACCACCGGACGGTGCACCGCACGGATCGCGGCGACCGTCTTATGCGCCTCGGACAGCGTGCGGCCCGAGTCGACCACGATCAGACCGTGTGGCGCGGACATCCACAGCACGTTGACCGAGCCGGGGTTCGGCGATGCGTACCGGCCGACCGGAAGCGGGGAGGCCGACGCCGACGCCGGCGCGGCGACCGGTATCAGCAGCAGGAGCGCGACGATCGCCTTCCTCACTGGAACCGTCCCGCGTTGGCCCGGGTCCACTCCGCGAACGTCCGCGGCGGACGGCCGGTCACTTCGAGAACCGTCGGGAAGACCGTTGCCTCGTCGAGCCTTCCATCCGAGTAGAAACTGAAGAACGCGTCGACGTACTGCTCCGGCATCTGCGTGAGCATCTCCGTGCGGGCCTCGTCGTCGGGCTGCGCCTCGTACCGGATCTCACGGCCGAGTGCCTGGGCCAGGATCCGCACCCGCTCCCCCGGCCGCAGCGCCTCCGGGCCGGTGACCGGGTACTCGCGGCCCTCGTGCTCCGCCGACACCAGCGCCTTGGCGGCAACGGCCGCGATGTCCGCCGGGTCGACCACCGCCGACGGCACGTCCGGCCACGGTGCCCGCACCACACCAGAGCTCACCTGGGGAGCCCACTGCAGTGCGTTGGTCATGAACATCCGCGGCCGCACCATCGTCCACCCCAGGCCGGACGCCCGCAGCGCGTCCTCGGTCTCGATCATGTATTTGGCGACCGCGTTGGACCGGTCGCCGGTCTCGACCGAGCCGCCGGACATCAGCACGACGCGCCGCACACCGGCTCGCGAAGCCTCGGTGAAGACATCCGGTGAGTAGCCACTGAGCAGGAACAACGCGGTGGCCCCGCCGAGCGCGGGCCGCAGCGTCGCCGGGTCGGTCAGGTCCCCCGCCACGGCCGTGGCACCGGCCGGCACCGTCGCCTTCGCCGGGTCCCTGGTCAGGGCCCGTACCGGTTGACCGGCCTCGACCAGCAGGCGGACCACTTCGCGCCCGACGTTCCCGGTAGCCCCAGCCACAACGATCACAGTCCGCTCCTCAAATGTTAGGGAACGTTCCCTAACGCGTAGACTACGTCGTCGTGAGGCGCCCTGCCACGGAAACGAGAGAGCACATCCTGGCGGTGGCGCACGACCTCTTCTACTGGCACAGCATCAAGGGCACCGGCGTCGACACCATCGCCGCGACGGCCGGTGTCGCGCCGACGACCCTTTACCGCCTGTTCGCGTCGAAGGACGACCTCGTCGCCGCGTACGTCGACCGCGCCGCGGGGCTCTACAAGCGATGGTTCATCGAGGCGACGGCCGATGGCGAGCCCGCCGACCGGATCCTGTCACTGTTCGACGCGCTCATCGAGCAGGTGCAGCCGGAACACTGCCGCGGTTGTCCGTTCCTGATGGCGATGGCCGAGTTGCCGGACGCGTCGGCCAAGGCACACGCGCTGGCCGTCGACACCAAGGCGTGGGTACGCGAGAAGATCGGCGAACTGACCGCCCAACTGGCCGTCGAGGACCCTGCGGTGCTCGCCGACCAGATCTTCCTCGTCATGGAAGGGGTTTACGCGTCCGTGCAGTCGCACGGCGCCGACGGGCCGGCGCGCCAGGCACGCGGGCTCGTCGAGGCCCTGCTCAGGGGAGCCCGTTGAGGAACGGCCGGTCCGCGCCAGGGGCTCGGGAAGACGAATCTTCTGCCGCCCCGGCCACCGCCGTCCCTGGCAACCACCCGCCTCCCTCGCGCGTCCAACGGCCATGCGCCGCCCCCTCACCATCGCCGTGATCCTGCTCGCTGCGACCGCCTGCTCGTCCACCGACGAACCCGGCGGCACGGCCACCCCGTCGGTCGCGAGCAGAGCACCGGCCGTCACCACCTCCTCCATCCCGCCGGCGCGCACCGCCAAGGAATACGCGGCCGCTCTCAAAGCCGCCATGCCGCGGGTGAAACGCATGCTCGTCGTGACGGAGACCAGCGACTCGAACAACCTTCTCGGCCGGCCGAACGGGTACACCTCGGCGGCCGTGCTCTCCGATAAGGTCGCGACGCAGTGCCAGAGCGCTCGGGATGGGATCGACTGCGGCGCGGTGGTCGAGGTGTGGCCGGACGCGCAGGCCGTCGCCCAGCGGGTCTCCTACATCCAGGGCATCTTGAAGAAAGCCCCGGCGCTCGGGAGCGAGTGGGACTATCCGGCGGGCACCGCGCTGTTGCGGGTGAACGGGAAAGTCGTGCGGCCGTCGGTCGCGAAGACGTACGAGGCGGCGTGGCGGCGCGTAGCGGGCTGACCTCGGACACGGCGAAAGCCCCGCCCTCCGGTCGGGAGGATGGTCCATTCAACCGACGCGACCTGCGAAAACGCTAGAACGATACTCGCTGATACTCGCACGGTCCTCGCGCTCACGGGAGCGACGGAACGCGATTACACCGCCGAGGCGCCTCGACCTCGAAGAGATCGCGCTTGGAATCGAACATTTTTCAACATTAAAGGGCGTCGGATTGGCTGCCCGCTGGAGGCGATGGCACTCACGCAGCGGACAAACCGCATTTATGGCATCGGGGCCAAGAGTGCGACAGACCTCAATCTTCACGAATGACCACGAAACAGCCACATACCCCCCTTGACGTCATCTTCCAGGAAGCCGCAGACTGCACACTCGGAACATCGCGTTTACACAGGCTTAAACGCGTCCCGCTTGTGAAGCGAGGCACCCGCATGCCCCCCAGCATCCCCAGACTGCTGTCCCGCTCGCGCGCGGCCCTGACCGCGATCATGATCCTCACGGTGCTGGCGTTGGGTGCCGGCCCGGTGGCGAGCGCCGCACCTCCTCCGATGGCGGCCCCCGTCACCGCCGGAACGGCGCACTCGGTGACGTACGACGGCTACTCCTTCAAGATCGACGGCGAGCGCACGTACATCTGGTCCGCCGAGTTCCACTACTTCCGCCTGCCCAATCAGGACCTGTGGCGGGACGTGTTCCAGAAGCTCAAAGCCGCCGGTTTCAACGCCGTCTCGCTCTACTGGGGCTACCACTCCCCGAGGCCAGGCGTCTACGACTTCACCGGGGTACGGGACGTCGACAAGCTGCTGGACATGGCCGACCAGGCCGGCCTCTACGTCATCGCCCGGCCCGGCCCGTACATCAACGCCGAGGTCGACGGCGGCGGCTTCCCCGGATGGCTGTCCACCAAGGCCGGAACCACCCGCACCGGCGACCCCGACTACCTCAAGTACTCCGACGAGTGGCAGGCCCAGATCGACGCGATCCTGGCCAGGCACCAGCTCACCACGGGCACCGGCTCGGTGATCGAGTACCAGGTCGAGAACGAGTACTACCACGGCGACGCCGCCGGACGCTCGTACATGAAACACCTGGAGAACAAGGCGCTCGCCGACGGCATCAAGGTCCCGCTGGTCGGTAACAACAACGGCACGTTCAACGCCGGTGACGGCGCTCTCGACGTGGACGCCGCGGACTCCTACCCGCAGGGCTTCAACTGTTCCAACCCCACTCAGTGGAATGGCGTGCCGGACATCAGCTACGACCATGTCGCGGGCAAGCCGCTGGCGACCGCCGAATTCCAGGGCGGCGCCTTCGACCCGTGGGGCGGCCCCGGCTACGACAAATGCGCCCAGCTCATCAACGACCGGTTCGCCAACGTGTTCTACAAGCAGAACATCGCGGTCGGCGCGACGTCACAGAGCTTCTACATGACCTACGGCGGCACCAACTGGGGCTGGCTCGGCGAGCCGCAGAACTACACCTCCTACGATTACGGCGCCGCGATCCGCGAGAACCGTGAGCTCGATCCCAAGTACGACCAGGACAAGCTCATCGGGTACTTCACCCAGGCGGTGGCGCCGCTGACCAAGACCGACGCGATCTCGGCCACCGCGCCGGACAACGCGCGGATCGTCGACACCGCGCGGAGGAACCCGGACACCGGCACGCAGTTCCACGTGCTGCGGCACTCCGACTCCACGTCGACGTCGAAGGACAGCACGCACATCTCTGTCGACTTCAACACCAAGCCGGTCGACTACACCTACGACGACAACGACGCGGCCCTGAAGTACTCCGGGTCCTGGTCGCACGTGGCCGACCAGAGCTACACCGGGGGCGACTACAAGCACACCGAGTCGTGGTCCAACGCGGCCGGCGACTCGCTGACCGTGCCGTTCAACGGCACCGCCGTCCGCTGGATCGGATCGAAGGTCGACAACCACGGGCTCGCCGACGTCTACCTGGACGGCGTCCTGCAGGCCACGGTCGACGGTTACGGCAACGAGAACCAGGCGGTGCTGTTCCAGAAGAGCGGCCTGACCGACGGTCCGCACACGCTCAAGATCGTGGTGGACGGCCGGCACAGCTCCGGCGCGACCGGCGACTTCGTCGCCATCGACGCCATCGATCTGACCGTGCCCGCGACCAAGCCCGTGACCTACCCGACCGTGCCGCAACAACCCGGCACCGGCATCACGCTGGACGGCCGCGAGTCGAAGATCATCACGGCGAACTACGACCTCGGCGGCAACCGGCTGCAGTACTCGACGTCCGAGCTGATGACCAACGCGACGATCGGCGGTCAGGACGTCGCCGTGCTGTACGGCGACGCCGGCACGGCGGGCGAGACGGTGCTGCGGTTCGCTTCGAAGCCGACCGTCACGTCCACCGGCGGCGATGTCACCCAGACGTGGGATGCCGCCACCGGTGACCTGCGGTTGAACTACACGCACAACGGCCTGGCCCGGGTGCGGATCACCGGCGGCGACCATCCGCTGCTCCTGCTGCTGGCGGACACGGCCACGGCGAAGACGTTCTGGCGGCAGGACACCGGCTCCGGCCCGGTCCTGGTACGCGGTACGCACCTGCTGCGCACCGCCAAGATCAGGCACTCGACGGCCGAACTGACCGGTGACGTGGACACCGACGGCTCGATCGAGGTGTGGAGCGAGGCGTCGAAGCTCAGCTGGAACGGCTCCGACGTCGCGACCACGGCATCCGACGACGGCAGCCTGGTCGGGAAGGTGCCGACCGCGGCCCCGGTCGAACTGCCGGCACTCACCAACTGGGTGCACACCCAGGAATCGCCGGAGGCCCAGCCCCGGTTCGACGACTCCACCTGGACGGTGGCCGACAAGATGACGTCGAACAGCATCACCACGCCCGGCTCGCTGCCGGTGCTGTTCGCGGATGACTACGGCTTCCACACCGGCAGCACCTGGTACCGCGGCCGCTTCACCGGCACCGGCAAGGAGGCCGGGATCACGTTGTCCGCGCAGAGCGGCGGGGGCGCGGCCGCCTCCTCGGTCTGGCTCAACGGCGTCTTCCTCGGCGGCTCCACCTCCGACGGTTCCAAGACGTACACCTTCCCGGCCGGGTCGGTGCACGCCGGCCCCGACAACCTGATCTCGGTACTCACCGTGAACATGGGCCACGAGGAGGACTACAACGAATCCAGCGGCAACAAGGCGGCCCGCGGGCTGACCGGCGCCAGACTGATCGGATCCCCGAACGCGATCACCTGGAGACTGCAGGGCGACCGGGGCGGCGAGACGCCGCCGGACACCGTACGCGGGCCTCTGAGCGTCGGCGGCCTGTACGGCGAGCGCGCCGGCTGGTACCTGCCGGGCTACCCGACCGACGCCTGGCAGCCGGTGACGCTTCCGGCCGCCGACAAGACGCCGGGCGTCTCCTGGTACGCCACCGACGTGACACTGCAGCTGCCGCCGGGCCAGGACACCTCGCTGGGCCTGACCATCAGCGACGCATCGTCCCGCAAGTACCGCGCGGAGATCTTCGTCAACGGCTGGCACATGGGCAACTACGTGAACTACCTCGGGCCGCAGCACAGCTTCCCGATCCCGAACGGGGTGCTGAACCCGCACGGCACGAACGACATCAAGATCGCCGTGTGGAACCTGGACGGCTCCACCGGCGGCCTGGGCACCGTGACGCTGACCAAGTACGGCAGCCACGCGTCCCCGCTGACGGTCGTGCAGAACAACAGCCCGGGATACAACGAGGGCACGTACAAGATGCCCAAGTCGCCCATCTCAACCGTCAACCTGCAGGTTCCCGGCACGGTGACCGGAGGGACCAAGTTCACCGCGACGGAGACGGTGAGCGTCGACCGCGGCGCGGCGGAGAACGTCATCCCGGCGCTCACGCTGCCCGACGGCTGGACGGCGAGCGCCCCGACACCCGCGTCCGCCGCGAGGCTGACCCCCGGGCAGTCGGCGACGTTCACGTTCACCGTCACCCCACCGGCGACCGTCGAGAAGCCGGCCGCGATCACGGCCACCGCGACCATGACCCAGAAGAGCAGCCGGCAGACGTTCAGCGACGAGCGGATCATCGGCCCGATACCGCCGGTGCCGCCGGCCGGTCAGGACAAGGTCAGCGACCTGCCCTGGCTGTCGGCGACCAACGGCTGGGGACCGGTCGAGCGGGACACCAGCGTCGGTGAGCAGGCCGCCGGTGACGGCCACCCGATCACCATCAACGGCACCTCGTACGCCAAGGGGCTGGGCACCAACGCCGTCAGCGACGTCGCGGTCTACCTCGGCGGTACGTGCAGCAGGTTCACCGCGACCGTCGGCATGGACGACGAGAACGGCAACGCCGGAACCGTCACGTTCAGCGTGGTGCTCGACGGCAAGACGCTGATCACCACGCCCACCGTCACCGGTTCCACCCCGGCCATCTCGATCGACGTTCCGGTCACCGGTGGTCAGGTGGTCGACCTGGTCGTCGGGGACGCCGGCGACGGCAACGGCAACGACCACGGCGACTGGGCGAACCCCGTGCTCACCTGCTCCGGCTGACCATCCGATCGCTCCGCACCGTCGGCCCCGCTCCCCATCAGGAGCGGGGCCGACGCCGTGTGGGCCGAGCCTCGCGCGAGCGACACACCGCACGGACCCGCCCTCGGCCGCTCGTGGTCGAAACCCGTTCCCCTTGTTTTCATCGATGTTCATCGGGTCGCCCGGCATTGCGTTCCCCCTGCCAGGACCGTTGTGCGTGCTCCCGGCGCCGCGGTGTCGAGCGCCTTGACGTGACCGCTCCGCCGCTCATACTTCCCCCCTGAATCACCATTCCGTATTTCGCGTCGTGTTCGAGATCCCGAACACGACCCCCTTCGCGAGGAGATCCATGAATCGAATGCTCGGACTCCGCCGGTGGGGCCCCGTCGCTTCGGCCTCATCGGCCGCCGCGCTGGCCGCGGCGGTCATCGTCCTCCCCGGATCCGCGCACGCGGCCGCCGGCTGCCAGGTCGACTACACGATCAGTTCGCAGTGGCAGGGAGGTTTCGGCGCGAACGTTTCCGTGACCAACCTGGGCGACCCGGTGTCGAGTTGGACGCTGACGTGGTCGTTCGGCGCCGGGCAGCAGGTCACCCAGGCCTGGAACGCCACCGTCACGCAGAGCGGGTCGAACGTGACCGCACACAGTGCGAGCTACAACGGCTCGCTGGCCACCGGCGCGAACACCAGTTTCGGCTTCAACGGTTCCTGGACCGGCAGCAACCCGCTACCGACCGACTTCGCGCTGAACGGAGTCGCCTGCACGGGCGGCGTCTCGGGCGGCGGCACCCCGACCCCCACGCCGACGCCGACTCCGACCGGTGGAAGCTGTTCTCTTCCCTCGACCTACCGCTGGACCTCGACCGGCGCACTGGCGACGCCGAAGAACGGATGGGTCTCACTCAAAGACTTCACCAACGTCGTCTACAACGGCAAACACCTGGTCTACGCCTCCAACGTGTCCGGATCCTCCTACGGCTCAATGGCCTTCACCCCCTTCACCAACTGGTCCGACATGGCCTCCACCGGCCAAACCGGAATGAGCCAAGCCGCAGTCGCACCCACCCTCTTCTACTTCGCCCCCAAAAACATCTGGGTCCTGGCCTACCAATGGGGCGCCTGGCCCTTCATCTACCGCACCTCCACCGACCCCACCAACCCCAACGGCTGGTCCACACCCCAACCCCTCTTCACCGGAAGCATCACCGGCTCCAGCACCGGACCCATCGACCAAACACTCATCGGCGACGGCACCAACATGTACCTGTTCTTCGCCGGCGACAACGGCCACATCTACCGCGCCACCATGCCGATCGGAAACTTCCCCGGAAACTTCGGCACCTCTTACACCACCGTCATGACCGACACCACCGCCAACCTCTTCGAAGCCGTCCAGGTCTACAAAGTCCAAGGCCAAAACCAATACCTCATGATCGTCGAAGCCATGGGCGCCAACGGCCGCTACTTCCGCTCCTTCACCGCCACCAGCCTCAACGGCACCTGGACCCCCCAAGCCACCAGCGAAACCAACCCCTTCGCCGGCAAAGCCAACAGCGGAGCCACCTGGACCAACGACATCAGCCACGGCGACCTCGTCCGCACCAACCCCGACCAGACCATGACCATCGACCCCTGCAACCTCCAACTCCTCTACCAAGGCAAAAACCCCACCGCCACCGGCCCCTACGACCAACTCCCCTGGCGACCCGGCCTCCTCACCCTCCAACACTGATCGCCGGCCGCCACCAGGCGTGATCGGGGGGCGGGCCGCCTCGGCCACCCCCCGATCCCTGCTCGGCGGTCAGTCGTCCAGCACTGCCAGGGCGTCGATCTCCACGAGCACCCCCGGCGGGAGGCTCATGTAGACGGTGGTGCGGGCGGGAAAGGGCTCCCCGACGGCCGCCGCGTACGCCTCGTTCATCCCGGCCAGGTGTGCGGGATCGGTGAGGTATACGCGCAGCATCACGACGTCCTGCAGGCTCGCGCCGCCTGCCGTGAGCACGGCGGTGACGTTGCGCAGGGCCTGTGTGGTCTGCTCGGTGACCGTGGTGCCGACGATTTCGCCCGTGTCCGGATCGAGCGGGAGCTGCCCGGAGACCTGCAGGACGGGGCCCTTGCGGACGCCCTGGGACAGCGGGGCCGCCAGGGCCGGAGCGTTCTCGCTGGTGATGACGGTTCTGGTCATGGTGTGTCCTCGAAGATGTGCGTACGGAGGCGGACGAGGGTCAGCTCCAGGCCTGCCGTTCCTCGCCGCGGGGATCGTCGACCTGGGCCCACTCGGCGTCGATGCGCATGGTGGCCCTGCGCTCGGTGTCGTACGGGTCCCAGCCGGGGTCGCCGGTCCTGGCGAACCGAACCCAGGTCTCGTGCATGCGGGCGGCGAGACGCGCAGGAGGCTCGTCGGGGCCGAGCAGGGCGGCGGGGCCGTGCAGCAGAGGGAGGTGCGCGCGATCGAACACGAAGGGCAGTTCCACCGCGTGGGTGGCGCCGAGCTCTCCGTCCAGGGCGTGGGAGCGCCAGGCGAACTCGTAGGCGTAGGTGGCGGACCGGGCATGAGCGGCGTGTGCGCCGGCCAGGGCCCAGCTGCCCGCGCCGAACAGCGCGTCGCCCATGATGGCGGAGCGCAGCTCGCCGAAGGACGCCTCGGGCCGTGTCTTCCGGTACGTCGCGACGAGTCGCGCCGGATCCGGATGCGAGCGGGCCGCCGCGTCCTCGACGTCCCCGGCGGTCGAGGTGGAGTACTCGCCCACGGGGACCAGGTAGAGGTTCCCCTCCTCGGTATTGGTCCCGATGAGCAGGTCGACGTCGGTGCCGAGGCCGGCGGCGACCGATTCGGCGGGCTGCGTGTCGAGCACCAGGCTGAAGGGGCTGAGCCCGATCAGGGGGTCGCGGTGCGTCTCGGACCGCAGGTCGATGCCCGCGAGCCGGGAGGCGGCCTCGACAAGGCGGTCGTCCGAGACGTCCGCGAAGGCGTCGGCATGGGGCTCGACGCCCAGGGCCTGGGCTGCCGCCCTGGTGACGCGGGCGGCCTGCTCGGAGGTGAACGCGCCCAGGCCGCTGCCGCTCTGGACGATCGCCCGGCGGAAGAGGCCCGTGGCCTCGGGAGTGGCCAGGACGCCACCGACGATGGTCGCCCCCGCCGACTGCCCGAAGAGGGTGACGTTTCGCGGATCCCCGCCGAAGGCGGCGATGTTCTCCTGGACCCAGCGCAGCGCGGCGACGACGTCGAGCAGACCGCGGTTGGCGGGAGCGCCTGGGAGGTCGAGGAATCCGGCGATGCCGAGCCGGTAGTTGAGGGTGACGAGGACGACGCCGTCGCGGGCGAAGGCGGAACCGTCGTACAGCGCGGACCGCGTCGATCCGGCGACGAATCCGCCGCCGTGGACGAACACCATGACGGGCAGGTCGCCGCCGCCGGCGGCGGGCGCCCAGACGTTGACGGTGAGGTGGTCCTCACCACGGCTCCAACCGGGGCCGAAGTACGGGGACATGTCCACGCTGCCGAGCCTGCGCTCGGACTGCGGCGCGTTCGGCCCCGGCATGGTCGCGTCCCGTACACCGTCCCACGGCTCGTGCGGGCGGGGCGGCGCGAACCGGCCGGCGCCGCGGGGCGGAGCGGCGTAGGGGATGTTCAGGAAGGCGGCGGTGTCACCCTGGCTCAGACCGCGGACGACCCCCTGCGCCGTGGTCACGACGGGGTCGGGATGGTGGTTCACAAGTTGTTCCTCTCCGCGGATCTCAGGCCTGCTCGGTGTACGGGGCGAAGGGGGCCCAGCCCTTGATGGCGAACCGGTCCCCCTCGCGTGCCACTTCCGCGGCGCCGTGGCCGCCCAGGTGCGCGGGGATCACGAGCGCGTTGTTGTCGGCCGCCCAGCCCAGTACCTTGCGGCGGGTGGCGCGGGCGCCCGCGGGGTCCTCACAGAAGCAGCTGTTGGAGTCGGGTTCGAGGATCTGGACCGGGCTGTGCAGCATGTCACCGACGAACACCGCGCGGTCCGTCCCGGAGGTGAGGGTCAGCACGGAGGATCCAGGGGTGTGCCCGGGAGCGGCCTCCAGGCGGAGGTCGGCGTCGATCTGGTGGCCGTCCTCCCACAGCACCGTCTGGCCGGCCTCGTGCACCGGGGCCACGCTGTCCTCGAAGACGTTCTGGTTGCCGCGGCCGAGCACCGACTCGTGGTCGTTCGCGGGATTCCAGAAGTCGAAGTCGACCTTCGGCATCAGATAGACGGCGTTGGGGAAGGTCGGCACCCAGCGCCGGCCGTCCAGATAGGTGTTCCAGCCGACATGATCGACGTGGAGATGTGTGTTGATCACAATGTCCACGTCTTCGGGCTGGACACCGGCGCGTGCGAGATTGGCCAGGAAGCCCGTTTCAAGGTGACTCCATACCGGTGAGTACGGGCGTTCCTTGTGGTTGCCCACTCCGGTGTCAACGAGGATGGTCTTGCCCTCGCTGCGCAGCAGCCAGGTCTGGATCGCGGAGTTCACGATATTGGTTTCGCGATCCAAGAAGTGCGGGGTCAGCCAGGAGGGTCCGTCGTCCCACACTTCCTTCGGGCTTTCCGGGAAGAAGGTGTCGGGCGTCATTTCGACGGAACCGTAGTATTCCCATACTCGGGTGACGGTGACGTTCCCGAGTGTGATCTGTTCCATGAGAGTTCCTTGGAATCGGCGAGCATTTCCTCGGACCCTACGAGCGATCTCTGTTCGGGTGGTATCCGTCACGTGACTGCACCTGCGCGTGGGCCGGGTCCGGGGCGGCTTGTAGCCTGAGACATCGGCAAGGCGGCTCCGATCGAGAAGCCATATTCATTGGAGTTTCCGTGGACGAGCACACAGGCGACCTCCGTACGGTCACGAGACCGGAGCCGGAGCCGGAGGAGCCGATCGTCGGCCGGGACGCGGAGCTGGCGCGCCTCCTCCGTGCGGTGGACCCGGCGTCGGCCGATCCGGTTCTGCTGCTGCTCGGTGACGCGGGCACCGGGAAGAGCGCGCTGCTGAGGCGCGCGGTGCGCCGGGCCGAGGCCGGCGGTGCCCGCGTCCTGCGTGCCGAGGGCAGCGAGTCGGAGTCGAGCCTGGCGTTCTCCGCCCTGCACCAGTTGCTGCGGCCGGTGCTGGCCGAGGCGGACGGACTGCCGGACGGGCAGCGCGCCGCGCTCCAGGACGCCTTCGGGCCGGCCACGCCGCGGCACCCGAGCGCACCCGGTCTCATGCCGATCGGGGTCGCCGTCCTGAGTCTGCTGTCGGCCGTGGGCGACCGGCGTTCCCTGCTCGTGGTGCTGGACGACGCGCAGTGGTTCGACCGTGCTTCCCTGGACGTGCTGTCGTTCGCCGTCAGACGGCTGGACGGTGAACCGGTCACGACGCTGGTCGCAGCCCGTGGCGGCGACCAGATCCCGGGATTCGACCGTCACGTGCCGACGCTCGTCCTCGGGCCGCTCGACGACGCCGCGGCCGATCGGCTGCTCGACCTGCAGCCGAAGAGCCCCACCGGCCACATCAGGACGCGGATCCTCGATCAAGCGGGCGGCAACCCACTGGCACTGGTGGAGCTGACGAGGGCGGCCACCGCGCACGACACGGCGACGGGGCTGCCGTCCGCAGGTCCGCTCCCGCTCACCGATCATCTGGAGCGGATCTTCGCCGCCCGGCTGGACGACCTCCCCGCCGCCACGAGGCGAGCCCTGCTGCTCCTGGCCGCCATGGACAGCGTCGACTCCGCGATCGTCGCCTCGGCCGGGCTTCCGAACGCCGAGGACGATGCCTGGCTGCCCGCCGAGCGGGCCGTCCTGGTCCGGCGGACCGGCCGTGACGTCCGCTTCCGTCACCCACTGGTCCGGGCCGCCGTGTATCACGCGGCGTCCCTGGGCGCCCAGCGCGAGGCTCATCTCGCGCTCGCCGAGATGCTGCGGGACGAACCGGATCGGCGTGCCTGGCATCTGGCCGCCGCGTGCCCGCGCCCGGACGCGGCCGTATCGGCGGCGCTGGAGCGGACCGCCGACCGGGCCCGCCGGCGCGGCGGTCACGCGGCGGCGGCCAAGGCCCTCCAGCGCGCCGCGGAGCTCACGCCGCAGCGCGAGGACAGTGCCCGGCTGCTGGTCGAAGCCGCGTCAGCGGCCGTGTTCACCGGAGACCTCGCCTGGGTCGAGGAACTGACCGCCGCGGCGCGCGTGCGCACGGACGACCGGGCACTGCTGGCCTCCGCCGCCGTGCAGGCCGGACGGCTGGCGGTCCTGACCGGACGCCACACCACGGTCTTCTCCCGCCTGACCGACACCGCGGAGGAGTTGGCGGTCGCCCAGCCCGCCGCCGCACTGGATCTCCTTGCCGATGCCGCCGTGGTCCGCTTCTACTCAGGAGAGGACACCCAGCGCCACCGCATCCGGGACATCCTGGAACGCCTCCCCGAGGACGCCGCACGCGCAGGCCTGCGCGCCTGGGTGCGGGCCGTGTCGGACCCCTTCGACGACCGGGCCGGGCTCGTCCGCCTGCTCCCGCGGGCGGCCGCCGACGCGGAGGCCCGGCCGGAGCACCTCACCACCGTCGGGATCATGGCGTGGCTCCTCGACGAGACCCCGCAGGCCGTCCGTGCCTTCGACGAGGCGTTCGACCGCTGGAAGCTGGAGGGGGCGCTGCCCGAGGGGCTGGGCGGCGCGGTCGCCTGGGCCTATGTGGAACGAGGCCGATGGGACCAGGCCCGTGAGGCCTGCGCCCGCACCACCGCGGTCGGCCGGGCGGCCGGCCTCGACCACGCCGTGGCCTGTGCGGCCACCGTGGACGCCACCGTACTGGCCTACCAGGGTGACGCGGCGGCGGCCCGAGCCCGGGCCGAGGACGCGCTCACCCTGGTCGATCCGCTGGAGAGCCGCTCGGTCTTCGTCTATGCCCATCGTGCGCTCGGCGCCGCGGCGGCCGCGGAAGGCGCGTACGAGACCGCGTACGACCACCTCCGTACGGCCTTCACTGCGGACGGCGCGCCCGTGCACTATCACGCCTCCTACCCGGCCCTCGCGGATCTGGCCGCCGCCGCTGTGCGCTGCGGCCGCCGCGAGGAGGTCGGCCCGATCGTCGAGCGTTCCGCACGATCGCTCGCGCAGAACGCCTCTCCCCGCCTGCGTGCGCTGATCAGCCGGGCCCACGGCCTGCTGGCGGACCCCGAGGACGCCGAGCCGCACTTCCGGGCGGCCCTGGCGGATCCGGTACTCGAGCACTGGCCCTTCGAACGCGCGCAGAGCCTGCTCGACCTCGCCGAGTGGCTGCGGCGCCGGCGGCGCATCGCGGAGGCGCGGGCGCCGCTCACCGAGGCCCTGGAGACCTTCCGCCGCCTGGGCGCACGCCCGTGGATCGAGCGCGCCCGGGCCGAATCACGGGCCGCCGGCCTCGCCGTCACGAACTCCACCCCCGACGCGCTCGCCGAACTCTCCCCCCAGCAGCAGCAGATCATCAGGCTCGCCGCCCGCGGACTGACCAACCGCGAGATCGGCGAGAAACTCTTCCTCTCCCCTCGCACGGTGAGCTCGCACCTCTACCGCAGCTTCCCCAAGCTGGGCATCACCGCCCGATCCCAGCTGCGCGACCTCGTCGAGGGCACCCTCACGACGTCCGGCCACCAGGACTGAGCGCGCGCCCGGCCGTGGAAGCAGTCACCTGACGCATACCGCGCGCCATCCCCCCGGACCAGACTGGCCGCGAGGGCGAGGAGTCGGTGACCCACCCGGTGGCCCCTTCGCCCTGCGATCCCGATGCGCCCTCGGTCCCGGGGATCCTGCGCGAACGCAGGTCCGAGGCCGGTGGGCCCGCCTCGCACCCGGTCTCTCCTCGCGGTCGGACCGGCGCGGCCACGACGAAGGACGGAAATCATGATGGCTGCGAAGACGGCGTCGTTGTGGGACCGGTTCGCCGCCGCCGACCCCGGGCTGCTGCGTCTGACCGCCGGGCTGCGTGCCGTCCTCGGCCTCACTCTCACCCTGGCCGCGCTGACGGTACTGGATCGGCCTCCCGCCGTCCTTCTGGCCGGAGGCTTCACGGCGGTGGTCATCTCTCTGGCGATCGGCGACCTGCACCCCCGCGACCAGCTCCGTACCCTGCTCGCCGGGATTCCTGTGGTCCTTGCCGCCGTGACGCTCGGGGGCCTGCTGGCGCCTTTCCCCCTCGCGTCCCGTCTGGCCTTCCTACTGCTGATCTTCACCGCGGTCTATGCGCGCCGCTTCGGACAACGGGGGCTCGATCTCGGGATCTTCGCCTTCATGGCCTACTTCCTGTCCCAGTTCGCCCGGGTTCAGGCCCACCAACTCCCGCAGCTGACCGGGGCGTCGGCCATCGCCTTCGCGGCAGCCGCGGTCACCCGACTCTGTCTGGTGCCGACGACCTCCGGCGGAATCCACCGGCGCCTCAGAGCGGCGTTCGACAGACGCCTACGTGATGCGCGGCGGGCCACGTCGGACCTACCGGCGGGCAGCGCGGCCGGCGTCCGCCGACTCGAACGACGTCTCGACCGGCTGCACACCGCCGCGCTGCTGCTCCAGGACTTCCTGCACGAGGCCCCGGCCGTGCCGTTCCCCGACACGGCGACGGAGCTCGAGCGGGTGGCACGTGCGGACGCGATCGCGCAGCGCCTCGGCGTGCTCGCGATCCGCTCCTCGAAGATCTCGACGGCGTCCGCTGGCACCACGACGAGTGCGGAGACCATCGGTCCGACGAACCGAGCGGAGCCCGGCCCCATGGCCCTCCGCCCCGGAGCATCACAGCCGTCAGGTCCGTGGCGGCCTACGACGCGGCAGGCTCTCCAGGTGACCGCCGCGGCCACGCTCGCGATGCTCGGCGGGCATCTGATCGACCCGCACCTGTGGTACTGGGCCGTGGCCACGGCCTGGGTCGTCTTCATCAACGCCGAGCACACCGGGGACATCCTGCTGCGGAGCGGGCGGCGGCTCGCCGGCACCGTGGCCGGGGTGCCGTTCGGATACGGCCTCGCCGTCCTGGCCGCCGGGCACACGAACGTGGCCCTGGCCTTTCTCCTCGCCTGCGTCTTCGGGATGTTCTACACCCCTTCCGACAGCTACTGGGCGGTGACCTTCTTCATCACCGGCTCGCTCAGCATGGTGCTCGCCGTCCTGCACACCCTGTCCTCGGAGCTGCTCGTCCTGCGCGTCCAGGAGACCGTTCTGGGGGCCGGGTGCGGGATTCTGGCAGCCGCGCTGGTCGTTCCCACGAGCGTTCACGCGGTCGCCGAAACGCGTCTGAGGGAGCTGCTCTCCGTCCTCGACCAGATCGTGTGTCCCGTGCCGCCGGCCGGTGTCCCGGCGCGCGCGCCTGATGACCGTGATCTCGGCCGGGCGCTGGACGCCTTCCGCAAGGCCTGCCGCCCCTTGGCGCATCCGCTCAATCCCCGCCGCGCCGAACGGGCCCGGGTCCGTCGTCTTCTCGAACGAGTGGAGGCCGCCTCCTTCCACGCGCAGAGCCTCGCCAGGACAGGGCCGCCTGCCGACGGCCCGCGTGGAGTGTCACGCATCGGGTGCACCGGTCGGAGGATCGGGAACTCGCCCGTCCGGCGGTCTCGGCCGGCCGGCGGTGAGGTCGGCGCGGATGGCCAGGGTCTCCCGGACGGCGTAGTAGACCAGAACGTACCCGGCGGCGGGGTCGGCCTGCCACCAGCCCAGGGCGGCGTTGAGGACCAGTCCGGCCAGTACGGCGGTGGCCAGCAACGCGTCGATGAGCGTGACCCTGCCTTCGGTGCGGAGAACCGGGTTGTCGAGTGCGATGCCGGTTCGGCGCTTGCCGTAGGCCAGCGAGAACATCACCGCGGCCGTGATCGCGGTCCAGCAGATCCCCGTGATGCTGTGGCCCGGACGATGTCCGACCAGCAGTACCCAGGTCGACTGCACGCTCAGGTAGACGGCGAGCAGCACGAACGCGGCGGCGATCGACATGAGCGCACGACGTCGGCGGTGCTCCCCCGATCCGGACAGTTCCCAGACCACCACGGCCGAGGCACCGATCTCGATGAGGGAGTCCAAGCCGAATCCCGCCAGCGCGACGGAGCGTGCCCGCCATGCCGCCAGCGCCAACAGCGCCACTCCGGCGACGTTCCAGCCGAGCGTGGCGTATTCCAGCCGCAGTCCCCGGCGCACCAGCCGGGCCTCACGCTGCATGATCAATCGCTGCCTCACGGGAAGACTCTCGTCATCGTGGAGTCTGCCGGAAATCCCGGCGAACGACCGCTTCCCGGATCTCCTGGAGGAGGAGGGCGAGGTCGGCTTCGGTGGTGTCGGGGTGGAGAATGCAGGCGCGCAGGGCGGCCGACCCGGACAGACGGGTGCCGGTGATGAAGGCGTGTCCGCGCCGCTGCACGGCGGCCGGGATCGCCTGGTTCAGCGCCTCCGCCGTTCCCGTGTCCACGCCTG
Organism: Actinoallomurus rhizosphaericola; assembly: GCF_024055675.1. NCBI lineage: Bacteria > Bacillati > Actinomycetota > Actinomycetes > Streptosporangiales > Thermomonosporaceae > Actinoallomurus > Actinoallomurus rhizosphaericola. Next base: position 249,308 of record NZ_JAMXMW010000008.1, on the reverse strand, counting down.
CGGGCCGATACCGGAAGGCGACGATCGAGGTGATCGCCGGAGCGAGCAGCTCGAAGTCGTCAGCGGCTTCGACCATGGTGGCCAGTGAGCGGGCCAGCCCCATGCTGTGCCGCACCCGGCAGGCGATCCCGTCCCGTCCCAGATGGGCGATCGTGGCCCATACCCGCAGGGCGCGGAAGGGGCGGGTCTGCTCGGGGCCGTACTCGGAGAACCAGCCCAGCTCGTCCACGCCGTCCTCGCGCAGGTAGGGCGGCACGAGGCTGAAGGCGTCCCGTGGACCGGCCAGGTCGCGGAACAGGACGCAGCCGGCGTCGACCGGGACGCCGAGCCACTTGTGCGGGTCGAGGGCGAGGGAATCGGCCAGCTCCATCCCGGCGAAAGCCCGGCGGGCGTCTGAAGAATCGGCGAGGACGCCGAGCGCGCCGTAGGCGCCGTCGACGTGGAACCACAGCCCGTGCTCGCGCGCGACCTCGGCGACATCGCCCAAGGGGTCGATCGCCCCGGTGTTCACCGTGCCCGCGCTCGCCGCGACGACCAGGGGCCGTATCCCCGCCTCCTGATCCGCCCGGATGAGGCGGCGCAGTACATCGACGTCCATGCGGAACGCTCGGTCCACCGGGACCGTGCGGATGTACCGGCCGCCGAGGCCGAGGAGCTCGGCCGCCTTGTGCACGCAACTGTGTCCCTCGGCCGACACGTAGACCGCCAGGGGACGGTGCCCGTACAGGCCCGTCTCGCGCACGTCACCGACCGCCCGCTGCCGAGCCGTCGCGAGCGCGATGATCGTGGCCATGGACGCCCCGCTGGTGAGCAGTCCGGCCCCTGGTGGGTGTGGAAAGCCCACGAGTTCCGCCAGCCACCGCACGGCAGTGCGCTCCAGCAGGGCACCGCCGTGTTCTCCTCCCGCGCAGCTCGGATTCATCGCCGCGGCCAGCGGGGCGACCAGCACCCCGGCCGGTGACGGCGGAGAGTTGACCCAGCCGAAGAACCGGGGGTGCCCATTCCCCATGGGGTAGGCCAGCACGTGGTCGCGCACATCGGCCAGCAGGTCGGTCACGGGCCGGCCGGCGGCGGGCAGTGGCTGCCCGGTCAGCCAGCGGCGGTCCGCTTCGGCGACCGGCTGCCACACCGGCCCACCGGGCACGGCGGCCAGGTGGTCCATCGCCGTGTCCGCGGCGAGCCGGGCCGCCCGGCGCAGGTCATCCATCGCGGCCTCCACGACCGGCGCGGCGGTTCCCGTCAGCCGGTCGGTTCAGCGTCATGGCCAGGTAGTAGACGCACGGGTCGGCGGAGTCGTTGGCGAAGGCGTGCCGCCGGTCGCCAGGGAAGTAGGCGGCGTCCCCGGCTTCCAAGCGGTACGGCACGCCGTCCACCGTCAGGCGCAAGCGCCCGGTCTCCAGCGCGATGTACTCATGCGACCCCGGGGCATGGGGGGAGAACTCACCCGCGTCCACCCCCGGCCCCAGCGTGGTCCGCATGAATTCGAACTCAACGCCCGGCAGGACGGGAGAAAGGATGCGACGCTCCCAGCCGGACGGATCGCGCACGACCCGTTGTCCCTCTCCGGACAGGATCACGACATCGGGGTGGACCGGCTCGTCCAGGAGCCGGGCGATCGAGGTACCCAGCGCGGTCGCCAGCCGGTCCAGAACCAGCACGGTCGGTGTCTTGGTGCCCCGCTCCACCTCCGACGCCATGCTCCGGCTGACCCCGCTCAGCGCGGCGAGCCGTTCCAGCGCCATGCCGCGAGCCCGCCGCTCGGCCCGGATCCGCGCGCCCAGCTCCGCCATGGACAAGCCACTGGACAGAACATCGCTCTCACTCATCGTTCCACCATAGCGATGGACGTCCACTTTGGTGGAGAGGCTTCTCGAAACAACGCCGGCGAATTCGCGGTCAGCCCTGGGGGGCCGACGGCCGAAATGCCGTGACTGCTGAAACTTTCAACCCGCAGCCGCACCGCGAAGCGCCATGCCGGCCCCTGAGCCTCCTCGTAGCGGAAATTCCCGTCCGGGTCCGGGCTCCAGGCGACGGAGGCACTACCAGCAATCATCGCGTTTTTCAGCCGCCCCTCAGGCGTCCGTCCGCAGGAAGCGCATACACCGAGCGTCACCGCGTTCTCCGTCAACCGGTCGGCACGCAATTGACAACGGTCGGCACCGACATAGGGTGGCGGCCAGTGTTACCGGTAACACAGTTGAGGCGAGTCCCGCTCTTCACCCCTCACCCGTAATCGGCGGTCCCGTCGCCCGCCTCATTCGTCCCCCACCGTCTCGCGCAAGGAATGGTATGAGACACCCACCCCGCACCATCCGGCGAAAAGGTACGGCCAACGACACCGCCACGGAGATCTTGACCTGCAATGGCGGCGGCAATCATAAGTGGTCTCGCAATTGACCCGGAAGGAGGTTCCCATGTACAGCGCACGCATCAAGAAGGAGCGCCGCGCACTGACGGCGATGCTGGTCATGGTGGCCGCGGGCGCGGTCGCCCTCGCGATCACCCTGGTCGCCAACCCGGCTCGGGCCGACGTCACCGGCGCCCTGCGCGGCGTCGGTTCCGGCCGGTGTCTGGATGTCCTGGGCCAGAGCCAGACCGACGGTACCAACCTGCAGATCTATGACTGCTGGGGCGGCGCGAACCAGCAGTGGACATCGACCTCCAGTGGCCAGCTGACCGTGTACGGCAGCAAGTGCCTCGATGTGCCGAACCACGCGACCACCGCCGGCACCCGGGTGCAGATCTGGACCTGCAACGGTGGCGCCAACCAGCAGTGGCGCGTGAACTCCGACGGCACGGTGGTCGGTGTGGAGTCCGGGCTGTGCCTGGATGTCACGGGCGCCGGTACGGCCAACGGCACCGCGGTGGATCTCTGGACGTGCAACGGCGGTTCCAACCAGCAGTGGACCGGCCTGTCGGGCACGACTCCGACGCCGACGCCGACTCCGACCGGTGGAAGCTGTTCTCTTCCCTCGACCTACCACTGGACCTCGACCGGCGCGCTGGCGACGCCGAAGAACGGATGGGTCTCACTCAAAGACTTCACCAACGTCGTCTACAACGGCAAACACCTGGTCTACGCCTCCAACGTATCCGGATCCTCCTACGGCTCAATGGCCTTCACCCCCTTCACCAACTGGTCCGACATGGCCTCCACCGGCCAAACCGGAATGAGCCAAGCCGCAGTCGCACCCACCCTCTTCTACTTCGCCCCCAAAAACATCTGGGTCCTGGCCTACCAATGGGGCGCCTGGCCCTTCATCTACCGCACCTCCACCGACCCCACCAACCCCAACGGCTGGTCCACACCCCAACCCCTCTTCACCGGAAGCATCACCGGCTCCAGCACCGGACCCATCGACCAAACACTCATCGGCGACAACACCAACATGTACCTGTTCTTCGCCGGCGACAACGGCCACATCTACCGCGCCACCATGCCCATCGGAAACTTCCCCGGAAACTTCGGCACCACCTACACCACCATCATGACCGACACCACCGCCAACCTCTTCGAAGCCGTCCAGGTCTACAAAGTCCAAGGCCAAAACCAATACCTCATGATCGTCGAAGCCATGGGCGCCAACGGCCGCTACTTCCGCTCCTTCACCGCCACCAGCCTGGGCGGCACATGGACCCCCCAAGCCACCAGCGAAACCAACCCCTTCGCCGGCAAAGCCAACAGCGGAGCCACCTGGACCAACGACATCAGCCACGGCGACCTCGTCCGCACCAACCCCGACCAGACCATGACCATCGACCCCTGCAACCTCCAACTCCTCTACCAAGGCAAAAACCCCACCGCCACCGGCCCCTACGACCAACTCCCCTGGCGACCCGGCCTCCTCACCCTCCAGCACTGACCCGCCTCACCCACGAACCGGCCACCACCAGCGCATAGGTGAGCCCGGCGCCATTCTGTGGACCGCGGAATCATCCTCGCGAGCGCTCGCGGGGATGATTCCGCCGCGCTCGAGGGCAAGCCGTGGATCGAACCGGGGTCTTACGAGATCACCACGCCAACCGGGGCTTCTCGCAAATGCTTACTCAATGTATGCTGCTGATCACGATAAGCGATCCGGGGGTTCCCATGAACCACGAGTCCGCACAGGTCGAATCCGGTGCCCACGAACGACTGCTCTTGCGGTTCCGCATACTCGACTCCGACGGTAACGGCTATCTGGACGAGACCGACTTCGACCGGCTCGCCACCAAGGTGCTCAGTGCACTGGGCGAGCCGCGCGAGTCGGCGAAGGGCCAGGCGGTTCTCAACGGGCATCACCGCTTCTGGGCGGGCCTGCGCGCGTCTCTCGACGCCGATGGCGACGGCCGGATCAGCCTGGCCGAGTACCTCGCCCGGTTAGGCGACCCCGGCGAGGCGGCGCAGGCCGTGACCGACTACGCGACATCAATGGCCGCGCTGGTGGACCGGGACGACGACGGATACGTTGAGCGGGACGACTTCCTCACCTGCATGACCGCGAGCGGGTTCCCGGAGGCCAACAGCGCGGCCGTGTTCGAGGAACTGGACGAATCAGGCGACGGCCGGATCCCGGTCGGCCATTGGGCCGCGGCGATCGTGGACTGGTACAGATCCGAGCGGACCGACATCCCCGGCCATATCCTCGTCACGCCGCCAGACGCTTGATGATGTGGCACACCAGCGGCCATGTCCGCGGCATCCACCCCGCCGACGGGATCACCTGCCCGATCGACGTGCGAGAACGTCCGCGGCAGGCCGCTCAGCGCAGCCGGTGGGTGTGCCGTGTCGCCCGGGAGGGAGTGGCTGCCAGGCCGGCGAGGAGCTTGAGGCGCTCTTCTGAGGTGGTGCCCGGCTCTGCGGTGTAGAGGGTCAGGTCGTGCACGGCTCGGTGGGACATCGGCAGGTCCAGGGACTGGTAGGTGAGTGCGAGGAGGCCGACCTCGGGGTGCTGCAGCCGCTTGGCGCCGTCGTGGCGGATGGAGCCGGGTTCGGAGAAGATGTAGCGGGCGATGTCGGGGCGGCCGTGCCTCTCGGTGGTGGCGCTGTCGAACATCGGTGCGTGCAGGGCTCGGGCCAGCGGCCCCGCCCCGTGCCGGACAGGCTTGACCGAGACCCAACCGCTCCCAGGCCCGCCCAGGGCCACCTGGGAGCCGCCGATGGGGAGACTGAGCACCATGAGAGTGATGCGGTGGCGCAGGGACGCGCGATGAGCCGAGTGTTGATCACCGGCTCGGCCGACGGGCTCGGTCTGGCCGCCGCGCAGACCCTCGTGCACGACGGCCATGAGGTGGTCGTGCACGTGCGCAGCCAGGCCCGGCTCTCCGCTGTCCGCGACCTGCTGGAGTCGGGCGCGCGAGCCGTCGTCGGCGACCTCGCGGACCTTCAGCAGGTCCGGGAGGTCGCCGAGCAGGCCAACGACGTCGGGCCGATGGACGCGGTGATCCACAACGCCGGCGTCTACTCCGGTTCACAGGTCATGCCGGTCAACGTCGTGGCGCCCTACGCGCTGACGGCCTTGATGGACCGGCCCGCGCGGTTGGTGTACCTGAGCAGCGGCATGCACCGGTCGGGTCGCGCGGTGGTCGAGGGGATGGACTGGAGTGGTCGCCGTCAGACGGGCGGCTACTCCGACAGCAAGCTGTTCGTGACCACACTGGCCCTCTCCGTCGCGAGGCTGTGGCCCGAGGTGTTCAGCAACGCCGTCGACCCGGGCTGGGTGCCGACCCGCATGGGTGGACCCGACGCCCCGGACGACCTCCGACTCGGACACCTCACCCAGGAGTGGCTCGCCACCAGCGAGGACCCGCAGGCGCTGACCAGCGGGGGCTACTGGCACCATCAGGAGCGCGTCAGACCTCATCCCGCTGCGGGCGACGAGCGCTTCCAGAACGCCCTGCTCGAGCAGTTGACGCAGTTCACCGGGATGTCCCTGGAGTGACTCACGCATCGATGACGAGCGACTTGGTCGCACCGTGGGCGCCGCCGTGAATCTCGACCGCGGGCCGGCCTGGAATCTCCACGGCGGCGGTCGTACCGGGCGGCACGTTGACGACCAGGTCACGCCTGCCGCTCCGGCCGGTCCACGCAACGGTGATCGGTCCGTGCGGGGTCGGGACCGCGCCCTTGGCCCAGGTGAGCGTGCCGAAGTGCGGCGAGACGGTGAAGGTCCGATAGCCGGGATCGACGGGCTGCACGCCCAGCACATAGCCGGTCAATGCCGGCGTCGGGCCGGAGGACCAGCCATGGGAGGCGCTGATCGAGCCGTCCTGCAGGGTGCCGTCGGGCAGATAGTTCTCCCAGAAGGTGCCGGTGTAGCTCGGGTTCTTCGGATCGATCATCTGGTTCCAGGTGAGTGCCAGCAGTTTCTCCGCGTCGGTCGCGTAACCGGCTTCGTAGAGGGCCTCGACCTCGAAGCCGGTGACGAAGGGGCTCATCACAGAGCTGAGGCCGGCGTTGGCGGAGTACGGCCGTGATCCGTTGGTGTCCCACAGGGTCTTCAGGGCGCGCACGATGCCGGGCACCTTGCTCTGCGGGGCGATGCCGAACAACACGGCCAGGGAGTTGGCGTCCTGGGCGATGACGCCGCGGGCGGTCTCGCTGAGGTCGTACGCGCCGGTGGCCGGGTTGAACAGGCGAGCGTTGATCGCGTCCTTCACCCGGGCGGCGGTCGCCAGATGGCCGGCGGCCTTTCGGCCGTTGCCGAGTTGGGCCTCCAGGTAGGCCGCGTCGGTGAGGACGCGGTAGTAGAGCATGTTGGCGCCGGCGACCACGCCGGCCTTCGGGCCGTCGTAGATGTCCCAGTCCAGGCCGCTGTTGGGACCCCCGAAGACGTTGGCGGTGACGAGCAGGCCGCCGGCGTCGGTCAAGGTGGAGTCGTAGGCGATCTGACCCTCGACGTAGGGCAGGACCTGCCGGGCGAACCGGGTGTCGGCCGTCGCACGGAAGTAGCCGACCGCGTCGTCCACGGTCCACGAGGAGTACGTGTTGGAGTAGGCCGGGTCGAGCCCGTTGCTGCCGCCGGAGGGAACACCGAAGCCGGCGAGACCGGATCCGGGTGTCGAGAGCTTGAGCAGCGCGAGCACCGATCGCATCACGTACTCGGCGCCGTTGGAACCGAGCGAGGCGAGGATGGTCGGGCCTTCGACGGCGAGGTCGCCGGACCAGAGCTTCCGGTCACGTTTCGCTCCGTCCAGCACCGACGGCGCGAGAGCGCCCTGCACGCCTGTGGCGGCCATGTCGGTCTGCACGGTGTACGCGCCGTCGAACCACATCCGGTTCAGGGCGTCAGAGCTGGACAGGAAGTGGCCCTGGTACTGGGCGGGAGTGGCTCGGTAGGCCTCGAAGTCGACGCCCGCCGCCCGCAGGGTCACGGTGCCCGGTGTGGACAGGGTGATCGTCTCGTACCGGAAGCCGCCCTCGAAGGTGCCGCGTACCCGCGACTGCGCGGTTGGCGTGATCGACTGCCGGCGCTCGTAGCCGCCCGTACCGACGCCGTCGCCGGTCAGCCGGCCCTGCGCGTCGGACAGGTACTTGCGCGTCTCGCTGAAGGCGAGTTGCAGGGGCGGCGCGGTTCCGGAGGGCGCCGCGTCGATGTACGGGGTGCCGACCATCTCCTTGCCGTAGTCGAGCAGCACCGTCGCCGGCGCACCGCCGGGCGCCATCGTCAGGGTGGTCGCCTTGGTTCCCCGGCCGGCCAGGCCGGAAGCGTGTGTCACGTCACCGGACAGCACCGTCACGGCGACCGGGCGCACGTTGCTCGCGTCCGGTCCTTGCACATAGCCGCGCCGGTCGACCGGCTTCACCTGCGCCGTGGACGGCCCCAGCACATAGGAGTGCCGGTTCTGGGGATCCGCCCAAGCGACAGTGGGCCGCACTCCGGCGGAGACCGCGGTGGCCGCGAGTACCGCGATCGCGGTCGAACGGCCTCGTCTCACGGTCGGGCTTCGCCTTCTCACCTGTCCGACACCGTCCCTCTGCGTTCTCTTCGTTCGTCTCCGGCTCGCAGGCCGCCAACGGGCCTCGGACACTTTCCTGAGGCCGGTCAGCAATTAAAACGTTTTAATTTCAGGCGCTTTCTGGAGCGTAAATGCGACCCAGAACATGCGTCAACCCCCGTCTACAGGTAGGCCCTGCGACCGAACAGCGGCCGTTTCCACGCCGCTGAACGGCGGTTCCCGGGATGGACGCGGAGGCTCTTGACGGGCGGGCGGAGCAGGTCTAGGTTCTGAAAAACGTTTTAATTCCTAGCGACGCTCGGTGAAAAATAGAGCCGTTGCTCCGACGTACTCGGCGCAGGACCCCGATGCGGCCTCGATCCGCAGCAGACGGTTCCACTCGGCGGTGCGCTCGGAGCGCATCGTGGAACGACCTCGATCTGGCCGGTGCACCGGCCCACGGCCAGGTCGGCGAGCCAGTCGTCTTCGGTCTCCCCGCAGCGCGCCGACAGGACGGTGCCGTACCCGACGGCGTGAGCGTGGCGGACGACGGTACGTGCGGCGTGGCCCGGGCACTCGCCGTGGTGCCGCCGGACGGCGTTACCTCCCTGTCTTGGGCTTGGCGACCGGGAAGCGATCGAGGTCGTTGCCCAGGGTGATGCGGCCGCGGTAGCGGGCCTTCTGCGCGCTGCGGTCGGCGGCCCTCTGCCAGGCGGCGTCGGAGAGGACCGACGGGTCGGCCGGCGTGATGTGGCTGATCACGATCTGCCGGGCTCCCGATTCGACGCCGATCGCACCCAGGTCGCCCACCTCGGTGTGGACGGCGCCGATGTGGTCGACGACCGCGGGGGGATAGCCGATCGCGGCGACGGCGTCGCGGTGGTAGGCCTCGTGGACGAGGATGTCGGCGCCGTCGGCCAGGCGCGGGAGGTTGGGCGTGCGGGCGGTGTCGCCGGAGAAGACGATCACGCCGTCCTCGGTCTCGATCCGGTAGGCGAGGGCGGGGAACACCGGTCCGTGCGGGACGAGGATCGCGGTGACTTTCAGGTCGTCGTTCTCCATCACCGGGAACGGGACCATCTCCGGCGCGGTGGCGGACGCACCGGCCCCGGCCGATGCGGGCGGCTGGATCTCGTGGACCTGAAGGTAGTCGGCCATGTCGCTGCCCATGTGCTCGGCGATGAAGCCGTTGGTGGAGTAGGCGAACGCCGCGTTCGACAGGCGCAGCAGCTCGGCGACGCCGGGAACGGGATCGTCCGCCTGGACCCAGTGTGAGCCGGGCGGCGGACCGGCGGGCAGGCGGCCCGCCGAGCCGGGCCCGTACACCTCGATCGGCTTCTGGAAGCCCTGTGCGCCGACGACTCCGGCGCTGAGCAGCGGGAAGGAGAACAGATCCACGGTGTGGTCGGCGTGCAGGTGCGTCACGAAGATCGCCGTGAGGGACGGCATGGACAGTCCGGCCCGCATGAACTGGGTGACGGCCGCTCGTCCGGCGTCGATCACGTACGTGCGGCCGTTGACCACCAGCGCGGACGCGATACCGGTACGGGCTGCGAGGGGCGGCGGTCCAGCAGCCGTCCCCAGGAGGAACAGTTCGGTGCCGCGGTGGCCGGGGCGCCGGCCGCCGGGCGCGGCCTGTGCGGCCGGCGAGGCGAGGCCGGCGAGCGCGGCCGCGCCGCCTCCGAGAACGGCGGTCCTGAGCACCGCGCGACGGCCGGCCCAGGGGGCGGAGACCGGGGTCTCGGGCGCAGCGTGTCCGGTGGGGCGTTTAGCGGGATGGGATGCGCAGGTGCACACGGGATCAACTTTCGGCCGACTGATGGTGCCCGGCGTTCACTCGGGCCAGGGGTGCCACCAAAGGAAGCAGGGGCACGGTGGCGGCACCAGACCGCAGGTGATCGTGATTCCGGATCCAGACCATCCACGGAATGAATACTCACTCCGGCAACGGCCCTTCAGCCCGGTCGTACCGCCGGCTCCGCGGAGTGCGGCATGGCGATCTGCGGAGCCGGCCGCCATCCAGGCCGTGGATGGTGACCATACGGCAGATCGATTTCACAAGTCGTGATCGCGGCCACATGATGGCGGCCATGTTCAAACCGCCCCGGTCGGCCGGCGGCACTCTCGCCGCCTCCTGCTTCGCGATCATGCTGGCGCAGATCGCCAACGTGATCCCCGCTCCCATCAACGGCGAGATTCAAACGTCACTGCACGCGACCGGTGTCGGCCTGGCGTGGGTGACGTCGGCGTTCCTGCTGCCGACCGCGATCCTGGAACTCAGCTTCGGGGTCCTGGGCGACCTGCTCGGCCGCCGCCGGGTCATGCTGGCCGGCACGGCACTGCTGGCCGCAGGCTCCCTGGTGGCAGGCTCGGCGCACACCGTGCAACTGCTGTGGGCGGGGCAGGCGATCTCCGGGATCGGCGCGGGTGCGCTCATCCCGACGTCGCTGGCCATCGCCGTCGCCAGCGCCCGCGACGACCACGAACGCTCCCGCGGCGTCGCACTGTGGACCCTGTCGATGTCGATCGGCACCGTGCTCGGCGTCATCATCAGCGGCGCGGTCAGCGAGAACGCCTCCTGGCACCTGTCGTTCTACGCGATCGTCCCGCTCGCGGTGCTCAGCCTTCTCGCGACCGCGCTGCTGGCCGCCGAGTCCCGCCAGCCGGAGGGCCGGTCACTGGACTGGGCGGGACAGAGCACCATCGCCATCGGGATGTTCTGCCTGCTGTACGGAATCGTGCAGGGCGCGGGAAGCTCCTGGTCCACCTCGGTGATCATCCTGCTGGCCATCGGAGTGGCCGGGCTGGTGGCGTTCGTGGTGATCGAGAGCCGGGCACCGGCGCCGATGCTGAACCTCGCCGTGTTCCGCATCCCCGCCTTCAGCGCCGCGGCGCTCGCCGCCGTCATCGGCATGTTCTCCTTTCTCGGCAGCGTCTACGTGCTGAGCATCCGGATCGGCGCGCTGCAGCACAAGACGGGGATCGCCGCCGCGGCGTTCTTCATCGTCCTGCAGGGCGTACCGTGCGTCCTCGGCCCCGCGCTGCCCAAGGCCATGCGTCGCTTCGGCGCCCGTCGGCTGGTCACCGGGGGCCTGGTGCTGCTGGCCATGGGCGAGTTCTGGCTGGCCGCCACCCCGGTCGCCACCTCTTCGCTCGGCGCGCACGTCGGACCGCTCCTGCTGGAGGGCGTCGGCTTCCTGTTCGTGGTCTCGGCCATGACCTCGGCCGCGATCTCGGCGGTCCCCCTCTCGGCCACCGGCATGGCCAGCGCCGCGATCAGCACCGCCCGGGACTTCGGTATGTGCATCGGCCCCACGATCGTCAGCGCCGTGGCGCTCGGTGCCGCCGGCTCCGACCTCCCGCACCGCTTGGCGGGTCTCGCGCCGGACACGACGGCGGCCGCCGGCCACGCCGCGGCCGCCGGCGGACCCTTCGCGGTCCTGTCCATCCCCGCGGCCGCCCCCGCCGCCCTGCGCGCGCTCTCGCACGGATACTCGCTGGGCCTGATCATCTGCGCCTGCGCCGCGTTGGCGGCCGCTCTCACCACCGCACTGTGGCTGCGTGAATCCACCGACCGGCAGGCGGCCCCCGCCCCCGTCACCGCCCCGGCCTGACAGGCCGGCCGCAGAGCCGCTCGAAGGCGAGACAGGACGTCGTCGTCGAGGTCGCCGGGGCTTCGCACGTGATCACCGTGGTGTCACAAATTGCCGGGCTGTCTTGTCTGAGCTGACCAGGGGGAAGAATGGCCAGAACCAGTCCGGCGACCCGAAAGGGAGGCGATCACCGTGGGCGGCACCGGGTCGGCGGACCATCCGGGTGGGCCGGCGGACCTCGACGAGGCCATGACGGTCTTCGCCCGCGTACGGCCGCGCCTGTTCGGCATCGCGTACCGGATGCTCGGCAGCGCGACCGAGGCCGAGGACCTGGTGCAGGACGTATGGCTGCGCTGGCAGTCCTACGACCGCGGCACCGTAGCCGACCCGACCGCGTTCCTGGCGACGACGACCACCCGGTTGGCTATCAACGTCCTGCAGTCGGCACGGGTCCGGCGCGAGACCTACGTCGGTCCCTGGCTTCCCGAACCCGTCGACACCGGCGCCGACCCGTACCTCGGTGCCGAACGCGGCGAGGCCCTCAGCCTCGCCGTGCTGTTCCTCCTGGAGAGGCTCTCACCCACCGAACGCGCGGCGTACGTCCTGCGCGAAGCGTTCGACTATCCCTACCCGCAGATCGCGGACATCGTCCAGGTCGGTGAGGCGGCGGCCCGGCAACTCGTCAGCAGGGCCCGCAAGCACCTGCGGTCCGAGCGCCGGGCACCGGTGACCGGCGCCGAACAGCGCAGGCTGCTGACCGCTTTCGTCGCCGCGGCCCGCACCGGCGACCTCGCCGCTCTGGAGAAGATCCTCGCCGCGGACGTGGTCAGCTACTCCGATGGCGGCGGCGCCGCCCGGGCGTCTCGTTTCCCCGTGGTGGGCGCGGTCCGCGTCGCCAAGTACGTCAGAGCGTTCGCGGACCGGTTCTGGACCGGTGTCGACGTGCGATGGGCCGGCGTGAACGGGCAGACGGCCGCCCTGCTCTACCGCGACGGCGAGCTGTTCACGGTCCTCACCGTCGACGCCTCCGACGATGGCATCGAGCAGGTCTTGTGGATGATGAACCCCGGCAAGATCACCGCAGCGTCCGGCGCCGCCTGACATCGTCCCTCCGGACGCGAGAGGGCGGTCACAACAGGAGGGACCGTCCTGTCTTAACTGGCGACCCGACGGGAGTGAGGACAGCGTGCGGACGATCCCGACCGTCGGTGGCCACGCCACGGCGAACAACGCCACCCGCCCCCGGACGCCCTCGTCCCGCCGCGAGGAGGGCCGGCCGGCCGTGACCCGCGCGGACGCCACCGCTTCGCTGGCGGAGATGCTCGACGAACGGCGGCACCTGCTCAGGATCGCCGAGTGGATGTTCGGCGCGGTCACCGCCGACCAGGTCGTCCACGAGACCTACCGCCGCTGGTACGAACTCGACGACGCCGAACGCGCGAGCATCGCGGTGCCCCGGGCCTGGCTCACGCGAGTCGCGGGAGGCATCTGCCTGGACCTGCTCGCCGACTGCGAACACGGCGACCCGGCCATGCGCAGGGACACGGTTCGCCGGGCGGAGCCTCACCGCGCGCCCGACCCCATCACCGCCTGGGGCTGAATCCCGACAAACTGCGGAGCTGGCGTCGGCCATCGCCGCCGGCCTGAGCGGCGACGGCCGACGCGCCGGACGAAACGCCGTCTCAGATGAGTTCCAGGCCCCCGTCGATGGTGAGGACATGGCCGGTGAGCCAGGTCGTGGCCGGGTCGGCCAGACGCAGGATCCACGAGGCGACCTCGTGAGGTTCGCCACGGCGGCCGAGCGGTATGCGGGCGGCCTCGTCCTGCGTCGAGGTCGGACAGGACGGCAACGACGGAATCCGCTCGTCCCGGATCGGGACTCCGGCGCAGGGCGACCCGACACCACGGAGCGGCCACCGGCTCAAGCCCGGTGCTGTCACACACGCGGTCGCCGTCTGGTCCTAGCAGATGCCGGTTTTCCCGGCGGCTCACGCGATACGGCCCGCCCTCTCAGGCGAGGCGGCCGGACCAGGCGCCGCCTGCTCTTCCAAGAAGGGATGACGAACGATGACATCTCACGGTGACCTGCCCGTACCGGAGCACGGCCTCCTCCTCACGCACTTCCTGACCGTACGCGACGTCGCGATCTCAAGGCGCTTCTACGCCGACGTCTTCGGCGGCGAGGTCGTGATGGAGGAGAACAGGACCCACCCCCGACAAGCCGGACGTCACCTTGGACGTACCCCAGAGCGGCGAGCGAGTGTCCGGCTTCCTGAACGTGCGCGTGGCCGACATGGACGTCTTCTACGCGCATGCCGTCGCGAAGGGCGCCCGCTTCCTCACCGAGCCCCTCGACCGCGTCTCGGAACTGCGCTGCTACCTGCGCGACCCCGACGGCTACCTCATCGAGGTGGGCCAGTCCACCGGCCTGCTCAAGGGAATCCTGGCCGATGCGCCCGCGGAGTCCTGACCGGGGCGTTCCCGCACGTTGGAGGCGTACCCCGGCGCCCATCCGGCTCGGCGCTTCGCAGCGGCTCCGCGGCCGAGTCCGGGGAGCGCAGCGCTCAGGAGGCGGGGACGGGGAGGCCGGCGGCGAGGTGGTCGAACGCTTGGTCGATGAGCGCTTGCAGACCCTCGATCCCCGTCTCCGGTGTCCAGCCGGTGAAGGCCGCGCGGAAGGCCGACCCCGTCGCCGCCGCGAGCAGCCGCGGATAGAGACTGTCCGCCGGGCATCCGATGCGATCGGTGAGGGTGTCGACGAGCCTGGTCTCAAGGCGAAAGACCGCGTGCAGGACCTTCGTCCGCAGTTCGGGACACGCGCTGAACAGCATCTTGCGGGCATCCCAGCCGGTCTGTGCGGCGAAGCTGGGCAGGGTGTCGTCCATCGCTCGGCGCAGGGCCGTGAGCGGCGCTTCGTGCGATGGCCGCGCGGCGAGTCTGGCGGCGAACTCGTCGGTGAGGCGCTGGTCCCAGGCGAAGAGTGCCGCCTCCTTGCTCTCGAAGTAGTTGAAGAAGGTCCGGCGGGAGACGCCGGCGGCGTCGCAGATGTCGTTCACGGTGACGGCCGAGGGGCCGTGCTCCAGGAAGAGCCGGATCGCGGCAGCGCGCAGGGCCTCACGAGTCTCGGCCTTCTTACGCTCGCGATGTCCTGTGGCTGCGTCCTGCATGTCGACCAAGTCCCCTCCAACGGCCGAGGATCAGCGTACCCACGACGGATCGGATGCACTGGTGCAAGTTTGCACTAGTGCAGAATTCGCTAGGCTGAGCCCCATGGCATCTGCGGACGCAACGACGACACGTGCCGGCGACCTAGTGCGGACACTCGTGATGGGCCTCTGGCTCCCCGCGCTCTTCCTGGCCGGGTTGCTCTTCTCCTTCCTGCCGGCCTTCCATCACCCGGCACCGCATCACGTCAAGGTCGCGGTCGCCGCTTCACCGGCCACGACGGCGCAGTTGCAGCACCGGCTCGACACGGCGATCCCGGGCGGCTTCACCTTGCAGCCGGTCGACTCGGAGGCCGAGGCACGCTCCGCCGTCCTCAACGGCGACGTGGTGGCGGCATTCGCGCCGGCTCCACACCGTCCGCAGTTGTACGGCGCCAAGGCGGACGGCGCCGCCATGGAGTCGGTCATTCGTCAGGTCTTCACCTCCGGCGCCCAGACGGCCGGCACCACCCTCGACTTCCAGGAACTGGTCCCGACCAGGCCGGGAGACACCCTGGGCACCAGCCCGTTCTACCTGCTGATGGCCTGCACTCTCCCCGCCTACTTCCTGGTGGTCGCCATGCAGCGGGCGATGGGCTTCAGCCGTCGAGCACATGTGGCCACGATGGTCGGCGGCGGCTCCGTCGCCGCCGTCGCCTGTTACCTGACGGGGGCTTACGGGATGGATGCGATCCCGCAGCATCCGCTCGCCCTGCTGTACCTGTTCCTGCTGACGCAGGCCGTGTCACTGACCTCCTACGGGCTCGTGTCCTTTCTCGGCCCGTTCTTCCCAGGCGCCGCCGTCACGCTGTTCATCATGCTCAGCGTGCCCTCCAGCGGCCTTACCGTCCCCGTCGACCTGCTCCGGGGCTTCTTCCGCTTCCTTCACCCCGTCCTGCCGATGGGCAATGCCGCGGACGCCCTGCGCAATGTCGACTACTTCGACGACCGGCACCTGGGCCGGCCCACCGCGGTGCTCTGCGCCTGGATCGCGGCGGGCGCCGCTCTCATCGTGCTCGGATACGTCAGGCAACTCCGCCAACTCGTGCGCGAAGCACAGGCCGGCATGACGGACCATGTCCCTGCGCCCCCCGCAGAGGACCCCACCGTGGAACTCCCCGATCCGGTCGCACTCCCCCCGCGCCAACACCATTTCGGCATGCAACCACCGATACTGACCGGGCAGGTCAGCGGTCCTGCCGGAGAACCGCTGCCGGGCGCCACCATCACGGTCACCGACCCGCGCGGACACCAGCTCCTCCATACCCGTACGGACAAGAACGGCGAGTACGCGGCCACCGGCTTCCACGACGGTTTCGCCATCGTCGTCGCCGGCGCCCCCGGCCGGCAGCCGGTCGCCACGCGGCTGCACCTCAGCAACGCCACACCGGTGAACCAGGACTTCACCCTGACGCCCGGCCGCCAGGCCGTTCCGGGATCCAGGAGCAGCCGCCGAGCGACCACGATCGCCCACGACCAGGGCAACGCCGGTCGCACACTCTGACGTCCGGCGTCCGGGTCGCGCCGGGCAAGGCCGGTGGTCCGTCGTGGGACGGGAAGGCCGGTGGTCCGTCATGGGACGGGACGGCCTGCCGCACCCGGGTACGCGGCGCCTCCCGCCGCGCCCCGAGCCGGTCTTCGCGCACGCCGACGCCGCGCCGTGGTACGTCCGGCGCGGCGAAGGTCGCGTCTCTGCGGGGGCCGGTGGTACTCGCCTACCGGACCTGGCCGGTCGGGCGGATGCGGTGCTCCGTGGTGGCCCGGTCTTCGGCCGTGCCGGTTCCCGCATCCGGCGACTCCTCGCGGAAGTCGATCTTCCGGTGGGTTCCGTCGCACAGCGGTTTGCCGGCGGAGTGGCCGCAACGGCACAGCGTCATCCGGTTCCGGGTCTCCAGCGGCCGCCCGTCCGCGCGCTGGACGGGCACGCCGCCGGTGACCCACAGCGCGCCGGCCAGGCCGTTCTCCTCTTCGAGGACGGAGATGGCCTGCGGGAGGTCGGGCTCGATGGTCTCGCCGCCGCGTTCCAGGGCGTAGCTGTAGGAACCCGACGGGCAGTGATCGATGCGGCCCATGATGTCGGAGCGGACGTCGCTGTCCTCGGTATCGGCGAGCATGTCGGCGATGGGCCGGGTGCGCCCGATGCAGAACGCGGCGTGGACGCACAGTTCGCCGACGCGCTGGGCCGAGATGCCCACACCGTCGTGCACGTGCTGCAGTTCCTCGTACGGCCGGACGTCGGCGGTCTCGGTGCCGTCGAATCCGATCCGGGCGTGCGTCCCGTCGCAGAACGGCTTGGCGGACGAGTGGCCGCAGCGGCACAGCGCATAGGTGTCCTCGGTGGCCAACGTCTCGCCGGTCCTCCAGGTCAGCGCCGCGTTGTTCTCGGGAGCGACGATCTTGCGTTTGCGCTTGAGCGGGACCCCGCCGTACACGAGGTAGGGGCCGTCGGGGAGCACGACGATCCGCTGGGAGCCGTCGGCGCTCCAGCGGCGGTGCTCGGGTGGGACGTACTCGAAGGTGGGGCCGGCCGTCGTGCCCTCCCCGTCGGGCATCCGCATCAGGGCCTGGGCCTGGGCCTTGAGCCGGTACATGGTGGCGGTGGCGACCGCGAGCAACCTCGGGCTGCCGTTGAACGCCTGTTCCAGCAGGTGCAGCAGCAGACAGTACGTGTCGTTGAACTCCTCTTGGGCCGTACGGATCGCGCTGCCCGGGGCGTGGTCGGCGATTCGCGGGTTGGGCCTCATCGGGAGGACGCCGGCGAGGTCCACGGTGATCGGCTCGCCGGTGGGCCCGGAGCGCGGGGTGTCGCCGCGCCGGTAGCGCCGGCCGGCTCTGAGCTCCTGGAAGCGGTAGTAGTGGGCGACCTCGTCCCGGTCGGGGTGATGGACGTCCGGGTCGCCGTCCCAGACGGCGCCGCGGGAGGTGCCCTCGCCCTCTTCGACGATCTCCTCCAGCGCGGCCAGCGCCGAGGCCAGGTCGGTGACGGCGATCATGCGTCCGGCGGTGTTCCGGAAGTGCCCGGCGCGCAGCTGGCGGGCCTGATCGCCGCTGAAGACCGCGCGCTCGCCGAGCCGGTCGCACAGGCGGCGCAGCCCGTCCTCGATCGCGTCGTAGAACTGCCCGATCGTCTCGTAGGCGTCGCCCTCCGGTGGGGCGCCGGGCGGCGCCGGCCGTTCGAGCCGGAGGAACATGTCGAGTGCCTCGGCGCCGAACGGAAGCAGGGACAGTTCCAGGGAGGGGTCCGCGTGCGGCAGCCGCCGGGGATGCGACGGCAGCGTTCGCTGCGTGTCCAGCCGCGGACGCCCGCCGACGGCGTTGAGCAGGTTCGCGGCCAGTGCCAGGTGGAGCATCTCCTCGATGAAGACTCCGGCCACCGCCTCGACGGCTTCGGGATTGCGTTGCGGGTCCAGGGAGTAGAGCGCGCACAGGTACGGCGGCAGGGTCGCGTGTTCCAGCTCGATCGCCCACTGCAGGTGCTCGCGGAGATCGTCGATCGTGGCGATCCGCCCGATCGTGGCGGAGGCGACGGCATGCTGTTCCCGCACTGGATGATTCACGGTGTCTCGCTTCGGCTGTCGGAAGGGGATCTCACCGGCGTCGTCTTCGCCGGTGTCCACGGATCAGGCGCCCTCATCGGCGCCGCGCCGGCGAGGCCGGCGGTCGGCTTCCAGCTCCTCGACCGCGCTGAGGAGGTTACGAAGTCCGATGTCTTCGCGCTCGGCGTCGGCCGGGTCGAACAGCCACTCCGAGAGCGGCCGGCCGGCCGCCTCCTCCGGGCGGCTGGACTCGGACATCCTGAGTTCTGCCTCGACCTCGACCTCGAGTTCGATCTCGAAGTCGTCGTCGCCGGTCGGCTTGTTCATCTCTCCTCCACAGGTGGCTCAGCCGGTCGCCCGGCGGGCCGGGCGTTCGACGGCATGGATCAGTTGCGTCGCGACCTGTCCGGAGCGAACAGGTGGGTGAGGCTCTCGCTCTGGCAGGCCGCCGACGCGAAGCCGCGGTCGTTCCGGTGCTCGATGGCGACGACCGCGGCGACCCGCTCGGCGCGCCGCGACCACGACAGCGGCGTGCCGTCGGACCGGTCCCGGCGCGGCACGCGGCCGGCATCGGCTCCAGCAGGGCCGGCCGGGCCCCGGGCCGCCGGGCTGCCGGCGGCGCCGATTCCGCCGGCGGTCCGGCTGGTGTGGTGGTGCGATGGGGGTCAGGAGGCGCGGGCGACCCGAAGGTGCTTTCGCCGGGCGAGTTCCGCCTCGTCCACCAGGGTGACCATGGGCTTGCCGGGTTCGCAGAGCATCGTGACCACGAACCGGAGCGGCACGTCGTCACGGTTGTTGCCGTCGTGGTAGTGGATGACGTCGCCGCCGGGCTCCCAGAACGCCTCCCCCGCGGGGACGGGTCGCGGCGCCTGCCCTTCGACCTCCAGCAGCATCTCGCCTTCCAGCACGTACCCGAACGCCGGGCCCGGGTGCCGGTGCGGCGGCGCGCCGGGGTCGCCGGGCGGGTACTCGACGACCACGGTCATCGCGTGCGCTCCCGCCGGGATGAAGGGCGGCTCGACCTCCTGGATCGTGGTGAAGGCCGTCTGTCACGCGGACGATCTGGCCTTCGGCTCGCTGACCGGATCAGTGCCGGGCATGGAACCAACCTTTCTGACTCGTGGGGTGCGACGGGGCCGGGCGCTACTTGCCGGCGTCGCTCGCCAGCCAGTCGGCGTACTTGATCTCGCCGAGGATCGCGCCGTCGCCCGGTACGAGATCGCTCTCCCGCATCTCGGCGCCGAAGTAGTGCGCGTGCGGGTCGGTGACCACCTCACGCTCGTCGCCCCAGGCCGTCAGGGCGCTGCGGAAGAACTCGTCCATCCGGGACCGCTCGGGACCGGCGATGTCGATCCGCCCGTTCAGCGGCGACCCCACCGCGGTCCGGCCGACCGTCTGCGCGACCTCCTCACCCGCGATGGGCTGGAACAGCACCGCCGGCATCCGGACCGTGTCGCCGGCCGTGGCCTCGTCGGCGATCCGCCGGGCGAACTCGAAGAACTGCGTCGCGTGCACGAGCGAGAACGGGATCCCCGAGTCCTTGATCAGCTGCTCCTGGGCGACCTTCGCCCGGAAGTAGCCGATGTCGGGCCGCCGTTCGGTGCCCACGACCGACAGCGCGACGTGGTGGCCGACCCCGGCATTCTCCTCCGCCGCCAGCAGATTGCCGGTGGAGGTCCGGAAGAACTCCAGCACCGCCGTGTCCTCGAAGGACGGGGAGTTGGACACGTCGATCACCACGGACGCGCCGTCCAGGACCTCGGCCAGCCCTTCGCCGGTGAGGGTGTTGACGCCGGTGTTCGGCGAGGCGGGAACCGCCTCGTGACCGTGCTCGCCGAGCTTCGTCACGAGCTTCGACCCGATCAGGCCGGTGCCGCCGATTACCACGATCTTCATGGGGGGCCTTCCTGTCCGCCGGGGCGCTCTGATCGCCACCCGGTCGCCAGCTAAGACAGGCCACTCGTCCGGGCTGTGACAGCTCGGGCGATAATTTCCCGAAGTCGCGGTCATTCAGCGCGAACTGTCACAGGGGGTGCCGCTGCCCGGTCTTCGTCAGCGGGACGGACGTATGGAGCGACGGGAGTAGGGCGTGCCGCCGACAGAAACCAGGTACCGGATCCGGGTCCGCATGACCCCGCGCGCGATCGACGAGCCGCACCGCACCTCGAGCCCGCTCGAGCTGCTGTTCGACCTCACGTTCGTGGTGGCCGTCGCCGCCGTCACCGACCAGTTCGCACACGCCATCGTCGACGGGCACCCCCTGACCGGGATCGCCCCTTTCCTGCAGGTCTTCTTCGCGGTGTGGTGGGCGTGGATGAACTTCACCTGGTTCGCGTCGTCGTACGACACCGACGACGTCGCCTACCGGCTGCTGACCATGGTGCAGATGGCCGGCGTGCTGGTGCTGGCCGCGGGGGTGCCCGCTGCGGCCCGCCGTTCCGACTACGCCGCCGTCACGCTCGGCTACCTCATCATGAGGTTCGCTCTCGTCGCCCAGTGGCTGCGGGCCGGGGCCGAGGACGCCGCGGGCCGCCGCACCGCGCTGCGCTACGCCGGCGGCATCTCCGTCCTCCAGGCGGGCTGGGTGCTGCGTCTCGTTCTCGCCGAGACGGGCGCCCTGACGTCACCGGCCCAACTGCCGTCCTTCATCGTCCTGGCCGTTCTTGAGCTGGCGGTGCCGCGGTGGGCGGAACGGACCGCGCCCACCACCTGGCACCCGCACCACATCGCCGAACGCTACGGCCTGTTCACGATCATCCTTTTCGGCGAGAGCGTCCTGGCCGCGTCCAACGGGGTCGACCGGGCGCTCGAAGCGGCCGAGCTCAGCGGTCCCCTCATCGTCATCGCCGTGTCGGGCATCGTCCTGCTGTTCGCTCTCTGGTGGCTCTACTTCCTCGTCCCGGCCGGTGAAGGTCTCAACGACCGGCGTCACCGGTCCTACCAGTGGGGATACGGCCACTACGGCATCTTCGCCGCCCTCGCGGCCCTCGGCGCCGGCCTCGAGGTCGCGGTCGAACAGTCGGGGCGTGACCTCGACGCCGGCCCCCTCGCCATCTGCTACGCCGTGGCGATCCCCGCCGCGGCATTCGTTCTCCTGTACTGGCTCGTCCACACGCCGCTCATCGCCGAACCCGTCATCCGCCCGGCCGTGGTGCTGTCCGCCGCCACCGCCGTCCTGCTCCTTCCGCTCGCGGCGCCGAGGGCCGGGGTGGCCGCCGTCATCGCGGCGATCGCGGGCGTCTGCGTCCTGATGACCGCCGTCACCATCCTCCAGAAAGTCGACCGCAGGGCTTGAACGCACCGGTCCGGTCCGGACCAGGATGAGGATCACAGAAAGGACGTCCACCGGCCGGGATCGATCACTACGATGCCACCGCAGCAGCCCGTCGGAGGAGGGTCATGTCATTTCCCAGGCTTCCCCAGCCGGGGCCCGGTGCGGTGTTGCTGGTCTGCACGTGTTACGAGGACGGCACAGCGCTGTGGGGCGGGCTGTTCGACGAGATCGGCGGCCGCCGAGAAGGCGACGTGCTCGTCCTTGGGGACGGCGGGGTGCGGCTCCATCTGGTCGAGGGCACCGGATGGGACTTCCTGCACGGCGGGAACGTCCCGGCGCTCGTCCCGGACGGCGGACCCGTGACGCCGGTCGCCGTCTTGGCGGACAGTTCGGTGGTGTACGGCGGGGACGGGCCGTTGCTCGTCGATCTGGCGGCGATACCCGGGCGCGGCGTCCGGGTCGCGTCGGCCCGGCTCGGCGAGATCCTGGCCGCCCTGCTGGGCGGCGCACTCGCGTTCGAGGACCTGGTGCGGGACATGGACGTGTACGGCATGTACCAGGGCGACGGCGGCCGGCCGGCGTTCCCCGCGCCGACGGCGCCGCCGCATCGGGCCTTCCCCGCACTGCCTCCCACCGCCGCGGCTCTGCTCGTCCGCACCTGTTTCGATGACGAGGAGGGCTGGCGCGCCCTGCTCGACGAGTGGGGCGGAGCCGACGAGGACGGCTGGGTCGGCGTGGACCTGGACTCCGACGAGATCGACGTGGAGAACTATCCGCTGACGGCACTGGTCGTCGACGACCGGGCCTTCGAGGGACTCCCGCCGGGTCAGGTCCCCGCGCTCGTCCCGCCTGAGGAGCACGCCACGCTGGTCGCGCTCGCCGACGCCCGGACCTTCGCCGAGCCCGACCGGCCCCTGACCGTCGTCGACCTGTACGACACGCCGGGGCAGACGGCCGTCCTCCCCTGCCGCATGGTCGGATCGATGGCGTGCAACCTGGAGCTCGCCAACATGGACTTCCACGAGTTCATCGCCGAAGACGGCATGGAGCCGTGGTGGGGGGATCTCTGAAGGGCACAGCGTGCCGCGCCGCTCACCTGCCCAGCCAGCCACCGTCCACGGGGATCAGCGCGCCGTGCACATAGTCGGAGGCGTCCGAGGCGAGGAACACGGCGACGCCGCCGAAGTCCTCGGGCCGTCCCCAGCGCCCGGCCGGGATCCGGTCGAGGATCGCCGCGTGGCGGGCCGGGTCCTCGCGCAGCGCGCGGGTGTTGTCGGTCTCGACATAGCCGGGCACGATCGCGTTGACGTTGACGCCCTGTCCGGCCCATTCGTTGGCCAGCGCCCGCGTCAGGCCCGCGATCCCCGACTTCGCCGCGGCGTAGCCGGGCACGTTGATCCCACCCTGGAAGCTGAGCAGCGACGCGGTGAACACGATCTTCCCCCGGCCTCGTTCGAGCATCCGGCGTCCGACCTCGCGGGTGAGCGTGAACTGGCTGCTGAGGTCCACGGCGATGACGTGATCCCAGTCGGCGTCGGAGTGCCGCGCGGCCGGAGCGCGGGCGATGGTACCGGCGTTGTTGACCAGGATGTCCACTGGGCGGTCGAGGTCGGCGAGCCGGGCGGCCAGGTCGGCGACGGCCGCGCGGTCGGCGAAGTCGGCGCTCAGCGCCAGGCACTCGCGGCCGAGCGCGGTGACCCGGGCCTCGACCTCGCTGCCGGAGCGCTCCAGGCGCGCGCTGACCGCGACGATGTCGGCCCCGGCGGCGGCCAGTGCCTCGGCGATGGCGAGGCCGATCCCCCGGCGCGCGCCGGTGACCACCGCGAGCCTCCCGCTCAGGTCGAAGGCCCGGAGATCTGGTCGGGTCATCGCGCCTCCGCCTTCCCGTTCGCGCCGCAGTCGACGAGGATCTTCATGACGCCCGCGCCCGATTCGAGGGCGGCGAAGGCCTGCGTGGCCCGATCGAGGGGTTCGATCCGCGAGATCAGCGTCCGGGCGGGGATCTCGCCCTCGGCGATGAGGCCCACGGCCGTCTCGAAGTCGGCCCGATCGTACAGGCGGGCGCCGAGCAGGGTCAGCTCGCGCCAGAAGAAGCGGTGCAGGCTCACCTCGCGCGCGACGGGGTGGATGGCGACCTGGACCATGCGGCCGCGCGTGGCGAGTGAGTCGACGGCGGTGGTGACGCCGGCCGCCGCGCCGGAGACCTCGAACGCCACCGCGGCGCCCGCCCCGCCGGTCCACCGCTCGACGATCCCGGCGATGTCGGCTCCGCTCGGGTTCGCGACGCTCAGCCCCAGTCCCTCGGCGACGGAGCGCCGGTACGGATCGGGTTCCACCAGCAGCACGTCGGCCCCGGACCGGCGGGCGACGATCCCGATGAGCAGGCCGATCGGGCCGCCGCCGACCACGATCGCCTTCTCCCCCGGCCGCAGTTCCGCGCGCCGTACGTCGTGCACGGCCACGGCGGTGGGCTCGACCAGGGCGGCGTGGTCCAGGGCCAGATCCCGGGGGAGCCGGACCAGCGCGGCCGCGGGGACCGTCCAGGTGTTCTGCATGGATCCGGCCGCGTCGATGCCGAGGAAGACCAGGCGGTGGCAGATGTGCGCGTGGCCCGCCCGGCAGGCGGAGCAGGTTCCGCAGGAGACCAGCGGCATGACGGTCACGTGGTCGCCCGGCCGCCAGTCGCGGACGTCCGGGCCGACCTCCGCGATCCGGCCGGACATCTCGTGGCCGATCACACAGGGCGGGTCGACCCTGCCGTCCATGTCGCCGTGGAAGATGTGCAGGTCCGTTCCGCAGATCCCGGTGTAAGCGACGTCGACGCGGACGTGCCCCGGGGGCGGCGGTGCGGGCTCGGCGGTGTCGATCGTCAGCCGCCGGGCTCCGGCGTAAGTGACGCGTCGGGCGCTCATGCGTGCTCCCCTTCGCGTTGCGGGGCGGCGTCCGGAAAGGGGGAGTCCTCGCGGCGTAGGGGCTGCGGCCGTACGGACCGGGCTGGGCGTGTCACTGCGGGTCCTCTCGTGTCGTGGCGGGACGGCGGACCCGGTAGGTCCGGGCCGCGGTGTCGTACAGGACGGCGTCGGTCGCGGCGGGCGGGTGCGCGGCGAGAGCGGCACGGACCAGATCGAGCCAGCTCCCGTAGTCCGTGGCCAGGGTCATCACCGGCCAGTCGCTGCCGTACAGGCAGCGCTCGGGGCCGAAGACCTGCAGCGCCTCCTGGAGCGTGGCGAGCAGGTCCGAGCGCCCGGTGCCCGGGCCGCTCTCGGTGGCCAGGCCGGACAGTTTGCAGACGACGTTGCCGCACCGCGCCAGCCTCCGGAGCGCCCGCCGCCATGAGGTGTCGCCCGGTGGCGACGGCTTGCCGAGGTGGTCGAGGACGATGGTGGTCCGCGGGCAGGCCGCGGCCAGTTCGGCCAGCTCCGGCAACTGGTGCGCGCGCACGCAGGCGTCGAAGGGCAGTCCTGCCTCACCGAGGAGACGCACCCCGGCGCGGAAGTCCGGGGCCGCGGTGAAACCGGCGGCCTCGTCCTGGACGTTTCGGCGCACGCCGACGACGAACGGGTCGCCGGCGTAGGCGCCGATCACCGCGCGGGCGCGGCCGGGGTCCTCCAGGTCGGCGTGCGCGACGACGCCGCGGATCCACGGCCGGTCCCGGGCCGCGCGGCGGACCCACTCGATCTCGGCGGCCGCCTCCCGCGCGAGCCGTCCCGCCTCCACGAAGATCACTTCGACGGGCTCGGGGCGGCTCTCCGGGAAGTCGCCGGCGGTGAAGGGACGGCTCAGCGGCGCCACGTCCTCCAGCCACGGGTACGTGAGGTTCCGCGGATCCCAGAAGTGGACGTGGGAGTCCAGGATCGCCCGGCCGCCGGGTCCGGCCCCCGGGCCGTCGGAGGTGACGTTCACGGCCGGCCTCGCGGCGGCTCGTTCTCCGGCCGGCCGCCCGGAGCCTGGTTCCCCGGCCGGCGGCCCGGGCTCTGGTTCTCCGGGCGGCCGCCCAACGGCGACGCGCCGAACCTGAGCGCGGAGACCTCCAGGCCGGTACGGCCGAGCGGTCGGCTCCTCATGACGGGCCCCCGTCCGCGTCGAACGGCGTGCGGTAGGACGGAGGGCGCGTGCGCAGGACGAGTTCCAGCGTCAGGCGGATCCGGGTCGACCGGGGCAGCTCCACGAGCAGCCAGGGCCCATCGACACGTGTCTCGGCCGATGTCACCACCGGCCGGCCGTGCCCGTAGTCGTACATGTCGCCGATCCAGGAGGGGTCGTCGCAGACCGTGTGGCGCACCGTGCCGATGGTGTGCTCGGCGAACGCCCCGGCCTGCACGATGACGCGGCGCGCCGACTCCGGATCGAGGTTGACCAGATCGACGACGGTCGCCTCCGGATCGATGCGGGACACGAGGGCCGCGACCGAGGGAGGCAGGCCGGGGCGCCGCGCGTCGGCGTCGTGGTAGCGCACCCGCGCCTGCTGCAGTCCGCCGTTGTAGACGACCTGCGGGCCGCCCCAGGTCAGCTGGACCAGGGCCTCGGTGACCACCGGGTTCGACTGCTGCCAGAGGTGGATGTCGGCCTCGGGCACGTCCAGGCCGCGGTAGCGCTCCATGCGGGTCAGCCGGTGCCGTACCTGGGCCTGCGCGGCGGCGAGGATCCGCTCCGGATATCCGGGGTCGTCGCCGGAGAGGAAGGCGAACCAGGGTTCCTCGTGCCCGGCCTCCTCCTTGCTGCGGAACGCCCGGACCGTGCGCCAGTCGTAGCCGGCGGCCGCGCGCAGGCGCTCGATGCGGTCCCGGTCGGCGCGCGCGGCGGAGTGGTGCCACAGCGCGGTGGGCACCGCCATCAGCATGGGGTTGTAGTCGAACCAGCCGCGGTCGCCGTACCGGAACGGCACGTGCAGCGTCGGCGTGTGGACGTCCTCCTCGAGCTGGACGGTCCACTTCGACTCCAGGCTGGAGTCGGCGTCGGTGAAGGCCATCACCTTGCCGTGCGCGATGATCTCGTCCAGCGCCGGGCGTACGAGGTCGAGGTGGGAGTCGTCGCCGGTCGCGGCGGCCGCGGCGAGGGCGCCGACCATCGCGGCGTGCCCGACGCTGTACCAGCCGTGCGGCCACGACCAGCCGTAGTGGCCGCCGTACCAGCGGCCCTCCAGGAGCCCGCCGACCGTGCCGTCCGGGGCGACGTTGTCGGGCAGGACGCCGCCGTTGGCGGCGGCCCGCTCGCGCCACGCGCCGACGTACTCGGCGATCCAGTCGCGGTAGCGCGGCTCGCCGGACAGGATCAGGGCGTTGAGGACGAGCCCGGCGGCGGCCAGGTTGACGGCGGTGTCCCCGACTCCCATCCTGCGGCGCATCTCCGCGCCGAGCCGCGGATCGCGGGCCGGATCCCCCGGCTCGTCACCGGGCGGCAGGACCCAGTCCAGCGGGAAGCCGTACGTCCGCGCCTCTTTGGGCAGCCAGGGATAGGCGTCGCCGTCGAACAGACCGTCCCGCCGTGGGTCGCTGCCGTTGTGCGGCCGGCGGATGATGCGGTGCTCGGGATCGTAGTTGCCGTGCGCGGGGTCGACGTACAGGTCCGCGAACCGCAGGGCCCGTTCGGTCCAGCGCTCGGGGGCGGCCATGCACAGGAAGTAGAACAGCAGCAGGCTCTCGCCCTGATGGAACCAGTCGTAGCCCCGCTCGTACTCCTCGTGCAGCATGCCCAGCTCGGTCAGCTGCCGGGTGACTCCCTCCCAGTGCCGCTCGGACGCGGCGAGCAGGTCGTCGGCCCCGCCGAGGAGGTAGAGCTGGGGCCAGTTGAAGAAGGTCTCGTAGAAGTCGTCCACGCCGTCGCGTGAGGTGAGCCGGCCGCGGTAGAGCAGGCGCCCGTCCGGGCCGGTGAAGTCGCGCGCGAACCGGCGCCAGGCGTGGTCGAGCAGGTCGAACAGCCGGCGCTGCGCTATCGCCCAGCCCGGTGGTTCGAGCAGCGGTACCGAGGCCGTGATGACGGGGTGCATCCGGGAGTTCTCCATTCCAGGGCGCGGTCGCGCCCGCGGTCGGCGGGCCCGTGCCCGCGCGCCGCCTGCGGCGGCGGGCGCGGGTCGAGCCCGCGGTCGGTCCGGGGCGGTCACTCCTTGGTGGCGCCGGCGAGCATCCCGGCGACCAGGAAGCGCTGCGAGAAGAGGAAGACGAGGAGTACGGGAGTGATCGCCAGCAGCGTGGCCAGCGCCAGTTCGGGCCGCTGGACCTCGAGTGAGCCGACGGTCGGGTTGAACTGCGGAACGTTGTTCAGCAGCGTGCCCAGGCCCACCTGGACCGGGAACTGATCGCTGTCCGGCAGCAGGACGTACGGGAGGAAGTAGTTGGTCCAGTTGGCCACGAAGCTGAAGAACCCGACCAGGGCGACGACCGGTGCGGCCAGCGGCAGGGCGATGCGGCGGAAGGCTCCGAACTCCGAGCAGCCGTCGAGCTTCGCGGCGGCCAGCAGCTCCTTGGGCATCGCGGTGCTGAAGTAGATGTAGGTGAGGTACACGCCGAACGGATAGAACGAGTACGGCAGGATGACCGACCACATCGAGCCGACCAGGTGGACGGCGTTGATCTCCAGGAACAACGGCACCACGAGCGTCGCGTTCGGCATGAGCATGACGACGAGGGTCGCCGCCAGGAGGGTGCGGCGGCCGCGGAACTCGGTCATCGCGAGGGCGTACCCGGCGGGGATCGTCACGCACAGCGTGATCGCTAGCGCGAGGAACGAGTAGAGCGCGGAGTTGCGCAGCCACCGGAAGATGGCGTCGCCCTGGTAGGACGTCAGCGCGTCCCAGTTGTGCCGCAGCGCGGACCAGGACCCGAACGACAGCGGATCGCCGTGGACGAGCTGGTCGTCGGTCTTGGTGGCCGCCAGCAGGAGCCAGAGGACCGGGAGCACGAAGAACAGCAGGAACGCCGTGAGCACCAGGGCGCGCAGCGGGTTCGGCGGCCTGCGGCGATGGGGGCGGCCCGGGCTCCTGGCCCCGCGGGCCGCCGATCCCGCGGCCGTGCCGGCGGGGACGGCCACGGTGGGCCGCCGGGTCTCAGTCGGCATCGAAGAACCCCGATCTGGCGACGAACAGCCCTGCGACGACGAGCCCGACGACCAGCAGCTCGACCGAGATGGCCGCCGCGGAGCCGACATTGTTGTTCTGGAAGGCGAAGTCGTAGGAGAGCTGGTTGAGCGAGTAGTCCCGGCCGGCCACGCCGTTGCTCGCCTGCGACAGCAACTGCGGTTCGACGAACAGCTGGGTGCCCGCGGCGAAGGACAGGATCACCATGTAGACGATCCACTTGCGCAGGAGCGGCAGCTGGATGTGCCGGGCGATCTGCCAGGGGCCCGCCCCGTCGATCCGGGCCGCCTCCAGCAGGTCCGCGGAGATGTTGTTCAGCGCGCCGTACATGACGACGATCCAGCCCCCCGCGCCCGTCCAGAACGCGATGACGGCGAGCAGGATCGGCAGGTGCCCGGGCGCGATGACCTGGCCGAAGGTGCCGAGGCCGAAGGCGCGGAGCAGGAAGCCCACCGGGCTCACCGTCGGGTCCAGCATGAACAGCCAGACCATCGCGCTCGCCGCTCCGGCCAGCGCCCCGGGGATGTAGTAGAGGAAGCGCAGGGCCCGGTCGGCCGCGCGGGCGGCCAGGCCGTGCAGCAGGAGCGCGAGCCCGACGACCAGGACCACCAGCGCGACCAGCCAGACGAGCAGGTAGAGCGCCACGTGGCCGATGGCCGGCAGGAAGCGGAAGTCGGCCGCCGCGGTGGTGAAGTTGGACAGCCCGGTGAAGCGCTCGTTCGCGTCGGTGAAGGCGAAGTAGATCGCGTACACCGTCGGCACGAGGCCGAACGCGATCAGCAGCACTACATACGGGGCGACGAAGCCGTGTCCGGCCCGGCCGGGCCACGACAGGCGTCGTGCCCGGCCGCCGCCGACGCTCGACGGTGCGCTCACCGGCCGACCTTGTATCCGTCGGACCGCGCGTAGTTGGCGATGGCGTTCTGCCAGGCGGGGAGCAGCGAGACGATCGTCTTGCCCGCGGTCACACCCGTCGTGACGGTGGCCGCCCAGATCGCCTCCTGGCTGAACTGGCCGTACCCCCAGCCGGACCACACCTGCCCGGCCGCCGTCTGGAGCGGCCCGGTGATGTCACCGGCGTAGTAGTGGGAGGAGGCCTGGTTCGCCAGCCAGGCCTTGGCCGCGGCCGTGTTCGCCGGATAGCCGGGGGCGACCTTGCCCTGGTAGTCGTTCGCGGTGGTCACCCAGGTGAGGAAGTCCGTGCCGGCCTTCAGGTGGGCGCTGTGCGCCGACAGCAGCCAGGTGCCGCCGCCGACGTTGCCGACGGCGGGAGCCGGGTCGCCGGACCACTGGGGCATCGGGGCGACCGCGACCTGGCCGGCCGGGGTCTTGAAGGTGCCCTGGAACAGCGCGCCGCCGAACCAGGACGGGCCGGGCAGCATCAGGATCCTGCCGGCCTCGTTCTTGTCGAAGTCGGAGCTGAAGACGCTGCTCATCGACATCGTGTGGTTCTTGATCAGGGTGTCCAGCAGCGAGGCCATCCGGGTGCAGTTCGC
The DNA here is from genome assembly GCF_024055675.1 of Actinoallomurus rhizosphaericola. Taxonomy (NCBI): domain Bacteria; kingdom Bacillati; phylum Actinomycetota; class Actinomycetes; order Streptosporangiales; family Thermomonosporaceae; genus Actinoallomurus; species Actinoallomurus rhizosphaericola. The sequence continues at coordinate 219,217 of NZ_JAMXMW010000008.1, read as the reverse complement.
GCTCGTCGTGTCGACCGTGACCGCCTTGGGACCGGTGATCTGGTTGGCGCCGCACTTGCTCGCCCACATGTAGATCTCCGGGGTGAAGGCGTCGCCCGCGGAGCCGACGATGTACCCGGGGTGCTCGGTGGCGACCTTCTCCCCCAGCGCCCGGTAGTCCTCCCAGGTCGCCGGGACCTTGTAGCCCCACTTCCGCATGAGGCCCGCGTTGTACCAGAGCACGGTCTGGGACAGGTCGTTGCGCAGGCAGTAGATCGTGCCGTTCACCGTGCACGGGTCGTTGGCGCCGTGGGCCCAGCCGTCGAGGGTGGACTGCGGGATCAGGCCCTTGTTCAGCGGGGCGGTGAAGCCGGCCGGCACCGCCCAGGACGCCTCGTTGTTCTGCGAGCTGAAGACGACGTCCGGCCAGCCCTTACGGGTCCGGTTGAACAGGCTCACCTTGGTCTGCAGGTAGTTCGAGCCGTTGGCGTCCCCGTCGTAGGTGACGATGTTCATCTTCACCGCGGGATGCTGCTTCTGGTACAGCTGGGCGGCGGCCAGACGCGTCGAATCCACCCACACCGTCAGCGGCCCGTCGGATTGCGGCGCCTGCCGGAAGCCTCCCTGTGCGCCGGCGGTCCCCCCGCCCCCGCCTCCGCCACCGCCGCAGGCCGTGACGGCCGCCAGCGTGAACGCGCCGATGAGGGCCGGCAGCGATGCGCGGCGGCTCTTGCCTGGTCTCCTCGCGCCGTCGGCGCGGAGCTTGACTGTCATGGGCTGCTCCACTGACTTCGTGGGGCCCGCCGACCGGGGGTGGCGGGCAAGGAGGAATGTGTCTGACTCATCGGGCGGGCTTCGGATGGTCGAAGCGGTCGGCGATGGTGCGGCCGTCACCCTCGCGACCACCTCGGATCGAGTGCTGTCCGTGGTCCCTCATCAGAGCGCCGGAGCGCCACCGCGTCAAGAGGATGAGCGGGCTTATTTTTACGGCTGTGTTACAGCGTTCTGCGGGAGCGATCGACATTCGACCAGTTCATCCGGGCCGCCCCCGTAGGCGAAGGAAGATGAGTCGTACTTATCTTTCGGCTGCTCAGCGGAGATGTATGCTCTTCTCTGGACGAGGGTGAGTCATCCCCTCGCAGCGGACCGCGACGAAGGAGGCACGCCGGTGGACGGCACGCCCAAGCCGGCTGCGACCGACGCGCCGACCCCGGAGCAGGACGGCGACGCCCAGCGGACCGGCGCGTACCGGCCACGCTACGAACTGGTGGCCGAGCAGATCCTGCAGCTCATCGCCGACCTGCGCCTGCAGCCCGGTGACCGGATGCCCACCGAGAACGAACTGGCCGCACGCCTGGGCACCAGCCGGACCGTCGTACGGGAGGCCGTGAAGATCCTCTCCGCGATCGGCCGGGTCCGCGCTCAGAAGGGCCGCGGCCTCTACGTCGCCGATGACGAGGGGATGCTGGGCTCATCGCGCTGGGAGGGCTTCTTCCTGCCGACCGACCTCGATCACGTCTACATGCTCTTCGAGTTCCGCCGGATCCAGGAGACCGCGGCCAGCCGGCTCGCCGCGACTCGGGCGACTCCCGCCGAGCTCCGCGCCATCGAGGCCGCCGCCGAGACGTGCCGGGAGGGCCATGTGACCGGGCAGGCGGCCCTGTTCGATCAGGGTGACGACGCCTTCCACCTGGGCATCGCCGCCGCCTCGCACAACCCCTTCCTCGTCGCGGCCGTCCGCGAGGCCCGCCGACTCCAGCACCAGTCCAGCACGATCGGCCTGCACGGCACGGTCGGCGGCCACGCGGAGGAGGCGATCGAGGAGCACTCCGCGATCTACCAGGCCATCCGCGACGGCGATCCCGATGCCGCCGCCCAGGCCGCCGCCGTCCACCTCGACAAGACCCTCGAGGACTACCGGCGCGAGATCCAGCGCCGCGTCTTCGGCTGATCCGCCCGGGCGGCCGTCGCTCGACCCGAGGCGCCCGCCGCGCGGGCGGTGCCGTGGAGGGTGAATCCGGTCGTTCGTCGGCGGTCGCCCGGACCACCGCCTGGTCCGGCGGGCGGACGCGACCTGGCGTCGGCGCCCGCCCGCCGGCGTACGGAGGTTCCGGTCAGGCCGGGTCCTCAGCGTGGGGTGAAGTCCTGGTTGGAGCCCGCGGCGTTCTTGCACGGCCACTGGTCCAGCTGCTGACCCTGATTACTGCCGGCGCCATAGACGTCCAGGCACAGCCCGCTGCCGCTGTTCTGGAACGACCAGGAACCGTCGGACTGCGCAACCGGCTTCCACATCGTGCTCGCCGCACCACTACGCGCCTGCTGCACGATGTCCGGAGTCCCCTGCGCCGTCGAACCACCCGAAACCCCGACCACCTGACCAGAGCTCTGCGCCTGCAACTCCCCATAACCGTTCGACCCCGGCACGAACTGGAACAACTGATTGCTCTGCCCGTTGCAGGACCACTGATCGATCGCCGCACCCGACGCGGAACTGTTGCCGTACACGTCCAGGCACAAGCCGTTGTTACCGACGACCAGCTGGTGATAACCGCTGGGGAACGAACCGCCGCTCCCGCCACCGGACCCGTACCCGGCGGCCGTGATGCTGTCCTGGACCGCGTTCTCCGTCGCGTCGGACGGATAACCGGAGGTCATCGCGCCTTCGTAGAAGGTCCCGGCTGAACCCTTGCTGTTGTCGCCGCCGATCCCGAGGATGATGGCGCCTTCCTTGTGCATCGGGTTGTAGCCGGAGACGTTGGGGCGGGCGCCGTTGTAGAAGGTGGACAGGCCACCGGACTGGGCGTTGCCGCCGCGGATGGCCCAGTGGTTCGGCTCGCCCTTCACGATCGCGGTGGTGTACCGGTAGTTGATCGTGGGGTCGTTGGCGTTGTAGCCGGCGTTCACTCCGGAGAACAGGCCGTTCTCCAGGTCGGCCATGATCCAGGGCCCGTTTCCGGTGCCGTAGCCCCAGACCCTGATGTTGCCGAAGTAGATGGCCTCCATGTGGCCGTTGCCGGTGTCGTTGTTGCTGGTCTCGGCGTTGCCGTAGTCGAAGCAGCAGCCGCCGTTGTAGTGCGTCCCGTCGAAGATCGCGTACTCTCCCTCCGCCGCGTCTCCGGTCGCGATGCCGTTCGTACGGTCGTTGCGGTAGCCGGTGCCCGCGGCCACGTACACGCCGTAGGCCTTGTGGCCGCCCACCGTGGTCGGCGCCGCCGTGGCGTTGGCGAGGTTGTCCGGCCCGCCGGCCGCGCCGCCGCCGGGCGCCTGGGTGAGGTTGTTGCCGCGGCCCGACTGGTCGTAGATGACGGTGATGACGCAGGTGGTGCCGGAGCAGAAGGAGTCCTGTGCCGCCGCGTCGGCGACTCCGCCGGCGCTCAGCACGCCGATGTCCCGCGTGGTGTTGTCCGAGGAACGCCGGACCTGGTAGAGCGGGCCGTTGTAGGAGGCGTACAGCGCACGGGTGGTGCTGTGCGCCGCGACGCAGGGCGTGCCGCCGCTCGCGTAGATGTCGCACGGCAGCGACGCCGCCGAGGCGGGACTGGTCACCGCGGACGGGCCGAGGGCGAGCACGGCCCCCGCCACCGCCATCAGTGTCGCGGCGACCGGTCGCGCCGGCCGCACGCGGATGGGAAGTAGGGACATCGAAGAGACCTCCGTCATCGCGGATGCGGGATGGAGCGGGCAGGAGTCGGGGGAATGTGTCCTGGGACCCGTGTCACGGCGGGTCCGGTGGCCGGGGCGCTCAGACCCCGGTGATGGTCCACTCGTTGTTGGTGCTGGAGTTCGGCGTCCACAGCACGGTGGTCGCGCCGGCCGTGGTGCTGCCGGCGCCGTCCAGGGCGGTTCCGGTGCCGCGGTTGATGATCTGGTAGCGGCCGTTGCCGAGGCTGTTCAGCCGCCACTGCTGGTTGTTGCCGCCGTTCCAGGCCGCCTGCAGGCAGCTCGCGCCGTTGGCGGTGTTGCCCCAGCTGTCGGCCACCATGCCGTTGGTGCGGTTGACGATGCGGTAGTAACCGCTGCCCAGGTCCACCAGCTGCCACTGCAGGTTGGTGGACCCGTCGTAGTTCCACTGCTTGAGCACCGACCCGGACGAGACGTTGCCGCCGCTGTCGAGGACCAGGCCGCTGGTCACGTTGGCGATCTTCACCCAGCCCGTGGTGGTGCCCCCGCCGCCCAGGGTGGGGATCTGCCCGCTGAAGGTCAGCTTGACGACGTACGCCAGGGCGCCGAAGGGGGCGCCGGACGAGGGCATCGAGATGTGCAGCCCGGCGCCGTCCTGGCTGCGGTTCGGCAGGTTGACGTACGAGCCGGCGGTCTGGTCGAGGAGCTGTACCGAGGTGAGGCTGCTCAGGTTGATCTGACCGGAGTTCAAGGTGGTGATGGTCAGCGTGCTTCCCGGCCAGCCCAGCACGGTCGCGTACAGCACCGTGTTGTCCTTGCTGCGGGTGAACCGGATGTCCTGGGCGGTGCCCTCCCTCGGCGTGGTGAAGGAGCCGCCGCCCATCTGCGTCGGCCCCTCGCCGAAGGACGCCCAGGCGCGGGTGGCGTAGATGGACTCGCCGAACCGCTTGAGGTAGTCCCCCATCCCCTGCAGGATCGCCTGCTGTCCCGACGGGATGGTGCCGTCGGCCATGGGGGCGATGTTGAGCACCATGGTGCCGTTCTTGCTGACCCGGTCGATCAGCGCGTGCATCATGGCCTTGGTCGAGTAGTAGCCGATGCCGACGGTGTAGCACCAGCTGGAGCTGGAGACGCTGTCGTCGGTCTCCCAGTAGGGCGTCTGAATGCCGGCCGGACCGCCGCGTTCGAAGTCGTAGACCTCGCCCTTGTTGTCGAAGCCGTCCTTGTAGGTGGCCACGACGTCCTTGTTCCAGGCGACCGCCTGGTTGTAGTAGTACGCGAGGAACTGCAGGCGCAGCGACTCCTGCACGAGGTTCAGGTCGAAGTCCTGGTAGATGATGTCGGGCTGGTACCCGTCGATGACCTCTTTCAGCTTGTCGTACCAGAGCTGGTTCTCGGCGGCCGACCCGAGCTGGCCGTACAGCTTCTTGAGGGTGGTCGTGGACTGCGCCGGGACGTGGTCGTAATAGCCGTTGAAGTGGTACGCGTGGTGCAGCGACACGTACAGCTTCAGGCCCTTGGACCGGATGGCGTCGGCGTGCTGCCGCAGCAGGTCGAGCCTGGGCCCCGTGGCGACGGAGTTCCACTCGTTGGCGGTGCTGTTCCACATCGAGTAGCCGTCGTGGTGCTCGGCGACCGGACCGGCGAACTTCGCGCCCGCGTCGGCGAACAGCTGCGCCCACGCGTTCGGGTCCCAGTTGCCGCCCGCCGACGTCAGCTTCGGGGCGAACTGCACCCAGTTGCCGGCCTTGTCGCGGGCCCCGTTGATGAAGTTGTGGTAGGGCCACACCGACGGGTCCCCGTACACGCTCTTGTGGTGGTTGTTCTCGTTCGACCCGCTGATGTACATGTTCCGCGGGTACCACTCGTTGCCGAACGCGGGGACGCTGAAGACACCCCAGTGGTAGTAGATGCCGAACTTGGCGTCCTGGTACCACTCGGGCGCCGGCGGGTGCTGATCGACCGACGACCAGCTCGCCGTGTAACTACTCGGGCCGGTGGTGGCTCCGGCGGTACGGATCCCCAGCAGGCCGGCGGCGACGGTGGCGCCTGCCGTGGTGAGGAGGCGCCGGCGGCTCAGCTGGAACTGGTACGAAGACATGACGGGGGAACCTTTCGGCGGGGGCGCACTTCGAAGTGATGCGGCCGGCGGAGCGAGGGGCCGGGCCGGACGCGTCGTGCACACGTCCGGCCGGCGTGGGTGGCGCCTGCGGTCGGGTGATCAGCCGGTGGTGCAGGCGGTGCCGTTGAGCGCGAAGTTCGAGGGCGCCGGGTTACTGCCGTTCCAGGACCCGTTGAACCCGAAGCTCGTGCTGCCGTTGGCAGGGATCGAACCGTTGTAGTCGACGTTGCGGGCGGTCACGTTCGACCCGCTCTGGGTCACGGTGGCGTTCCACGCCTGCGTGACCTGCTGCCCCGCCCCGAACGACCAGGTGAGGGTCCAGCTCGAGACCGCATCGCCCAGGTTGGTCACGGTGATGTTCGCGCCGAACCCGCCGGTCCACTGCGAGGCGATCGTGTACTTCACCGAGCATCCGCCGCTCCCCGGCGGTGTGGGCGTGGGAGTCGGCGTCGGAGTGGGAGTGGACGTACCTCCGCCGCCGCCGTACGGGACGCCGCCGGCGAGCGCGGACAGGACCGCGCTGTAGGCGGCCTTCTTGTTGCCGTTCGCGTCGAACAGGAGCGGGTTCTCGCCGGTCCGCCAGGAGTCGCTGTCGCGGATCCCCCACACGGTGATCCCCGCGCAGCGGGCGACGTTCACGCACGCCTTGACGGTGTTGGAGTAGGCGGTCGACGGAGCCTGGGCGATGTCGAGCTCGGTGAGCTGTACGTCGACGCCGAGGGCGGCGAAGTTGGACAGCGTGGTCTGGAAGCTCGCCGGAGGACCGCCGGAGCCGAAGTGACTCTGGAAGCCGACGCAGTCGATCGGGACGCCGCGGGACTTGAAGTCCTTGACCATGGCGTAGACGCCCTGGGTCTTGGCGTCGCTCCAGTTCTCGATGTTGTAGTCGTTGTAGCAGAGCTTGGCGTTCGGGTCGGCGGCCCGCGCGGTGCGGAACGCCTCTTCGATGAAGCCGTTGCCCAGCACGTTCTGGAAGACGGAGCTGCGATGCTGCGTGCTGCCGTCGGCGAACGCCTCGTTCACCACGTCCCACGCGTAGATCTTGCCCTTGAAGTGGGTCATCTCGGTCGTGATGTGGTTGTCCATCACGCTGCGCAGCGTGTTGGCGTCGGAGATGCCGCTCACCCAGCCCGGGAGCTGGTTGTGCCAGACCAGGGTGTGCCCTCGCATCCGCTGCCCGTGCGCCAGGGCGTGGTTGACGATCTGGTCGGCCGGGCCGAAGTTGAACGAACCGCGGGACGGTTCGGTGGTGTCCCACTTCATCTCGTTCTCCGGGGTGATCATGTTGAATTCCCGGTCGAGGATCGTGGAGTACGTCGAGTTCCCGAGCTTGCCGGCGGCCACGGCGGTACCGAAGTAACGCCCGGACTGGGCCGCCTGCGCGCCGAGCGTGTCCGCGGCCTGCGCGGAGCCGGGCACCAGCAGGGCGGTCCCGGCGACCGCGGCGGCGGCCGACAGCACCGTGACCAGCGCTCGTAGCCGGCGGGGCCGGATCGAAGGTTTCATGGCTCTCCCTGACGTTCGGTATCTCGAACAAGGTGCGAGATATTGAACTACGGATTAAGCCGGGAGTATCCGGGCCGCAGCCGCGAAGTCAAGGCGTCTGATATCTCCGCGCGCCGGCGAATCGTCGCGACGCTGGCAGCGGCGGATCCGCCCAGGTGTGCGCGTGAAAACAGATGAAAGTGACGCGGTAATGGACGCGCCACGCGTCGCACCGATAGGGGTATCACGGCAACGGAGGGTGACCTCTTTCGCCATCGCCGAAAGGCGGTATTCGAGAGCCCTCGACATTCGGTGAACCTCGAGGGCTCTCGTCCTGGTCGGCCGTTCCGCGTCCGCCGCTTTCGGCCGGCCGCCGCCATGGGCGTACCCGGATGATCCCGTCAGCGTGGGGTGAAGTCCTGGTTGGAGCCGGCCGCGTTCTTGCACGGCCACTGGTCCAGCTGCTGACCCTGATTGCTGCCGGCGCCATAGACGTCCAGGCACAGCCCGCTGCCGCTGTTCTGGAACGACCAGGAACCGTCGGACTGCGCAACCGGCTTCCACATCGTGCTCGCCGCACCACTACGCGCCTGCTGCACGATGTCCGGAGTCCCCTGCGCCGTCGAACCACCCGAAACCCCGACCACCTGACCAGAACTCTGCGCCTGCAGTTCCCCGTAACCGTTCGACCCCGGCACGAACTGGAACTGCTGGTTGCTCTGCCCATTGCAGGACCACTGATCGATCGCCGCACCCGACGCGGTGCTGTTGCCGTACACGTCCAGGCACAAGCCGTTGTTACCGACCACCAACGGGTGATAACCGCTCGGATACGAACCACCGCCGGTGCCGCCGCCGGCCCCGTATCCGGCGGCGACGAGGTTGGCCTGCACCGCGTTCTCCGTCGCATCGGACGGATAGCCGGAGACCATGGCGCCCTCGTAGAACGTGCCGGCGCTGAGATTGGCTCCACCACCGGGCTTGCAGCAGTCACCGCCGCTGCCCAGAACGATGGCGCCTTGTTTCTTCATGGGGTTGTATCCGCTTGGAAGGCCGCCGTCCCACAGTGTGGTAAGGCCACCGGACTGGGTACTGGCACCCTTGATCGCGAACCGTGTGGTGCCGTTGTTCTTCAGCATCGCCGTGACGTACCGGTCGGTGAAGGCCCGCTGATTCGAGTTCCAGGACTGGCTTCCTCCGGGGTAGAGCCCCCACTCCAGATCCGCCTGAACCCAGGGTCCTGAACCGGAACAACCGCCGAACCAGCACGAGGTGCTGAAGTTGATGGCATCCATCGCACCGGCGGCGTCGGCCTTTCTGTCGGTCTCGCTGTTTCCGTAGTCGAAGCAGCAACCACCGTTGACGTGCGTGCCGCTGGTCACCATGTACATGCCCTCGGGTGCGGTGCCGGTCGGGACGCCCGTCAGGTGGCCGTCCCTCCAGTAGCTGTTCCCGGGGTTGATATAGAGCGAATAGGCCTTGTCGCCGCCGACCGTCAGCGACTCCGTCGTCGCCTTCGCGGGGCTGCTCTGGCTCGATCCGGGCACGACGCTCGACCCCTGGTACCACAGATCGTTGCCGTGCCCGGACTGGTCGTAGACGACGGTGATGACGCAGGTGGTGCCGGCGCAGAAGGAGTCCTGGGCCGCGGCGTCCGCGTGGCCGCCCGTGCTCAGCACGCCGATGTTCCTAGTCGTGTTGTCGGACGAGCGCCGCACCTGGTACAGGTTGCCATCGTAGGAGCCGTACAGGGCGCGCACCGTGCTGTGCGCCGCGATACAGGGCGTACCGCCCGAGGCGTAGATGTCACAGGGGCCGGTGCCGGCCGCCGACGCCGGCCCCGACCACGCCGACGCGACGCCGATCAGCAGGGCCAGCACCGCCACCACGCGCGCGGCCACAGACGCCGACGATCGCCGGCGGCGCGCCCACCGGCCTGCGAAGAGAACGAATGAAATATGCACTGTTCTGCTCCTTAGGTGGCCGGCGACGGGCATGCGCGCTCGATCTGGTCATCTCCCGCCGATGACATCCAGACAGAGGCCGATGCCCGCCGCCGGCGATCAGAGGTTCCGGTCAGGCCGGGTCCTCAGCGTGGGGTGAAGTCCTGGTTGGAGCCCGCGGCGTTCTTGCACGGCCACTGGTCCAGCTGCTGACCCTGATTACTGCCGGCGCCATAGACGTCCAGGCACAGGCCACTGCCGCTGTTCTGGAACGACCACGAACCATCGGACTGCGCAACCGGCTTCCACATCGTGCTCGCCGCACCACTACGCGCCTGCTGCACGATGTCCGGAGTCCCCTGCGCCGTCGAACCACCCGAAACCCCGACCACCTGACCAGAACTCTGCGCCTGCAACTCCCCATAACCGTTCGACCCCGGCACGAACTGGAACAGCTGGTTGCTCTGCCCATTGCAGGACCACTGATCGATCGCCGCACCCGACGCGGTGCTGTTGCCGTACACGTCCAGGCACAACCCGTTGTTACCGACCACCAACGGGTGATAACCGCTCGGATACGAACCACCGCTGCTGCCGCCCGCCCCGTACCCGGCGGCCGTGATACTCGCCTGCACCGCGTTCTCCGTCGCGTCGGACGGATAACCGGACGTCACGGCGCCCTCGAAGAACTCACCTTGACCGCTGACGCTGTTGTCACCGCCGGTGCCCAGCAGGATCGAGCTGTCGGTGCGCATCGGCGAGTACCCGTTGGGCAGTGGGCCCGAGTACGGGGTTGTCAGACCACCACTGGTCGCGTTGCCGTATTTCAGCGTGAAGTTACTCGTGCCGTTGTTCTTCTCCCATGCGCTGACGAAGGGGAAGTGCACCCCGCTGTTGTTCGGGTCATGGTTGGAGCCGGTTCCGGTGTGGTACATGCCGTTCTCCAGGTCGGCCTCCACCCACGGGCCGCTCCCGGTGCATCCGCCGAACCAGCACGCGGTCCCCCAGTAGATCGCGTTCATGGTGGCGTTGCCGGTGTCGGTGTGGGAGTTCTCGCCGCTGCCGTAGTCGAAGCAGCACCACTGGTTCACGTAGTTCGACGAGGTCACCATGTAGATGCCCTCCGGCTGCGAACCGGTGGGCGCGCCCTTGGCGTGGTCGATGCGGTAGCCGGTCCCGGGCGTGGACTTGATCCCGTACGCCGGGTGGCCGGCCACCGTGATCGGGAGCGCCATGGCGTCCGCCCCGATGTCCGCGCCGTTGGGGCCGGGGCCCTTCCAGTAGCCGCCCGAGGAGATCGGCAGGTCGTTGTGGTTGGCGGTCTGGTCGTAGATCTTCGTGATCGTGCAGGACGTGCCCGCGCAGAAGGACACCTGAGGGGCCGCGTCCACGGACCCGCCCGCGGACAACAGGCCGATGTCGAGGTACTTCTGGTCGGACTTGCGCTGCACCTGGTACAGCGGCCCGCTGTAGGAGGCGAACAGCGCGCGGGTCGTGCTGTGCGCGGCGATACAGGGCGTCCCCCCGGCCGCGTAGATGTCGCACGGAAGCGACGCCGCGGAGGCCGTGTTCACGGCGGCCTGAGTGCCGAGGGCGAGCACGGCCGCCGCCACGGCCAGCAGGCAGGCGGCGAGGAGCCGCCACACCCGGGGTCGGCCCTTGGGAGCTGGAAACATGACGAACCTCCGTCATCCTGCGGCTGCGACGATCCCGTCCGCCGCCGGTGGTGGTCGAACCGATTCGATCGGCGGCTGGGATGTTATGACCGGGTTTCGGGGAGGTCAACGCCCGACCGCAGGTCGCCGGCGACCGCAGCGCGCGGGCCGCGTTCGCCCTGGTCGGGAGGCCGTCCAGGGTGCCCGGCGCCCGTCGGCCTTTCACGGGTTTTCACCGGGCCGGCCCGCACACGGGATCGCTCCGGTGGCGCTTGAGCGGGCGAGAGCCGACCGGCGTGACGCACGGCCGACCGCGGCGCACGGCCCGCCGAGACGCACGGTCGACTGCGGTGCGCCGCCGCCGACGTTGCTCGCCGACAAGCGGGATGCCTACAATTCGTCGAATGTAAGCGGAACGATTCGACCGGTCATCCGCACCCCGTCGAACCATCCGGCCGGTTGGCACGACCCGCGCCGGCCGTGTCGGCGCGCGAAGGAGCTCGATGAACATCGGGGAGATCGCCCGCCGCTCCGGAGTGTCGCGCAGCACCGTGTCGTACGCGCTCAGCGGCAAGCGTGCCGTGTCCGAGGCGACCCGGCAGCGCATCCAGGCGGTCATCGACGAGTTGGGCTATCAGCCGAACGCCGCCGCGCGGGCGCTGAAGGAGGGGCGTACCCGCACACTCGGGCTGGTCGTTCCGCCGACACGGCGGCGGCTGACGTTGATGCAGCTGGACTTCGTCGCCGGCGTCATGGAGGCCGCCGACCGCGCCGACCTCGACCTACTGCTCTCCCCCTCCGGCGACGACCACGACCGTTCGTTCGAGCGGATCGTCGGCGGGCGCCGGGTGGACGGCGTGATCCTCATGGAGATCCGCCTGGACGATCCCCGCGTCCGACGGCTGCAGGATGTACGGCTGCCGTTCGTGACCATCGGCCGCACCGCCCGGCCGGAGGGCACGTCCTGGATCGATGTCGACTACACGACGCTCATCGACCGGTGCGTGAACCATCTGGCCGACCTCGGGCACCGTCACATCGCGCTGATCAACCGCTCGGCCGAGCTCGTCGCATCCGGCTACGGCCCCGCGCACCGGGCCCGCGAGGGCTTCGCCGGTGCCGTCGCGCGCCGCGGCGTCGAAGGGGCGGAGTTCTGCTGCGCCGACGACGCGCCGGCCGGCGAGGCATGCGTTCAGGAGATCCTGCGCACCCGTCCCGAGGTCACCGCGATCACGACGATCAACGAGGCGGCCCTGCCCGGCGTCCAGCGGGCGCTCGAGAACGCCGGGCAGGACATCCCGGCCCGGTTCTCCGTCGCCGGCGTCGCCGCGCGGTACTGGGCCGAGCAGTTCCATCCTCAGCTCACCGCCGCCGACGTGCCCGCGACGGACATGGGTGCGACCGCCGTCGACTTCCTCGTCGAACGCATCGCCGAGCCGGACGCGCCGCCCAGGCAGCACCTGTTCGTTCCGCCGATCTCACTCCGGAACAGCACCGGACCGGCGCCCGCCCCACGCTGAGCGCCCGGTGCTCCCCGCCCCGATCCCGCGGCGTACGGGGAGGCCGGCCGTCGCGGCACGGGCGGCCGCGTCGCGAACGAACCGGTTCGAAAGGCGCTGTGAAAGGCGTTGACCGGCTTGATCACCGGTCGTACCATCCGCTCGAACCGGGCGGTAAGCGAATCGATTCGCCAGGCCGACGTCCGACGGCCGCCGGCGATGCCGTCCCCGTTGCGAGAGGCATCCCGTCATGTCTTCCTCACTCCCGTCCGGCCGCCGCCGCCCTGCGGCCGTGGCCAGAGCCGCCGCCGTCGGACTGACCGCGGCGTTCGCTTTGATCTCTCCGGCGGCCCCCGCATCGGCGGCCACCTCGACGATCTACGCCTCGCCGTCGGGCGGCGGAAGCGCCTGTACCGCCGCGCAGCCGTGTTCCCTGGCGGGCGCGCAGGCGGCGGTACGTTCGCTGACCGGATCGATGTCCGGTGACGTCATCGTCCAGCTGGCCGACGGCGTCTACCGGCAGACCGCTCCGCTGAGGTTCACCTCCGCCGACTCCGGCACGAACGGTCACAACGTCATCTGGCAGGCGGCCCCCGGGGCGCACCCGGTGATCACCGGGGCCAAGGCGGTCACCGGATGGAGCGTCGCCGACTCGTCCAAGAACATCTGGAAGGCCTCCGTCGGCACCGGGATCGACACCCGGCAGCTCTACGTCGACGGGGTCGAGGCCACACGGGCCCGCACCCAGGTGAACCGCTCCGACTTCACCGCCACCGGCAGCGGCCTGCGGTTCGGCAACAGCGCCCTCGGCTACCTGAACAACCTGGCGAACCAGAACCGCGTCGAGGTGGAGGTCGTCAACTCCTTCACCGACCGGTACGCACCGGTGCAGAGCATCAGCGGGAACTTCCTCACGATGCAGCAGCCCGCCTGGAACAACAACTCCTTCGGCTACGACACCTTCGCCAGCCCGTTCCGCGCGGGGCCGATGTACCTGGAGAACGCCTACGAGTTCCTCGACTCCCCCGGCGAGTGGTACCTCGACACCGGCACCGGCACGCTCTACTACATCCCCCGGTCCGGGCAGAGCATGAGCAGCGCCGACGTCGAACTGCCCGTGGTCCAGTCCCTGGTGGACGTCGGCGGCACCTACGACGCCCCGGCCCACAACATCTCCTTCTCCGGCATCTCCTTCACCGGGACGAGCTGGCTCGGCCCCAGCAGCAACCAGGGGTACGCGGACCAGCAGACGGGCGCGTACATCTCCGGTAACCAGTCCTGGCCGTCGTTCGGGTCCTGCAACTCCGGCTGCACCCAGTTCGAGGCCGTCCGGCCGCACTGGAGCCAGATGCCCGCCGCCGTCCAGGTCTCGGCCGCCAACAACATCACGTTCACCGGCGACCAGTTCGTCAACCTCGGCCAGACCGCGGTGGGCATCGGCAACGACGCGAACGCCCATGCCAGCGGCGTCGGCCTGGGCGCCGCCTCCATCACCGTCACCAAGTCGACGTTCACCGGTGACGCGGCCGGCGCCATCGTGGCCGGCGGCGTGCAGGCCGACGCGCACCACCCCAGCGACTCGCGGATGACGAACCGCGACATCACGATCAGCTACAACACGGTGCACGACATCGGCCTGGACTACCGCGGCATCAGCTCGTTCCTGCCGACCTATGTCACCAACGCCACGATCTCCCACAACGAGGTCTACAACATGCCCTACTCCGGCATCACGGTCGGGTACGGCTGGGGCGCGAACGACGCCGGGGGCAGCAACGACTACGCGAACCGCGGCCTGTACAACTACCAGCCGCGCTACAGCACGGCCACGACCGCGTCGAACTACCAGATCACCGACAACTACGTGCACGACGTCATGCAGCAGATGAACGACGGCGGATGCATCTACACGCTGTCGGCGAACCCGAACGGGCGAATCAGCGGCAACTACTGCCTGCGGACCAACGGCTACTTCGGCCTGTACTTCGACGAGGGCTCGCGCTACTTCACCGCTACGAACAATGTGTTCTCCGGCATCGGCGGCACCTGGGCCACGATGAACGCCAACGCCAACAACAACACCGGCACGCTCACCCTGACCAACAACTGGTACAGCAACGGCGGCACCAACATCGTGAACGGCGACCGCGGCAACACGGTCAGCGGGAACGTCCAGGTGAGCAACGGCAGCTGGCCCTCCGGTGCGCAAACCGTGATCGCGAACGCGGGCACCCAGTCCGGCGGCGGGACCTCCGGCTCCACGGGGGTGCTGCGCGGGGCGGCCTCCAACCGCTGCCTGGACGTGCCGAACGGCGCCCAGACCGACGGCACGTACCTGCAGATCTGGGACTGCAACGGCGGCGCCGGCCAGCAGTGGACCCTGACCTCGGGCGGTCAGCTGACCGTGTACGGCGGCGCCAAGTGCCTGGACGTGCCGAATCACGCCACGGCCGCCGGCACCCGCGTGGAGATCTGGACCTGCAACGGCGGGACCAACCAGCAGTGGCGCCTGAACTCCGACGGCACCGTGGTCGGCACCGAGTCGGGGCTGTGCCTCGACGTCACCGGCAACGGCACCGCCAACGGCACGGCCGTGGAGATCTGGACCTGCAACGGCGGCAGCAACCAGAAATGGACGCGCAGCTGACCGGCAGAATCCCCCACCCATCTCCCTGAAAGGGGCGAACCCTCATGTCAGGAACCAGCCGGTTGCTCCGGCGGCTAAGGTTCTCGGTGATCGTGATCGTCGGCCTCGTCCTGGCGGCGAGCGGCATCGTGAACGCCGCGACGACGCCGGCCCGGGCGGCCACCTCGATCACGATCAACGGCACGTCGGGCGGCCGGACGTTCGACGGCGTCGGCGCGGTCAGCGGCGGAGGCGGCAACAGCCGCCTGCTGATCGACTATCCCGAGCCGCAGCGCAGCCAGATCCTCGACTACCTGTTCAAGCCCGGCTACGGCGCCTCCCTGCAGATCCTCAAGGCCGAGATCGGCGGTGACACCAACTCGACCAGCGGCGCCGAACCCAGCCACTCCCACTTCCGCGGCGACCTGAACTGCGACCGCGGCTACGAGTGGTGGATCATGGAGCAGGCCAAGGCGCGCAATCCCAACATCAAGCTGGTCGGCCTGGCCTGGGGGGCGCCGGGATGGATCGGCAACGGCACGTTCCTGTCCACCGACATGATCAACTACCTGGTGTCGTGGCTGGGCTGCGCCAAGCAGCACAACCTGTCGATCGACTACCTCACGGCCGCCCAGAACGAGAAGCTCTGGGACGTCAACTGGACGATCAACCTGCGCAACGCGCTGAACTCGGCCGGCTACTCGGGCGTCAAGCTCATCGTCGGCGACCAGTACCCGGGAGCCTGGGTCGGAGCCGACCAGGTCGCGAGCAACGCCACCTTCCGGAACGACGTCGACGTGCTGAGCGGACACTATCCGTGCGGGTACCTGAGCGCGCAGACCTCGTGTTCGGTGCCGTCGAACTTCATCAACTCCGGCAAGACGCTGTGGTCGAGCGAGAACGGCTCGCAGGACTACAACGGGGGCGCCGCGCCGCTGGCCCGGGGTGTCAACCGGTCCTACATCGACGGCAAGATGACCGCCTACCTGAACTGGGACCTGATCGCCTCGGTCACGCCGAACATCCCCTGGCCGACCGTGGGCCTGATCCTGGCGAACCAGCCGTGGTCGGGCTGGTACGCGGTCGGCAAGGACACGTGGGCGCTGGCGCACACCACCCAGTTCACCGCCCCCGGGTGGAAGTACCTCGACTCCTCCAGCGGCTACATCGGCGGCAACCGGAACAACGGCAGCTACGTGTCGCTGAAGTCGACGAACAACACCGACTACAGCACGATCATCGAGACGATGGACGCCACCGCCGCCCAGACGCTCAACCTCAGCGTCACCGGCGGGCTGTCCACCGGCCAGGTGCACGTGTGGGCGACCAACCTCAACTCCGGCAACCCGGCCGACTACTTCGTGCACACCACCGACATCACCCCGTCCGGCGGGAACTTCTCCCTGACCGTCCAGCCCGGCTACCTCTACACCGTCACGACCACGACGGGCCAGGGGAAGGGCACCGCCGCCGGCCCGTCCCAGGGCGCGCTGAACCTGCCGTTCGGTGACGACTTCGACTCCTACGCCGCCGGCCACGAGGCGAAGTACCTCATGGACATGCAGGGCGCGTTCGAGACGAGCGCCTGCGGCGGCGGCCGTTCCGGCATGTGCGTCCGCCAGGCGAGCACGCAGGCCGCGATCGGGTGGAAGCCCATCTCCGACCCGTACGCGCTGCTGGGCAACACCAACTGGAACAACTACACCGTCTCCTCCGACGTGCTGCTGGAGAAGTCCGGGTACGCCGAGGTCATCGGCCGCGCGGGCGCGCAGAGCACCGGCGATCCGAACGGGTTGAACGCCTACTACCTCCGCGTCAGCGACACCGGCGCCTGGTCGATCCTGCGCTCCAACACCAGCGCGCAGTGGACGACGCTGCGCAGTGGCACGACCTCCGGGCTCGGTACGAACCGGTGGCACACCCTCGCCCTCGGGTTCTCCGGCGGCACCATCACCGCCACCGTCGACGGCACCGCGGTCGGCTCGGTGAGCGACTCCACCTACGGAACCGGCCAGATCGGCCTGGGCACGAGCCAGGGCGAGACCGCCCAGTTCGACAACCTCAAGGTCACCCCGGGCTCGGGCGGCGGTACCGGCGGGTCGACCTCCGCGCTGGCCAATGCGGCGTCCGGCCGTTGCCTGGACGTACCGAACGTCTCGCAGACCAACGGCACCCAGGTCGAGCTGTGGGACTGCAACGGCGGGACCAACCAGCAGTGGACGTCGACGTCGTCCGGGCAACTCCAGGTGTACGGCTCCAAGTGCCTGGACGCCGAGGGCGCCGCCACGTCCCCGGGCACCCGCGCGATCATCTGGGACTGCAACGGCGGCGCGAACCAGCAGTGGAACCTGAACACCGACGGCACGATCACCGGTGTGCAGTCCGGCCTGTGCCTGAGCCCGAACGGCTCCGGAACCGCCAACGGCACCCTGATGGTCCTCGGGACCTGCAACGGCGGAAGCGGCCAGAAGTGGAGCCGGAGCTGAACCCGTGATGTTCACCCGGTGACCGCAGCACAGTGGGCCGGGTCCGGGGTCGCCCCCGGGCCCGGCCCACTCGGCGGTCTGCCGCCGCCCGGTGCCCCGCGTTCAGCTCGTCATCCGAGGGTCCATTGCTGGTTGGCGCCGCCGTTGCAGTTCCACAGCTCGACCAGGGCGCCGTCGGCGCTCGACGCTCCGGTCACGTCCAGGCACAGGCCGGACTGCACGCCGGTGATGGTGCCGTTCGCGTTGACCTGCCACTGCTGGTTGGTGCCGCCGTTGCACGGCCAGGTCTCGACCTTCGTGCCCGCCGAGGTCTGCTTGTTGTAAGCGTCCAGGCACATGGTCGTGCCGCCGGTGGAGACGGTCAGCTCGTTCGAGGCGGTACGCGTCCAGATCTGGTTGCTGCCGCCGCTGCAGCTCCAGATCTGAAGCTGAGTGCCCGCCGTCGCGCTGGAGTTGGGAACGTCGAGGCACTTGCCCGCGCCCACCGCGTGCAGCTCGCCGCTGCCGGTACCTCCTCCGCCGCCGGTCGAGGAGCCGCCGAGGGCGGCGACGGTCGAGTTGTAGGCGGGTTTGGGCTGGTAGTTGGAGTCGTACATGGTGGCCGCGCCGTAGCCGGGGAAGGTGCCGGGGATCCACGAGTGCCCGTCGTCGACCCCCCACTGGGAGACACCGACGCAGTGGGAGACGGCCAGGCAGTCCTTGACCACGGTGCCGTAGTCGGTCGCCTGCTGCGCCAGTGAAGCGCTGGACGCGGGCAGCTGGATGCGGTCGTCGAGTTCGGTGACCGCCACGTCCAGACCGAGAGCGGCGAACCGCTGCATGTTGGCGAGCATCGAGGAGGGGACCTGCCCGACGATGAAGTGGCTTTCGAGCCCGATGCCGTTGAGGGGCACCCCCTGGGACAGCAGCGACTGCGCCAGGTTGTACATGCCGTTGCTCTTGGCGTTCTCGCCCTCGATGTTGTAGTCGTTCAGGTAGAGCTTGGCGTTCGGGTCGGCGGCGTGCGCGGTGCGCAGCGCCTCGGCGATGTAGCCGCTGCCGCCCATTGCGTTGGAGAACACGTCCGCGCGGAGGCTGCCATCCTCGTTGAACGGTTCGTTGACCACGTCCCAGGCGTACACCTTGCCCTTGTAGTGCGTGGCCTCGGTGGTGATGTGCGCGTCCATCGCCGACTTGACCTGGCTGGAGGGCAGGCTGGACACCCAACCGGGCAGCTGCGCATGCCAGACCAGGTTGTGCCCGCGCACCCGCATGCCGTGCGACTGGGCGAAGTTGAGGATCTGGTCCCCGGGCCCGAAGTTGTAGGAGCCGTTCGACGGCTCCGTGGTGTCCCACTTCATCTCGTTGCCCGGGGTCACCATGTCGAACTGCGCCGTCGCGACGCTCATCTCGCCGCTGATGCCCAGATCCCCGGCCGTCAACGCGGTACCGAAGTAGCGTCCGTTCGCCTCGGCCAGGCCCTTCAGCGCCGTCGCCGCCCGCGCCGGCACGACGACGCCCAGCGCCACGGCGAGCGCCGCCACCGCGACGGCCGCCACGGTGGCGGCCCGGCCGCGGAGCCGGGCACCCCCTGCTCTGAACGTGCTTTCACTCCTGGTCACATCCGGCCTCCCTTTCATCGTGGGGTGAAATCCTGGTTAGAGCCCGCGGCGTTCTTGCACGGCCACTGGTCCAGCTGCTGACCCTGATTGCTGCCGGCGCCATAGACGTCCAGGCACAGCCCGCTGCCGCTGTTCTGGAACGACCAGGAACCATCGGACTGCGCAACCGGCTTCCACATCGTGCTCGCCGCACCACTACGCGCCTGCTGCACGATGTCCGGAGTCCCCTGCGCCGTCGAACCACCCGAAACCCCGACCACCTGACCAGAGCTCTGCGCCTGCAACTCCCCATAACCGTTCAACCCCGGCACGAACTGGAACAACTGATTGCTCTGGCCGTTGCAGGACCACTGATCGATCGCCGCACCCGACGCGGAACTGTTGCCGTACACGTCCAGGCACAAGCCGTTGTTACCGACCACCAACGGGTGATAACCGGTCGGGAAGCTCCCCCCGCTCCCGCCGCCGGACGCCGGCGTCAGGTAGATGCCGAACGCGTCGTGGGAGGCCTGGAACGTGACGGGCACCGTGACAGAGCCACCGCCGGTGCTCAGGTCCTGGTCGAGGACCACCTGCCGCGCGGTCAGCGGGGACTGGTCCGGGATGCGGTACACGGTGACGTGGACGCTGCCGTTGTTCGTCAGCCAGGGCACCGATGACAGTCCGTTGAAGGTCACGGAGGCGCTGCCGGTGTATCCGCTCGAGTCCCCGAGGATGGCGACGGCCCGCTTGCGCGCGCTGTCCTCGGCGGCGGAGATCGCCGTGCTGCCGACCTGCCCGGAGGTGGAGACCAGGCTGCCGGTGAGGTCGGCGTAGGTACGGAACGTCCACCAGTTTCCGGTGGCGGCGAAGCTGCTGCCGTTCACGGCGACGATCCCGGTCAGATTGGGGATCAGGCAGCAGACCCAGTTGCCCCGCATCGCGTTGGTGTAGCCGGACTGGGCGAAGCGGGCGAGGTACCAGGCCGTCACTCCGGCGGTCTGCCGGTCCGCCGGCTGATACTCGTTCGCCGACAGCGGGCGGCGTGCGATGCCGGCGGAGTCCAGGGCACTGTTGAGGGCCTGCGACACGGCCACCGGGTCGTCGACGTCGCCCTCGTCATGGTTGGTGATCTCGTCGGGCACCGTCCCCGCGGTCTTCACATGCGCCAGCCACGTCTGCCACTCCCCCCGGTTCGCCAGTGGGGTGAACGCGAACGACGGCCCCACGATCTTCGCGTCCGGGGCGATGCGCCGGATCTCCCGGTAGGCGGTGTCCCACATCTGGAAGTACTGGGCACTGTTCACGCCCCGGGTCCAGAAGACGGAGATGTCCGGCTCGTTGTCGATGTCGTAGGCGAACTTCAGCCCGGACGCCTGCAGCGCGCCGACCGTCGCGTCGATGAAGCTCACCCAGTTGGAGCAGTCCCCGTTGTCGCACGGGTAGACCGTGTTGGACGGCTGCCCTCCGTCGAGGCCGTACAGGTCGGTGACGAGTACCTGGAACTCCGGGTTGTACGGGGCGAGGCGCTTGGCCTGCGCGATCACCGTGCCGACGTCCGTCTGCGTACCCGAGCCGTACTTGTAGCCGTCGCCGATCCAGCCTCGCGTCACGTGCCCGCCGGCACGGTAGGCGTTGGGTTGGAGCGGCTGCAGGTACTGGTCCGGCGGCTGTGTGCCGTCCTGGTTGATGCCGTACAGGAAGCCCTGGCCGACGCCGGTCGACGGCCCGGTCGCGGCGGACAGGTTCACGGTCATCGACTCGGTGGCGGCCCGCGCGGGCGGCGACAGGACCGTCGCCAGCGCCAGCACCGCACCGGCGGCCGCCGTAACCAGGCGGCCGAATCTCGCTTTCGTACTCATCTGACTTCCTCCGGTCTGGGGCGACCCGAATCTGGCCTGATCGGGGGGATGGCGGCCGCCCTTCTCGTACGGTGCGGTCGACGAGGCGGCAGTGGCGGACAGCGCGCGACGACAGCAGGACCGGCGCCGTCGAGGGTGTCGAATCGATTCGCTGGGATGTTAGGACCGAGGTGAGGGAGGGTCAACGCCGGGAACGCCCACACCGGACCGGGTTGATCCGATCGTCGGGACGGCCGCTGATCGGCGGTGTCCGCGTGCCTCAGAACGCCGGCGACGGATCGTACGGCTCCGTGAAAGTTTCACGCCGCGGCCGCGCGGTCGTTCCATGACCTCTCGCGTAATCGCCACGATGCGGGCTCGGCGGCAGTCTCGACCTCGTAGCCGCCGACAGAGCAGGAGACGACGAATGACCGCCATCAAGGCGCCCGCGGCCGCCCCCGTACGGGTGGCCGCCCCCGGCTGGGGGACTCTGCTGGTCCTCCTCACCGGGATCTTCATCACCACCCTCGACTTCTTCATCGTCAACGTGGCGATCCCCGCCACTCAGCAGGACCTGAACGCCACCCCGTCGCAGGTCCAGTTCCTCGTCGCGGGCTTCGGCGTCGCGCTGGCGGCCGGGCTGATCACCGCGGGCCGGCTCGGTGACCTGTACGGCCGGCGGCGGATGTTCGCCATCGGATTGACCGTGTTCACGCTGGCCTCGGCGGCCTGCGGGCAGGCCCCGACCGCCGGGTTCCTCATCGGCGCGCGGGTCGCGCAGGGTCTCGGCGCGGCTCTGCTGATGCCCCAGGTCCTGGCGATCATCAACACCGTCTACACCGGCGAGCACCGGGCCAAGGCGTTCAACGCCTATGGCGTCGCGATGGGCTTCGGCGGCGTGTTCGGGCAGCTCATCGGCGGCGTCCTGATCAGGGCGGACATCGCCGGGCTCGGCTGGCGCACCATCTTCCTGATCAACGTGCCGGTGGGCGTGGTCGCGCTCGCGCTGGTCCCGCGGCTGGTGCCCGAGTCCCGCGCCGCGGCCGGCGCGCGACTGGACCCGGTCGGCACGGTACTGGTCTCCCTCGGCCTGGTCGCGATCGTCTTCCCCCTCGTACAGGGCCGTGTGCAGGGCTGGCCGGCGTGGACGTGGGCGTGCCTGGGAGCCGCGGCCGTCCTGTTGACGGCGTTCGCGCTGTACCAGCGGCGGGCCGCCGCCCCCCTGGTGGCCCCGGCGCTGTTCCGGCACCGCTCGTTCACCGCGGGCGCGGCGGTGAGCCTGCTGCACTCGATGACGATGGGCTCGTTCTTCCTGGTCCTGGCCCTCTACCTGCAGCAGGGTCGCGGACTGTCCGCGCTGCAGTCCGGGCTGATCTTCCTCCCGCTGGGGCTCGGCTACTTCCTGTCCTCCGCGCGCGCCACCGCGGTCGCCGCGAGGCTCGGACGTCAGGTCGTCGCGGTCGGCGCGCTGGGCATGGCGGTCGGGTACACCGTGCTCGCGCTGACCGCCTCCGAACTCGGCGGGCACGGCGCCGTGGGCTGGATCATCCCCGGCCTGGTGGTCGCGGGCGCCGGGATGGGCCTGGTCATGGCGCCGCTGCCCGCGCTGGTGCTGAACGGAGTCGCGCCCGGGCACGCGGCCGCCGCGTCCGGCGTGCTCAGCACCGCCCAGCAGGCCGGCGGCGCGGTCGGCGTGGCCCTCATCGGGGTCGTCTTCTACGGCGCGCTCGGCACTTTCCCGCACGCCTTCGCCGCCGGGCTGGTCCTGCTGATCGTTCTGGACGCGCTGGTCGTGGCCCTGGTCCAGGCCCTCCCCCGCGCACGGTGAGGAAGAGCGCCGGAGGCTCAGCGCGGGACGGTCTGCGGCGCGGAGCGGGCCGGGAGGTCATCCCACCGGCCCGTGAACTCCCGTATCGAGGCGGCCATGAAGTCGATCATTTCGTCGGACAGCCCGGGATGGACCCCGATCCAGAACGTGCGTTCGGTGATGATGTCGCTGTTGGTGAGCTCTCCGACGACCCGGTAATCGCGTCCCTGGTAGGCGGGGTGGCGGGTCAGGTTCCCGGCGAAGAGCAGGCGTGTGCCGATCCGGCGCGACTCCAGGAACTCGACCAGCTCACGACGCCCGAACGCGGCGTCCGCCGCGACGGTGATCGCGAAACCGAACCAGCTCGGATCGCCGCCCGGCGTCGCCTGCGGCAGCAGCAGGCCGGGCACGCCGTCCAGGCCGTCGCGCAGCCGCCGCCAGTTGCGCCGCCGTGCCTCCCCGAAGGCGGGCAGCTTCCGGAGCTGGCTGATGCCGAGCCCCGCCTGCAGGTCCGTCGCCTTCAGGTTGTATCCGACGTGCGAGAACGAGTACTTGTGGTCGTACCCGTACGGGAGGTCGGCGAGCTGGTAGCCGAACCGCTTGTGGCACCTGTCGTCCTCGCCCGGCTCGCACCAGCAGTCACGCCCCCAGTCGCGCAGCGACTCGACGATCCGCGCCAGCGTGAGGTCGTCGGTGAGGACGCAGCCGCCCTCCCCCATGGTGATGTGGTGCGCCGGGTAGAAACTGACGGTCGCGAGGTCGCCGCGGGTGCCGGTGAGCCGTCCGTTGTAGCGCGAGCCGACGGCGTCGCAGTTGTCCTCGATCAGGAACAGCCCGTGGGCGGCGGCCAGCTCGGCGATCTCGTCGACCGCGAACGGGTTGCCGAGGGAATGGGCGATCGCGATCGCCCGCGTACGAGGGCCGATCGCCGCCTCGATCCGGTTGGGCGTCGTGTTGTAGGTGCGCAGGTCCACGTCCACGAAGACCGGGATCAGCCCGTTCTGGACGATCGGGTTGACCGTCGTCGGGAAGCCCGCGGCGGCCGTGATCACTTCGTCGCCCGGCCGCAGCCTGCGATCTCCGAGTACGGGTGAGGTCAGCGCGGAGACGGCGAGAAGGTTGGCCGATGACCCGGAGTTCGCCAGGTGGGCCTTGCGCCGGCCGAGCGTGCGCGCGAACTCGCGCTCGAATCTCAGCGCCCGGGCGCCCGCGGCGATGCGCAGATCCAGCGCCGCCTCCACGAGCGCGACACGGTCGTCCTCGTCCAGTACCGCTCCGGCGGGGGGCAGTCGTGTCACCCCGGGAATGAATTCCGCCGCCGACGACGCCTCGGCGTGATAAGCACGGACCTGGTCCAACAACATCGACTTAGCCTCGGTCACCGCATGCCTCCATGAGCGCTCATCTCGGGAGTTTCACAGGGCGCTCTCCAGGCACCATCGAGTCTCCCTCGAAAATCCGAAATTCCGCGATGATCGAGCCATTTCGGTGCCGATCAGCACGCGCCTGCGTCCCAGGCGGTGTAGAGGGTGGGGAACACCGGCCGGAAGCCGAGTTCCGCGCGTATTCGAGTGGTGTCCACGATGCCCGCCCACGGGTCGTCCAGCGGCCGGTCCGCCGCCTCCGCGTCGAGAGGCCGCCCGTACAGCCGGTGCAGTTCGGCGGCCGTGATGGGCGCGTCGTCGGCGACGTTGAACGCGCGACCGTCCACGCCCTCCGTGTGCAGAGCCCTGAGCACGGCCTGCCCGGCGTCGGCGTGGTGCACCAGGTGCAGGCGCCGGTGCGCCGGCCACGTCCGGATCCGCGCCATGGAGGTCGTCAGGTGCGGGTCCCCGTAGCCGTACACGAGAGCGAACCGCATGATCCGCAGTTCCAGTCCGTCTCGCCGATGCAGCTCGCGCAGCGCGTCCTCGGCCGCCGCCTTGCTGTTCGGGTAGTCCCCCTGCGGTTTCAGGTCGTCGTCCTCGGCCGCGGGACGCCCGCGACCCGGGCCGTAGACGAAGTACGTGCTGGCGAAGACGAAACGAGCCGCTCCCGCGCGCAGCGCGGCACGGGCGAGCGCCACGGCGGCGTCCCGGTTCACCGACGCCATCTGCTCCGGGCCGGCCTCGCGCCCGGTCGCCGCGGCGAGATGCACCACGGCGTCCACGCCGTCGACCGCTCCGCGCAGCGCGGCGGGATCGCGCAGGTCACCGCTCATCACCTCGGCGCCACGGGCCGCGAGCGGACCGCCTCGTGCCTCGTCGCGTACGAGGACGCGCACTTGGTCACCGCGGTTCAGCAGCAGGGGCGCGACCCGGCTGCCGACCCGGCCGGTGCCGCCGGTCAGCAGAACCCGCATGTCCGCCGACTCGCCGATGACGGACGACCGGGTACGGTCATCTCTTCGCTCTGAGGATGCATGCAGGACTCGATCCGACTCCGACGCTGAACCGGGCATTCATCGTGTGCGCCGGAAATCGCGCGGCGGTCGAGTAGAGGTCGAAGGGCCGGGGAACCGCCGGTCGAGTTCCGCCCCGTGCCCCAGCGGCCCGCGCCTTCACCGTGCTCGTCCGAGTGTGGACATGACGCAGTTGAACACGACCATCGATATGGCGCCATTGCCGACCGATCCGGGTTGAACGCTCGCGACCTCGATCGGGCTCACGGTAGAAATCTCCGGAAGCCTGCCGGCAGTGGTCTTCACCGCGCTTGAGAGACGATTTTTTCATTCCACGTGCCCGTCCCCTGGAAGGCGTCCGGTGTGCCATGAGAATTCTGTTCGTCGTCACGGGATCCCAGCCGACCTATTTCTCAGTCGCCCCGCTGGCGACGGCCGCACGGAACGCGGGGCATCAGGTCATGCTGGCCGCCCACGAGCCGTGGGTGAAGACCGCGGAGTCCATCGGCCTGCCCACCTTCTGTTACGCCACCGAGCCGATCCGGAAGTTCATGGGATTGCCCGACACCCGCGATGACGCCCTGCGGCTTCCCCCGACGCCGCCGGACGAGCAGATGCTCGGGCAGGGCCGGGGATTCGCCCGGATGGGCCGGGCCGGGCTGGAGCCGCTGCTGGAGCTGGCCGATGACTGGGCTCCGGACGTGGTCGTCGGCAGCGCGTTGTGCTTCGGGGCGATGCTGCTCACCGCCCGCCTCAAGCTCCCGTACGTGCGCCACATCGAGAACCAGATCCCGGTGGCCCGCACCGACGTGGGAGCCGCGGCGGAGCTCCGGGCCGACCTGGAGCGTCTCGGGCTGGACGGGCTGCCGCAGCCCGATCTGATCCTCGACGCCACTCCGCCGTCGCTCCGGCCCTCGGACGCACCCGGTCCCGCGCAGCCACTGCGCTGGATCCCGAGCAACCCGCAGCGCCGTCTCGAGCGATGGGTGTACAACCGCCCCGAGGGACGCCGCCGCGTTCTGATCACCTCGGGAAGCCGCAGCCTCATGTTCCATGACCAGGGATGGGGCATGCCGCAGCTGGTGGGCGAGCTGACCGGGATGGGGGTCGACGTGCTGATCGCCGCCTCCCCGGGGAACCGGGAGCTGACCGCGCACCAGATCCCGGACCGCATCTCCGTCGCCGAACGGTTCGGCCAGGACATGGGCGACGTGCGCGTCGGCTGGATCCCGATGGACGCGGTCGCCCCCACCTGCGACCTGGCCGTCAATCACGGCGGCGCGACCACCGTTCTGACGCTGCTGGCCGGCGGCGTACCCCAACTGATCATCCCCGAGGGCAAGCCGGACTATCACCGGGACGCCGTCGCGCAGTCCCTCAGCGACTTCGGCGCGGGCAGGTCGCTGTGGCCGCAGGCGGAAGGGGAGGCGGCCGGCAGGGAACCGGGTGAGGTGATCGCCGCGGCCTGCCGGGACATGCTCGCGGAGCCCGGTTACACCGAACGGGCGCACCTCCTCGCCAAGGAGATCGCGGCCCAGCCGACGCCGGCCGAGGTCGTCCCGATGCTGGAAGCGCTGATCTCCCGGTAGCCGGAGGCCTGGCCGGCCACGGGGATCCACGACGACCTCATGGAAGCTGGAGCAGAGTTCAATGACGAGTTCCCGGTACCCCGATTCCCGGTACACCGATCCGCGGATCGTGCCGCATGAGTCGGCGACCGAGCGTGAATCGCGCGAGCGGCTGACGGAGTTGTTGGCCAAGACCCCGATCCCGGTGGAGTACCTGATCGACCACCTGGCCGTGTACCTGCGCCGGTGTCAGATGAGTGACCTGCTGAGCATGGACGCGTTGTACCGGCAGGCGCTCCCGGTGCCCGGGGTGATCATGGAGTTCGGGGTGCTGCACGGCCGTCACCTGGCGGCGCTCACGGCGCTGCGCGGGTTCTACGAGCCGCAGAACTCCCTGCGCCGGATCATCGGTTTCGACACCTTCACCGGGTTCCCCGACGTCCACGAGGTGGACCAGGTCAGCCCGAGCGCGGTCGCCGGCCGGTTCGGCACGGCGGCGGACTTCCCGGAGCATCTGCGCCAGGTGCTGCGCGCCCACGAGCTCGGCGAACCCCTCGGGCACGTCCAGCGCAGCTTCATCGTCGAGGGCGACGTGCGGGAGACGGTTCCCCGGTATCTGGAGGACAACCCGCAGACCGTCATCGCGATGGCCTATTTCGATCTGGACCTGTACGAGCCGACCCGCGACGTGCTGCAGGCCATCGCCCCGTACCTGGCCAAAGGCGCCATCGTCGCCTTCGACGAGCTGGCCCACCCGAAATGGCCGGGAGAGACCACGGCGCTGCGGGAGGTGCTGGACCTGGGGCAGGCCACCCTGCACCAGATCCCCGGCCGTGAGCCCCCGGTCATCTACCTGCGATGGAACGACTGATGCGACGGAGCAGACGGTGCTGATCACGGCGATGACGGTCCCGGGCGCGTACCGGATCGAACCCGAACCCATCACGGACACGCGGGGACGCTTCTTCGAGTCGGTACGCGCCGGCGTCCTGCTGGCCGCCACCGGCCGGCACTTCGAGGTCCGGCAGGTCAACTACTCGGTGTCCAGGCGGAACACCCTGCGGGGCATCCACGGCACCACCGTTCCGCCGGGCCAGGAGAAGTTCATCACGTGCGTACGGGGGCGCGCCCTGGACATCGTCGTGGACATCCGCGCGGGCTCACCGACCTTCGGCCACTACGACGTCACCTACCAGAGCCCCGAGACCGGGACGGCGGTGTACCTGCCCGACGGGTTCGGCCACGCCTTCCTGGCCCTCACCGACGACACCTGCATGTGCTACCTGTGCTCCACCGAGTACGTACCCGGCACCATGATCGAGCTGGACGCGCTCGACCCGGACCTGGCCCTGCCCTGGGACCTGGCCGAACCCCCGATCCGCTCGGTCAAGGACGCCGCCGCCCCCACCCTCGCCCAGGCCGCGGAGGCCGGCCTCCTGCCCACCTACCAGCAGTGCCCGACACGCCCGCTCTCCCTGCCGGACGCGCACGTCGTCGGGGAGTCGTCGTAGGCGGGCGCTGAGCACGCCATGAGTTCGGAGTTCGGCGAGGAGGCCGACATTGTCGCAAGACGCCCGTATCCCGGTGGACTTCTGGTTCGACCCGGCCTGCCCCTGGGCGTGGCTCACCTCTCGATGGATCCTCGAGGTGGCGAAGCTGCGGCCCGTGGAGCCGCGCTGGCACGTGATGAGCCTGACCATGCTCAATGAGGGCCGCGCCGACCTGCCCGAGCAGCAGCGGAAGGGGCAGGCGATGAGGCTGGAGGCGGTGCGCATCTGCATCGCCGCCGAGCAGAAGTACGGCCCCCGGGTGCTGGGAGGGCTGTACACCGAATTCGGCATCCGGTTCCATCACGAAGAGGCGCCCAGAGAGCGGTCCACCTACGAGGCGGCGCTGGTCGCCGCGGGCCTCGACTCCGCCCTGGCCGGAGCGGCGTGGTCCGACGAGTTCGACGACGCGCTACGGGCCTCGCACAAGGACGGCATCGATCGGGTCGGCACCGAGGTGGGCACCCCCATCATCGCGGTGGGGAACGCGGCGTTCTTCGGCCCGGTGGTGTCGCCGACCCCGCGCGGCGAAGCCGCGGTGCGGCTCTGGGACGGCGTCCTGGCCGTGGCCGGGATCGACGGCTTCTTCGAGCTCAAGCGAAGCCGTACCCGCCCTCCGATCCCCACCTGAGCCTGCCGCGGGCGCTCCACCGTCGTCTCACGGGAAGAAGCTGAACCTCCATGAAGATCCTGTTCACCGTCGGCGGCAGCCAGGCGATCGTCTTCGCCGTCACCCCCCTCGCCTCGGCCGCGCGGAACGCCGGGCATGAGGTCCTCCTCGCCGCCGACGAGCCGCTCATGGAGGCCGCCGAGTCCGTCGGCCTTCCCGCCGTCTGCATCACTCCCGACCGCATGCGGTACGGCCAGGACGGCATGACCGCCACCGACCGGCTCGACGCCCTCCTGGAGCTGGCGGAGGTCTGGACGCCCGATCTGGTCGTCGGCGGCCTGTCCCACGTCCCCAGGGTTTTCGCCGCCCGGATCAAGGTCCCGTACGCGCGTCAGGTCTGGCACGTCGCCTCGATGGCGCACCGCGACCGTACGGCGGAGGAGATGCTTCAGCCGGAACTGGAGCGCCTGGGGATGGGCGAGCTGCCGGAGCCCGGCATGTTCATCAACCTCTGCCCGCCGTCCCTCCGGCCGCCGGGCTCGCCCGCCGCGCGGTCGATGCGCTGGGTCCCCCGGGTGCGCCAGCGTCGTCTCGAGCCCTGGGTGTACACCCGTCCCGGCGGCCGCCCCCGCGTGCTGATCACCGCGGGAACCCGCAACCTCGTGCTCGACACCCTCGGCACTCCCCTGCGGAGGCTGGTGGACAAGCTGACCGGGGCGGGGGCCGAGGTGCTGGTCGCGGCGCTCCCCGAGGCGGCCGAACGGCTCGGCGTGGAGCTCGGCGACGTCCGCGTCGGCTGGATCCCCCTGGACGTGGTCGCCCCCACCTGCGACCTGGCCGTCCACCACGGCGGCGCGACGACCGTCGCGACGATGATGAACGCGGGCGTGCCTCAGATGATCATTCCCGACAAGCGCATGAGCGCGAACGTCGCCGAGTCCCTGTGCGGCTTCGGCGCCGCCCTCATGGTGGACGGGCAGCGTCCGGACGCGGGCCGCGACCCTGGCGAGCTCATCGGCGCGGCCTGCCGGGAGATCCTGTCGGACCCGCGGTACGCCGAGCGGGCGCGGCTCCTCGCCGAGGAGAGCGCCTCGCTGCCGACCCCGGCCGAGGTGCTGCGCGAGCTGGAGGTCCTTCCCGCGCCCTGACCGCCTCCCGTACGGGTCTCCCCGGAGGGGAACCGTAGAGGGACGCAGGCCCCGGCCGCACCGCCCCCCATGGGACGTGACGCCCGCGACGGCCGGGCCGCGTCGTCGGCCGGGTCAGAAGCCGGTGAGGGTGATCTTGCCGATCGCCGTGCCGGATTCCAGGATGCGGTGGGCCTCGCGCAGGTTCGCGGCGTTGACCGGGCCGAGGTCGCGCGTGGCGGTGGTGCGGAGGATGCCGGCGTCCACGAGCCGGGCGACCTGGGTGAGGATGTGGTGCTGCACCGCGATGTCGGGGGTCTGGTACAGCGAGCGGGTGAACATGAGCTCCCAGTGGAAGGAGATGCTCTTGGACTTCAGCACTCCGATCTCCACGGGCCCGAAGTCGTCGATGGCGAGGAGCCGGCCGAACGGCTTGAGCATGTCGGCGTAGGCGGCGAGGTTCCGGTCGGTGCCGGCGGTGCTGAAGATGTGGTCCACCCCGCCGGGTGCCACCTCGACCACCTGCTGCGGCAGCGGGCGGTGGTGGTCGACCACGTGCGTCACACCCATCCGGCGGGCGAACTCCACGGTCTCCGGCCGCGAGGCCGTGCCGACGACCGTCAGGCTGGTGAGGGCGCGCGCCAGCTGCGCGACCATCGCGCCGACGCCGCCGGCCGCCGCCGTCACCAGGAGCGTCCCGGTTCCCTCCAGGGCGCCCTCGCGCAGGCCCAGCCGCTCGAACAGGCCCTCCCACGCGGTGAGCGAGGTCAACGGCAGCGCCGCCGCCTCGGTGAAGGACAGCGTGGCCGGCTTGCGGGCGACGATGCGCTCGTCCACCGCGTGGAAGCGGGAGTTCGTGCCCGGCCGGTCGATCGCGCCGGCGTAGTAGACCTCGTCGCCGACGGCGAACAGCTGCACCTCGTCGCCCACCGCGACGACCGTGCCCGCGGCGTCCCAGCCGAGCACCTTGGGCTCGCCGCCCGGGTCGGTGTTCTGGCGGACCTTGTAGTCCACGGGGTTGACCGCGACGGCCTCCACGCGGACCAGCAGGTCGCGCGGGCCGGGCCGGGGCACCGGGAGTTCGACGTCGAGCAGGCTCGCGTCGTCCTCGATCGGCAGGTTCTTGCGGTAGGCGACCGCGGGCATGGTGGTGTCTTGTGTGTCGCTCATCGGTGTTTCCGGCTCTCCTGACGCGGCCGGTGCGCGGCACCGGCCGGGCGCTGATCTGTACGAGGTCTCGGCCTCCGGCTGTCCGGCCGCGCGCGTGACCGGTGTCGGCCGGAGGCAGGGCCACAACGTACCCAACGGGGGGTAGTAACCTGCAAGAGCTCCTACTTCCCTTAGGGAAGTACGGGCACTGAGCGATGTCCGAACAGACGGGGACGATCACGATGACCACGACCTGTACGACGGGCCGGCACGACCGACACGACGTGTACGCGGCGCAGTGCCCCTGCCGCGACGTGCTCGACCTGCTGGCGAGCAAGTGGTCCGCGCTCGCCATCGGGGCGATGGAAGAGGGCCCGCAGCGGTTCGGCGCGCTGCAGCGCCGCCTGGAGGGTGTCAGCCCGAAGGTCCTGACCAACACGCTGCGCCGGCTGGAGGAGATGGGGTTCGTCGACCGGACCATCTACCCCGCGGTCCCGCTGCACGTCGAGTACTCGCTCACACAGCTCGGCCGGAGCGTCGCGGCGCCTCTGGCCGGGCTCCGCCACTGGGTGGAGGGACACATCGACGAGATCCAGCCCGCGCGCCCCGCGTGATCCGGGGCCGCCGGGCCGTCCGTATCCGGGCCGTGACCGTGCCGGGACCGGTCCGGCCGTCCGGTCACACGAGTGGGCGGCCGGTGCGGACGCGGCGGCGCACGTCCCACAGCAGGACGTTGAAGGGGAACCGGCGGAGCGCGACGGGCTGGAGCCGGGTCAGCACCCGGAGGACGGCGATGAGCCGGTCGAACCGGCGCTGGTCCCGGGCGTTCCATGGCAGGCCCATGGGCTCGCGGAACTCCGGTGGCAGGAAACCCGTCGTGACGAACCGGTTGAACCCTCCCAGGAGCGCGCCGACCGGCCGGGGCAGGAACCGGAGGTCGGCCAGCGCCAGCAGATAGCGGCGTACCGGATCGTCGATCGAGACGTGCCGCAGCTCCTCGCGCCAGTACTTCTCGAACGCCTCACGGTCGGCGGGCCAGTCCCGGGGCCGCACCTGCAGGGTGGTGCCCAGAGTCGCCGAGGAGTGGTAGAGCCGGTCCCGTACGACGGGCGTCAGCGGGCCGATGAACGCCTCGTAGGTGTCCTCGAGCCCCCGGTAGAGACAGGCGGCGACCCAGAGCTGCAGGGCGGGGTCGAAGGCGTTGTACGACACCGGGCTGGAAGGGCCGGAGCGCACCTGCGCGTGGACCTTGTTCACGGCCTTGCGGTAGGCGGCCTTGTCGTCCGGGTCGCCGAGGAGGGCGACGGCGAGGTAGCTGAAGGTCGTCCGTGCGCGTTTGATCGGGTGGCGGTGCAGTTGCCCGCTCTCCACGCGGCTCTCGATCACGCCGTACCCGACGCCGGGCCGGGCCAGCTGCATGATCACGTTGGCTCCGCCCGCCAGGAGCGCCGCCCCGACGATCGCCTCGCCCTCGAACGGAACGGGTTCGGTGGTGGCCATGGACACTCCTCGGCGATCCGGCTACGCGATCTGACAACGCTTGTTTCCAGATCAGACTCCGACTCGGGCGATCTGTCAAGATGGCCGCATGGCCGGTTCGGAGATGCGGGTCTACGGCGGGATGACCGGCGCCGATCGCCGGGCGGAGCGCCGGGCGCAGCTGATCGAGGCGGCGCTCGACCTCCTGGGCGGCGCCGAGGAGGACCAGCTCACCGTGCGCCAGGTGTGCCGGCGGGCGGGGCTGACCCCGCGCTACTTCTACGAGAGCTTCGCCGACCGCGACGAACTGGTGGCGGCCGTCCACGAGCACGTCGTGCAGACCGTCGCCGCCACCACCCTGGCCGCGGTCGAGGCCGCCGGGGCGCGGCCCGAGGCCAAGATCCGAGCCGGGATCCAGCAGCTCGTCCGCGCGGTGGCCGGCGATCCGCGGCACGGACGGGTGCTGTTCTCCGTGACCCTGACGGATCCCCTGCTCGCGAGGCGGCGCCTCGAGTCCTCCAGGTTCTTCGCGCGGCTCCTCAGCGGACAGGCCCGCCGGTCCTACGGCATCCCCGACGGTCCCCGGCTCGAACTCATCGCACAGTTCCTCGTCGGCGGCCTCGCGCAGACGCTGACCGCCTGGCTGGCCGGCGCCCTCCCGATGAGCGAGGACGAGATCGTCACCGAGTGCGTCGGCATCTTTACCGCCCTCGCCGCCCGGGCCCCCCGCACGTCCGGCTGACCCTCACGGGACACCGCCGGTACCGCCTCCTCAGGTCGCCTGACGAGGCGGTTCCCCGCGGTCACTTGCTGGGCTCGGGCGTCTTGCAGGAGATCTTCGGGTTCACTCCGATGTAGTTGAGGGGGCCGGCGACGATCGTGACCAGGAGCGTGCCCGCCTGGGAGCAGTTCTTCGGACCGTGGTTGTAGTAGTGGCGTTGCCCGGCGGCGATGGCACCGATGATGAGCCACAAGATGACGACGACCGAGGTGATTCTCATCGTTACTCCAACGACTGCGTCGGCCGGCGACCGGCACCGGGGAACGACGGGGGGCTGACCACGTGCCGACGGTTGGGGGCATTGACGCCGGGCTTGTACCCGAATCTTGGTGAATTAGGCGGGCCACCGCGACGCGGGACGACGCGGGACGATCCCGGCCCGGCGCGGGCCCGTCCTCACCCGAGCTTCCGCCGACCGGTACGCGGTGGTGTCGATGGACCGGTCCGCGCGCAGCATGCGAATGACCTGTTCACCGCCCTCTTTCACCGCAGGAACGGCACACTGTTCACGTGCCCGAGAGGGCCGGTTCACTCGTCGATCACCGGCGACGGCGATCGTGCTCCCGGTATCGAATGACAAGGAGTGCTGATGGCCGAGTCCCCGAACGAGTCGTCCAACGAGGTCGCCCGGCGGCAGGTTCTACGCGGGCTGGGCGGCCTGGCCGTCGCCGCGCCCGTCCTGGGCCGGGCCGGCAGCGCCGCCGCGCTGGTGACCACGGCGGATGAGGCCGGAGCACCCGCGCCGGAACAACTGCACCTGCAGTTCGGCGCGGACGCCGCCCATGAGATGGCGGTGTCCTGGGCCGCGCCCCAGCGGGTCCGTCGCCCGGTGGTCCGGCTCGGCAGGCCGGCCCACGGGCTCGGGCTGGAGATCCCGGCCGAGGAGCGGGTCTACACGGAGGCCCTCACCGGAGAGACCGTCTTCACCTACCACGCCGTCCTGCCCCGGCTCGCCGCCGACACCCGGTACGAGTACGAGGTGGCGCACCGCGGCGCGGCGCCGCTGAGCGGGTCGTTCCGCACGGCGCCGCACGGCCGGTCCAAGGGCTTCCGGTTCACGAGCTTCGGCGATCAGGCGATCCCCGCCAAGGTCGGCAAGGGGCTCGGCCCGGCGACGGCGAACGCCGGTTACATCGTCGACGCCGTGGAGCGCCTCGACCCGTTGTTCCACCTGCTCAACGGCGACCTGTGCTACGCGAACCTCAGCGACGCCCCCGTGCAGACGTGGCAGTCCTTCTTCAACAACAACCAGCGCTCGGCGCGGAACCGTCCGTGGATGCCCTGCCAGGGCAACCACGAGAACGAGGTCGGCAACGGCCCGGAGGGCTACCTGTCGTACCAGACCCGGTTCACCCTGCCGGGCAACGGGTCACGGGAGTTCGCCGGCAACTGGTACGCCTTCACGGTCGGCCCGATCCGGGTGATCTCCATCAACAACGACGACGTGTGCCTGCAGGACGGCGCGTTCAGCGCCTACCGGCGCGACAACGTCCCCGGCTACAAGGCGAAGGGGTACGACCCCTACATCCGCGGCTACAGCCACGGCGCGCAGAAGGCCTGGCTGGAGCGGACGCTCCGCGCGGCGAGCGAGGACCCCGGCATCGACTGGATCATCGTCTGCATGCATCAGGTCGCGATGTCCTCCGCGCACTTCAACGGCGCCGACCTGGGCATCCGCCAGGAGTTCCTGCCCCTCTTCGACAAGTACGGCGTGGACCTCGTCGTGGCGGGGCACGAGCACCACTTCGAGCGCACGTTCCCCGTCAAGGGAGTGCTGCCGGGCAGCTCGCTGCTCACGCCGGCGCCGCAGGAGACCAACGCCTCGGTCATCGACACCACCAAGGGCGCCGTCCACATGATCATCGGTGGCGGCGGGCACTCCTCCGCGACGCCGTGGTCGGCGTTCGACTCGCCGCACGACGGTGTCGTGATCTACGACGTCGGCCCCGGCGACCCGACCACCCAGCGCGCGTCCAAGACGACGACCGAGCCGGCGCCCTGGTCCGCGTACCGGGACCTGCAGCGGCCGTACGGCTTCGCCGCGTTCGACTTCGAGCCGCACGCCCCGGGCGGGAAGACCGAGATCACCGTCACGCACTACGGCGCCGACCTCGGCTCCGCCGACTACCAGGAGCTGGACCGGTTCGTGCTCCGCAAGCCCCGCGGCGGCCACCGGGCGTGAGCGACGGAGCCCACGGCGGTCGGGACCGCCGTGGGCTCACTCGTCACCGGCGGTCCCCCGTGGGCCGCCGGCCCAGTTCCGGGGCGATCAGCGTGCGGACGTCGTGCAGGATCTGCTCGTAGTCCTTCTCATCGAACTCGTACGGCAGCTCCAGGCGCAGTTCGGACACCGCGGCGACGGCCCGGTCGGCGCGCAGCCGTTCGACGATCTCCTCGGCGGTGCCGACGAGGTCGGGGGCGAAGAGCATCCGCCGCTCCCCCTGCGGCGCGAGCGTGCGCTCGTGCCGGCTCGCCGCGTAGCGGCGGTAACGCTCCCGGGTCGCCGCGTCCGCGCCGTCGAGCGGCACGATGACCCGGCCCAGCGCCACCCGGCCGGGCCGGCCCGGAGGCAGGAGGCGGCGGTACTCCTCGATCAGCGCGAGCTGCGCGGTGACGAAGTCGTCGGTGCCCTCGCCCTGAACGATGTTGCCGGTCAGCAGGTTCAGTCCGTTCTCCGCGGCCCAGCGGACGGACCGCAGGCTGCCCCCGCCGTACCAGATCCGGTCCAGCAGCCCGGGACTCCGCGGCTGCAGCCGTGGCCGCTGGACGTTCCCCGGCGAGTGGATGACGGTGTCCGGGCCGCCGAGGTAGTCACCGCGCAGGTTGTCGAGCAGCCGGCCGATCCGCCCGTACGACAGGTCGTGGGAACGCCAGTCGCCGTCGTGCACCAGGTCACCGAGCAGGTCCGCGTGCGGCATCCCGGTACTGAACCCCGGTTGCAGCCGGCCCCGGGCGAGCACGTCGACGGTCGTCAGGTCCTCGGCCAGCCGGAAGGGGTTCTCGTAGCCGATCGGGATCACCGCGGTCCCGAGCTCGATGCGCGTGGTCCGCTGGCTCGCGGCGGCGAGGAACACGGCCGCCGAGGAGACGCCGTGCTCCAGGTGCCGCTGCCGGATCCAGGCGCCGTCGAACCCCTCGCGCTCGCCGAACTCGAACAGCCGGAGCGTCGCCTCCAGCCCGGTGTACGGGTCGTCGTCGGGATAGTTGCCGGGGCTGAGGAAGGAGAGCGAACGGATCGTGGTCATGCGTCGGTTCCGGCGGGGGTCATGTCCGGTCCTCCGGTCGATGGGGGGTTCGTACGGGCGCGGGCTCTCCGGCCGGGAATGGCGGCCAGCAGTTCGCGGGTGTGGGGATGGGCCGGATCGCCGAAGATCTGCTCGGTCGGCCCGGCCTCGACGACGCGCCCGCCCTGGAGCACCGCCACCCGGTGCGCGATCTGGCGGACGACGGCGAGGTCGTGGGAGATGAACAGGTAGGCCACACCGGTCTCGGCCTGCAGCTCGGCGAGCAGCTCCAGCACCTGTGCCTGGACGGAGACGTCCAGCGCCGAGACCGGCTCGTCGCACACCACCAGGTCGGGTTCGAGCGCGAGCGCGCGGGCGATCGCGACCCGCTGCCGCTGTCCGCCGGACAGCTCGGCCGGCCGGCGGTCCAGCGTCGAGGCCGGGAGCGCGACGCGGTCGAGCAG
This sequence comes from Actinoallomurus rhizosphaericola, assembly GCF_024055675.1. Lineage (NCBI taxonomy): Bacteria > Bacillati > Actinomycetota > Actinomycetes > Streptosporangiales > Thermomonosporaceae > Actinoallomurus > Actinoallomurus rhizosphaericola. The sequence goes on along the minus strand of NZ_JAMXMW010000008.1, from coordinate 182,244 downwards.
TTCCCGTGCGCGGGCCGTGCGGGAGGCCCGGTCGCCGATGCCGAACGCCCGCAGCGGCTCGGTGATCACCTCCCCGATCGAGAACCGCGGGTCGAGCGAGGCGTAGGGGTTCTGGTAGACGAGCTGGGCACGGCGCCGCAGCCGGCGCAGCGCCGTGCCCCGTACGGCGGTGACGTCCTCCCCGTCGAAGACGATCCGTCCCGAGGACGGCTCGGCGAGGCGCAGCACGAGCCGGGCCGTGGTCGACTTGCCGGAGCCCGACTCACCGACCAGAGCCAGCGTCCGGCCGCGGTGGACGGTGAGGCCGACGTCGTCGACGGCCCGCACCGTACGCGCCGTTCCCCGCCGGTGCGGCAGCGGGAACTCCTTCACGAGATGCTCGGCGACGACCAGTGGCGCCGCCTCGGGCGAGGGCGAAGCCGTCGCGGGCGGCCGTACGCGCGGCCGGACGGCGGTGAGGCTCGGCGCGCTCCGCAGCAGCCGCCGGGTGTACGGGTCCTGCGGGTCGTCGAGCACCCGCCGCGCCGGGCCGGCCTCGACCACGCGCCCCTCGGACATCACGATGATGCGCCGCGCCCGGTCCGCGGCCACGCCGAGGTCGTGGGTGACGAGGAGGACCGCGCTGCCGAGTTCGCCGGTCAGATGCTCGAGATGGTCGAGGATCCGCCGCTGCACCGTGACGTCCAGGGCGCTGGTCGGCTCGTCCGCGATGATCAGTTCCGGCGAGGCGGCGATGGCGATCGCGATCAGCGCGCGCTGCCGCATGCCGCCGGACAGCTCGTGCGGGTACTGCCGGGCCCGTACCTCCGGGTCGGGCAGGCCGGCGCGCTCCAGCACCGCGACCGCGTCCGGGAACGCGGAGCGGCGCGTGGACCGGCCGTGCAGGCGCAGCACCTCCGCGACCTGCTCGCCGACCCGCTTCACCGGGTTGAGCGACACGGTCGGATCCTGCGGGACCAGGCCGATCCGCGCGCCGCGTACGGCCCGGAGCCCGCGTTCGGACAGCCGCGTGAGGTCCTGTCCGGCGAACCGGATCCGCCCGGCGTCGATGACGGCGTTGCCGGCGAGCAGCCGGGGAACGGCGTGCGCGGTCGTGCTCTTGCCGGACCCCGACTCCCCCACGAGCGCGACGATCTCGCCGGGGTGGACGTCGAGGTCGACGCCGCGCACGGCGGTGAGCCGGCCGGTCCTGGTCCGGTAGGAGACGGTCAGGTCCCGGATCTCCAGCAGCGGCACCTTGGTCATGAGGCCCTCGCCGCCTCGCCGTCCAGAGCGCGGGCGATGCGGTTCGTGGCCAGCACGGTCGCGGCGATGGTCAGCCCGGGAAGGGTGGTCATCCACCAGGCGTTCGCCAGGTAGTTACGGCCCTCGGAGATCAGGGTGCCCCACTCGGGTGCCGGCGGCGGCGCGCCGTACCCGAGGAAGCTGAGCGAGGACACCGCGAGGATCGCCGTCCCGAAGTCCAGCGTGGCCAGCACCAGGACCGGGCCGATCGCGTTCGGCACCACGTGCCGGGCCAGCACGCCGTACCATCGCACGCCGCAGGAGCCGGCCGCCTCGACGAAGACGGCCTGGCGCACCCGCAGCACCTCGGCCCGCATCACGCGGGCGAACGTCGCCACGCTGGCGACGCCGACCGCGACCGCGACCTTCACCGTCCCGTAGCCGAGCGCGGTGACCAGGGCCAGCGACAGGAACAGCGCGGGGATCGACAGCAGAACGTCGACGAACCGCATCAGCACGTCCTCGACCCAGCGGCCCGCGAACCCGGCCAGCAGGCCGAGCAGCCCGCCGAGGACGAACGCGACCGCGACCGCGATGAGCGTCGCCTTCAGCGAGAGGGCGGCGCCGTGCACGACCCGGGCGAACAGGTCGCGGCCGAGTTCGTCGGTGCCGAACCAGTGGGCGGCGCCCGGCGGCCGGAACGCCTGCGACGGCGTTCCGGTGAGGGGGTCGCGCGCGGTGAACAGGCCGGGCCCGAACGACGCCGTGACGACCACGGCGACCATGAGGATCGACAGGATCAGTCCGGGGCGGCGCAGCAGGAACCGCCCCGTACGCACGAGGTCGAACCGGCGGTGCGCGGTCCACGCGTCGGTGGCGGGCCCGACCGCTCCGCCGAGGGCGGCCTCGGCCACCAGGTCCTCGTCCAGGGTCCGGCTCATGGGAAACTCCAGCGGCCGGCGCCGACCACGACGATCCGCGGGTCGAGCAGGGGATAGATCAGGTCGACGGCGAGGTTGGCGAGCACGAACACCAGCGATCCGAACACGATGACGCCCTGCATCACCGGGAGGTCCTGCGTGGCCACCGCGCTCGCGGTGACCCGTCCGAGGCCGTTGCGGGAGAAGACGGTCTCGACCACCACGGAGTTGGCCATGAGCTGCCCGGCCAGGACCCCGACGACCGTCAGGGCGGGCAGGGACGCGTTGCGGAGCACGTGCCTGAAGTGGATCTGAGCCCGCCCGGCGCCCTTCGCCCGCGCCGTCTGCACGTACGGCTCGCCCAGGGCGGTGAACAGGCTCTTGGAGAGCACCTGGGCGATCACCGCGCCGCTGAGGACCGCCAGCGTCACGGCCGGCAGGACCAGGCCGCGCGCTCCGGCGTTGCCGAAGGCCGGGAACAGGTGGACCCGGAAGGAGAACAGCTCCACCAGCATCAATCCCACCCAGAACACCGGGACGGACACGCCGAGCGGCGGCAGCGCCAGGAGCGCCTGCCGCAGCCAGCGCAGCGAGGTGCAGGTCGCCAGCAGCGCCAGGCCGCCCCCGAAGACCACCGCGAGCAGGAGCGCGGTGCCGGTCAGCTCCAGCGTCTGCGGGAGCGCGTCGGCGATGGTCGAGGTGACGGACCGGCCGGTGGAGACCGAGTCGCCGAAGTCGCCGCGCACCGCCTTGCCGAGGTAGTCGGCGTACTGGACCAGCACCGGCTTGTCGAAGCCGTACTCCGCCTTCAGCCGGGCGAGCTGCGCCTGGTCGACGGCGCCCTGGTCGGCTCCCTGGCCGGCCATCGCCGAGACGGGGTCGCCGGGCAGGTAGTCGAGCACCAGGAACGACACCGTGTAGGCGGCCCACAGCACGCCGGCCGCCTGCGCGAGACGTCGCAGAATGTAGCGGCGCATCGGTCAGCCGATCCAGGTGTCGTGCAGCTGGATGCGGCTGGAGGCGTCGAACCGCAGGTCGTGGACCTTCCTCGCCACCCCCAGCTCGGTCTGCAGCTCCACGACCGGGATGGTGTACGCGTGCCGGGCGATCTCCTGCTGTGCCTGCGCCACGACCGGGAGGCGCTTCGCCGGGTCGGCCGCGGCCGCCTGCCCGTCGAGGACCGCGTCGAGCCCGGTCTTCGGCAGGTGGTAGGTGTTCGCCAGGTGCGTGGAGAACGTGCTGCGCAGGATGTCCGGGTCGGCGCGGGTGATGTTCCCCCACAGCAGGTCGAACCCGCCGCTCTGTTGTACCTGGACGAGCTGCGTGATCGGCAGTTCTCTGAGGTCGAGCTGGACGCCGACGGCCTTGAGCTGCTGCTGGATGAGTTCGAGCGTCGGCTGGTTGGTGCCGGCGTTCGCGAACCACGTGGCGGTCAGCCGCAGCTTCGCACCGTTCTTCTGCCGGACGCCGTCGCTCCCGGGCGCCCACCCGTCCTGGTCGAGCAGGGCCGCCGCCTTGGCCTGGTCGTGGGCGAGGATCGCCGACAGGTCGGTGTAGCCGGGCGTGGTGTGGGCCAGGACGCTGGTGGCGGGCCGAGTGCCGGCCGGGAAGACGGTGTCGGCGATCTGCCGGCGGTCGATCGCCAGGGAGATCGCCTGCCGGACCTTCTCGTCGTTCAGCGGGGACCGGGCGTTGTTCGGGCTGAGCCCGAAGACGATCCCGGGGTTGGCGCGGGCCTGCAGGTGGACGCCGGACGCCTTGAGCGCCGCCTCGTCGGCGCGCCCGACGCTGCCGATCGCGTCGACCTGCCCGGACTGCAGCGCGCCGGTCCGTACGCCCGACTCGGGCAGGATCCTGAACACGAGCCGGTCCAGGTACGCCTCGCCCGGTCTCCGCCACAGCGAGGAGCCCCAGGCGTATCCCCGGCGCTTGGCCAGCGCGATCTCCTGGTTCGGGACGTACTTGGACAGCACGAACGGGCCGGAGCCGACGACACCCTCGGCGCACCGCTGCTGCGGTGTCTTCCGGGTGGTCGCCTCGGCGACGATCCCGAGCGAGTGCGTGGCCGTGGCCTGGAGGAACTGCGCGTTCGGCTGCTTGAACGTCACCTTCGCCGTCAGGTCGTCGACGACGGTGGTGCCGGTGTAGCCGCTCAGGTAGCCCTCCGCCAGGAGGCCGAGGGCCCCCAGCTTGGGGACGGCGTCGAAGTTGGCCTTGACGACCGCGGCGGTCAGCGGCGTGCCGTCGCTGAAGGTCACCCCGGGACGCAGGTGGAACGTGAACGTCCGCGCGTCGGGGCCGACCTGCCAGCTCCGTGCGAGCCAGGGCACGATCCGGCCCGATGACGGGTCCTGGTCGGTCAGTGAGTCCACGAGCTGGCGTACGGAGTAGATGGTGTCGTTGCTGCCGACCTGCTGAGGGTCCACGCAGCCGGCGTCCGACCCCACCGCGAAGGTGAGCGTGCCGCCGGTCCTCGGACCGCCGGTGCCGGCGGCGTCGCCGCCGCCGGAGCCGCACGCGGCCGTCGTCCCGATGGCGACCACGACCGCGGCGGCGGGCACCCACGTGCTTCGTCTCATGGGGGATCCCCTCCTCATGCCCGGCTCAGCCGGTGGAAGCCGCTGGCGTGGAAGACGAGCGGAGCGACCTCGGCCCGCGCGTCCAGATCACGCACCCGGAACACCACGATGTCGTGATCGCCCGAACGCACCTGCTGCTCGATCGCGCAGTCGAACCACGCCGCCGCGCCCTCGATCAGCACGCACCCGTCCTCCGTCGCGCGCCACTCCACGCCCGCGAACCGGTCACCCTCGCGCGACCCCAGCCGTCGTCCCACGGGTTCCTGATGCGCGCCCAGCACGCTGATCCCGATCCGCGGCAGCCCGCGCAGCAACGGCCATGTCGTCGAGGTGTGCGCCACGCACACCGATACCAGCGGAGGATCCAGCGACACCGGAACGAACGAACTCGCCGCGATCCCCACCGGCCGCCCACCGACCAGACCCGCCACCACCGTCACACCCGTCGGATACGCGCCGTACACCCGGCGCAACTCCAGTCGCACTGCGGTCATGCTGATCCCCTCTCTCCGGTGCGGACCCGGCTCAGGCGTTCCACTCTTCGGCCAGCAGCCGGAAGGAACGGACCCGGTCGGCGTGGTCGTGGGTGATCGTGGTGATGAGCAGTTCGTCCGCGCCGGTCACCCGCTGGAGCACCCGGAGGCGTTCGGCGACCGTCGCCGGCGAGCCGGCGAACTGCGTGTCGATCCGGTCGGCGACCAGCGCCCGGTCCTCCTCCGTCCACTCGTGTGCGGCGGCCTCCTCGGGTGTGGGGAACGGAACGGCCCGCAGGTCCTTGCGGATGCTGCGCACCCACAGCCCGTACGGAGAGGCGAGCCGGCGGGCGGTGTCGTCGTCCGGGGCGACGACCACGTCGGCCGAGACGAGGACGTACGGCTCGGTGAGCACCTCGGACGGCTTGAAAGCCTCCCGGTAGGCGTTGACCGCCTCCAGGACGGTGGCCGGGCTGACGTGGTAGTTCGCGGCGAACGGCAGGCCGCGTTCGCCTGCGACCTGGGCGCTCTGCCCGCCGCTGCTGCCCAGGATCCACAGCTGCGGATCGGCGCCCTCTCCGGGGGTGGCGTGCGCCTCGTGGCCTTCGGGTGATCGGTAGGTCCCGGACAGAAGCGCGATGATCTCGTCGACCTGGTCGGCGAAGTCCGGCGACTCTGCGCCCGGCTGCTGCAGCAGCGCCCGGGACAGCGCGAACAGCGGGGATCCGGCCAGCGCCGCGAACGAGTACGGACGCGGAATCAGCAGGCCGTCAACGACCCTCGGCTCGCGCACCGGTGGTGGGGTGCGCGCGGCGCGGGCGAGTTCGGCGTTGCGCTGCCCGGAGCGGCCGAGGCCGAGGTCGATCCGGCCGGGATGCAGGGCGTCGATGGTGCCGAACTGCTCGACGACGGCCAGGGGTGTCCGGTGACCGAGCTGGACGGCGCCCGAACCGACGCGGATCCGGCTGGTGGCGGCCGCGACCAGGCCGATGAGCACCGCCGGAGCCGAGCTGGCGACTCCCGGTGCGAGGTGGTGCTCGGCGAGCCAGTACCGGTGATAGCCGGCCTCCTCCGCTCGCCGGGCCAGGTCGATCGTGTTGCGCAGCGCGTCGCGGACCGTTCCCCCGGAGGGAACCGGCGCGAGATCCAGGATGGACAGGGGTACGGGCATGGTCACCGCTCCTCGCGAGCGTCGGCCGGCGTCCCGCGCCGGCGGGTGGGGAGCGTCGCGTCGGCCGGCGTCCCGCGCCGGCGGATGGGCGTCACGACGTCCTCGCGTACCGGTTGGCCGGTCGGCCGAGGCCGAGCAGGCCGCGCAGGGTCCCGGCCTCGTACTCGTCGCGGAACGCGCGGCGTCGCCGCAGCTCCGGAACCAGCCCCTGAGTGATGGCGGTCAGGTCGTGCGGGAGGGCCGCCGGCCGCAGCCGGAAGCCGTCGAGCCCGGCGGCCCGCCAGTCCAGGAGCAGGTCGGCCAGGCCGGTGGGCGTCCCGGTGAAGACGAGGGCGTCCGAGGAGTAGGGAGCGCCGTCGAGTTCGTCGAGCCGGTCCTTGCGGGCCCGTGCCGTGGAGGTGCCGTCGTCGAGGAGGACGACCAGGTCGGCGAAGATCTTCAACGGCTCACCGGATCGGCCGACGCGCTCCTCGGCGGCGCGCACCCGGCCGATGATCGCCGCGACCTGGTCGCGGGAGTGCGGGGTCACGTACACGGCGTCCGCTCCCCCGGCGGCGAACTCGTACGGGACCTCGTCGTGCGCGAGCGCCGTGACGAGCGGCTGTCCCTGCGGCGGCCGGGGCGTGATCGAGGGGCCTCTGACGCTGAAGTACGCGCCCTCGAAGTCGATGTAGTGGAGCTTGTCGCGGTCGACGAACCGGCCGGTCGCCACGTCGCGGATCTCCGCGTCGTCCTCCCAGCTGTCCCACAGCCGCCGGACGACCTCGACCGCGTCGGCGGCCTCGGCGAACAGGGCGCGCACGTGTTCGGCGAGGTCCGGGTCGTTCCAGGCGCCGGGGCGGAGTTCGGGGAACTCACGGCGGCCGAAGTGCCGGGCGTCGCTCGCCCGGCCGGAGATCTGCGGGCGCCAGCCCGCCCGGCCACGGCTGACGTGGTCGAGCGTGGCGATGCCGATCCCGACGTGGAACGGCTCGGTGTGGGTGGTGCTCGTCGTCGGCACCAGCCCGATCCGGGAGGTGAGCGGCGCGATCCGGGCGGCCAGCAGCACGGCGTCGAGCCGGCCCCGTACCTGGTCGGTGCGGTCGTCCGGGCCGTCGAAGGCCGACGACTGCGGGCCCAGGGAGTCCTCGAAGGTCACGAAGTCGATGCGGGCGCGTTCGGCCTCGGTGACCAGGTCGGCCCAGTATCCGGCGGTGAACAGATCCTCCGGCCGTGCGTCCGGCGCGCGCCATGCGGCCGGGTGCCAGCCGGCACCGTCCAGTGCGACGGCGAGGTGAAGATGGGTCACAGGACGGCCTCCTGACGGTACGGCGCGGCGGCGAGGCCGAGGTGGTCCCGGAGCGTGGGCCCGGTGTAGTCGGCGCGGAAGACGCCCTTCTCCTGGAGCAGCGGCACGACCTTGTCGACCAGGTCGTCCAGACCGCCGGGCGTCAGGTGCGGCACGAAGATGAAGCCGTCCGCGGCCTCCGTCTGGACGAACTCGTCGATCTGGTCGGCGACGGTCCGCGCGGTGCCGATGAAGGTCTGCCGACCGGTGACCTCGATGACCAGCTCGCGGACGGTGAGCCGCTTCTCCCGGGCCACCTCCCGCCAGTGCTCGACCGTCGCCCTGCGGTCGCCGCGGAACTGGGCGCGGCCCTTGGAGACGCCCTCGGCGAAGTCGGGCTCGATGTCGGGCAGCGGTCCGTCCGGATCGATGTCGGACAGGTCCCGGCCCCAGACCCCCTCCAGGAAGGCGATGGCGTTCTGCGGGCTGACCTGCGCCCGCCGGATCTCCGCCGCGCGCTCGGCGGCCTCCTCCTCGGTGTCGCCCAGGACATAGGTCACCGCGGGGAGGATCTTCAGGTCCTCGGGCCGCCGGCCGTACTTGGCGAGCCGGGCCTTGACGTCCTTGTAGAACGCCCGGCCCTCTTCCAGCCGGCTGTGCCGGCTGAAGATGACGTCGGCGTCGGCGGCGGCGAACTCGCGGCCCTCCTCGGAGTCGCCCGCCTGGATGATGACCGGGTGGCCCTGCGGCCCGCGCGGCACGTTGAAGCGCCCTTCGATGGCGATGTGCCGTCCCCGGTGGCGGAAGGTCCCGACGCCGCCGGACCGGACGAACTCGCCGCGTGCGGGGTCGGCCGCGACGGCGCCGGGCCACCAGGAGTCCCACAGTTCCCGGGCCGTCCGGAGGAACTCGGCGGCGCGGGAGTACCGGTCCGCCTCCTCCAGGTAGCCGCCGCGGCGGAAGTTCTCTCCGGTGAAGGCGTCGAAGCTCGTGACGACGTTCCAGGCCGCCCGCCCGCCGCTCAGGTGGTCGAGCGTCGCGAGCCGTCTGGCCACCTCGTACGGCTCGTTGAACGTGGAGTTGACGGTCGCGGCCAGGCCCAGGTGGGAGGTGACGGCCGCGAGGGCGGACAGGACGGTCAGGGACTCGGGCCGCCCGACGACGTCCAGGTCGTGGATGCGGCCCTTGAGCTCGCGCAGGCGGAGCCCTTCGGCGAGGAAGAAGAAGTCGAACCTACCGCGCTCGGCGGTACGGGCGAGGTGGACGAAGGAGTCGAAGTCGATCTGGCTTCTGGACCGGGGGTCGGCCCAGACGGTGGTGTTGTTCACGCCGGGGAAGTGCGCCGCGAGGTGCACCTGTCTGCGTGTCATCGGACACCTCTCCCTGTCAGGGGTCTTGCACGATCTCGACTAACTCGATCGAGAAGGTAGGGAAATCTTAGGAATGTCCTACTAATCCGGTCAAGATACTTAGGAGTGGAAGAATGACCGTTATGGGCGATCAGGGGGGGCGCCACGACGTGACACGCTCACCGGAGCGTCACGATCGGGAGCATCTCTGCTACAGATGGTAGTCGCGTACGGATCATTCGTCGTCCGGCCGCACCACCGGAAGACCGGTCTCTCAGCGGTCGGTCCACGCTGCGCGAGGAGCAGGAGAGATGCCCGTACATCCCGTGATCTCAGTCGCCGTGACGGGCGTTCTGGCCCTGGTCGGCCCGGCGGCCGCCGCGACGAGCGCGACCCGGACCGACGCCGCCGCGTTCGTGGTCGGCCAGGCGCAGTTCGAGGCGATGTTCCCGGGCCGCAACGCCTTCTACGGTTACCAGGGCCTGACCGACGCGCTGCGCGCCTACCCGGGTTTCGCGAGGACGGGCGACGACGTCACGCGAAGGCGCGAGGCCGCGGCCTTCCTCGCCAACGTCGGCCACGAGACCGGCGGCCTCAGGTACGTCGTCGAGCAGAACACCGCGAACTACGGCCACTACTGCGACCGGACGCGGCCCTATGGCTGCCCGGCGGGCGCGAGCGCCTACTACGGGCGCGGCCCGCTGCAGTTGAGCTGGAACTTCAATTACAAGGCCGCCGGCGACGCCCTGCACCTCGACCTGCTGCACGACCCCTACCGGGTCGAGAGGGACGCCGCCGTCGCGTGGCGGACCGGTCTGTGGTTCTGGAACACCCAGAGGGGCGCCGGCACCATGACCCCGCATGAGGCCATGGTGAACGACAGGGGCTTCGGAGCGACGATCCGCGCCATCAACGGCGCCCTGGAGTGCGACGGGAAGAATCCGGACCAGCGGCAGAACCGCATCGACCTCTACAAGAGGTTCGCCGGCATCCTCGGCGTCAGCGCCGGCCGGAACCTGTCCTGCTGACCTCCGCCCCGGTCCGGTCCGCGCCTCGGCGCCCCCGGCGACGGAACCAGCCCGCCGCCGAGGAACGCCGCGCACGCGTCGTCGGCGCGCGCGGCCGGTCCTACGAACCGAGCTCGGGGAGGTTCTGGGCCAGCGGTACGAACTCGGCCGCCGACAGCAACCCGTCGCCGTTGGTGTCGTACTGGGCGAACAACGCCCTGATGATCCCCGACAGGTCGTCCACCTCGGCCGCCGGGAACATCCCCGCGATCGCCGCGGTCACCTCGTCCACGGTGAGCCGCCCATCCCCATCGGTGTCGTAGCGAGCGAACACCGCCTCGTACTGATCGGACATGATTCCCTTCCACCAGAGCGACCGTGATCCCTGATCGTAACGATCCCCGGGAGTACGACCGCCCGCAGGCGGGAAGAAGCCCGTCTTTCACGTTCGCCCGGCTACGGCCGTGGCCGGAATCAGCCAGGCCGGCCACCGGCCTGCCCCCGAACCCGCAGGTCGTCCGGCGGATGAAGGCCGGCCCGTGGCGCGGGAGGCACCTGCTGGGGAGAATGCGCCGCCCAAGGGTCTTCTGGCGCGCGAAGCACGGAGTTATGTTGCAGGGCGCAACATATTCGCCGGTACGCCGCTGACCCCCTGCGGGCCCCTGTCGACGGAGAACCTGATGATGACGCTTCGACTGCCCGCGATCCTCGCCGCGGCCGGTGCCGTGCTCCTGGCCTCCGGCACCACGGCGAGCGCCTCCCCGCCCCGTCCGGCGTCCCCGTCGATCACCGTGACGGAGTCCGCGCTGGAGGGCGTCCACGGCACCTCCCCCGACGCGACCGTGCGCAACGTCCTCACCGTCACCGCCTCCGGCACCCGGCTGCGCGTGCGGTTGAGCAATCCGTTCGGCGACGGCCCGGTGAACGTCCGGTCGGTGTGGGTCGGCCTGCAGCCGTCCTCCGACTCCCCGGCGCTGAGGCCGGGCTCGGACCGTCACGCCACGTTCCACGGGGCCCGCACCGTCAGCATCGCGCCGGGCGCCGGCGCCTGGACCGACCCTCTCCCCATCCGCGTACGGCCGGGCGACCACGTCTCGGTGAGCGTCTACGCTCCCGGCGCCCCCGTCGACGACCACACCTTCCCGCCGCCGCAGGCCGACACTCCCGGCTCGTTCCTGTCGACGACCGCGGGTGACGCGGGATCGGACGTGACCGGGACGGCCTTCGGCGAGTTCCAGCCCGGAACGCTGTGGTGGGCCGACGCGGTCAGCGCCGTGTCGCCGGCGCACGGCACGATCGTCGCCCTGGGCGACTCCATCACCGACGGCTACAACGCGGAAGGCGGCGGCCCGCGCTGGACCGACGTGCTCGCCGAGCGGATCAACGCCTTGCCGCCCGGACGGCGGCTCGCCGTCGCCAACGCCGGAATCAGCGGCAACACGGTCAGCGTCCAGCCGAACCCGTACGACCCGACGGGCCAGTGCTGCGGACCTCCCGCCCCCGAGCGGCTTGACCGCGACGTCCTGTCGCTGCCCGGCGTCCGCTACGTCCTGCTGCTCGAGGGGACCAACGACATCGGCGGCGGAACGTACGCGCCGTCCGCCCCTGCCCGGCAGGTCATCGACGCGATGCGCGGCATCGCCGCCCGCGTGCACCGCGCCGGTCACCGGATCGTCGGCGCCACCATCCTGCCGATGTGCAACACCGCCGGCAGTGCCCGGGAACAGACCCGGCTCGCGGTGAACGCCTGGATCCGCACGTCCGGGACGTTCGACGCCGTCCTGGACTTCGACGCCGTCCTCCGCGATCCGGACGACCCCACCGTGATCTACGAACCCTGGCGTCACGACTGCTACCACCCGAACGCCGCCGGCGACCTGCGGCTCGGCCGGTCGATCGACCTGTCCGCGTTCGGCCTGCCCGGCCACTGACGCCGTCGGCGGCTGCTCCGCGGCGTCAGTCGCCGGTGTCGGCGCCCGTGTCGAGCCGGGCGAGCACCTGGTCGGACACCTGCCGGAGCGTGGCGAGCTGGTCGCGGGTGAGCCCGTCGAGGAACAGGCGTCGTACGGTCTCGACGTGCCCCGGGGCGGCGGCGACGATGGCGCGACGGCCCTCGTCGGTCAGCGCGATGAGGGCGCCGCGGCCGTCCTCGTCGCACTCCTCCCGCGTCACCAGGCCACGGCGCTGCATCCGGGTGAGGTGATGGGACAGGCGGCTCTGCTCCCACTGCAGGCCCCGCTGCAGCTCGAACGGCCGCAGCCGCCCGTCCGGGGCGTCGGTGAGCTGGACGAGCACCTCGTAGTCGGCCAGTGAGAGCCCGGAGTCGGTCTGCAGCTGCCGGTTGAGCCGGGCGGTCAGTCGCCCGTGCATGCGGATGAACGCACGCCAGGCGCGCTGCTCCTCGTCGTCGAGCCACCGGGTGCCGCTCATGAGCCCCACTTCGGATCGTGGATGACACGTCTCGTACCGAGGGAAATATATGACGTGTCATGTGGGTTGGGCGGCCTAGATGATGCATCATCTACCTCGACGATCGAATGAGAGGCCACCTCATGCGCACCCCGATGAGCCCGCAGATCGACGTCCGCCGTGCGGACGACCGCTTCAAGACCGAGATCGGCTGGCTCGACTCGAAGCACTCGTTCTCCTTCGGGCATCACCACGACCCCCGCAACACCCACCACGGGCTGCTGCTCGTCAACAACGACGACGTGGTCACTCCCGGCATGGGCTTCGAGACCCACCCGCACCGTGACATGGAGATCGTCACCTGGGTCCTCCGCGGTTCGCTGGTCCACCAGGACTCCACCGGCCACAACGGGGTGATCTACCCCGGTCTCGCCCAGCGGATGAGCGCCGGCACCGGCATCCTGCACTCCGAGAAGAACGACTCCTGGCATCTGCAGGGCGAGCGGCACGATGAGCCGGTGCACTTCGTCCAGATGTGGGTGGTGCCCGATGAGGCCGGCATCACCCCCGGCTACGAGCAGCTCGAGATCGACGAGAAGCTGCTGTCCTCCGGCGCGCTCGTCCCCGTCGCCTCCGGGATGGAGCGGCACGACGGCGAGGCCGCGATCCGGATCAAGAACCGGTACGCCGCGTTGTACGCCGCCCGTCTGGCGCCCGGTCAGACCGCCGAGCTCCCCGACGCTCCGTTCCTGCACCTGTTCGTCGCACGCGGCGCCGTGAACCTCGAGGACGCCGGTCCGCTCGGCACCGGTGACGCCGTGCGCTTCACCGCCGTCGGCGGGCAGCGGGTCACCGCGACGGAGCCGGCGGAGATCCTGGTGTGGGAGATGCACGCCACGATCGCCGCCTGACCGGCCGCGCACGACCGTCCACGGGCGGGGAGTCCATCCCCCGCCCGCGGGCAGGGAACCACCACCATCCCGATTCGGAGGAGACCATGACCGACACCCCGACCGATCTCGGCGCGATCGAGGCCGAGCGGCAGCGCATCCGTGACGCTCATCTCCGCCCCGCCGCCGAACGTCCTCCGTCCACGGCACGCGGCCTGCATCACACCGCCCTGATCAGCAGCGACGTCGAGCGCACCATCCGCTTCTACCAGGACGTGCTGGGCTTCCCGCTCACCGAGCTGATCGAGAACCGGGACTACCCCGGCTCCTCGCACTTCTTCTTCGACATCGGCAACGGCAACCTGCTCGCCTTCTTCGACTTCCCCGGCCTCGACCTCGGCCCGTACGCCGAGGTCCTCGGTGGCCTCCACCACTGCGCGATCTCCGTGGAGCCCGCGCGCTGGGAGGAGATCGTGCGCCGCCTGGACGAGGCCGGCGTCGAGCACGTCGTCCACAGCGAGGTCTCGGTCTACTTCCGCGACCCCGACGGCGCCCGTATCGAGCTGATCGCAGACCCCTTGGGCGAGATGTACGGCAACCAGGTGCTGTGACGAGCGGACGGCCCGCCGGCGACGGGCGGGCCGCGGCGGAGGAACGCCGGGCCGGGCGTGACCTTCGGCCCTTCCCCGCCTCGCCCTCCGTCGTCGAACGTGGTGTCCATGGCGCGAGACGCTCATCGAGGTCACGGGCGCTGAGATGGCCGGGGGCTGGGAGTTCTGGATCGACCGTGGCGGCACGTTCACCGATGTGGTCGGCAGGCGGCCCGACGGCGTGCTGGTCATGCACAAACTGCTCTCGGAGAGCCCGGGACGTTACACGGACGCCGCCGTGGCCGGGATCAGGCATCTCCTGGGGGTCCCCGCCCACCTCCCGATCGAGCCCGGGCTGATCGAGTCCGTCCGTCTCGGCACGACGGTGGCCACCAACGCCCTCCTCGAACGCAGGGGCGAGCCGACGGTGCTGGTGATCAGTGCGGGTTTCCGCGACGCGCTGCGGATCGCGTACCAGGACCGGCCGCGTCTGTTCGACCGGCGGATCGTGCTCCCCGAACCGCTCTACTCACGGGTCATCGAGGCGCGCGAGCGCGTCGGCGCGAACGGCGACGTGATCCTTCCTCTCGACGAGGAGGCGGTCACCGGGGACCTGCGGGAGGCGTACGAGGCGGGGTTCCGGTCGGTCGCCGTGGTCTGCCTGCACGGCTACCGGTACCCCCGGCACGAGACGCGCATCGGGGACATCGCGCGCCGGATCGGTTACACCCAGATCTCGGAGTCCCACCGGACCAGCCCGCTCATGAAACTGGTGCCGCGCGGCGACACGACGGTCGTGGACGCCTACCTGTCCCCCATCCTCGACCGGTACGTCGGCCAGGTGTCCCGTGAGCTCCGCGGCGTACGGCTGATGTTCATGCAGTCCAACGGGGGGCTCACCGACGCTCGTACCTTCCGCGGGAAGGACTCCATCCTGTCCGGTCCGGCGGGAGGCGTCGTCGGGATGGCCCGCACGTCCGCCGCGGTGGGCCACCGCCGCGTCATCGGCTTCGACATGGGCGGGACCTCCACCGACGTCTCCCACTACGCGGGCGAGTTCGAGCGGCGGTACGAGACCGAGGTGGCCGGGATCCGGATGCGGGCTCCGATGCTGACGATCCACACCGTCGCGGCGGGCGGTGGTTCGATCCTTCACTTCGACGGCGGCCGGTACCAGGTCGGCCCCGACTCCGCCGGTGCCGACCCCGGGCCCGCGTCCTACCGGCGAGGCGGTCCGCTGACCCTCACCGACGCCAACGTCATGCTGGGCCGGATCCAGCCCGGGCACTTCCCGCGCGTCTTCGGGCCGGCGGGCGATCTGCCGCTCGACTCCGAGGTCGTCCGCCGGCGCTTCACCGCCTTGACCGCGCGGATCGGTGACGGTCGCACGCCCGAGCAGGTCGCCGCGGGTTTCGTGGAGATCGCGGTCGCGAACATGGCGAACGCGATCAAGAAGATCTCCGTTCAGCGCGGTTACGACGTGACGCGGTACGTGCTCGCGACCTTCGGCGGGGCGGGCGGCCAGCACGCCTGCGCGGTCGCCGACGCCCTCGGTATGACGAAGGTGCTCATTCATCCGCTCGCGGGCGTGCTGTCGGCCTACGGGATGGGCCTGGCCGACCTGACGGCGATGCGCGAGGCGGCGATCGAGCGGTCACTGGGCGCGGACGTTCCGCCGGAACTCACCGCGGTCCTCCAGAGGCTGGAAGCGGAGGGCCGGGCCGAGATCCGGGAGGAGGGCGTGACGGCCGACCGGATCCGCGTGGTGCGACGGGCGCACCTGCGGTACGCGGGCACCGACACCGCGCTGCAGATACCGGTCGGCACGGCACCGGCGATGGTCCGGGAGTTCGAAGAGCGGTACCGGCGGCATTTCTCCTTCCTCATGCCGGGCCGGACGATCGTCGTGGAGGCGGCGTCGGTCGAGGTCGTCGGCGAGTCCGGCGAGGCGCCGCCCGCGCCGGGCCGGCGTCGGCGGCGTGGCTCTTCGGCGTCCGTGCGGGTCCCGGCGTACGTGGGCGGGTCCTGGTCCCGGATCGCCCTGCACCACCGGGACGGCCTCCGCCCGGGGGATTCCGTCAGGGGACCGGCGATCATCGCCGAGGCCAATGCGACGACCGTCGTCGACCCGGGCTGGGTGGCCGTGGTCGACGACCTGGAGAACCTGGCCCTCACGCGTGTCGAGGCGCGCCTCACCCGGCGGGCGATCGGAACGGAGGTCGATCCCGTCCGATTGGAGATCTTCAACAATCTCTTCATGTCCATCGCCGAGCAGATGGGCGTGCGGCTGCGGAGCACCGCGCACTCGGTCAACATCAAGGAGCGGCTGGACTTCTCCTGCGCGCTCTTCGACCCGGCGGGCAACCTCATCGCCAACGCTCCGCACATCCCGGTGCACCTCGGCTCGATGGGCGAGAGCATCAAGGAGGTGATCAAGCGCCGTACGGGCCGGATGAGGCGCGGCGACGTCTACGTTCTGAACGATCCCTACCACGGCGGCACCCACCTGCCGGACATCACCGTCGTGACCCCGGTCTTCGGCGAGGGAACGAAGGACGGGGCCGGATCGTCCACGGGCCCGCGCGACGGACCGGAGCGGCTCCTCTTCTTCGTGGCGTCCCGTGGTCACCACGCGGAGATCGGCGGCATCACCCCCGGCTCGATGCCGGCGTTCAGCACCCGGATCGAGGAGGAGGGCGTCCTCATCGACGTCCGGCTCCTCGTCGACGGCGCGGCGGGCGACGCCGACGGCGGCCGGTTCCGGGAGCCCGAGACGATCGACCTGCTCCGCTCCGCGGCGCACCCTTCCCGCGACCCGCTCGACAACATCGCCGACCTGCGCGCCCAGGTCGCCGCCAACGCGAAGGGCGTCCAGGAACTCCACGCCATGGTCCGCCACTTCGGTCTCGACGTCGTCCACGCCTACATGCGCCATGTCCGGCAGAACGCCGCGGAGGCCGTACGCCGCGTGATCCCGCTGCTGCGGGACGGCTCCTGCTCGTACGAACTCGACAACGGCGCGGTCATCCAGGTCGCGGTCCGCGTCGACCGCGCCACCCGGACCGCCGAGATCGACTTCACCGGCACCTCGCCCCAGCTGACGGACAACTTCAACGCCCCATCGTCCGTCGCCATGGCCGCGGTGCTCTACGTCTTCCGGACCCTGGTCGCGGCGGACATCCCGCTGAACGCCGGATGCCTCGAACCGATCCGGGTGCGGATTCCGCCCCGGACGATGCTCTCTCCCGAGTACCCCGCCGCCGTGGCCGCGGGCAACGTCGAGACCTCACAGGCGGTCACGGGGGCGCTGTACGCCGCGCTCGGCGTCATGGCCGAGGGCTCCGGCACGATGAACAACGTCACCTTCGGCGACGAGGAGTATCAGTACTACGAGACGGTGGCGGGCGGCTCCGGTGCCGGCGAGGGCTTCGACGGGACCTCCGTCGTGCAGACCCACATGACCAATTCCCGGCTCACCGACCCCGAGATCCTGGAGTGGCGTTACCCGGTGCGCCTGGAGGCGTTCGAGATCCGCCGGGGCAGCGGTGGTGCCGGACGCCGGCGAGGAGGCGACGGCGGCAGGCGCCGGATTCGTTTCCTGCGGCCCATGACCGTGACCACGCTGGCCGGTCACCGGCGCGTCCCGCCGTACGGCATGGCCGGCGGCGGACCCGGCGAGGTCGGCCGGCAGTGGGTGGAGCACGCGGACGGCTCCGTGACGAAGATGCGGGGGTGCGACTCGCTGCCGGTGGACTCCGGAGACGTCTTCGTCATCGAGACCCCGGGCGGCGGCGGTTACGGCCGTCCGGGCCCGTCGTGACACCGTCGCGCCCTGCCCGGGGGTGGCGACGGACGCCACGGGGTACTGATCCGGGTGCCGATGAGACATGAGGCTTGGCTCCAGCCGCCCGGCGTCGACCCGGAGGAGGCCGCCGAGCTGTTGCTGCGCGATCTGCGCAGTTCTCAGCGGGGGCTGTCCGGCGCGGACGCGCGGCGGCGGCTGCTGCAGTACGGCCGCAATGAGCTGCGGCGTCGCGGCGGGCGACGCTGGCCGAGGGAACTGGCCCGTCAGCTGACCCATCCCCTGGCCCTGTTGCTGTGGCTGGCCGCGAGCCTGCTGCTGATCGTCGGGTCGGTCGTCGTCGCGGTCGCCGTCGTCTCGATCATCGTGCTGAACGCCGCCTTCGCGTTCGCGCAGGAACTGCAGGCTGAGCGGGCCGTGGAGGCGCTGGCGGAGTACCTTCCGCTCCGCGCGAAGGTACTCCGCGACGGCGGTTCGACGGAGATCGACGCCGCCGAACTGGTGCCGGGCGACATCGCGATCATCGAGGAGGGCGATCGGATCGCCGCGGACGTGCGGCTCCTGGCCGGTGCGATCGAGGTGGACATGTCGGCGCTGACCGGCGAGGCCGTCCCGGCGGTGCGGTCGGCGTCCATCCTGGACGTCGACGTGCCCGTGCTCAGAGCGCACGACCTGGTGTTCAGCGGGACGAGCTGCACGGGAGGCCAGGCTCGGGGCGTGGTGTTCGCCACCGGCATGGCGACCGAGCTCGGTCGCATCGCGGCGCTGTCCGAACGCGTCCGGCAGGATCCCAGCCCCTTGGAGCGGCAGGTCCGCCGGGTCGCCTGGCTGATCGCGGTGGTCTCGGTCGTGCTGGCGATCGCGTTCATCCCGATGGCCACCTTCGGCGCTCACCTGTCGGTGCTGAACGCGCTGGTCTTCGCGGCCGGGCTGCTGGCCGGAATGGTGCCGGAGGGCCTCCTGCCCGTCATCACACTGGCGCTCGCGGTGGCGGTACGGGTGCTCGCGACGCGGGGCGCGCTGGTCAAACGGTTGAGCGCGGTTGAGACCCTCGGCTCCACGGACGTCATCTGCACCGACAAGACCGGAACGCTCACCGAGAACCGGATGCGTCCCGTGGCGGTCTGGACCGCGGCGGGCGTCGTCGACGGGCTCACCGCAGGGCGGGGCCCGGCCGCCGGCCGGCCCGGCGCGACGGTGAGCGCGGCGGGCAGAATCGCCGCCGCGTGCAACAACGCGCGTCTCCGGCCGGGCGAGGAGCCGATCGGCGATCCGACGGAGATCGCCCTCCTGCTCGCGGCGCAGGCGCTGGGCGCCGACGTCGAAGCGGACCGCAGGGAGGCCGGGCGCCGCTGGCAGTTCCACTTCGACCCGGAGCTCAAGCTGATGTCGACCATCGACCTGCACCGCGACGGGCTCTTCGTCCATACGAAGGGAGCGCCCGAGGCTCTGCTGCCCCGCTGTTCGGAGTTCCTGCGCGACGACGGCCGACGCGTCCCGCTCGGCGCGGCCGACCGGCGCCGCATCACCGCCCAGGTGGACTCCTTCGCCCTCGACGGACTTCGCGTCCTCGCGCTGGCCGAGCGCGCCCTGCCACCGCGTGAGCGTCCACCGCATCGGCGCGCGGACGCCGAACGCGACCTGTGT
Organism: Actinoallomurus rhizosphaericola; assembly: GCF_024055675.1. Classification (NCBI taxonomy): domain Bacteria; kingdom Bacillati; phylum Actinomycetota; class Actinomycetes; order Streptosporangiales; family Thermomonosporaceae; genus Actinoallomurus; species Actinoallomurus rhizosphaericola. The sequence goes on along the minus strand of NZ_JAMXMW010000008.1, from coordinate 162,916 downwards.
TTCGTCGGGCTGATCGCCATGCTCGATCCGCCGCGCCCGGGAGTCACCGAGGCGGTCGCGCATTGCCGGACCGCCGGCATCCGCGTCATCATGATCACCGGCGACCATCCGCTGACCGCCGTCGCGATCGCCCGCCGGGTCGGCATCACCGACCGCCATCCCCGTGTGGTCACCGAGGGGGAGCTGGACCGGCTGCACGACCATCAGCTCGATGAGCTCCTGCGGGACGAACGCGACGTGATCTTCGCCCGCGCGACACCAGAGGCCAAGCTGCGCATCGCCGACGCGCTGCGCGGCCAGGGGCACGTGGTCGCCATGACCGGCGACGGGGTCAACGACGCCCCGGCGCTGCACCGCGCCGACATCGGTGTGGCGATGGGCCGCTCGGGCACCGACGTGGCCCGTGAGGCGGCCACCATGATCCTCACGGACGACGACTTCACCTCGATCGTCGAAGCCGTACGGTCGGGACGGCGCGTCTACGACAACGTCCGCAAGTTCATCATCTACATCTTCGCCCACGCCACCCCGGAGGTGGCCCCGTTCCTGGTCTTCGCGCTCGCCGGCGGGGCGGTGCCGCTGCCCCTGACGATCCTGCAGCTGCTGGCCTTCGACGTCGGCAGCGAGACGCTCCCGGCCCTCGCGCTCAGCCGTGAGCCCGCCGAGCCGGGCGTCATGGAGCGCCCGCCCCGGCCGCGGTCCGAAGGCGTGATACGCGCGCCCATGCTGCTGCGCGCCTGGCTCTTCCTCGGCATGCTGGTCGGCGTCCTGCAGCTGGCCGGTTTCTTCCTCGTGCTGACCCGGGCGGGCTGGCATCCCGGTGCGCCGACCGGCGTCGGCGACCCTCTGCATCACGCCTACCGGCAGGCGACGACCATGACATTCCTCGGAATGGTCGCGGGGCAGATCGGGACGGCCTTCGCCGTGCGCACGCAGCGCACGTCGCTGCGCTCCGTGGGCGTCCTGTCCAACCGTTACCTGCTGGCGGGAATCGCCGGAGAGCTGCTCCTCGTGGCGCTGTTCGTGTACGCCCCGGTCTTCCAGGACCTGCTGGGCACCGCCCCGCTTCCCACCGGCGATCTGCTCCTGTTGCTCCCGTATCCGTTCATCGTCTGGGGAGCCGACGAGCTGCGCCGCCACCTGGTCCGGCGCCATGCCGGCCGTACGGCGGGAACCCGCGCAGACTCGCCGGCGCCACTGCGATGAGGCCGTCGTCAGTGCGACGTGGTGGAGATGGCGGACACGAGCTCACCGACCTTGTCCTCGGGCAGCTTCGCCGCCAGATCGGCCTGGCTGATGATCCCGATCAGGTGGTCGTTCTCCATCACGGGCAGGCGCCGGACACGGTGCTCCATCATCTCGTGAAGGACGTTGTCGATGTCGCTGGCGGCGTCGACGTAGAAGACCTCCTCGCCCTCGCCGATGAGGTCTCCGGCGCGAACCTCGGCGGGGTTCCTGCCCTGCGCGATGGCCTTCACGACGATGTCGCGGTCGGTGATGATCCCCTTCAGCCGGCCGTCCTCTCCGCAGACCGGCAGCGCGCCCACGTCCGACTCGGCCATGCGGCGGGCGGCCGTGGTGAGATCCTCGTTGAGCGACAGGCACTCACAGCCGTGGTGCATGACCTCGCGTGCGGTTGTCATGATCAAATCCCCCTTTTCGACGCCTCTTATTCGGAATCTGCTCTCTCGTGCTGAGCCCGAAACGGGCCTGCTCAGCCTCCGGTCTGCGGATCGGTGTCCTCCGGCTTACCGGGGACCATCACCACCGGACACGACGCGTAGGAAAGGCAGTAGTGGCCGACCGACTGAGCGGTGAGGCGTCGTCTGCCGGGACGGTCGTGGGTGGCCAGGACGAGCAGCGACGCGTTCCGGGCGAGTTCGACGAGGATCGGGCCCGCGGGTCCTTCGAGGATCTCGATGTCGGCGGCGACGTCCGGTGCCGCCCGGCCGAGCACCCGTTCGATCGAGGCCCGGCAGTCGGCGACCACGGACTTCCGTCTCTGCTCACGCTCATCGTGGCTGAGCACCGCCGCCTCTCCGGGCCCCAGTTCCCACGCGTGGACGATGCGCAGCCGGCACCCCTGTCGGCGCGCCTGGCCGACGGCCCAGCGCAACGCCGCCGTCCGGGCCGGGGACTCGTCGATTCCGACGAGGATCGGCGCCGGCTCGGCACTGGAAGAAGTGCTACCGGTCATCGTGCTCACCTCTGGGCGGCCGCCCGGAACGCGTCGCGCACACGCACCGGGACCACCCGCCTCGCGCGAACGGCTCATCGCGGGGCTTCGCGGTCTTCCTCATCGCGGTGAGGATCGGTGATGAGCAGGAGTTCGTACGCGCGGCGGGCGGCCTCGGCGACCGTCCGCTCCCCGGGCTCGGCCAGCGGGCCCTCCTCGAGCCCGTGCGCCAGTGACCGGATCGCCTCGGCGACCGCCTCCGTGCGGGTCTCCAGCCGAGCGACGCGTTTCTCCAGGTCGGCCACGATCGACCGCTCATCCGTGTGGTCACCGTCTCGGATCATCGACACCCTCCTTAACCGGTTCCTTCCTGCGTTCCCCGCCGAGTCCCAGAATCCGTGCGACGGTCCTGTCTTCAGCTTTTCCCGCCACGTGGAGACGTCCCAGGGTCTTTCGTCACCAGGCGCCCGTCCGCCGTTCCCTGCGCCCGCCCCCCGGTCCGGTTCTCACCCCGCGGCGGAGGAACCGAGAGCCGAGGTCACGGTGCGATCGGCCCCTTCGTCGCTCAGCACGCCCAGCACGGCGGTGCCGTCGACGGTCTCGTGCTCGACGAGCAGCGTCGCGAGCCGGTCCAGAGCGGGGCGATGTTGCCGGATCACGGCGATGGCGCGCTCCTCCGCGCGGCGGAGCAGCCGTGCGATCTCTTCGTCGATGATCCGCTGGGTCTGCTCGGAGTAGGGCCGCCGTAGCCCGTCCTCGGGGATGTTCCCGAGGTAACGCGGCTCCCCGGAGGCATAGCCGACCGGGCCGAGGGCCGGCGACAGGCCGAACTCGCGGACCATCCGGGCGGCGATCTGGGTCGCCCCGGCCAGGTCGTCGGCGGCGCCGGTGGTCCCTTCACCGAAGACGACGAGCTCGGCCGCCCGTCCGCCGAGCCGTACGGTGAGCAGGTCGTCGAGGTAGCCCTGGGTGTACAGACGGCGTTCCGCCTCGGGGAGCTGCTCGGTGACGCCGAGCGTCATCCCGGCGGGCAGGATCGTCACCTTGGCGACCGGGTCGGCGTGCTCGCAGAGTGCCGCCAGCAGCGCGTGCCCGGACTCGTGGACGGCCACCGAGTGGCGTTCCTCGGGCAGGAGCGCGTTCGAGGTCTCCCGGCGGCCCAGCAGGACGCGGTCGCGGGCGGTGTCCAGGTCACGGGCCTCGATGACCGTCCGTCCCGCGCGGACGGCATTGATCGCGGCCTCGTTGACGAGGTTGGCCAGATCGGCGCCGGAGAACCCCGGAGTGCCGCGCGCGACCGCATCGAGGTCGACATCGCCGGCCAGATGCTTGCTGCGGGCGTGGACGGCCAGGATGGCGGCGCGTTCGGCCTGGTTGGGGAGCGGGACGACGACCTGGCGGTCGAACCGGCCGGGACGCAGCAACGCCGGATCGAGCGTGTCAGGCCGGTTCGTGGCGGCCAGCACGACGATCCCGCTCGACTGGTCGAAGCCGTCCATCTCGCCGAGCAGCTGGTTCAGCGTCTGCTCGCGCTCGTCGTGACCGCCGGTGACCGCACCCACGCCCCGGCGCCCGCCGATCGCGTCGATCTCGTCGATGAAGACGATGGAGGGCGCCCGCTTGCGCGCCTCCTCGAACAGGTCGCGCACCCGCGAGGCGCCGACGCCGACGAACATCTCGACGAAGGCCGACCCGGTGACGGACAGGAACGGCACCTCGGCCTCACCGGCGACCGCACGGGCGATCAGAGTCTTGCCGGTGCCGGGCGGACCCACCATGATCACTCCGCGCGGCGGTTTGGCGCCCGCCGCGGCGTACCGGTCCGGGTCGCGCAGGAAGTCCACGATCTCGCTGATCTCCTGCTTGACCCCCTCATAGCCGGCCACGTCGCCGAAACGCGTCACGGGCCGTTCGGCCTCGATGATCTTCGCCTTCGACCGGCCGAACCCGCCGATGCCGCCCGACAGCGAACGCTGCGCCGCCCGGCCGCTCCACAGGAACAGACTCATGATGATCAACAGGGGCAGGAAGCTGAGAAGGAGGGCCGTGAGGGATCCGCCGCCGCGGGTCGCCGTGATCTTCACATCTTTCGCCCGTAGCTCGTTCGTGAGCTGCGAGGTGTTCAACGCGGTCGGGATCCGGCTGGCGAACCTCTTACCGCCCTTCAGCGTCCCGCTCACCGCTCCGGTGTCGTCCACCCGGATGTCCGAGACCCGGCCGGCGTTCACATCGGTCACGAACTCGCTGAAGGACAGCGTCGCCGGCCGAGGCCCGGTGACGAGACCACGTCCGATGAGCAGGAGAAGGGTGATGGCGACGCCGATCGGCAGGAGCCGGCCCCGCCAGGAAGGAGCCTCCTGCGGTGCCGGCCTCGGCGGCTCGTTCGGCGGGCCGGGCTTCGCGGACCTCGTCCGATGACACGAGGAGTCCCGCAGCACCCTCCACGCGATCACGGCCGCCCTCCGCCCGCCCTCGTCCTCACCGATGTCCTCCTCCCTTGCGCCATGGAACGGACTCCCCACCCGGCCTCACGATCTCCCGATCGGCGAAGCGGCCGGTAGGGGCGTACGGTCGCCGGTCGGGGACGAAGGTCCCTGGGGTCCGCATCAGTCGTTGGTCACCGTCTCCCGGGACCTTCGCCGCTCCGTCCGGCCGGTGCGGGGAAGGAAGATGGTGCTGTCCAGAGGCGGGAGCCGGAGCACCCGGCAGAGCCCTCGGACGGTCGAAGCGGAGAGGGGGCATCATGCGCGAACCCGTCGTCGTCGGCGTCGATGGATCGACCCAGGCCCTGCTGGCGGTGGACTGGGCCGCGGCGGAGGCCGGGTGCAGACGGCTACCGCTGCGGATCGTGCACGTCTCGACCGGCTGGGAGCGCGGTGACATTCCGGCGTATCGCGGCCGTGGGGCGCCGTCGGCTGAGCCGGAGAGCCCGGGGCTGCGAGTCCTGGACGCGGCCGAGGAACGCGCCCGGACCTTCACCTCGGTCCCGATCGAACGCCGGCTCGGTGTCGGCCCCGTTCCTCGCACTCTTCTCGAGGAATCGGCCGGGGGCGTGCTCCTGGTGCTGGGGCAGCGGAGTTCCGGCACCCTCACCCGGCTGCTGCTCGGCTCGGTGAGCCGGCAGGCGGCAGAACACGCCGGCTGCCCGGTCGTCGTGGTCCCCATGGACCCCGACCGCAGAGCCCGGCGGCCGGAGATCGCCGTCGGGGTCGACGGCTCCGACGCGTCCATCGAGGCCGTGGGCTTCGCCCTGGAGGAGGCGGCCTTGCGCGGGGTGGGGCTGCGCGCGATCCACGTGTGGAACCGCCCGGACAGCCCGCCGGACATGCGACCGGTCTGCTATAACGCGCTGACCGCCGAGGAGGAGGGCGCCAGGGTTCTGTCGGAGTCCCTCGCCGGCTGGAGGGCCAAGTACCCCGACGTGCCGGTGACCGAACAGGTGATCGAGGACCGGCCTGTCACCGTCCTGGCCGAGGCCTCACGCACGGCCGAACTCCTCGTGGTCGGCGCCAGAGGACGCGGCGGATTCCCCGGCCTGCGCCTCGGGTCGGTCGGCCACGCGGTCCTGCACCACGCCAAGGGGCCGGTGGCCGTCGTACGGCGAACCGGCCACGGCGCCGGCAGGTGATGAGCGGCCCGGTCCGCCGCCCTCGGGAGCTCAGCCCTCCTCGGTGAGGAACGCCACGCCGGCGTTCATCGTGGCCAGGCGCGGGTAGTCGTCCTCGTCGACGCGGCGGCCGGATCCGTCGCTGAGGGCCGTGACGAAGGTGAGGAAGTCCATCGAGTCGAGTTCCAGTGACTCGCGCAGGTCGGCGTCGGCGTCCAGCGCCGTGAAATCGGTGCCGGGCACGATGTCGGCGAGGACCTCTTCGATCATCTTCCGCGCCTCGTCCGGTGTCATGACAGCTCCTCGGGTCGCTGCAGGAGTCGGTCGACGGCCTGGAGGTAGCACCCGCCCGTACGGCCGTCGGTGGCCCGGTGGTCGGCGGAGAGGGTCGCGGACACGACGGGCCGTACGCCGATGAGGCCGTCGACCGCCCAGGGGCGGTCGAGGATCGCGCCGAAGCCGACGAGTGCGACCTGCGGCGGATAGATCACGCCGTGGACCGACTCGACGCCCTGGTCGCCCAGGTTGGTGACCGTGATGGTGGGGTCCGTCAGCTCCGATCCGCGCAGCCGCCCGGTACGGGCCCTGGCGACGAGGTCGCGCAGGCCCGCCATGAGGTCGGCGAGGGAGAGATCGTCGGCGTCGTGCAGGGCCGGCGCGATCAGGCCGCCGTCGCGCAGTGAGATCGCGACGCCCAGGTGGACCCGGTCGGCCGGGACGAATCCGTCGTCGGCCCAGAAGCCGTTGAGCCGGGGGACCTCCCGCAGTGCCACTGCGGCGGCCTTGAGCAAGAGCGCGGATGGGATGATCCGGTCTTCGACCGGGAGTCTCCGGTTCCGCCTCCGCAGCCAGTCCATGGCGGGTGCCAGGTCGATGGCGTTCGTCAGGTAGTAGTGCGGAATCTCCCGCTTCGACCTGGCCATGGCCCGCGCGATCGCCTGGCGCATGGACTCCTGGCGATCGGCCGCGGCCCCCTCGACGGAACGCGGCTCGGCGGGCTGCGGCTCGGCGGGCTGCGACTCGGCGGGCTGCGACTCGGCGGGCTGCGACTCGGCGGGCTGCGGCTCGGCGCGGGCGGACCGCGCGGCGGCCGGCCGCGCGGCCTTCGCCCCGGCGCGTACGTCGTCGGCGCGAATGGCTCCTCCGTATCCGCTGCCGGTGAGGGTGGCCAGGTCGACGTTCAGTTCGGCGGCGAGCCTGCGGGCCAGCGGAGACGCCTTGACGCGTGCGGGCGCGGCGTGTTCGACGTCCGCCCGCGTGATCTCGCCGGACGGCCCGGTCCCCCGGACCTCTCCCAGGTCGACGCCGCGCTGATGGGCCAGGTGCCGGACTAGGGGCGAGGAGACCTTCGCCGCCGGCGGCGGCCGTCGTCCGGCCCCCGGCCCGGGCGCCTCGCGCGGCGCACGGTGCGTGCGCGGTCTCGCGGACGGCACCCGGGCGCCGGTCCCGGGCTCCGGCTCCGGCTCCGCCGCCGACGGTGGCGGGCGTTGCGGCTCTGCGGCCGGTGCCGGGGCGGACACGGGAACGGCCATGGTGATCGTGGCGAGGGCGGTACCGACCGGGACCCGTGTTCCCGGCTCCACGAGGAGTTCCCCGATGGTGCCGCTGTCGAAGCACTCGGCCTCGACCGTGGACTTGTCGGTCTCGATGATGGCGACGATGTCGCCCTTCTCGACCTGGTCGCCGGGATGGACGAGCCACTCGGTCAGCGTCCCGGCGTCCATGTCGGCGCCGAGGGCGGGCATCCGGAACTCAGCCACCGGCGCCCACCACCCGATGAACCGCGTCGACGATGTCCGTGACCTGGGGGATCGCGGCCTCCTCCAGATGCCTGGCGTACGGGATGGGGACCTCGGCGGTGCACACCCGCTCGATCGGCGCGTCCAGGTCGTAGAAGGCCTGCTCGACGATGCGGGTGGTGATCTCGGCGGAGAGGCTGCCCGAACGCCAGCCCTCATCGACCACGACGGCGCGATGCGTGCGCCGCACCGAGTCGATGACGGTGGCGTCGTCGAGCGGCCGGAGGGTGCGCAGGTCGATCACCTCCGCCTCGATGCCGTCACCGGACAGCTCACCCGCGGCGTCCAGGGTCTTGGCGAGAGTGCCGCCGTAGGTGATGAGGCTCACGTCGCCACCGGCCCTGCGCACGGCCGCGCGGTCGATGCCGACGGCGCCGGTATCGGCGGGCAGTTCCCCTGCCACGTTGTAGAGCGACCCGTGCTCGAAGATCAGCACGGGATCGGGATCCTGGAGCGCGGTCCACAGCATGCCGCGGGCGTCTTCCAGCGTCGCCGGGGCGAGGATGCGCAGACCCGGGATGTGGGCGTACCAGCCCTCCAGGCTGTGGGAGTGCTGAGCCGCGAGCTGCCGCCCCGCGCCCGTGGTCATGCGGACCACCAAGGGGACGGGCACCTGCCCGCCGGACATGTGCAGGAGCGTCGCCGCGTTGTTGAGGATCTGGTCGAGGGCCAGCAGGCTGAAGTTGACCGTCATGATCTCGACGATCGGCCGCATGCCGTTCATGGCGGCCCCGATCCCCGCGCCGACGAACGCCGACTCCGACAGCGGCGTGTCCCGGATCCGTTCCGGCCCGAACTCCTCCAGCAGGCCGAGGCTCACCGCGAAGCAGCCGCCGTACCGGCCGACGTCCTCGCCCATGAGGAAGACGCGCTCGTCGCGCAGCAGCGCCTCCCGGAGCGCGGCGCGCACGGCCTCACGGTAGGTGGTCTTCAGCACGGCGTTCATCCCGCGCCGGTCCGCTCACTGTGGACGAAGCGGGTGAGGTCCTCGGCCGGTTCGAGCGGGGCGGCCTCGGCGAACTCGATCGCCTCGGAGATCTCGGCGGCCACCTCTTTCTCGATCAGCTCGAGTTCGTCGCGGGTGACGTTCTCGCGCCGCGCCAGGCCGTCGATCGGGTCGTGCCGCTTCCACGCCTCGATCTCGGCCTTGTCCCGGTAGCGGTCGGGGTCGTACATGGAGTGCGCCCGGAACCGGTAGGTGCGCAGTTCCAGGAAGTGCGGGCCGCCTCCTTCGCGTACGGCCTCGGCGGCGTGGCGGGCCGCCTCCTCGACGGCCACCACGTCCATGCCGTCGACGGGCCAGGACGGGATCTCATACGTCGCGGCGCGTACCGCCAGGTCGGTCTCCTTGTGCTCGACCGCGAGCGCGGTGCCCATGGCGTACAGGTTGTTCTCGCAGGAGAAGAGGACTGGCAGCCTCCAGAGCGCGGCGAGGTTCAAGCACTCGTGGAACTCCCCTTCGGCGGCGGCTCCGTCGCCGAAGAAGCAGGCGGTGACCCGCCGGTCGCCGCGCAGCCTGTCCGCCAGGGCGAGCCCGAGTGCGATCGGCAGCCCGCCGCCGACGATGGCGTTGCCGCCGTAGAAACGCCGGCCCACGTCGAACAGGTGCATGGACCCGCCTCTGCCGCGGCTGCAGCCGGCGGCGCGGCCGTACATCTCCGCCATGATCGAGCTCGCGGGCACGCCGCGGGCCAGCGCGTGGCCGTGCTCGCGGTAGGTGGAGACGACGTTGTCCTCTTCGGTGAGCGCCTGCAACGCACCGACCGCCACGGCCTCCTCGCCGATGTACAGGTGGAGGAAGCCACGGATCTTGGCCGCGCTGTACAGCTCGGCGCACTTCTCCTCGAACCGCCGGATGAGCAGCATCTGCCGCAACAGTTCCCTGCGGTGCTCCCCGACCGGATCCCTGGTGTACGTCATGAGGCACACTCCAACGTCGAGACGTCGCCTTCCGGCAGGCCGAGCTCGCGCGACTTGAGGAGACGGCGCATCACCTTGCCGCTGCGGGTGTGCGGCAGGTCCTGATCGAAGACGATCTCCTTGGGGGCCATCGCCCCGAGCCGCCGACGCGCGAAGGCGATCAGCTCGCGGCGCAGCACGTCGTTCGGCTCGTGCCCCTCCCGGAGGGTGACGAAGGCCTTGACCACCTCGCCCGCCACGGGGTCCGGCCTGCCGATGACGCCCGATTCGGCCACCGCCGGATGTTCCATCAGCACGCTCTCGACCTCGAACGGGCCGATGAGGTGCCCGGCGGACTTGATGACGTCGTCGGCGCGGGCCACGAACCAGAAGTAGCCGTCCGCGTCACGGCGGGCGATGTCGCCGCTGAGGTACCAGCCGCCGGCGAACGCCTTGGCGTACCGGTCCTCCTCATGCAGGTAGCCGCGGAACATCGACGGCCATCCGGGGCGCAGCGCCAGTTCGCCGACGCCGTCCGCGATGACGCGGACGCGACCGTTCTCCACCCTGGCGCGCCCGTCGGGTCCGCGTTCGAGCAGGGCCGCCTCGATTCCCGGCAGGGGACGCCCCATCGAGCCTGGCCGGATATCCGTCGCCGCGAAGTTCGCGATCATGATCGCGCCCGTCTCGGTCTGCCACCAATTGTCGTGGATCGGCAGGCCGAGGGCCTCCTGCCCCCAGACGACCGCCTCCGGGTTCAGCGGCTCGCCGACGCTGGCGATGAACCGCAGCGCCGACAGGTCGTAGTCCCGGGCGACGGCGGCGCCGTGCCGCATGAGCATCCGGATCGCGGTGGGCGCGGTGTACCAGACGGTCACCCGCTGCTCCGCCAGCACCCGGTACCAGCGGCGTGCGTCGAAGTCACCGGCGTCGGTGACCATCGTCAGCCCGCAGGTCAGCGGCGCGATCACTCCATACGACATGCCGGTCACCCAGCCCGGGTCCGCGGTACACCAGAAGACGTCCTCCTGGTGCAGGTCGAGCGCGAACCGCGCGGTGGCGTGGTGGGCGACGACCGCGTCGTGCACGTGGATCGCTCCCTTCGGCCGCCCGGTGGTACCGCTGGTGAAGTGCAGCAGCGCCATGTCCTCCGGATCGGTGTCCGGGATGTCGAAGACGTCGCTCGCCGCGGCCAGCGCCCTGTCGAAGGAGATGGTCCCTTCGGGCGCGCGGCCACCGACGACGAGGACGTGTTCGAGACCGGGCAGCCGGTCCCGGATCCCGGCGATCTTCCGCTGGTAGAGGTCCACGCTGGTCACGAGGACACGGGCGTCCCCGAGGCGGAGCCGCTCGTAGATCGGCTCCGGGCCGAACGCCGAGAACAGCGGCGCGAGCACGCCGACGTTCTTCAGCGTGCCCAGCACCGTCACGTACAGCTCGGGTACGCGACCGAGGAGGGTGAAGACCCGATCGCCCCGCCCGACGCCCAGGGCGCACAGCACATTCGCGAACCGGCTGGTGTCCCGCCGGAGGTCCGCGTACGTCACCTCGGTCAGCTCGTCGTGCCGCCCGACACACCGGAGCGCGACGGCGTCCCCGGACGCCCCGGACGCATGGCGGTCGACCGCCTCGTACGCGATGTTGAGACCGCGGCCGCCCGGCAGGCCGGACATGCGCGCTCGCGCGTCGTCCCACGAGAACTCCCGTCCGGTCCGGTGGTAGTCGACCAGGTTGGGCCGCACCCGCGGCGTCCCTCGCTTGCTGATCGGCGGCAGGCTCATCCGCACGCCACCCGTACGAGCGTCATGACGGTCTCCCCGCTTCCCCGGGTCACGGACGGTGAACGACACGGACGACACCCGGCACCGTCTGGGCGATCACGTCGGCGATCCGCGCCGTCCTCTCGTCGCCGTCCCCTCGCAGTTCGACGACACCCTCATGCACCGTCACCCGTGTCGCCGCGGTCTCCGCGGACAGTTCCCGGAGCGCCGCCCGCACGTCGTCGCGGATCCGCTCGTCTCCGTGGGCGAGGATCCCCATCAGGTCACGACGGCTCACGATGCCCACCAGCGCCGCGTCGCGGACGACGGGAACGCTCTTGACCCCGGTGGTGATCATCACCTCGACGAGGCCCAGGACGTCGTCGGTCTCCCGCGCGGTCCGCACGTTCGGTGTCATGACCTCTTCGACCCCGGTCGGCGGCGATGATTCGGGCGGCGCGGCGAGACGCAGGTAGGCCCGTGGGTCCGCCTCGAACTGCCCGCGCAGCAGATCCATCTCGCTGACGATCCCGACCATCCGGTCCTCTTCGTCGACGACCGGCGCGGCCGTGATGTCCGCCTCGTAGAGGAGGCGGATCGCCTGCCGGACCGTCCAGTCCCGCGGCACGGTGACCACGGGGGCCGTCATCACCTCATGCACCAGCATGCCGGTCACCTCCAGGGCTCCATCGCACCGCCCGGTTCCGGCGGGCGCCAGAGGGCGAAGGTCCCGCGGGGACGTCCGTACGGCCTCGGTCGTGTCCCGGGCGGCGGGTCCGGAGCGGCGGCCGAAGGACCATCGACCCTGGTCACCCGGCTTTCTGCGGGCAGAGCCTGGAACCGGAGGACCGAACCGGTATCGCGTCGGCGCCTTGCGTGCCTCCCGCCGATGAAACGAGAAAGGTGGCCCGTCGTGCGGACCGATGACCGTGTCGTCTGGTTTCCCGAGCTCGGCCGCGCTGATGTCGGCGTCGTCGGCGGCAAGAACGCCTCGCTCGGCGAGCTGATCCGGAATCTCGCGGCGGCGGGCGTCCGCGTCCCCGGGGGATTCGCGACGACGGCCGAGGCGTACCGGGAGTATCTCGCGGTGGGCGGCCTCCGCGAACGGGTCGCCGAGCAGATCGACCGGTTGCACCGGGGAGCCGGACTGGCCTCCGTCGGCCGGGCCGTCCGGCGGGCGTTCGCGGAGATCGACCTCCCCCCGGATGTCGCTCGTGCCATCGTCCACGCCTACCGGCGTCTCGGGAACGACCTCGGGCGGGCCGACCCCGACGTGGCCGTACGGAGCAGCGCGACGGCGGAGGACCTGCCGGAGGCCAGCTTCGCCGGTCAGCAGGAGAGCTTCCTCAACGTCACCGGGGAACAGGCGCTGCTCGCCGCGTGCCGGCGGTGCTACGCGTCCCTGTTCACCGACCGGGCCATCGACTACCGGGAGAGACTCGGCTACGACCATCTCAAGGTCGCCCTGTCGATCGGCGTCCAGCGGATGGTGCGATCCGACCTGGCCGGCGCGGGAGTGATGTTCTCGATCGACACCGAGAGCGGCTTTCCGCACTCGGTGCTGATCAACGCGGCGTGGGGCCTGGGCGACACGGTCGTCGGCGGGCTGGTCGACCCGGACGAGTACCTCGTCTTCAAACCGCTCCTCGGCCGGCCCGGCGTGCGGCCGGTCCTGTCCAGGACCCGTGGCCGCAAGCAGCGGAAGACGGTGTACGCCGACGGCGCCGGCGGAGCGGCCACGCGCACGGTGGAGACCGATGAGGAGGAGCGCCGCGGACTCGTCCTCGACGAGGACGAGATCCTCACGCTCGCCCGATGGGCGACCGACATCGAGCGCCACTACGGCGTCGCCATGGACATCGAGTGGGCCAAGGACGGCGCCGACGGCGGGCTCTTCGTCGTCCAGGCCCGGCCCGAGACCGTCCAGGCCCGTCGCGAGGCCGCGCTGCTGCACTCCTACCGGCTGCGCGCCGGTGGGGAACGGCTGGTCACCGGCCTGGCGATCGGGGACGCCATCGCGACCGGTCAGGTCCGCGTGCTGCACAGCGCCGCGGAGATCGACCGTTTCTCCCCCGGCGCGGTCCTCGTCACCGAGATCACCGACCCCGACTGGGAACCCATCATGAAGCGGGCCGCCGCCATCGTCACCGACCACGGCGGCCGGACCTCACACGCCGCCATCGTCAGCCGGGAACTCGGCGTCCCGGCCATCGTGGGCACGGGACGTGCCACGACCGCCCTCGCGGACGGCCGGCCGATCACCGTGTCCTGTGCCGAAGGCGACCAGGGCTTCGTCTACGCGGGAACGCTCGACTTCGAGGAGCGCGACCTCGACCTGACCGACGTCCCGCGGACGGACACGAAGGTGATGCTCAACCTGGCCAACCCGGCGGCGGCGTTCCGCTGGTGGCGCCTGCCCGCCGACGGCGTCGGCCTGGCCCGCATCGAGTTCATCGTCAACAACCACGTCAAGATCCATCCGATGGCGCTGCTCCGCCTCAACGCCGTCGACGCCGAGGACCGGCGGCGGATCCTGGACCTGACCCTGGGCTACGACGACAAGCCCGAGTACTTCGTCGAACGGCTCGCCCACGGCGTGGCCCGCATCGCCGCCTCCCGCTGGCCCGACCCCGTCATCGTCCGGATGAGCGATTTCAAGACCAACGAGTACGCCCGGCTCATCGGCGGGCGGGGCTTCGAGCCCCGCGAGGAGAACCCGATGCTCGGCTGGCGCGGCGCCAGCCGCTACTACAGCGACGCCTACCGGGACGGGTTCGCCCTGGAGTGCCGCGCGATCCGGCGGGTCCGCGACGAGATCGGCCTCACCAACGTGGTCGTCATGATCCCCTTCTGCCGGACCGTCGAGGAGGCCGACCAGGTCCTGAAGGTGATGAGCGAGAACGGCCTGGCGCGAGGGCAGAACGAGCTGCGGGTCTTCGTGATGGCCGAGATCCCCTCGAACGTCATCCTGGCCGATTCCTTCGCCGAACGGTTCGACGGCTTCTCCATCGGCAGCAACGACCTGACACAGCTCACCCTGGGCGTCGACCGCGACTCGGCGGCGCTGGCACACCTGTTCGACGAGCGCAACCCCGCGGTCACCCGCAGCATCCAGCAGCTGATCGCCACCGCTCACGCCGAGCACTGCAAGGTCGGGTTGTGCGGGCAGCGCCCGAGTGACGATCCCGACTTCGCCCGGATCCTGGTGCGCGCGGGCATCGACTCGATCTCCGTGACGCCCGACAGCTTCCTCACCGTCAAGCAGAACGTGGCCGCGGCCGAGCGCGATCTCCCCCGGCTGTGAGGCCGGGGGCCGGAGTCCATGCGCAGATGGGCGGTCAGGTCACCGGGTGTCCGGCGACGAGGACCTCGCGGACGTCCAGCGTGGAGTCCCCCGGCTGCCAGGCGAAGGTGATCAGGTCGGCGGGCCGGCCGGGCCGCAGCAGGCCGCGGCCGCCGGCGAAACGTCCGGGGTTGGCCGTCGCGAGGCGCAGCCCGGTGGCGAGGGTCAGGCCGGCCATCGTGATCGCCGTGGCCACGCCGTCGGCGAGAGAACGGGAGGCGCCGGCCAGCAGCGGCGTGCCGACGTAGGACAGGCGGCCGTCCGCCGACAGTTCCACGTCCCCGCCGACCGGGGTCCGGTAGCGCCCCGGCGGCATGCCCGCCAGCGCGGTCGCGTCGGACACCAGGTGGGAGCGCTCGACGCCCTTGGCGCGCAGCATGGCGCGGAACGTGTCGGCGGGCAGGTGGTGGCCGTCCCCGATGAACCCGGCGTGCAGGCGGTCGTCGGCGAGCTGGGTCCACAGGTGGTTCGGATGCCGGGGCAGCACGGTGTACGTGGCGTTGCCCAGGTGCGTGGCGAGTTCGGCGCCGGCGTCGATGGCCCGGGTGATCTGCTCGGGCGTGGCGTGGGTGTGCCCGATCGAGCAGCGCACGCCCCTGCGGGTGGCGCGGGCGATGAAGTCGATCGCCGCCTCGTCGTGCGGCGAGATGGTGACCATGCGGACGAGATCGCCCCAGCGGCGCAGCTCCTCGATGTCGGCGGGCCGCAGGTGGCGCGCGTCGTGCACGCCGCGCGGGCCGTCCTCCGCCGACAGGAACGGCCCCTCGACGTGGACGTACGGGATGGCGCGCGCGACGAGCGGGTCGGCCCCGCGCGCCCGCGCGATCGCGGACAGGGCCGCACGGATGCGTTCCTCGGGCGCGGTCACGATCGTCGGGACCACCGTGGTCGTCCCCACGCGGCGCAAGGCGTCCACCAGCGCGGTCACCGTGGCCTCGTCGACGTCGGCGGCGTTCACGTCGTGCCCGGCGAACCCGTTGACCTGCAGGTCGACCAGGCCGGGCGCGAGCCACAGGTCCGTGGGCGCGTCCGTCTCGGTGATCGCGCCGATCTGCCCGTCCTCGACGCTCACGCGCAGCGTCCGCCCGGTCGCCGGATCCCGGCCGCTGATCCTCATCGGGGCGCGGACTCCTCGTCCACGTACACGACGCAGCGGGGGTGGGTGCGCAGCGCGCTCGCGGGCAGGTGCCCTCCGATCGGGCCGCGCAGCGCGGCGGTCACCGCCTCGCGCTTGCGGGCGCCGGGGACCATGCAGAAGATCTCCTCGGCCGACAGCAGCGCCGGCACGGTGAGGGTGATCGCCCGGCGGGGCACCTGGTCCAGGGCCGCGAAGCAGCCGTCGTCGACCTGCTGACGGCGGCAGACCTCGTCCAGTTCGACGATCTTGACGGGCGCGGGGTCGTCGAGGTCGGCGGGCGGGTCGTTGAACGCCAGGTGGCCGTTGACGCCGATCCCCAGGCAGGTGACGTCGATCGGCGCGGCCGCCAGCAGCCGGGCGTACGCCTCGGGGGGCGCGCCCGGATCGATCAGGTGGACCGCGCCGAGCGGCACCCGGTCGAAGAACGCCCGCCGCAGCCACGTGCCGAAGCGCTGCGGGGCGCCGCTGCCCAGGCCGAGGTACTCGTCCATGTGGAAGGCGGTCACCCGCGTCCAGTCGACGCCCGGATGCTCCGCGAGCGCGCGCAGCGTCGCCTCCTGGCTCGGCGCCGCGGCGAAGATCATCCGAACTTCGGGCCGGGTCTCCAGCCGTCTGGCGATCGCCGCGGCGATGTCCCGCGCGGCGGCGCTCCCCAGTGCCTCGGCATCGGGGAACCGGCGGAGGACGGGTTCGTACGTCGCGGCGCCCGGCCGCTGTCCCTCTGTCATCGCCGGCAACGGTACTCCCCGTCCGTGAGACCTCATCACCGTGCCGGTGGGGAGGTCACGCCGGCGCCGACCCGGGCCACGGCCTCGCGGAGCCACAGGTGCGCCGCGTCGTGGGTGTGGACCGGGTGCCACCACAGGGCCTCGCGGAGCGGGACGGCCTCGTACGGGGGCGCCAGCACGCGGATCGGGGCGGTCGCGCGCAGCCGGTCGGCGAGGAGCCCCTGGATGAGGGCGATCCTGCGGGTTCCGGCGATGAGGAACGGCAGCGCCATGAACGAGTCCGCGGACACCTCGACCCGCGGCTCGACGCCGAGCATGCTGAGCTGGCGGACGGCGGGGGCGTCGTAGGTCCGCTGGTACGTCACCCAGGGCAGCCGTGACAGGTCCTCGGCGCTCAGCCGTTCGCCGACCTCCGGGTTGTCCTCGGCGACGACGAACACCCAGCGGTCGGTGAACAGTTCGACTGCGGGGAAGCCGCCGATGACGCCGTGCGGCATGAGGAGACCGTCGGAGGTGCTCAGCACCGCTCCGGTGTGCTCGACGATGTCGGCCGTCGGCTTGCGGAAGTGCAGCCGGACGCCCGGCGCCTCGGCGTGGACGACGCGGGTGAGCTCGGCCCCGAAGACGGCGATCGCGTAGTCGCTGGCGATCAGCGTGAACTCGTGCTCCTCCCGGGCGGGGTCGAACCCGGCGCGGCTGCTGAAGACCCGTTCGAGCAGGTCGCAGGCGGTGCCGGTCCGGTCCCTCAGCGCCATGCCGAGGGCCGTCAGCTCGTAGCGGCCGCCGACCCGCGCGAGCAGGTCGTCGTCGAAGTGGCGGCGCAGCCGGGCCAGCGCCGCGCTCATCGCGGGCTGGCTGAGGCCGACGCGCTGCCCGGCCCGCGTGACGTTGCGCTCCTCCAGCAGGGCGCGCAGGGCGATGACGAGATTGAGGTCCAGGCTGGCGAGGTTCACGGCTGCCCCGTAGAGATCGATCGTCGGTATCCACCGCGCGGATGGCCGGGATCAGAACAATCGATTTCCCTTATCCACATCGGTGGCCTCAGATTAGTCGCACCGTAATCAGGAGGACATCTACGTGAAATCCACAGCCGCGGCGACGGGGTTCTCCGGTCCGTTCGCCCTTGGAACCCTCTCCGCACCGGAACGTCCCCCGTTCCCCGGCCTGGTCGTGCCGGACGGCCGGGTGCTCGATCTCACCGCCGCCCTCGGCCTGCCCGACGTGCGGGCGCTGCTGGAGCGCTGGGACGAGGTCCTCCCGCACCTGGCCGAGCTGGCCGGTGACGCGAGCCTGGACTGGCTGCCGCTGGAGAGTCTGCGCGTCCACGCGCCGGTCGAGCCGCGGCAGGTCTTCCAGTCGGGCGCCAACTACCGCACCCACGTGATCGACCTGGCCGTCGCCCACGAGCCGGAGGGCGGGCGACCGGCCGAGCAGGTACGGGCCGAGACCGCGGCGATGATGGACCGCCGGGCGGCCGAGGACCAGCCGTACCTGTTCATCGGTCTCCCGTCGGCGATCACCGGGCCGTACGACGACGTGGTCCTGCCGTCCTGGTGCCGCAAGCCCGACTGGGAGCTGGAGCTGGCCGCCGTCATCGGCCGTCCGGCCTCCCGCGTGCGGCCCGACCAGGCGCTCGCGCACGTCGCCGCGTACACGATCGCCAACGACCTGACCGCCCGCGAGCTGGTCTTCCGCCGGGACATGCCCGAGATCGGCGCCGACTGGCTGCGCAGCAAGAACGCGCCGGGCTTCACGCCCCTGGGGCCGTGGCTGGTCCCGGCCGGGTTCGCCGGCGATCCGGGGAACCTGCGGGTCACGCTGCGGCTCAACGGTCAGATCATGCAGGACGAGTCGACCCAGGACATGATCTTCGACATCGCCCGGCTGGTCTCGTACGCGTCGCAGACGACGACCCTCCTGCCCGGCGACCTCGTGCTGACCGGCAGCCCGGCCGGCAACGGCATGCACTGGGGGCGGCTGCTGCGCGACGGCGACGTCATGGACGGCACGATCACCGGGCTGGGCGCCCAGCGCACCCGCTGCGTCGCGGAGGCCGGCGATGACGCTTGACCGCACCGACCCGGAGACCGCGATCGCCGAGGCGGCCCGGGCGTACTCGAACTGGGGACGCTGGGGCGCGGACGACCGCCTGGGCACCCTCAACTTCCTCACCGAGGACAGGCGCCGGGCGGGCGCCGCGCTGGTGCGCCGGGGTGTGAGCTTCTCGCTGTCCCAGAGCTTCGACATGGACGGGCCGCAGAAGGGCTGGCGCCGGCGGACGAACCCGGTCCACACGATGCTGGACACGGGTACGGACGCGGCGCTGGGCAACCAGGGTTTCCCGCACGGGATCGGCGGTGCCGACGACGTCATCGCCATGCCGCTGCAGTGCTCCACGCAGTGGGACGGCCTCGGGCACATCTTCGACCACGGGAAGGCGTGGAACGGCCGCCCGGCCGAGAAGGTCGTCACCTCCGACGGCGACCTCGTCACCGGGATCGAGCACATGGCCCCGCACGTGGCCGGGCGCGGCGTCCTGCTGGACGTCGGGCGGGTCGTCGGCGCCGACGGCGAACTGCCGGACGGCTTCGCCATCACCGAGGAGCACCTCACCGCGACGGCCGAGGACCACGGGGTCGTCGTCGGCCGCGGCGACATCGTCTGTGTGCGGACCGGGCGGCTGGCGCGGGCGCGCCGCGAGGGCTGGGGCGAGTACGCGGGCGGGCCGTCGCCGGGGCTGTCCTTCACCACCGCCGGCTGGCTGCACCGCACCCAGATCGCCGCGATCGCCACCGACACATGGGGGTTCGAGGTGCGGCCGAACGAGTTCGACCACGCCTTCCAGCCGCTGCACCAGGTCGCCATCCCCAACATCGGGCTGCTGATCGGCGAGATGTGGGACCTGGACGCGCTCGCCGCCGACTGCGCCGCCGACGGGACGTACGAGTTCTGGCTCACCGCCGCGCCGCTGCCCATCACCGGAGCCGTCGGCTCTCCGGTCAACCCCATCGCCGTCAAGTGACCCGGAAGGAGCCGGCCATGCCCAGTGTCCGCACGGTGCTCGTCGTGGGAGGAGGGACGTCCGGCAATGCGGTCACCGTGCTGCTGCGCCGGGCCGGCGTCGAGGTCGACCTCGTGGAGATCGAGCCCGGCTGGAACGTCCGCGGGTCCGGCATCACCCTGCAGGGCAACGCGCTGCGCGTCCTTCGCGAGCTCGGCGTCTGGGAGGAGATCCGCGCGCACGGCTTCGCCTTCGACACCGTCGGGCTGACCGCGCCCGACGGGACCGTGCTGCACGTCGCCGAGGACCTCCGCACCGGCGGCCCCGACCTGCCCGCCACCGTCGGCATGCAACGCCCCGTGCTGCAGCGCATCCTCACCGACGCCGTCCGCGCGTCCGGCGCGCGGGTCCGTCTCGGCACCACGGTCGAGAGCCTGGACCAGGACGCCGAGGGCGCCGACGTCGTCTTCACCGACGGCACGACCGGCCGGTACGACCTCGTCGTGGCCGCCGACGGCCGCGCGTCGGCGACGCGCGCGCTGGCCGGCGTCCCGGACCGGCCCGAGCCCATCGGCATGGCGATCTGGCGCGTCCCCGCACCGCGCCCGGCGGACGTCGAGCGCACCGACCTGACCTACGGCGGTCCCTGCTACATCGCCGGCTACTGCCCCACCGGACCGGACACCGTCTACGCCTACCTGGTCGAGCCCAACCGCGACCGGGGCGCCGTCGCCCCCGCCGCGTACGCCGACGAGATGCGCCGGCTCGCCGAGGGGTACGGCGGTGCCTGGGCGCGGATCCGCGAGTCCATCACCGACCCGGAGCAGGTCAACTACACCTGGTTCGACCAGATGCTGGTCGAGGACGCCTGGCACCGCGGCCGCGTGGTGCTCGTCGGCGACGCCGCGCACTGCTGCCCGCCGACGCTGGCCCAGGGCGCCGCCATGGCCCTGGAGGACGCCCTGGTCCTCGCCGAACTGCTCACCGGAGGCGACGACGCGCTGAGCGACGCCCTCACGGAGTACCACCGGCGCCGTCTCCCCCGCGTCCGGATGGTCGTGGAGGGCTCCGTGCAGCTGTGCCGGTGGCTGATGGACGGCGTACGGGACGCCGACGTGCCCGGCCTCATGGGCCGCACCCTGACCGCACTGGAGAAGCACCCGTGACCGAGATCCCGACGATCGACGTGCACGCGCACGTCCTGCTGCCCCAGGTCGAGGAGGCCGTCGCCGGGCGGCCGGGCCTGGCCGCCGCCCGCGAGCTGGACGCCCGCCGCAACGGCCCCGACGCCCTCGCCGTCAGCGGGACGATGATCCGCGAGCGGATCCCGAGGCTCACGGACGTCACGGCGCGGCTGGCCGCGATGGACGCCGCCGGCGTGGACGTCCAGCTCGTCTCGCCCTCCCCCTCGCACTACCACTACTGGGCGGAGCCGGACCTGGCCCGTACGGTGTGGCGGCTCGCGAACGCCGGAACCGCCGCGCACTGCGCCCAGGCCCCCGGCCGGCTGTACGGGCTGGGCCTCGTACCGCTGCAGCACCCGGACCTGGCCGCCGAGGCGCTGGACGACGCCCTCGATCATGGGCTGCTGGGCGTGGAGATCTCAAGCCACGCCCCGTCCTCCGGCCACGGCCCGGGCCGGGAGCTGTCCGACCCCGCCTACGAGCCGTTCTGGGCCCGCGCGGAGGAGACCGGGGCGATCGTGTTCCTGCACCCGTTCGGGTGCACCCTCGACGAGCGCCTGGACCGGTGGTACCTGTCGAACACCGTCGGCCAGCCGACCGAGAACGCCGTCGCCCTGTCACACCTGATCTTCTCCGGCGTCCTGGACCGGCACCCCGGACTGAAGATCATCGCCGCGCACGGCGGCGGCTACCTGCCCACCCACATCGGCCGCTCCGACCACGCCTGGCGGGCCCGCGCCGACGCCCACGGCTGCGCGCACCCGCCCAGCGCGTACCTGCGGCGCCTGTACTTCGACTCCCTCGTCCACGACCCGTACGTGCTGCGGGAGCTCGTCCGCGTCGCGGGAGCCGACCGGGTGCTGCTCGGCTCGGACTTCCCGTTCGACATGGGCGCCGGCGACCCGCTGGGCGCGCTGCGCGCCGCGGGCCTGCCCGACACCGACCACGACGCCGTACGCGGTGCCAACGCCGCCGCGCTGCTGCGCCTCCCCTCAGGAGAGAAGTCATGACCGATCGTCCCCTGACCCATCTGCGGCACGTCGACCTCGCCGTGCCCGACTACGACCGTCAGCTCGACTTCTACGCCGGCGTGTGGGGCCTGACCAAGGTCGCCGAGGACTCCGGCATCGCGTTCCTCGCCGCCGAGGGCAGCCCCGAGCAGTACGTGGTCCGGCTCCGCAAGGCCGAGGAGAAGCGCCTGGACCTGGTCTCGTACGGGGCGGCGTCCCCGGCCGACGTGGACGCCCTCGCCGAGCGGCTGATCGCGGACGGTGTCCGGCCGATCTCCGAGCCGGGGCGGCTGGACACCCCGGGCGGCGGATACGGCTTCCGGTTCTTCGACCTCGACGGCCGTACGATCGAGGTCTCCGCCGACGTCGCCGCCCGGCGGCACCGGCGCATCGAGGAACGCGAGTCGATCCCCGTCCGGCTCTCCCACGTCGTCCTCAACTCCCCCGACCTGAACCGCACCCGCGCGTGGTACGAACGCCACCTGGGCTTCCGTCTCTCGGACACGCTCGGCCATCCGCGCATGGGCGAGGTCATGCACTTCATGCGGATCAGCTCACAGCACCACAGCATGGCCATCGCCCAGGGCCCGCACACCTCCCTGCACCACGTCTCCTTCGAGATGCGCGGCCTCGACGAGTACATGCGCGGCTCCGGACGGGTCATCCGCGCCGGGTTCCGCAAGATCTGGGGGCCCGGCCGGCACCTCGCGGGCGACAACACCTTCACCTACTTCCTCGACCCGCACGGCAACACGGTGGAGTACACGACCGAGCTGGAGGAGCTGGACGAGGACACCTGGCACCCGCACGTCTACGACTTCTCCCAGCCGGAGGTCACGGACCAGTGGGGCACCGCGAACGCGATGAACGAGTTCGTCGCCAAGGAGTCCTTCAACGACCCCGACCAGGGCTGCTTCGTCGCCCCGCCGGTCTGACCGCCCGCCCCTTCGAGGAGACCCATGCGCATCGCCACGTACGAACACCGGGGTTCACAACGCTGCGGCGTCGTCGAGGACGCCGCGGTGCGCCCCTTCCCCGACGGCACCGACCTGCTCGACCTGATCCGTTCCGGCGGCCTCACCGACCCGCCTCCGGCCGGGGCGGCCGTCCCGCTGACCGAGGTACGCCTGCTGGCACCGCTGCGACCGCCCACCGTCCGGGACTTCGTCGCCTTCGAGGAGCACGTCGAGGGGGTGCGCCGCAGCGTCGACGGGGCGGCGGGCGTGCCCGACGCCTGGTACGACGCCCCGACCTTCTACTTCACCAACCCCTACGCGGTGATCGGCCCCGGCGACGACGTGCCGGTGCCGCCCGGCAGCGGGGCGCTGGACTTCGAGCTCGAGGTCGCCGTGGTCATCGGCCGGGAGGGCCGCGACCTGACCCCCGAGCAGGCCCGCGACCACATCGCCGGGTACACGCTGTTCAACGACTGGTCCGCGCGCGACCTCCAGTCCCGCGAGATGCAGGTCGGCCTCGGCCCCTGCAAGGGCAAGGACACCGCGACCACCTTCGGCCCGTACCTGGTGACCCCGGACGAGCTGGAGCCCTACCGGGACGCGGACGGCCTCCTCCGCCTCGCGCTCACCGCCGAGATCAACGGCGAGGTCGTCGGAACCGACCTGCTGTCCAACATGAGCTGGACGTTCGAGGAGATGATCGCCTACGCCTCCCGGGGCACGTGGGTGCGGCCCGGCGACGTGCTGGGCTCCGGGACGTGCGGCAACGGCGGTTGCCTCGCGGAGCTGTGGGGCCTGCGGGGTGAGCGCACTCCGCCGCCGCTGCGGCCCGGCGACACGGTGACGCTCGCCGCCGAGGGCATCGGCACGATCTCCAACACGGTCGTCCCCGGCCCCGACCCCGTCGCCGTACCGCGCGGCCGCAGACGCGACCGGAGCCGCCCGTGACCAGGCTGGCAGAGAAGATCATCGTGGTGACCGGGGCCGCGCGCGGCCAGGGCGCGGCCGCGACCGCCGCCTGCGCCCGGCAGGGCGCCACGGTCATCGCCGTCGACGTGGACGAACAGGCGGCCGGCGACGCGCCGGGCGTCGTCCGCCGCCCGATGAACGTGGCCGACGCCGGCGCGTGGGCGGCACTCGCGGAGCGGTTGCGCGACGCGTACGGGCACGTCGACGGCCTGGTCAACAACGCGGGCGTCACCTGGCGAGCGCGGGTGGACGACCTGGCCGTCGCGGACCTGGAGCGCCTCCAGTCGGTGAACCTGACCGGGCCGCTCCTGGGCATGCAGCACCTCGCACCGCTGATGCCGCCCGGGTCGTCCATCGTGAACGTCGGGTCCGCCGCGGCGCTCACCGGCCACTACCCGGCCGCCTACACCGCGAGCAAGTGGGCGCTGCGCGGCCTGTCCAAGGCCGCCTGTGTGGAGTTCGGTCCGCGCGGCATCCGGGTCAACTGCGTCCATCCCGGCTTCATCGACACCCCGATGACGGCCTCGGCCGCACCCGCCTTCCGCGACGCGAACATCCGCGAGACGCCCCTCGGCCGGACCGGCGCACCGGAGGAGGTCGCGGCCGTGATCGCCTTCCTGCTGTCCGACGAGTCGTCCTTCATCACCGGGGCGGACATCCCCGTCGACGGCGGCCTCACCGCCCACGGCGGCACCAAGTCCATCTCCGACGCGGTCAGGGAACGATGATCGACGGCTCGCCGTAGACGACCGTCACCGTCCAGGACCCGTCTTCCCGCGACTCGGGTCAGGGCAGCCAGGGTGGACCCGGAGCACCCCTCCAGAATGCTCCGGGTCGCCCCGGACGGTGCCGCCCCTACCGAACCGCCCCCGCGCGCCCGGTATGAGCCGGCGATGATGGAACAGGTGGCCCCCGCACGTGACGTCCACACTTCCGGGGCTCTCACAGCAAAGCCCCGGGCGGGCGCCCACGGCTACCCCCGGATTCGGGGATGGCCGGGCCGGACGCGCCGGTCCTACACTCGGCGGCCATGAGCCAGGGTGCCCCGATGACACCGCGCGCCACGCCGCCCGCCGTCACGCGCGTCACGGCGCCGTCCGGGTCCGTCCGGGAGCTCGCCGAGCATGAACGCCTGGTGTTCGGCCGGGGACCGGACGCGGACCTGGTGATCTCCGCCGACCGGGGACTCTCCCGCCGGGCGGGCATGATCAGCGCCCTGTGCGGAGGCGCGTGGGTGGCCAATCTCAGCCGGACCCACGCGCTGTACGCCGAGAGCGAGGGCTACCAGATCCGGCTGCCGCCGATGGAGGCGGGCGGCGAGCCGTCCGCCGGCTGGTTCATCAGGACGGGGGCGACGCTTGTCGGTTCGCGGGCCATGCTCGACGAGGGCCAGGCCGTACGCGTGACCGTGCTCGCCGCCGTGACCGACGCCCTGAGGACTCCCCCTGCGGGACGGGCGGACGACGACTCGACGCTCCTGCCGCTGTACCTGGATCCGCACACCAAGCTCTTCCTGGTGGCACTCCTGCTGTGCCGGCCGTGGCTGCTGGACCCGACCCGTACGACTCCGCTGCCGCGGACGCCGGAGATCGCCCGTGCGGCGTTGGAGGTGACGGACGCGTTCTACGAGATCGAGCAGTTCGATCACGACCCCGTCTTCCGCGACCGGCTCGCGGCCCGTGTCGGCGAACATCTCAAGGTGCTCCGCCGCAAGATCAATTCACGCGGGCTCGCGCGGGCCGGAACCCGGCTGTCCGACGAGGTGGTCGTCGGCGTGCTGATCGAGCACGCCATCGTCACCCCGGCCGATCTGGAGCGCCTCGCCGATCCGTCCTGGTGCTCCCGGCAGGAGGACCTGTGGTGGGACCGTACGCGATAGCCGGGCTACAGGTCGTTGACGGTGAACTCCAGCTCCAGGGGGCGGTCCACGCCGGGCACCGTCACGGTGACGCGATGACGCCCGGGCGGGATCTTGCCGGGGAAGAACTCGTGGCTCTGATTGATCACGTAGTTGAACGTGCCCGCGAAGTCGACGACCGGTGTCACCGCCGCCACCCGTTTCCGGTCCAGGCGGATGCCGACCGGCCGGCCGGGGGTCAGGCCGGCGCCGTGGACGACGAACCCGGTGCGCCCGTCACCGTAAGGCTGGTTCAACGTGATCCGTGGGCGTCCCGACGGCCGTGCCGTAGGCGCCACGCCGGGCGCCCCCGGAGGCGCGGCGCCGGGCGGGGGCGGGCCCGCCGGCTGTCGTGGCCGGTCATCGTCGTCCATCCGGCCCAGTCCGACCCCGATCAGCAGTGCCACGCCCGCTCCCAGCAGAGCCGCGAGGACGCGCCCGCCCCTGCCGACCCGCCGGGACGCCACCGTGCGCCGTGACGCCAGGACGCCGGAACGATCCTGCCGCGACTCCGAGCCGCCGGAACGGCCCGGCCGGCGCGGATCCGAGTCGCCGGAGCCGTCCGGGCGCCCGGCGGGAGGCGGTCCGTCGGGCGCCCGGACGGAGGTGGGCGAGTCCAGGGTGTCCTCGGCGGCGCGGTCGTCCGCCGGCGACTCCACCGGCGGAGGCTCCCGCCGGTACTCCTCGAGCAGGGAGAGCGCCTCGAAGGGCAGCGGCGCCGCGCCGCTGCCGTCGAGTTCGACCGCCAGCCGGGCCAGCAGGGCGCCCGCCGCGGGACGGTCCGCCGGGTCGCGGCGGAGACAGTCCAGCAGCAGGTCGGCCGCCTCGTCCGGCATTCCGGTGAGGTCCGGCGGATCACTGGCCAGGCGGAGCAGCACGTCGGTGACCGACTTCCCCGTGTACGGCGGGTGCCCGGTGGCGGCGAAGAGTAAGGTCGAGCCGAGCGCGAAGACGTCACTCGCCGGCGTCGTCTGCCGGCTGTCGCGCGCCTGCTCGGGTGCCATGTACGCCGGGGTGCCGACGGCCTGGTGCGTGGCGGTCGCGGTGACGCGCTCGGTCGCCCGCGCCACGCCGAAGTCGATGACCCGTGGCCCCTCGATCGACACCAGCACGTTGGACGGTTTCAGGTCCCGGTGCACCAGTCCCGCCTGGTGGATCGACTCCAGCGCCTCGGCGCATCCGGCCGCCAGCCAGCGCAGGGCGGGCACCGGCAACGGCCCGCAGGTCCGTACGAGCTGCTCCAGGGAGGGCGCCGGGATGTACGCGGTGGCCAGCCACGGGATCTCGGCCTCCGGGTCGGCGGCGACCACCGCCGCCGTGAACACCCCGCTGACCCGGCCGGCGGCCGCGACCTCGCGGGCGAAGCGGGAGCGGAAGTCCGCGTCGCCGGCGAACTCACTTCTGATCGTCTTGACCGCCACCAGCCGCCCCGACGCCGAGCGGCCGAGGTAGACCCGGCCCATCGCGCCGCTCCCCAGCCGTCCCAGCAGCGCGTATCCGCCGATCCGCCGAGGGTCGTGCCGGGACAGGGGCTCCAGCCTCGTGCGACCTGACGCCATCCCGTCTCCTCCGCTTCGCAGGGCACGCCGGGGCACCATCTTCCCGGTTCCGGACAGGAAGTCAGCCGGACTGTATGACTTCGTTACCGCCCTCCGCCGCCGTCATCGCCCTCCGCGGCGCGGCCGCCGAGCGCGGCGGAGGCGAGGTCGGAGGCGGCGCTGGCGAGCAGCAGGTCGAGGGCCACCGGGAAGGCGCTGGAGTTCATCTGCTCGGCCAGCAGGTCCGCGACCGCGGTGATGTGGGGATGCGTTCGTTCCGGGAGCCGCGCGTACGTCGCGCGCCAGATCGTGCGGTCGGCGCGGAGGGCGGGCTCCGGGAGGGTCAGCGTCGCGGCGTCCAGCGCGGCGAAGGCGAGGGCCTGGTCGATGAACGCGTGGTAGATCCGCACCGCCGACGGGTCGGGGAACCCCGCGCCGCGCAGGAGTCCCAGGATCGCCTCGTCGGCGGCGATCTCCTGCGACCGTCCGCTGACGCGGGCGGCCGTGAGCACGGCCGCCTGGGGGTGGGCGAGGTAGGTGGCGTGAATGCGCAGTCCCAGTTCGCGCAGGTCGCGCCGCCAGTCGCCCGTCGTGCTCCAGCCGGAGACGGCCCGCCCCATCAGCTCGTCCGCCAGGGCGAGGATCAGGTCGTCCATGCCGTCGAAGTACCGGTAGACGGTGCTGGGGTCCGCGCCCAGGGCCAGGCCGAGGCGCCGCGCGGTGAGGCCCTGCGCGCCGTGTTCGCGCAGCAGGCGCAGCGCCGTCTCGATGATCAGGTCGTGGCTGAGCACCAGGCCCTGCTTGGTCCGCCGGCGCCGCCGGCGCTCTCCGTCCTGCACCACCTTCTTCGCCATGGACCGAGCTTATGCCAACAGGGTTGACGTTATGGGGGGATCGGCCGTTGGATCGGTCTCAAGCGAGCGAACCGCTCATATGCCCATGAACTACGCGAAAGGTGATGTATCTCCGTGCGAATTCTGCTGGTGGGCGCGGGAGGCGTCGGCTCCGCGATCACTCGGATCGCCGCCCGGCGCGACTACTTCGAGCACATGGTCGTCGCCGACTACGACCTCCGCCGCGCGGAGGCCGCGGTGGCCGCCGTGACGACCCCGGGGACCACCGGGTCGCGCTTCGGCTCCGCCAGAGTCGACGCCGGCGACCGGGCCGCGGTCGCCGCCCTGCTGCGCGAGCACCGCTGCGACGTACTGCTCAACGCGACCGACCCCCGCTTCGTCCTGCCGCTGTTCGAGGCGGCTCACGACGCCGGCGCGCACTACCTCGACATGGCGATGTCCCTGTCCCATCCGCACCCGGAACGCCCGTACGAGCTGTGCGGGGTCAAGCTCGGCGACGACCAGTTCGCGCGCGCCGAGGAGTACCGCGAGTCCGGGCTCCTGGCCCTGGTCGGCATGGGCGTCGAGCCCGGCCTGTCGGACGTCTTCGCCCGGTACGCGGCGGACGAGCTCTTCGACGAGATCGAGGAGATCGGCATCCGCGACGGCGCGAACCTGACCGTGGACGGCTACGACTTCGCGCCCTCCTTCAGCATCTGGACCACCATCGAGGAGTGCCTGAACCCGCCCGTGATCTACGAGAAGGAGCGCGGCTGGTTCACGACGGCGCCCTTCAGCGAGCCCGAGGTCTTCGACTTCCCCGAGGGCATCGGCCCGGTCGAGTGCGTCAACGTCGAGCACGAGGAGGTGCTCCTGGTCCCCCGGTGGGTCGACGCCGGGCGCGTCACCTTCAAGTACGGACTCGGCGAGGACTTCATCGACAAGCTCAGGACCCTGCACGACCTCGGCCTGGACCGCACCGCCCCGCTCACCGTCACCACCGACCGCGGTCCCGCGGCGGTCTCCCCGCGCGACGTGGTCGCCGCCGCGCTGCCCGACCCGGCCGGACTCGGCGACCGCATGCACGGCAGGACCTGCGCCGGCACGTGGGTGAAGGGCGCCAAGGACGGGCGGCCGCGCGAGGTGTACCTCTACCACGTCGTCGACAACCAGTGGTCGATGCGCGAGTACGGCTCCCAGGCCGTGGTCTGGCAGACCGCGGTCAACCCGGTGGTGGCCCTCGAACTCGTCGCGACCGGTGCCTGGACCGGCACCGGCGTGCTCGGCCCCGAGGCGTTCCCGGCCCGGCCCTTCCTCGACCTGCTGAGCGAGTACGGCTCACCCTGGGGAATGCGCGAGCAGTGACGAGGCGGTCATCGGCGTGATCGGCCCAGGAAGCTCCCCAGCAGCAACCCGACGGCCAGCCCGAGGACGAGGCCGAGGAGCAGGCCCGCGATCAGCCCGGCCACGAGCCCGGCCGTCAGGAACACGACGAGCCCGACGACGAGGCCCACCAGCACGCCGGCGACCAGGCCCGCCACCAGGCCGAGGAGAAGTCCGGCGATCAGCGTTGGCATCGCCGTTCCCGGGATCCTGAGTCGTGTGCGGGCATCATCCGCGTGAGGCCGGTCGGTGAACGAGGCGGGCGCCTCACCTCCGACGTTACGCCCCCGGCCGTCGACGCCGGGAGGGCACCGCCCCGCCGGAGACCAGGTCAGACTCCGGCGGACGGCGTGCCACGCGGTCCGCGCGCGAGGTGGACGAGCATGGCGGCGAAGGTCAGTCCCCATACCGCCAGCGCCACCCACATCGCGCCGTCACCGATGAGGCGCATGAGGGGGAAGCGCTCGGCCCGCCCGAGATCGCGGCTCGCGACGCCGTACATGCCGAGCGGAAAGACGATCGACCACAGGGCGGTGTCGTAGCGCAGGGGGATCCGATGGGTCACGTGCCGCCACCATTCGGCCGCCACCAGGGCGGGGATCAGCCAGGTCCCGAAGGCCCAGAACACCACCGAGGCGGCCGCCGCGCCCCGGACGGTCTCGATCGCCGGCGCGTCGGTCATCCGGACGAGGCGCGCCCCGGCCAGGGCCGTGATCGCGGTGGCGCCCATGGCCACCCAGTACGGCGGGGTGAGGTCCTCCGGGCGCGGCGGGCGGAACAGGAGCCGCACCGCGACCAGGACACCGGTGACGGCGTAGAGGAAGACGCCCACCGCCCAGGACACGATGGCGGCCGGCGCCAGCGCGGACCGGAGCCCGGGACTCACCGGTTCGAGGGTCGCGGCGAGGACGGCCACGGACTGGACGGCCACCGTCCACAGGAACCACGTCCCGTCGGCGCCGACCGGCCCCGGCCGGTCCGCCCGGTCCCGGAGAACGGCCGCGGGGACGAGGTACCCCAGGACGAGCCAGCCCAGGCAGCCGATGGCCAGCAGCGCGAGCGCGATCCGCTCCTGTCCCGCCGCGGCGAGCCGGGTCCCGAGCACGTCGGTGCCGGCGACGAACGTGAAGGACCCGAAGGCGCGCCGCGGGTCGGTCAGCTCGGCCCACAGGCCGGACCGGCAGGCGACGGCACGCCATCCGGTCACGGCCACGAGCACGGCGTACGCCGCGACGGCGGTCCACAGCAGAGCGCCGGACAGGACGCCCAGGCCCTGGTCACCGACGCCGACCGAGACGACGCCGGTGGCCATGACCACGGCGAAGCAGGCGAGGTCGAGGACACCCACGCTTACCAGTGAACCGCCGGCGAGACCGGAGTTCACCCACCCGTGCCCCGGCCGCGCCGCTCACCCGCCGACCGCGTCGGCCTTCGTCGAGGGCCGGAGGGCCGGGGCGGCTCGGCTCAGGCCGGGTCGCGGGAGAGGGCGGCCAGGGCGTGGGCCGCCTCGCGGGTGGCGGGGTACAGGCCGCGGTACAGCTCGTACAGCGCGTCGTAGATCCGTCCGGCGGCCGGGTCGGGCTCGACGACGCCCGCGGGAGGGTTCCACCCCGCGCCGTCCGACAGGCCCGTGGCGCGCGCGGCCAGCAGCGCGTCGCCGTAACAGGCGCCGATCGTGACCGAGGGCAGCTCCTGGGAGCGGCCGAGCACGTCCGACACGATCCGCGTCCACAGCCCGCCCTTGGTGCCGCCGCCCACGGCGACCAGCCGCCTGGCCTCGCCGCCCGCCGCCCGCATCGCCTCCAGGTTGTGCCGGACGCCGAACGCCGTGCCCTCCAGGGCCGCCCGGTAGAGGTGCCCGCGGCCGTGGTCGAGGGTCAGGCCGAGGACGAGTCCTCGCGCGTCCGGGTCGAACAGCGGAGTGCGCTCGCCGGCGAAGTACGGCAGCATGATCAGCCCGCCCGCCCCGTGCCCGGCCGCGCGCGCCTCCTCGGTGAGCTCGTCGTACTCCGCGCCGGTCAGCTGCCGCAGCCAGTCGGTGACCGCGCCCGAGGTCGCCATGCCCGCCGCCAGGTCGTACGTGCCGGGCGTCACGCCGACCGTGCCCCACAGGCCCGGCCAGGTGCGGCGTGCCGCGAGGACCTCGATGAGGAACATCGTCGTGCCGTACATCACCATGACGTCGCCGGGCTCGGTGACCCCGACGCTCACCGCCTCGGCCCACGCGTCGATGGTGCCGGCGATGACCGGGATCCCCGGGGGAAGACCCGTTCGACCGGCCGCCGTCTCGGTGACCACGCCGACGACCTCGCCGGGCCAGGCGAGCGGCGGCAGGTCCAGGCCCGGGGCGATCTCCGCCGCCCAGTCGGGGATCCAGGCGTGCTCGCGGCTGTCGTACAGCGGCGAGCTCTGGCTGGCCGAGTGGTGGTCGAGGACGTACTCCCCCGTCAGCTCGTGCACGAGGTAGGAGCTCGCCATGAACAGCCGCCGCGTGCGCTCCCACACTTCCGGCTCGTGGCGGCGCAGCCAGGCGAGCTTGGGCCCGACCGCCTGGGTGGTCAGCGGCGAGCCGCCGCGTTCGATGACGGTCTCGGCGCCGTAGCGCGCGGTCAGCTCCTCGATCTCGGCGACCGCGCGCGTGTCGACGCCGTAGAGGATCGCCGGTCGCAGCGGTTCACCGGCGGCGGTCGCGGGCAGCGCGCACGGCCCGATGCCGCTGACGCCGACGCCCGCGATCGGGGCGCCGGCCCGCGCGAGCAGCTCGCGGGTGACGGCGGCGAACCCGGCCCACCAGACCGTACGGGCGTCGTGCTCGGCCCAGCCGGGACGCGGCCGGGACACCGCGTGCTCGCGCACCGCCGTCGCGACCACCTCGCCGTCCGGAGTGGTCAGCACTCCTTTGGAACTGGACGTGCCGATGTCGACTCCGAGCAGCAGGCTCATCCGGCATCCCCTCCTCCCGGGAACGCGGCCGTACGACCGGGTCCCCGCATGGCGGCTCGGTGGTCGGTGCGGTCGACGCGGTCAGCCCTGCCCATCGGTCGCGTTCCCGCGCAGCACGAGCAGCGCGGCGTCCAGGGCCTGTGACAGCCTCTCGATGGATCGTGACGCCTGCATGAGGACGAATCCTCCCTGCACGAGGGCGAGGATGGCGCGCGCGAGTGCGGGCACGTCGGTGGTCGGTTCCAGGTCACCGTTCGCGCGCATGGTGTCGAGTCCGCGTTCGAAGTGTGCGGCCCAGGCGTCGAACCCGGCGTCGATCAGTCGCGCGGCCTCCGGGTCGCTCTCCGCCATCTGCGCGGCGAGCGAGCCCAGTGGGCAGCCGCCGGCGGCGCCACGGGCCGAGTGCACCGCGAGCAGCCGGCTGCGCCATGCCTGCCATGACTCCCAGGAATCGAGCGCGTCGAGTTCGGGACGCTGGTCGTCCAGTGCCTGCCGCGTCTGGCGCTCCACCACGGCCCGCAGGATCTCGGCCCGGCCGCCGGGGAAGTAGTGGAAGATCTGCCCGTGGCTGGTGGAGGTGACCTCCCGGACATCGTTGATCCCGACCGAGGCGAGTCCACGCTCGTAGATCAGCGCCGCCGCCGCATCGATGATGCGGGACCGCGTCGCGGCCCCTTTCGCCGTCCACCTCTCGGCCACGACCGGCCTCACCCCTTCCTCGACGCCGACCCTACCGGATTCTGGTGTTGACTCTCCAAAAAATCGGCCCTACGGTTCTGGAGAGATCTATCCAAACTTTCACGAGGAGCGGTTCCGGTGCCCACGATCGACGTCCACACCCACTTCCTGCCCGAGCCCTACGTGCAAGCCCTCGTCCGCCACGGCATCAACTGGACCGGCGGGGTCGACCTGGCGCCCTGGACCCCCGAGGCTCATCTCCAGTTCATGGACGAATGGGGCATCGACACCGGTGTGCTCTCCTGCCTGGCCGAGACCGGGGTCTACTTCGGCGATCAACATGAGGCGAGCGAGCTGGCCAGGAACGTCAACGACATCGGCGCCGACGTCGTCCGCCGGCATCCACGGCGGTTCGGCGTCTTCGGCGCCGTCCCACTGCCGGGCGTGGACGCCGCCCTCGCCGAGATCGACCACATCTACGACGACCTCGACCTGGACGGGGTGTACCTGGTCTCGCAGGTGGACGGGACCTACGTGGGAGACCCGCGATGGGAACCGGTGTACCAGGCACTCGATGCGCGGGCCGCCACGGTCCTGCTGCACCCGGTCGAGCCCAAGGAGACGCCGGATCTCCCCTGGCAGCACTGGATCGGCGAGTACGTGTTCGACACCACGCGGGTCTTCATGACCCTCGTGTTCAACGGGGTCCTGGACCGCTACCCGAACATCAACTGGATCCTGTCGCACGGCGGTGGCGCCGTCCCCTACCTCGGGCACCGGATCGCCGCAGCACCCCGGGTCGTCGCCGCGTATCGGGAGCTGGTGCGGCGCCCGATACGGGAATACCTGCGGTCGGTCTACTACGACGTCGCGGTGGCCGACTCCCCCGTGCAGGTGAACACCATGGTCGACGCGGTCGGCACGGACAGGATGCTGTTCGGGACCGACTGGCTCTACGCCGACGGGCTGTTCGACCGCGACCAGGCCGGCGAACACGATCTGACGCGCCTGCTCGGAGCGAGGCTCGGAGCCCGTGTCGCCGGCACCAACGCGCTTCGCATCCTTCCCCGCCTCGCCGAGCGCCTGGCGGACGCCGAAGGCTGAGCCGCGGCGCTCGCGGTGGCGACCGTACCGACCGGCGTCGCCGTTACGCGAGGTCGTAGCGGGGCAGGGCAGGCGTGTGGCCGGAAAGAGGCAGGCGGCGGTGGCCGCGTCCGGGAGCTGGACCGACCCCGACGGGGTGCGGGCGCCGGCGGGTGAGGTCCACGCGTGGCTCGCCGGGACGAATCAGACCCTGTGCGGGCTGGCGCTCAGCCGTACGCGGCTGCTCCGGTTCCCGCACGTCCCCTGGGAGGAGATCATCCCGGAGTCGGGCGGCTGGGCGGACCGGGTCCAGCGGGTCTGCCCGCGATGCGACGCCGCCGTGAGGAGGCGCCCGCAGGCTCACCGCTGGACCCGTACGTCACCTCGTCCCTGAGGTGCCCCGGGAACCGCTCAGAAGACCGGCGCGCCGTCGCGGACCAGCCTCCAGTTCTCCTCGTGGAAGGTCGCGGGGTCGATGGTCTTGGCGGCGGAGGCGTAGGCGACGATCGCCTCCCGGATCGCCACCTGGGCGTTGTAGACGACCGGGGCGGTGGCGATGTGCGGGAAGCCGCCGCCGCCGGACTGGCGGTAGTTGTTCACCGCGACCACGAACTGCTGGTCCCCCGTGACCGCCGCGCCGTTGTAGGCGAGATCGCGGATCCGGGAGCCCTCCGGCTGAGCGAGATCGATGTCGTAGGTGACGCCGGAGAACTGGTCGTAGTTGTAGTCGGGACGGCCGTGGGCGTTGGTCCACGACGCCGGGTCGACCGGGGCGTTCGCGGCGACCTGGGCGAAGTACTGCGCCGAGTACTCCAGGTAGTCCTTGATCTGGGAGCCGGTCAGGACACTGGCCAGCAGGGTGTTGTCGTAGATGTAGAGACCGGCGATGTCCCTGATCGTGACCTTGCCGGCCGGGAAGGTGGCGAGGCGGCTGAACGGCGCGGCGATCGACACGACCGGGAGCGACGCGTACGCGGTGCCGGCGAGGGCCTCCTTGACCTTCGCGATCTGCACGACGTGCACGTAGTCGAGGATCGCGGTGTCCTTCCAGCAGGACTCCGCGGCGGACATCGCCTCGGTGGAGGTGGCGACCTCCTGGTTGACGTAGGCGACCACCGCGTCGTGCTGCTTCTTCACCACGGCGACGAGCGCCGGGTCCTCCTGGACGGTGTTCGTGTTCACCGTCGTGGCGGACTTGCCGGTGACCTTCCAGCGGCCGCGGTCCCGGGTCAGCGTGATGTCGAAGACCGACAGCCGCTGGCCCCAGCACTTGGGCTCGCTCATCACGACGCTCTGACCGGTGGCCTTGTTGGTCACGAACCGTACGGGGACGTCGTTGTGCGCGTGGCCGAAGAGGATGGCGTCGATGCCGGGCACCTGCTCGGCCACCATGGCCGAGGCGTTCTCCACCGGGATGTCGCCGGTGTAGGAGGACAGGCCGCTGTCACCGGCGTGGGCGCTGACGACCATGACGTCGACGCCCTGCGCGCGGATGATCGGCACCCACTTCTTGGCGGTCTCGATCAGGTCCAGGAAGTCAAGCTTGCCGGAGACATTCGCCTTGTCCCAGATGGCGACGCCGGGGTTGGTCAGGCCGAGCAGGCCGACCCGGATCGGCGGATGGCCCGGCACGCGCATCGTCTTGATGATGTACGGGCGGAACGCCGGCCGGTCGGTGCCCGCGTGCACGGCGTTGGCGGCCAGCACCGGAGCGCGCATCTGGCCGATCCACTTGCGCAGCAGCGGCAGCCCGTAGTTGAACTCATGGTTCCCGAGCGCCACGGCGTCGAAGCCGAGGGCGTTCATCTGCAGCGCCATCGGGTGGACCTGGCCGGTCTCGGTGATCGGCTCGACGGTGGCGTAGTAGAAACCGAGCGGGGTGCCCTGGATGGTGTCCCCCGCGTCGAACAGCAGGGTCCGCCCGCGTCCCCGGTCGGCACGGATCTGCTTGACCAGGCTCGACACCCGCGCCAGGCCGACCACGTTGCCGGCGCTGTCCCTGTAGGCCGCGTCGTTGTAGTAGTCCCAGTCGACGGCGTGGCTGTGGATGTCGGAGGTGCCCATGATCGTGATGGTCACCGGCCCGTTCCCGCCCTTGCCGGCCGTCGCCGCCTCGGCCGACCCCGGCCAGCCCGCCAGGGCGAGCGCGCCCGCGGCGGTCAGGCCGCCGAGCACCTTCCGCCGGTCGACGCCGCCGCCCTCGACGCCGCCGCCCTCGGCGGCGTCGGCCGGGACCCGGCACGAGCACCATCGCGGCACCGGGCTGAAACGTCCCCCTGATCTCTGCATGACGTACGGCGTTCCTTACTTCCCGCGGGTTGAGACGAAGGCCAAACCTAGCGGTCGGACACCGTGGTACATATCGGCGAAAATCTCCTATAGGAGCCTCCGAACCTTGGCAGAAGTTGCGGCCGTCACCCGGCCCTCCGCGTCCGGGTGACGGCCGCCGTGGCCGGCGCACCGGCCCTCAGAGACGGCTCTCGCTCCTCCTTCGGAACGTACGTGGTCCGCTCAGCCGACGGTCCACTGCTGGTTCGCGCCGCCGTTGCAGGTCCAGAGTTCGACCGCGGTGCCGTTGGCGGTGCCGTTGTCGTAGACGTCCAGGCACAGCCCGGACTGGACTCCGGTGATGGTGCCGTTGGAGTTGACCTGCCACTGCTGGTTCGCGCCGCCGTTGCAGTCCCAGATCTCGACCTTCGTCCCCGGAGCGGTCTGGTTGTCGTAGGCGTCCAGGCACTTGGTGCCGCCGTAGACGGTGAACCGGCCGGAGGCGTAGGTCCACGTCTGGTTGGTCTGGCCGTTGCAGTCATAGATCTGCAGCTGGGTGCCGTTGGCCTGCGTGGAGTTCGGCACGTCCAGGCACTTGCCCGCCCCGACCGCGTGGATGGGGCCCGAGGGGTTCGTGCCGGTGCTCCCGCCCGCGACGCGGTACATGACGGCGCCGTGCGCCGGCACGGAGGCGCTGATGCTCCCGGTGGTCGTCGACGTGCCGCCGCTCCACAGGTCGGTCAGCGTGTAGCTCGACGCGCCCGACTTGCCGACCGCGGCCGCGGTGGTGGAGATGGTCGCGGTGGATCCGGTCTCGTTGAACAGCACGACGGACACGTCTCCGTTCGCGAGCGGCCTGGCGAGGACGTCGTGGCCGCCGGAGGAGGAGACCTGGGTGCCCGGCCTGCCGAGGGAGTCCTGGTCGACCGCGATCACGGCCCGGTTGGTCAGGATCGACAGCGTGGTGGAGCTCGCGTTGACCAGGTTGCCGCCCTCGATCAGCGGAGCCGCCATCTCGGCCCACAGGCTGAAGTGCGCCCGGTCCTCGGTCGCGCTCATCCCGTTGCCGACCTCCAGCATGTCGGGGTCGTTCCACGCGCCCGGACCGGCGTACGACGCCAGGCCGACGGTGTTGTGGAAGTTCGACAGCATGCTGTTGAAGTTGGGCTGGATGTCGGACGTCGTGCGCCACAGGTTGGCCACCGGGCCCGCCCACGTCGCCGGCTGGACGCTGCCGTCCCAGCCGTTGCACATGCTGAAGACGATCGGCCGTCCGGTGGCCGACAGCGCGTCGCGCATCCGCGTGTACAGGGTCTTGGCGACCTGCTGGTGCGACTGGCCGGAGAAGTCGCCGAACGGGATGTTGCACCAGTCGTACTTGACGTAGTCGACCCCCCAGGAGGCGAACAGAGTCGCGTCCTGCCGTTCGTGCCCGTAACTGCCGGGGTAGCCGGCGCAGGTGGCCGTCCCGGCGTCCTCGTAGATCCCGAACTTCAGGCCGAGGGAGTGCACGTAGCTCGCCACCGCGGCGATGCCGTGCGGGAACTTCGAGGAGTTCGCGACCAGGTTGCCGCTTCCGTCCCGGCTCGACGCCATCCAGCAGTCGTCCATGTTGACGTACTGGTAGCCGGCCGCCTGCAGGCCGTCGTTGTGCATGGCGAGCGCGGTCTGCTCGACGAGCTGCTCGCTCACGTTGCAGCCGTAGGCGTTCCAGTCGTTCCAGCCCATCGGCGGCGTCAGCGCGAGCCCGTTGCCCAGCGCCGACGCCGACGGGGCCGACACCAGCGCCAGAATGGGGATGATCAGCACGGCCATGATGGCGGCGAGCCGACGTCGACGGTGCGAGAGTTTCATCGGGTCCTCCGGTCAGTTCGCCGTGCAGGTGAGCGTGGGCACCTCGTTGACGCCGGTCGAGGTGCCGAGGAAGCCGAACTCGGCGCCCGCCCCGGCGGCGAGCGCGCCGTTGTAGCCGACGTTGCGGGCGGTGACGGCGGAGCCGGAGCTCGTGACCGTCGCGTTCCATGCCTGGGTGACGGCCTGGCCGTTGGCGTACCGCCAGGTGACGGTCCACCCGGTGATGGCGGTGCTCCCGGCGGTCACCGTGACCGAGGCCTGGAACCCACCGGACCACTGCCCGGTCACGGTGTACGCGGCGGTGCAGGTCCGGCCCCCGGGCGGCGGGGTGGGAGTCGGGGTGGGCGTCGGGGTCCCGCCGCCGGTGTCGCCGATGCTTCCGGGCACCGATCGCAGGGCGCTGAACCAGGCCGCGGCCATCTTGTCGAATCCGGTCGCGTTGGGATGGATGCCGTCGGACAGCAGGTCGGCGGTCGTGAGCGCCGCGTGCATGTCCACCAGGTGCACGTGCTCGCCCGCGTTCACCTTGCTCTGCACGATCCCGGGAATGGCGCTGTTGTACGCGCGGGCGTTCGCCTCCTGACCGGAGTTCGCGAGCGGGATGATCGTGGCGACGAACACCTCGGCGGTGGGCACCGTGGCGGTGATGTGGTCGATCAGCGCCGACAGCCGCGCGGGCGCCCCGGACAGGTTGTAGTTCTGGAGGACGTCGTTGGTGCCGATGTGCAGCAGGACGGTGTGCGGCGAGTAGGCGTGCAGCCAGTTGACGATGTTGGCGTCGATCTGGTCGATCCGCCAGCCCGAGTGGCCTTCGTGGTCGTGGTCGCCGAGCGAGGCGGGCCCGTTGGACAGCGACCCGACGAAGTCCACGCGGTACCCGCCGCCGGTGAAGCGCTGCCACAGCCCGGTCCGGTACGCGCCGGGGAGCGTCACCCCGTCGGTGATCGAGTCACCGAGCGGCATGACCCGTACCCCGCCGTTGGACTCGGCGCGAGCGGTGCCGACGCCGATGAGGGCGCCGGCCGCCAGGATCACGGCCGCCAGGACGACGGCCCACCGATGGCGGACGTCCGGGAGAGGAGAAAGACGCGACGGCATTCCGGGGAGCCTTTCGTTCGGTATGTCGAACGGGGTTCGACATGTGCTGCATCGCGACGCTAAGAGCGGCCTTGAATTCGGTCAATGCGGCTTTCACGGTCTTTCACGCCGTGGCCCGGGACCGGTGCGAACTCACCACCGGCCGATGCATAGGAGGCCGGGTTCGGGAAAGGCAGCGGGTATGACCGGTCCGGACGTCGTCAAGCCCCACGTGCTCCGTGAGTACTCCCTCATCGCCGACGGAGAGCGCGGCGCGGTGATGGGCCCACAGGGGAACATCGCGTGGATGTGCTTCCCGGCCTGGGAGTCGCCGGCGGTCTTCGGCGGTCTGGTCGGCGGCCGTGGCCTCTACAGCGTCCACCCGGTCGACGAGTGGCGGGTGTGGGGAGGTTACTACGAGGACCGCAGCCTGATCTGGCGCAACCGGTGGGTCACGGGCGACGGCGTGGTGGAGTGCCGGGAGGCGCTCGCCGTTCCGGCCCGCCGGGACCGCGCGGTCCTCCTCCGCCGGATCGAGGCCGTCCGCGGCCCGGCCCGCGTCCGAGCGCGCCTGGATCCGCACGCCGGGTTCGGGGCGGGCGGGATGACCGGCCTGCGCGCCGAGGACGGCGTCTGGACCGCGCGCAGCGGCCCGGTACACCTGCGCTGGTGTGGCGCCGCGCGGGCCGCCGAGGACGACGGCCTGGTCCTGGAGCTCGAACTCGCCGAAGGGCAGACCCACGACCTGGTGCTCGAGCTGAGCACCGGCCGATCCGACGAGCCGCTCGACGCCGGGGACCTGTGGGCGGCGACCGAGGCCGCCTGGCTGAGGAACGTGCCGCGGTGCGATGACACGCTCGCCTCCCGTGACGCCCAGCTCGCCTACGCGGTGCTGACCGGGCTCACGAGCGAGGGTGGCGGGATGGTCGCCGCCGCGACCACCTCCCTGCCCGAGCGGATGGGGGACGACCGCAACTACGACTACCGCTACGCCTGGATCCGCGACCAGTGCTACGCCGGGCTGGCGGTGGCCGCCCACGGGGCACGGCCGGCCCTCCTGGACACGGCGGTGCGGTTCGTGGCCGAGCGGCTCCTGGCGGACGGCGACCGTCTCCGTCCGGCGTACACCGTCGCCGGAGACCCGGTGCCGGCGGAGGAGCACCACGACCTGCCGGGCTATCCCGGGTCCCGGCTCGTCACCGGCAACCGCGTCCAGGGGCAGTTCCAGCTCGACGCGTTCGGCGAGGCGCTGAACCTGTTCGCGGCCGCGGCCCACGCGGACCGCCTCACCGTGGACGCGGCCCGCGCCGCCCGCGTCGCGGTCGACGCCATCGCCCGGCACTGGCGACGGCCCGACGCCGGGATCTGGGAGACGTGCGATCGATGCTGGACGCACTCACGGCTGGCCTGCGTCGGCGGGCTGCGCGCCGCCGCGGCCGCCATCGCCGGGCGTCCGGAGATCCCCGAGTGGCTCTCGCTGGCCGAGTCGATCCTCGCGGACACCACCCGGACGAGCCTCAGCCCCTCCGGCCACTGGCGCCGCGCGCCCGACGACGACCGGATCGACGCGTCGCTGCTCATTCCCCCGGTCAGAGGCGCCCTGCCCGCCGACGACCCACGCACGATCGCCACCCTCGAGACCGTCCGCGACCGCCTGGTCGACGACGGGTTCGTCTACCGCTACCAGATCGACGAACGCCCGCTCGGCGCCGCCGAGGGCGCCTTCATGCTCTGCGGGTTCTTCCTCGCGCTGGCCGAGCACCAGCAGGGGCACACGGCCCAGGCCGTACGGCGCTTCGAGCGTCTCCGCTCCGGTTGCAGCACCACCGGCCTGTTCACCGAGGAGTACGACATCCGGCAGCGTCAGCTTCGCGCCAACCTGCCGCAGGCGTTCGTGCACGCCCTGTTCCTGGAGACCGCCACCCGCCTCGCCGCCGGTCCGCGGTGAGCCGACGCGCCCGGCAGGGCGACCGCCGGCGGGGCGACCGGCCGGTCAGTCCCAGGCGCGGGTCTCGGTCACGAGCGGCTCGCCGCCGGCGTCGGTGAACGCCTTGAGGGCTCCGACCAGCCCCGCCCGCTGCTCGGCGGGCATCGCGGCGACGATGGCCGCGATCTCGTCCCGGCGCCGGGCGGTGACCTCGTCGACGACGCGACTGCCGTCATCGGTCAACCGCAGCAGGACCTCACGGCGGCTCGCCGGATTGACGCGCCGGTCGATCAGCCCCGCGGCCACCAGGCGCTCCACCATCCGCATCGCGGTCGAGGGATTGACCCCCAGATGATCGGCCAGGGTCACCAGCTTGGTCTCCTCATGGGTGGCCAGCACCACGAGCAGGCGGAACTGCGGCAGCGTCACCTGGTCCCGCACGGCCGTGAGCGATCGCAGCGAGATGCCCACCAGCAGACGCGACGCGGTGAGGACCGCGGAGGTCACCGCATCGATGTCGTCCTCCGGCACCTGTCCCAGGCTCACGGATTCGATCGCGCGTTCCACCATGTCTCTGTTCTACCCGGCGCGCCGACCGGACGGCACCGGTTGCCTTGAACCGTGATCGCGTAGCGGCCCGACCCGCAGACCGGCCGAGCGGCACCGGGCCACCAGTTCGGGCAGCGCGCCCAGGGCCGAGC
Source organism: Actinoallomurus rhizosphaericola (assembly GCF_024055675.1). Taxonomy (NCBI): domain Bacteria; kingdom Bacillati; phylum Actinomycetota; class Actinomycetes; order Streptosporangiales; family Thermomonosporaceae; genus Actinoallomurus; species Actinoallomurus rhizosphaericola. The sequence goes on along the minus strand of NZ_JAMXMW010000008.1, from coordinate 121,164 downwards.
GCCACGCGCCCGGGGCCGAGGTGTCGTCGCAGTCGTGCAGCAGGATCGTCGCCCCGCCGCGGAGGTCCGGGGAGAGCGTCGCCAGGACCGAGGCCGGGCTCGCCGAGCGGGTCCAGTCCCTCCCCCACGCCGTCCACAGCACGGGCCGCAGGCCGCGCCGGCGGGCCGCCGCCAGCGCCTCCGCGCTGAGCACGCCGTACGGCGGCCGGTACCAGACCGGTTCGACGCCGGTGACGTCGGCGACGAGGTCGGCGGCCCGGCGGATCTCCCCGGTGACCCGGCCCGGGCGGGTCAGCAGCGTGTACCGGTGCCGCCAGCCGTGCACGGCGATCTCGTGGCCGTCCGCGACGATGCGCCGGCCCACGTCCGGATGCCGCGCGAGGGTCTCCCCGACGACGAAGAAGGTGGCGCGGCAGTCCAGCCTCCGCAGCTCGTCGAGGAAGCGCGGCGTCGAGTCCGGGTCGGGGCCGTCGTCGAACGTCAGCGCGACGTGGTCACGGTGGCCCTCTCCGGCCAGGCCCGGCAGGCGGCGGCGCACGACGGTCAGCCGGCTCGCGGCCGGCGCGGCGTGCACGAGGGCCAGCCCGGCCATGCCCAGCGTCAGCGTGGTCCGTGACATCGATCCGAGCGTACGCGGCGGGGTCGGCACGGAGTACGGACGCGGCCGCGCCGAGACGAACGGCGGACCGATCCTAAGGCGTGTCGTGGACGTTGCGTGGCCACCCGCCGGGCCGAGGAGCCCGTGTCAGGGCGTGTCGTACGGAGGACGGCAGCGGATCGCCCGCAGGTCGCCCCGGAGAGTGCAGTGGCCGGCGGCGTACGGGACGAGCAGCGTCTGGCCGGAGCGGACCGCGAGCGGGCCGCCGTGCTCGGCCTCCAGCACCCCGGAGCCGTCCGTGATCACGACCACCGAGAAGGCCGGGTCGAGCACGCCGACCGGATCCGGGTGGACGCGCTCGGCGGCGAAGAACGGGTCGGCCGCCGCGGAGAACAGCCGGTCGACCCCGGGACGGATGCCGCGGCCCGCGCGGCCGGCGCCGCGCAGCGCGTCGATCCGCCGGTCGTCCCACGCGGAACGGTCCACGCACGCCAGCGCCGCGTCGTAGCCGAGCCCCAGGTGACCGGCCTCGGCGTCGACGTCATAGCCCTCCCACTCGAGCAGGACCGAGAAGTCGGTCGGCTCCTGGACCTCCACCAGCAGGATGTCCGCGCCGATGGCGTGCGGAAGGCCCGCCGGGCAGACGATGGCGTCGCCCGGGCGGACGGGGATCCGGTTGGTGGCGGCCAGCAGGTCGCCGGTCCGCTGCTCGACCACCCACCGGCGGAGTTCCCCGGCGTCGACGTCCCGCCGGAACCCGAGGTGCACGGCCGCGTCCGGAGCCGCGTCGACGATCACCCATGCCTCGGTCTTGCCGTACGGCGAGGCCAGGTGGGCGGTGGCGTACCCGCGGTCCGGATGCACGTGGACCGGGAGGCGCTCGCCCGCGTCGAGGAGCTTGACGAGGATGGCCGGGTCGGCGCCGTGGCGGGCGAGGTGCGCCGGGCCGAGCCAGGCCTCCGGGTCCTCCGCGACGGCCGTGGCCAGCAGGCGCCCGTCCGGCAGCGTCGTGAGGCCGGCCGGCGCGGCCCCGTGCCGTGCGGTGACCGACCCCACCCAGTCCTCCGGGAAGTACGGGTCCCCGGCGGCGGGCGTCGGCGCGTCGCGGAACCGGCCGATGCGTCCGGCGCCTCGGTAGAACGAACGCGGCATGTTGGGCGGCAGCACGACGGGGCGCACGGGTCTCTCCTCCGGTCGGTCCGCGGCCGCCGGAGCCGGCTCCGGCGGCCGCGGTGGAACACTCGTTCGCCAGCGTGCCACGCGGGCGTCCGGCGCGGTACGGCGGGCCTCCCGGGAGCCGAAGCGCCCGACGGCGCCGGCCGAGGATCCCCCGTGGGCGAGTGACCTAGGCGAATCCGCCTGCCTGGGCGGCCCCGTCAGCGTCAGGAGCCGACGGCGCGCGCGACGTACTCCCGCTGGCGGGCCAGCTCGCGCTCGGCGACCTTCAGCGGGAAGCCGACGAAGCCGTGGGGCGCCTCCGCGACGACCTCCAGTTCGGTCGCGTTCCCGGCGGCCCGCCAGCGCGCCGCCATGAAGAGGGTGTCGTCCAGCAGCGGATCCTGGGTTCCGACGACGAACCGGGCCGGCGGCAGCCCGGAGAGGTCGGCGTACAGCGGGGACACGTCCGGGGCGCGGCGCTCCTCGAGGCTCATCCCGGGCAGGAAGTTCGCGGTGAACCACTGGATGACCGGTGTCGACAGCGCCAGGTTCCGCTCGCCCCAGTGGCGCTGGCTCGGCGTCATGGACAGGTCGTAGGCGCCGAAGGTCAGCTGGGCCGCGCGGAAGGCGCCCGCCGCCTCGCCCAGCCGGAGCAGGGTGACGGCGGCGAGGTGGGCGCCGGCCGACTCGCCGCCGATGACGAGCCGCTCGGCGCCGAACTCCGGGCCGGCGGCGCCGATGAGCCAGCGTGCGGCGTCCTCACAGTCGTCCGGGCCGTTCGGATAGGGATGCTCGGGGGCGAGCCGGTAGTCGACGCTGACCACGGCGACACCGGTCTCGGTGGCGAGCCGCCACAGCATGGGGTCCTGTGAGTCGGCCGTGCCGAGGGTCCAGCCGCCTCCGTGGAAGTGCAGGTAGACGCCTCGCACCTCGGGGGGCGTGAACACCCGGACCGGGATCGGACCGGCGCGCCCGGGGATCGTACGATCGCGGCCTTCGGCGAGCCTCCCCGGCGGGGCGAGCGGTCCTTCTCCGCGAGCGCGGGCCGCCCGGGACGCCGGCGGATCGTCGACCTCGTGCAGTTGCGGGGCGGCGGCGTACAGGGCGGCGAGCTCGTCGTTGAACGCGCGGGTCTCCTCCGCGACGTCCGTTCCTGTGGTGACCAGCATGCGGCCATCGTCCCGCAACCCGCCCGAACGTCGGATCGTCGGCCCCCTCAAGCACCGGCAAACGGGGAAACGGAGTACGCCCCGGTACGAGGCACGGTGCGGGAAAGCCTCCGGGCGAACGGCAAAACCTGCCTCACGCCAGGTGACCGATTCAAGCAGGATGTCCAGTGAGCGGCGGTTTGCACGGGTAGCCCGTTCATATCGGTCCATGGACGCGTCAGCGTCCGGCGAGGAGGTCCACTCATGAACCCTTTTCGGCACGCGCACTGATCGTCGCCGCGGTCACGATCGCACTCGGAAGCCCGGCGAGCGGAGCGTTCGCCGCCTCGGCGATCTCTGCCGGGATCCCATCGGCGCCCCGGGCGTCCGACCCCGCTCCGCAGACGCGGGCCGACCTGGCACAGGCGATGCGCGGTGAGGCCTTCGCCAACGCCTCGTACCGGCTGTACGCCGAGCAGGCCCGGCGGGAGGGGCTGCCGTCCGTGGCGCGTCTCTTCGAGCGCACGGCCGACACCGAGCTGAACGAGCACTTCCCGACCACGGCCAGGCTGAGCGGCCAGGTGAAGGGCGACGCGGCCAACCTGCGCGACGCGATCGCCGGCGAGCGCTACGAGTCCCGGCAGATGTACCCCGGCTTCGCCCGCGAGGCCCAGAGCGCCGGCGAGACCGCCGCGGCCGACCGCTTCCGGGAGATCGCCGGCGATGAGGCGAAACACGCTCGCGCCTTCAACACGGCACTCCGCGTCGTCGAGTCCCGGTCCCGGCTCGGGAGGGTCCCCGCGGCGCCGAGCGTGCGGCCGGTCGAGGTCCCGGCCGGTCCGCCCATGGTCCGTGCGCAACGGACCAAGGAGAACCTGGACACCGCACTGCACGGGGAGGCGCTGGCGTACGCCAAGTACCGGCTGTACGGGCAGCACGCCGCCCGCCCCGACGTCGCGCGGCTGTTCAAGGGCACCGGCGACGTCGAGTTGCGCGAGCACCTGCCCGAGTCGGCGCGACTGGCCGGGCTCGTCGGCACGACGCATGAGAACCTGACCAAGGCGATCGCCGGTGAACGGTACGAGTCGCAGACGATGTACCCGACCTTCGCCGAGCGCGCCAGGGCCGCGGGCGACACTGAGGCGGCCCGGTCCTTCGAGCACAACGCCAAGGACGAGGCACGGCACGCCCGTTCCTTCGAGCGGGCCCGCGACCGGCTGTCGGAGTCCTGACGAAGAGGTCACGACCGTACGGTGTCCTGTTCCGGGCCGGGTTCCGCCCGCCGTCTCCGCGCGGAGGGCGGAACCCGGCCCGCGACGTCGCCGGCGGCCCGGCCCGGATGGAGCCTCCGGTCGAGGCGTACGGCGGCGTAGCCGAGGCTCGACAGGGCGAGGACGACCGCCAGCTCCGGGCCGGTCAGCGGCCGGGTGCCGAGCAGGTCGCGGAGAGCGGGGAGATAGAGCCCCGCCACCTGCAGGGCCAGCGCCGCCGCGATGGCCGCCGGCAGCATCGGGTTCGCCCGGCTGCGGAGCCGGGAGCGGGAGCCGAGGGCGACGCCGAGCTGGGTGGCTCCGAGCGTGAAGAACGCCATGCTCTGCCACGGACGCCCCGCGTGGTGCGCCCAGACGGCGACGCCCAGGGTGACGGCGCCGACGACCACGGCGATCCGGATGACGCGCAGCCACAGTCCCGCGCCGAGGATGCTCTGGCCCGGTGGCCGGGGCGGGCGGGTCATGTCGCCGGGACGCGCGGGCTCGCCGCCGAGGGCGACCCCGGGCAGTCCGTGGGTGAGCAGGTTGATCCACAGAATCTGGGCCGGCAGGAGCGGAAGCGCCAATCCGAGGAACGGGCCGACGAGCATGACGGCGATCTCGGCCGCGCCGCCGGACAGCGCGTAGATCAGGAACCGCCGGATGTTGGCGTACACGCGCCGGCCCTCTTCGACGGCGGCGACCACGGTGCCGAGCGCGTCGTCGGCCAGTACGAGGTCGGCGGCCTGGCGGGCGACCTCGGTGCCGCGCCGCCCCATGGCCACGCCGATGTCGGCGCGGCGCAGCGCCGGTCCGTCGTTGACGCCGTCACCGGTCATCGCCACGATCTGCCCGTCCGCGCGCAGCGCCTGGACGATCCGGAGCTTGTGCTGCGGGGTGGCCCGTGCGAACACCCCGACGCGGCCCACCTCCTCGTCGTCCAGGTCGGCGCCGTCCAGGGCCCGGCACTCGGGCCGGCCGTCCGCGGCGTCCAGGATGCCCAGTTCGGCGGCGACGGCGACCGCGGTGCCGGGGTGGTCACCGGTGATGAGGATCGGCCTGATTCCGGCGCGGCGGCAGGCGGCGATGGTGCCGGCGGCGGCCGTACGCGGTGGATCGAGAATGGCGACGAGGCCGAGCAGGTGGAGGCCCTGTTCGAGTTCGTCCCCCGGTCGCTCGCGATCGGCCCGCGCCACGGCGAGCACCCGGAAGCCCTCCCCTGCGAGTTCGTCGGCCCGGCCGGCGGCCGCGGCGAGCAGCCCCGGGTCGTCGGCCAGCACCGACGGGCGCAGCAGCGACTCGGGCGCTCCCTTGCAGATCACGCGGAGCCGGCCGTCGGGCAGGCGGTGGGCGGTGCTCATGCGCTTGCGCTCACTGTCGAAGGGCTGCTCGGCGACTCGGGGCAGCCGGGCGTTCAGCTCCTCCCGGTCCAGTCCCAGTTTGGCCGCGGCGGCCAGCAGCGCGGCCTCCGTCGGGTCGCCGAGGGCCTCCCACTCCCCGTCGGAGGCCTGAGGCGGGGCGAGTCTGGCGTCATTGCACAGCGCCGCCGCCGACAGCAGGGCGGTCACCGCCTCACCGCCCGCCGGCCCCGGCCCTTCCGCGCCGGGAATCTCGGTGGCACGGGCGACGACGATCCTCGGCGTCGACGGCGGCTCAGGACCCCCGGCCGGCAGGATCTCCCCCAGGGGTGCGTATCCGGAGCCGGTGATCGTCGCTTCGCCGGCAGGCGTCCAGAGCCTCCGGGCGACCATCCGGCCCTCGGTCAGCGTGCCGGTCTTGTCCGTGGCGAGCACGGTCACCGATCCCAGCGTCTCCACGGCAGGCAGCCGGCGCACGAGGGCGTGACGCGCGGCCATCCGGCGGGCGCCCAGTGCCAGGCTCAGGGTCACCACCGCGGGAAGCGATTCGGGAACCGCCGCGACCACCAGGCTGATCGCGGTCACGACCATGAGCTCCACGGGTTGCCCCCGGACGAGCCCGAGCGCCAGGACCGCGGCGCACAGCACGACCGTGGCCCCGGCGAGCATCCGGCCGATGCCGACCAGGCGCCGCTGCAGCGGGGTCAGGCCACCGCCTCGGCCCATCATCCCGGCGATCCGTCCGGTCGCGCTGGCCGCGCCGACCGCCGTGACCCTGGCCCGGCCCCGGCCCTTGACCACGACGGTGCCCGCCCACAGCGATTCGTCGCCGCCGACCTCCTTGGCCACCGGCACGGACTCACCGGTGAGCGAGGACTCGTCGAGAAGCAGCGCCGCCGCTTCGACCAGCCGCGCGTCCGCCGGGACGATGTCGCCCTCCGCCGGCACCAGGAGGTCGCCGACGACGACGTCGGCGGCGGGGACCGTTTGCTGGATCCCGTCCCGGACAACCCGGGCCGTCGGCACGGTCAGCTCGGACAGCGCGGTGATCGCCCGGTCGGCACGGACCTCCTGCCCGACTCCCACGGAGGTGTTCACGACGATGACGAGGAGGATGGCCGCCGTGTCGGTCCAGTCGCCGGTGGCGATCGTCAACGCGGCGGCCGCCAGCAGCACGATGATCAACGGATCGCGCAGTTGGGCGAGAACCCGCCGCCAGAGAGGCGTCGGCGGCCGGCCCGGCAGGACGTTCGGGCCGTCGCGGCCGAGTCTTACGGCCGCCTCGTCCGACGACAGCCCTCGCTGGTCGGCTTCGATCATCTCTCCTCCGGCACCGGTCTCGACGGTCACCGCACTCTCCTCCCGGGGTACGAGCCGTGCCCGGACCACCGGCATGGCGGAGCGGCGGCGCGGCTCCGGCTGTGACCTCAACCCTCCATCGGAGACCGTCCGCGTCTCAGAGGCGTTCTCCCCGTGGAGGAGGGACCTTCGACTCCCCGCCGCGGGGGGCTGGGCCGATCAGGCCGACGGACGATCACCTCGTACAACGGCGATCGCGGTGTTCAGACGGTGGCCGGCGCCGACGCGAGATCCATCAGTACGCCTCCGTGCGCTGAGCGGACGCCCGCAGGAGACGCGCCCGGTCGATGCGTTCCCCTTCGTCCAGTGCCAGTTCCACGGCGCTCAGCCCGGTGGTCAGCCGTGGGATCCAGCGCCGTTCCAGGGCGCGGACCCGCCGGCGCGTGGCGGCGATCTCACCGGCCACGACGCGCTCGGCCGCCCGCGCGGCCGCGTAGCGGGCGGCGGCCACCACCGCGGCACGGCACGCGTCGCGGGCTTCGACGAGCGCGGCCGAGCAGGGCGGCGCGTCCGGGAACGCGGGAAGGACGCAGACAGCCTGCTCCGGGTAACGGGTGCCCATCGCCTGTCTCCACGTGATGGTGACGTCCGCGAGGCCCGGCGCCGGGGACAGCGATCGACGGCCGCCGGCCAGGGCCGCGCGCAGCAGCCAGGTGTCGGCCCGCCGGCATGCCGTCGTCCACTCCGCCTCCGCCCGGTCGGCTTGCAGCGCGAGCCGTTCGTGCTCCCGGTGAAGGATGCGCAGCTTCCGTTCCAGCAGGTCGTGCCCGCGTTCGGCGATGTCGATGCGCCGGCGCAGCCAGAGCCGTCCGGCGCGGCCGGGAGGGATGCGGTACGGGGACGTCACACGGCCTCCCGGTGTCGCGCGTCGAGAACGTCCCCCGCGATCATCGTCAGTTCGCGGCGCGGCAGCACGGCGAGCGCCCGCCAGACGCGGTCGACGGTCTCGGTCAGGGTGCGGCACTCGTCCGTGCGCTGCGCCACGACGTGGTCGAGGAACGCCCGTTCGAAGTCGAGATGACGCCGGTCGATGTCGCCGAGGGCGGCCTCTCCGACCAGTTCGGCGAGCTCACGGGCCTGCCGGGCGCGGGCGAGCGCGGCCAGGCACTGCGCGGCGAGGTCGAGGTGCGCCGGGGTGACGCCCGCGCGCATCATCCGGGACAGCGACGACAGCGCGTCGACCGGCGGCCGGACCGGGACGTCCGGGCTAAGGACGATCTGCCCTTCGGTGATGTACCCGGTGAGGTCGGGGACCGGATGGGTCATGTCACGCGCGGGCATGGTCAGCACCGGCACGACGGTCACCGACCCCGGCATGCCGCGCACGCGGCCGCAGCGCTCGTACAGCGAGGCCAGGTCGCTGTAGAGGTATCCGGGGTACGCCCGCCGGGCCGGGATCTCACCGCGCGCCACCGAGACCTCGCGCAGCGCCTCGCAGTAGCCGAGCATGTCCGCCATGACGACCAGGACGTGCCGCCCGCCGGTGAAGGCCAGGTGCTCGGCGATGGTCAGCGCCAGGCGCGGCGTGAGCACCCGTTCGATGACGGGGTCGTCGGCCAGGTTGAGCAGCAGGGCGAGTTCTCCGGCGGCCGAGCGCTCCTCCAGCGCGTCACGTACGGTCGCGGCGTCGGCGTGAGTGAGGCCCATCGCGGCGAACACGACGCTGAACGGCGCGCCGCCCGCGTTCGCCTGCGCGCCGATCTGGGCGGCCAGTTCGAGGTGCGGCAGCCCGGCGGAGGAGAAGATCGCGATCTTCTGTCCCCGGACCAGGGTGGTCAGCGCGTCGATCGCCGACACCCCCGTGAGCACGGGGTCGGCCGGAGGCAGCCGGCGGGTCGGGTTCAGCGGAGCCCCGGAGACGGGCGCGGTCGTGGTCCCGAACACGGGCGGGCCGCCGTCCCGGGGCTCTCCGCGCCCGTCGCAGACCCGGCCGAGCCAGCCGTCGCCGACCGGGATGCGCAGCGGGCCGCCGGTGAACGTCACGCGGGTGCCGCCGGTCGTCATCGCGGCGGTGCCCTCCAGCACCTGGACCAGCGCGATGTCCTCATGGACCTCCAGGACCAGGCCGTGGCGCTCCTCGCCGGAGGCCGACCGGATCCGGGCGAACTCGTCCCAGCCGACGCCGGACGTCCGCCGTACGACGATGAGCGGGCCGCGCAGCGCCGCGATGTCGGTGTACTCCAGGTCAGGGCGCACCGGGCACCCCCTCCGCCCGGGCACGTACGGTCTCCGGGTCGGGCGCGTCGTCCTTGGCGCGCAGGACCGGGGAGAAGTCGCTCTGCTCGATCCGGCCGGCCGGGACGCCGCGGGCGGCGAGTTCCTCGCAGCGGCCGATGACGCCCAGGACCGCGTCGGTGAGCGCGATCGTCCGCTCCGCGTCGCAGAACGCGTCCGCGGGGCTGAGCGCGCTCTGCTGCAGGACGCCCTCGCGCAGGAGGCGTCCGGCCAGCAGCGCGACCCGCTCGCGGGCCGGCAGGGCGGCCGCGCCGACGAGTTCGGCGAGGAGCGCCAGCCGGTCGGCCTCGGCCAGCAGAGAGGCCACCCTCGCGCGGCGCTCGCCCCAGCCCGACCGTCCCTCACGGGCGTGCCACCCGGCGATCGCCTCGGCGTCACGGGCGAACGACGCGCTCCAGGAGACGGCCGGGTAGTGCCGGGCGTACGCCAGGTCGCGGTCCAGCGTCCAGAGGCATCGCACGAACCGCTGCGTGTGGGCGGTGACCGGCTCGGTCATGTCCCCGCCGGGTGGGGACACCGCGCCGATGACCGTCACCGAGCCGGTGCGCCCGCCGAGCGTCGTGACCCGGCCCGCCCTCTCGTAGAAGGCGGCCAGCGCGGAGGCCAGGTCGGCGGGGTACCCCTCCTCGGCGGGCATCGCCCCGCTGCGGGAGGCGAACTCGCGCCGCGCCTCGGCCCAGCGGGAGGTGGAGTCGGCGATGACGACGGCGTCGTGTCCCATGGAGCGGAAGTGCTCGGCCACGGTCACGCCCGTGTAGATGCTCGCCTCCCTCGCCATCATCGGCATGTTCGAGGTGTTGGCGATCACCACGGTGCGGTCGGCGAGGCGTCCGCCGGTCCGGGGATCGGCCAGCTCCGCGAGAGCCGCGACCACCTCGGCCATCTCGTTCCCGCGCTCCCCGCAGCCGACGTACACGACGACGTCGGCGTCGCACCACTTGGCGATCTGCTGCAGGAGCACGGTCTTGCCCGTGCCGAATCCTCCGGGCACCGCTACGGTGCCGCCCCGGGAGACCGGCAGCAGCAGGTCGACGACCCGCTGTCTCGTCACCAGGGGAACGACCTCCTCCAGCCGATCGCGGTAGGGCATGGGGCGCCGGACGGGCCACCGGCGCAGCAGCGTGACGTCGCGCCCGCCGACGCGGCCCACGGGCTCGCCGGGGCCGACCGGCCCGGCCGGCCGGATCGCGCCGACCCTGCCCGCCGCCGGTGCGAGCACCAGGTAGGACGGCGCGCCGGCCGTCTCCACCTCGCCCAGCGGCGTCTCCAGGTCCACGGCGTCCCCGGCCGCGACCAGCGGGGCGAACCGCCACTCCCGGCCACCGGAGGGCGTACGCGCGCCGGTCAGCCAGACGTCGGCGCCGGACAGCGGGCGCAGCAGCCCGTCGAAGACCCCGCCCAGGAGGTGCGGGCCCAGGTCGGCCGACAGCGGCCGGCCGTACGCCGTGGCCGGATCACCGGGGCGCAGACCACCGGTGTACTCGTACGCCTGGACGGTCGCCCGGTCTCCCCGGATCTCGACCACCTCCCCCGGCACGCGGACGGGCCCCAGCCCGACGAGCTCGAACATCGCGAGTCCGGGCAGGCCGGCCACCTCCACGAGAGGGCCGTTGACCCGTGTCAGGGCGCCCACAGCCGTTCCACCTCCGCGCCCAGGGCCTCGAACGCGCGGTCGGTGAGGGCGGACGGTGAGCAGTCGACGAGCGTGCCGTCCCCGCGCGCGACGACGCCGCCGCCGGCCCCCGGGGCGATGTCCGCGCCCGCGCCGGCCAGGTGACGGGCGAGCGTCCGCAGCCGCTCGGCGAGCGCCGGATCGTCCCGCAGCAGGGCGGAGACGGCCGCTCGCACCTGCGCGCGCAGCCGTTCGCAGGCTTCTTGGCGGGCGCGGAGCACGATCGCCCGCGCCTCGCGCCGGGCCCGGGTGAGATCCTCGGCGGCGAGCGCCGCGCCCTCCGCGGCCCCGGCGGCCCGCGCCTCGGCCAGCAGCGCGTCCGCCTCCGCCCGTGCCCGCCCGACCGTGGCGGCGGCCTCGGCCGCGGCCTCCGCGCGGATCCGATCGGCGTCCCGCCGCGCCGTCCGGAGGAGGTACCGGGCGACCGGACCGGTGCCGGGCAGGGGCTCCCGCCGGCCCGGGCGCGTCGCGTCGTCCTCTTCCACCGTCGTCCCGGTCACGGGGGGATCACCCCCGTCCGGTGCCATGTCACACCTTCCCCAGCAGGAGGATCGCGACGACCAGACCGTAGATGGCGATCCCCTCCGCCAGGCCCACGATCACGATCGCCCGGCCGAACAGCTCCGGCCGCTCGCTCATGGCGGCGAGCGCCGCCGACCCGGTGTAGGCCACCGCGATCCCCGCCCCCACGCACGATCCGGCGACCGCGACGGCCGCGCCGAGCAACGCCGCCCAGCTCCCGGCCGGAGCCGCCGGCCGGGCCGCCGCCGACGCCGGCCCGGCCGCCAGCGCCGCCGCCGTGACGGCGAGGGCGCCCGCGGCCATGACGACGTTCACGGCGACCAGCAGACGGAGCGCCCACCGTCCCCGGCGGCGGAACAGCCGGGTCACGACGGCGCCACCGGCGATCACCGGGAGGGCGATGATCCAGGCGGACATGGGGTGACCTCCTCGGTGACGATCGGGATGTGCCAGGGCCGGAACGGCCGTCCCTGGACCTGGAACACCTTGGAGAACAGCTCGTAGTACTCCAACCGCAGGGCCTGGACGGCCACCACGACGCCCTCGAGCGTGAAGGCGAGCAGGTTCCCCGCGGCGAACACGATGACGGCGGCGAGCGCGCCGGCGCCGGGCGCGTGCCACAGGGCGCGGCTCGTGTTCCAGACGATCAGGCCGACCGCCGCGTGCGCGAGGCCGAAGGCCGCCAGCCGGGTGAAGGACGCGACGTTCGAGCCGAGCCCCAGAACGGTGTGGAAGACCTCCATCACCGCCTCGACGACGCCGCTCTCCCCGGCGAATCCCGCGAAGATCAGCGCCAGCCCCGCCGACGCGACGGCGGCTCCGAGCAGGACCGGCCAGGTCGCCCCGGCGTACCAGCCCCCGGCGATAAGTCCGAGGCCGGCCGGCAGACCCGCGCCGGCGATCCCGGTGGGCGCGTACAGACCGGCCCGCCAGCCGCCCTCCCGGACGCGGTTGACGGCGCCCAGGAGCGCCGCGCCCATGAGAAGGACCGCGCCGACGCCCACCGCCGCGGCGAGCAGCGGAACCGGCCGGTCGAGCGGCCGCAGCCAGATCGCCGGGACCAGGCCGGTCGGGCCGAAGAACTCGCCGTACAGCAGACCGAAGCCGATCCCGGCCAGGCCCGCGCCCGCCGCCAGGGGCCAGGCCGCGCGAAACCGGGCGAGAGGGCGCAGGCGGCGCAGCGCGAACGCCACGGCCAGCAGCATCAGGCCGTGGCCGACGTCGCCGAACATCATCCCGAACATCAGCAGGTACGCGCCGACCGCGGCCGGAGTCGGGTCGACGTCCCGGTACGGGACCGTGCCGTACGTCTCGACGAGCGGCGTCAGCGATCCCCGGAGCCCCTCGGCGCGCAGGAGTGAGGGAACGTCCGCGCCGGGCGGCCGGGACAGCACGACCACTCCCCCGCCGACGGGCGCGAGCCGGCCGGCCATGCCCCGCACCGCGGTCGCCGGCGCCCATCCGGTCAGCGCGGACAGGCCGCTGTGGACGGCGGCGGCACGGGCGCGTTCGTCGAGGCGCGCCTCACCGAGGAGGACCGCGGGCCGCGCGGCGCCGGGCGGTGGCCGCGGCGACAGCGCCGCGTCCGGATCGGGAGGCGCGGACCTGCCGTCGAACTCGACGACGCCCGCGTCCGCGACGCGGACGAGCACGTCCCGCAGCGCCTCGGTCGGCGCGACGATCGCGATCCGCTCCATCCGGACCGGGCGCAGGGCCTCACCCAGCGAAGGCATCGAACGCCTCCACCGAGCCGCCGCGCGCGGCCAGTTCGAGCGCGGCGCGCACCCGCCGGGCATCCGCCGCCAGGAGGGCGACCGCGCCGAGCACCGGCTCTGGGCCGTGACCAGCGCCCGCCAGCAGGTCCGCGGCGTCCCGCTCGACCCGGGTCCACCACCGCGCCTCCGCCGCCCAGAGGTCGTGCTCACCGGCGACGCCCCGCAACGCCCAGGCCGCGTCGCCGGGCAGCCGGCGCGACAGTTCGGCCAGGCCGCCGGCCCGCTCGGCGGCTCTCCCGAGGAGACCGGCCGGCGACACCGGCAGTGTCCTGTCGGCCGGCGACACCGGCAATGCTCCGCCGGCCGGCGACACCGGCAGTGTCCCGTCGGCCGGCGGCACCGGCGCGGTCGCGCCGGTCAGGAACCGTTCGCGGGCCACGAGCAGCGCGAGGGCACCGGCCGCCCATGGCCGCGCGTCCGCCGACACGGCCGCGACCCGCCGGGCCCAGGAGATCCGCATGCCCAGCCGGACCGACCGGCCATCGCTCCCGCCCGGATCGCCCCACGGCGAGGCGGCGAGCGCGGCGCGCAGGTCGGCCGCGCTCCGGAGGCCGGGCCGGACCGTCGCCAGCGCGCCCATGTCGAAGGCGGGCCCGCCGAGGAGACGCGCCTCGACGTCGGCGATCTCGAACCAGCCGGCCAGCACCCGCAGGAGCGCCGCGCCCCGGGGCGGCAGCCACCCCGCCAGAACCCGCAGATGCCACAGCAGGGTGGCCGCCACCGCGTGCTGCGCCGCGAGGACGTCCTGCCCCTCGCGCACGTCGCGGCCGTACGGCGTCGCGGCCAGCAGCCGGAGGGCGTCGCCCAGATTCGGGCGGCCGGCGATGCGGCGCGCGATGCCCGGCGTCCGCCGCCGGGCCACCAGCGCCCTGGCCCGGACGCTCCCCGCGACCCAGGCTGCGCTCATCCCCCGGTCATCGCCTTGACCATCTCGACGGCCCGGGTCACCAGCGCGGGCAGCCGCTCGTCGGCGCGATCCCGGATCGTCGCCGCGCGCCGCTCGGCGTCGGCGACGATCACATCGCGCTCGGTCGCCGCGGATCGTCCCGCCGTCACGGACGCGACCGCCCGCTCGGCCTGTGCTCGCGCCCTCGCGGCGCCGAGCAGGGCCGTGGCCTCCTCGCCGGCGCGGCGCCGAACGTCGTGTGCCGCGCGCTCGGCGGCGTCGCGGATCTCCCGGCACTCCGCCTGCACCGGTTCCATGGCCGCGAAGACGCCGGCCAGCTCGGCCCGGTCTTCGGCGGCCCGGTCGGCGGGCACGCCCGCGCGCGCGGCGGCGGGAACCCCGGTCGGCCTGAATCGTTCCAGGAAACCGCGCAGCCTCCCCATGCCCACATCCTCAGGGTGGCCGGGTCGCGCGCGGCAGGGTCGCATGGGACCGGCTTTCGGGACTTTCGCCCTGGTAAGGGACCGAAGTCCCCGGACACGCGGGAAGTTCGTCCCTACGGCCCGGCCGGGGATTCGCCTGGAGTGAAGAGGCGGGCCGAAGTCAGGCGCAGGGCCGAAGAGGGGTGAGACGGGTGCGGACCGATCAATGCGTGCTCGGCGGCGACATCGCGGCGATCATCTTCGGGGTCGACGGTGTCGTCCTCGACACGGCCCGGGCGGCGGCCGCCGCCTGGAAGTCGGTGCTGGACCCGTTCCTGCGCTCTCACGCCACGGGGCGGGAGGCGGGCTTCCGGCCGTTCGAGGTCCGTGCGGACTATCTGCGGTACTTCCACGGCCGGCCACGATCCGGCGGGGTGCGCGAGTTCCTCGCCTCCCGGGGGCCGGCACCGCCGGCCGAGATCGTCCTCGACCTGGTCGAGCGCCAGGAGAGGCTGTTCCTCACCGAGATCCGCCGGCACGGGATCGCGCCCTTCGCCTCGACGGTCGATCTCATTCGCGCGGCGCGCCGCCACCGGCTGCGGACGGCCGCGATCTCCGTCGACCGGTACGCCTCCGAGCTGCTCACCAGCGCCGGCGTCGCGGACATGTTCGACGTACGGCTGGACGGCCTGGACGCGCCGGGCACCGGCCTGCCCGGCCACCTCGAACCCTGCCTGCTCATCGAGGCGGCGTTGCGGATGAGAACGCCTCCGGCGCGGACCGCCGTCATCGAGCAGTCGCCGGACGGCGTGGCCGCCGGACGGCACGGCGGCTTCGGGTTCGTCGTGGGGGTCGACCGCGTCGGCCGGGGCGCCGCACTCCGCGCGTACGGCGCCGACGTGGTGATCGAGGATCTCACGCAGGTGACGCTGCTCAGGACCCCCGCCCTGATCGGACGCCATTAGCGCGGGCGGTTCAGCGGGCGGCCGGTACGACGGCCAGCGGGCAGTGGGCGTGGTGCAGCAGCCCGTGGCTCACCGACCCCAGGAGCAGGCCGGTGAAGCCTCCCCTGCCCCGGGTGCCGACCACGAGGAGGTCGGCCCGTGCCGACGCGCCGCCGAGGATCCGCACCGGTCGGCCGTGCTCGACGTCGAAGACGACCTCGACTTCGGGGAACTTGTCCCGCCAGGTGGCCAGCGACGCCTCCACCAGGCGCAGCTCCTCCTCCGCGACGAGCCTCGGGTCGTACACCAGCGGGCGCATGTCCCCCGGGCCGCTCGACGCGGGGTAGGTCCAGACGTGGACGGCGCGCAGCCGGGCCTCGCGCAGCGCGGCCTCCTCGAACGCGAACCCGACGGCCGGCTCGCTGACCGCCGATCCCTCCACTCCGACCACGATCTCCCGCCGCACCACGGGCTCCAGGTCGCGCACGACCACGGTGGGCACCTTCGCGTGCGTGACGACCTGCAACGTGCTCGAACCCAGCAGCAGGCCCGTCGCGGCTCCCATGCCGTGGCCGCCCAGCACGACCATCGCCGAGTCACCCGCCCTCTCCAGGAGGACGCGCGCGACCTGACCGGGTGCGGTCTCCGCACGGACGGCGACGCCGGGGGCACGCTCGCGCGCGACGGCCTCCGCCCTGGCCAGCAGCTCCTTGCCGCCGGCCAGCAGCAGTTCCCGCACGCCGCCGACCCTCGGATCGACCGGAGTGTCGTACATCCACTCCGCCTCGGCGTGCACGATCCGCAGGGGCAGAGCCCTGCGCTCCGCCTCCTCGGCCGCCCACTCGACCGCCCGGAGACTCTGGTCCGACCCATCGGCGCCGACGACGATCTCGCGCATGACCATCCTTCCCCCAGAAAACGGATCCCGGCCGTGTCCGCTCCCATCGCATCCGCCGGTGACGACGGCCGCCAGGGGCCGAAGGTCCTGGAACGACGGGCGGTCCGCCTCTCGTACGCGGGATTCCGGGCGGCTGGGATGAATGCAGATGAGCGGGAGGAGGCGGGCCGTGGGGGCGTGGCTGCTCCGCTACGACGGCGTCGACCCGGACGGGGAGCGGCTGCGGGAGTCGCTGTGCACGCTCGGCAACGGCTATTTCGCGACGCGGGGCGCGGCTCCCGAGGCGACCGCCGATGCCGTGCATCACCCGGGGACCTACGTCGCCGGCTGCTACGACCGGCTGACATCGACGGTCGCCGGCCGTACGACGACCAACGAGGACCTGGTCAACGCGCCGAACTGGCTGCCGTTGACGTTCCGTGCCGGGGACGGCGAGTGGTTCGGTTCCGGCTCCGCCGGGCTGCTCGACCACCGGCAGGAGCTCGATCTGCGCCGCGGCGTGCTCACCCGGCGCCTGCGTCATCGGGACGCGGCGGGGCGGGACACCGCGGTCGAGCAGCAGCGCCTGGTCTCCATGGACGATCCGCACCTGGCGGCGTTGCGCACCGTGATCCGGGCGGAGAACTGGAGCGGCACGCTGGAGATCCGCTCGGGCCTGGACGGGCGGGTGCGCAATGACGGCGTGGCCCGCTACCGCGGGCTGGCCGACGCCCACCTGGTGATCCGTTCGACCGGCACGGACCGTGACGTGATCTGGCTGGAGGCGGAGACCGTCACCTCGGCCGTGCGGATCGCCGAGGCCGCCCGCACGACCGTGACCGGCGCGGCCGTGATCCGCCGGGAGACGCGGGGCGAGCCCGGACGGATCGCGCATCACCTCACCGTGACGCTGCGCCGGGGGGACGCGGTGATCGTGGAGAAGGTCGTCGCACTGCACACCTCACGGGACCGCGCCACCGACGGGACCCTGGCGGCGGCCCGGTCGCGCGCCGAGCGGGCGCCCGCCTTCGCGGAGCTGTGCGAACGGCACGTCCTGGCCTGGGACCACCTGTGGCGCCGGGCACGCCTCGACGTCGGGCGGAGCGCGGCACAGCGGACCGTCAACCTGCACATGTTCCACCTGCTGCAGACGGTCTCCCCGCACACGGTGGGCCTCGACGTCGGCGTACCCGCCCGCGGGCTGCACGGCGAGGCCTACCGCGGGCACGTCTTCTGGGACGAGTTGTTCGTGCTGCCCTTCCTCGGCCTCCGCTTCCCGGACGTCGTCCGTGCCCTGCTCCTCTACCGCTGGCACCGGCTGCCGGCGGCGCGCGAAGCGGCCCGCGAGGCGGGGTACGCGGGGGCGATGTACCCCTGGCAGAGCGGCGGCGACGGCCGGGACGAGACGCCGCGCACGCACTTCAACCCCCGCTCCGGCCGGTGGCTGCCGGACAACTCCCGGCTGCAGCGGCACGTCGGCCTGGCCGTCGCCTTCAACATCTGGCAGTACTACGAGGCGACGGGCGACCTGGAGTTCCTGTCCTCCCATGGCGCGGAGATGCTGCTGGAGATCGCCCGCTTCTGGGCGGACCTGGCGACCTTCGACGCGTCCTCGGGCCGGTACGACATCAGGGGCGTCATGGGGCCGGACGAGTATCACGACGCCCTTCCCGGCGCGGCCGCCCCCGGGCTGACCAACAACGCCTACACCAACGTCATGGCCGCCTGGACGCTGTGCCGCGCGCTCGACGTGCTGGCCCTGCTGCCGTCCGAGCGCCGGGCCGAGCTCCTCGAACGCCTCGGTCTCGAGCCCGCGGAGATCGCCCGTCTGGAGGACGTGAGCCGGCGGCTGCGCGTGCCCTTCCACGCCGACGGCGTCATCAGCCAGTTCGAGGGGTACGAGGAGCTCGCGGAGTTCGACTGGGCTGGCTATCGGGCGAAATATGGTGACATCCGGAGGCTCGACCGCATCCTCGAGGCTGAGGGCGACACGCCCAACCGGTACAAGGCTTCCAAGCAGGCCGACGTGCTGATGCTGTTCTACCTGCTGTCCGCCGACGAGCTGACCGCCCTGCTGGACCGGCTCGGCTACCGCCTCGACCGCGCGGCCATCCCGAGGACGGTCCGGTACTACCTCGGGCGCACCTCGCACGGCTCGACGCTCAGCGCGGTCGTGCACGCCTGGGTCCTCGCCCGGTCCGACCGGGCCGCGTCCTGGCGGTTCTTCCTCGAGGCCCTGGACGGCGACCTGCACGACGTCCAGGGCGGCACGACGGGTGAGGGCGTCCACCTGGGCGCCATGGCCGGCACGCTGGACCTGGCGCAGCGCTGCTACACCGGACTGGAGCCGCGCGGCGACGTGCTGCGCCTGAACCCGCGCCTGCCTCCGGGCCTGCCCGGCCTCGGCATGGAACTGCGCTACCGCGGCCACTGGGGCATCCGGCTCGACGCGGATCACCGGGGCGTCCGGGTCGGGTTGCGCCGATCGGCGCAACCGCCGATCCGGATGGTCGTGGACGGCGGCCCGGTCACCACGATCCCGGCGGGACGGACCGTCTGGTTCGCCACCTCCGCCCCGGCCGGCGAGCACGCGGCCGGTGAGCGGACCGCGGGAACCGGGTGATGCCCGGACGGCACGCCGACACCCGCCAGAATGGGGTCTTCGTCGTTCGGACCATGGCGGGGCGTTGATATGACGGACGGTAAGACCATTTCTCAGCCGCGGGTGGGTTTCGTCGGGCTCGGTGACATCGGTGAGCCGATGGCCTACCGGATCATCGAGGCAGGTTTCCCGGTGACACTGTGGGCCAGGCGCGAGGCGAGCCTGCGCCCGTTCGAGGGGACCTCTTTCCGGCGGGCCGAGACCTTGGCCGAGCTGGGCCGCGACAGCGAGGTGGTCGGGGTCTGCGTCTTCGGCGAGGACGATGTCAGCGAGGTGGTCCTGGGCGAGGGTGGCATCCTGAGCGGGATGGCCGCCGGCGGTGTCATCATGGTCCACTCGACCGTGTCGGTGGAGTTCGTCGTCGACCTGGCACACCGGTGCGCCTCTCATGGCGTCACCGTCATGGACATACCGATCAGCGGTTTTCGGGCGCGCGCCGTATCGGGGGAGCTCACGGTCATGGCGGGTGGCCCGGCGCCGACGTTCGAAGCCGTACGCCCGGTGCTCGACACGTTCGGCACGCACGTCGTGCGCCTGGGGCCGATCGGCAGCGGCCTGAAGATGAAGGCACTCAACCAGGCTCTCCTCGGCGCGAACTTCACCTCCGCCGCGCTGGCCCTGCACACCGGCCGCCGGTTGGGCCTCGATCGAGCCGCGACCGAGACCGTGTTGAGCTCGGCGAGCGGTGGCAGTTTCGGCCTGAACCTGCTGGTCGGCCGGATCTTGCCGGACCCGCAGTTCGCCGAGCTGGCGTACAAGATCCTTCTCAAGGATCTCGGTGTTTTCGAGGCGATCTGTCGCGCCGCCGATGTGGACGCCGCGGAGCTGAGGAGCTTCGCCGCTCAGGCCGTGGCGTTGATCACCCGGCTTCACGAGGGCCGATGAGCGAAGCGTCGGCACACCGACGGCGTTCCAGGGTCCCGGGAAAGCCGAGTTCGCGGTGACGCCCGGACCGTACGCCGTCACGGCCGGTCCCGGGCCCGTTCAGCCAGCGGAACCGTCCCGGTCCGGCCCGCCCGCCGCGCGCCGAGGCCGCGTCTCGTCGGCGAGCGCGGCGATCCGGTGGGCCACCTCCGTGACGGCGCGGCGCACCGGCGGGGTCAGGCCGGAGCCGAAGCCGAACTCCACGCCCTCGATGCCGTAGACGCGAAGGTCACCGGGCACCCGGTCGAGGACCCGCCCGAGCTCCGCGGCCAGGTCGATGCCGAGACCGTGGCAGCTGGTGTCGGCATGCGATCCGGCGGGAAGGTCGGTGGCCTCGTGCACGTAGCCCGGCCCGCGCGCGGGCGACACCGCGTCCACCACCACGGCGAGGTCCGCGCCGGCCCACAGCTCCATGAGCCAGACGGGCTCGCCGTCGCACGTCACAAGCCGTACGTCCGGCGGGCAGCGGCCGTGCAGCTCGCGGATCACCGCCGGGCCGGCTCCGTCATCCCGGCGCAGTTCGTTGCCCACCCCGATGACGATCATGATCTGACGACCTTCAGGTCGAGGAAGTGCGCCGCGCAGGAGATGCACGGGTCGTAGCTGCGGATCGTCCGTTCGCACGCCGAGGTGAGCGCCTCGTCGTCCAGATCGAGGCGCTCCTGAACCAGGTGGCGCAGGTCCTCCTCGATCGCCGCCTGGTTCTGCGAGGTCGGCGGCACGATCCGGGCCGAGGTCAGCAGGCCGTCGGCGCCGATGTCGTAGCGGTGGAACAGCAGGCCGCGCGGCGCCTCGGTCGCGCCGTGCCCGCGGCCCTTCCGTGGCGGCACCGGGACGGACGGCGGCGGGGGCTCGTAGGACGCGATGATGCGCAGGGCCTCCTCGATCGCGTGGACGATCTCGACGGCGCGTACGACGATGCTCTGGAACGGATTCCGGCACTCGCGGCCGAGCCCGGCGTCGGCGGCGGCCTCGTGGGCCAGCGGGGAGAGGCGGTCGCGGTTCAGCGCGAACCGCGCCAGCGGCCCGGTGAGGTACCGGCCGCCGTGCACCAGCCGGGAGTGCAGGGCGGTCGAGTGCGGGACCTGGTACTCGACGACCTCGTCCTCGAAGTCCGCGACCTCGAACGACGCGCCCGTCGTGGTCCGGGGCGTGCCGCGCTCGAGCGGGTACTCCTCACCGGTCAGGGCCAGGAACTCATGGTCGAACGTCAGGTCGGGGAAGTCGAAGGCCGCCGCCCAGCGCACCGTGGCCAGCGCGTCCTCCAGGGCCCGGCCGAGCATCGGCACGAGTCCCCGCAGCTCCCGTGGCGTGGGCACCCGGTGAAAGCCGCCGATCCGTACGTTGACGGGGTGGATCGGGCGGCCGCCGAGCCGGTCGAGGATCATGTTGCCGGTCTTCTTCAGCTCGAGGCCGCGCTCGATCAGCGGCCGGTAGGCGCGGGCCATCTCGACCGCGCTCGGATAGCCGAGGAAGTCCGGGGCGTGGAGCAGATAGATGTGCAGGGCATGACTCTGGATCCACTCCCCGCAGTACAGCAGCCGCCGCAGGTCGCCCAGCGGCCCGTCGACCGCGACGCCGCACGCCGACTCGATGGCCCGGCAGGCGCTCATCTGGTAGGCGACGGGACAGATGCCGCAGATCCGCGAGGTGATGTCCGGCGGTTCGGTGTACGCGCGGCCGCGGAGGAACGCCTCGAAGAAGCGCGGCGGTTCGTAGATGTTCAACCCGATCTGCTCGACGCGGTCCCCCGTGACCTGGACGCGCATCGCGCCCTCGCCCTCCACCCGCGCCAGGGCGCCGATGTTCAGGATCCGCTCATGCCGGTGGGTCATCGGACACCTCCGTGAACGCCGTGACGTTGAACGTGGAGAACGCGCGGTCGATCTCGGGGCGCGACATGCCGATGTCGCCGAGCCAGGTCTTCAGCGAGCCGGTGTTGGGCCGGGCCGAGGGGCCGAAGCAGCCGTAGCAGCCGCGCCCGTAGGCGGGGCAGATGGCCCCGCAGCCGGTGTGCGTGACCGGCCCCAGGCAAGGGGTGCCGTGCGCGACCATGACACAGACGTTCCCGCGCATCTTGCACTCGAAGCAGACCGGATGGTTCGGGATGCCGGGGCTGCGCCCGGCCAGGAAGGCGGACAGCACCTCGAGGAGCTGCCCCCGGTCGATCGGGCAGCCGCGCAGCTCGAAGTCGACCGGCACGTGGGCCGAGATCGGCGTGGACTCGGCGAGCGTGGCGACGTACTCGGGCCGGGCGTACACCACCGACCGGAACTCCTCGATGTCGGCGAAGTTCCGGAGCGCCTGGATGCCGCCGGCGGTGGCGCAGGCGCCGATCGTGACGAGCCGCCGGGACATCCGCCTGACCTCCTTGATCTTCTCGGCGTCGGCCGGGGTCGAGATCGAGCCCTCGACCAGCGACACGTCGTACGGGCCGTCCGTCACGGCGCTCGACGCCTCGAGGAAGTGCGCGATCTCGATCTCGCCCGCCAGCGTCAGCAGCTCGTCCTCGCAGTCCAGGAGGGTGAGCTGGCAGCCGTCGCAGGAGGCGAACTTCCACACGGCGAGCTTCGGGGCCATCTACCGCTCCTTCACCAGAAGCTCCGTGGCGACGTCCCGGTAGGCCACGACCGGGCCGTCGCGGCAGACGAGCCGGGGGCCGAGCTGGCAGTGGCCGCACCATCCGACGCCGCAGCGCATATTGCGTTCGAGGGAGATCCGCACGTCGGTCAGGCCCCTGGCCTCCAGCGCCTCCGCGGTGAACCGCATCATGACCTCCGGACCGCAGATGAAGGCCGTGGCGTTCGGCGGGTCGGCACAGGCCAGGCTCACGAGCGAGGTGATCAGCCCGACGTTCCCGCGCCAGCCGTCGCCGGCACGGTCGACCGTCACCTCGACCCGCGCGCCACGCTCGCGCCACCCGTCGAATTCGGCGCGGTAGATCAGGTCCGCCGGGGTACGGGCGCCGATGAGGACGGTGATCGCGCCGTAGGACGCGCGCCGCCGCAGCGCGTACAGGATGGCGGGACGCAGCGGCGCGAGCCCGATCCCGCCCCCGGCGAAGACCAGGTCCCGGCCGACGGCGTCCTCGACGCCCCACCCGACGCCGTACGGCCCGCGGACGCCGATCATCCGGCCGGGCCCGCTTCCGGCCAGCGCGCGGCTGACCGCGCCGACGTCGCGGACCGTCTGCTCCATGACCGTGCCGGTACGGCTGACGGAGATGGGCGCCTCCCCGACGCCGTACGCGTACATCATCGTGAACTGGCCGGGCCGTACGGGCGGGATCGGCTCGCCGCACGGCCGCAGGACGAGCGTCGCCGTGTCGCGGGTCTCCTCCCGGCGTTCGGTCACCCGGTACGGGACCGGGGTCATGGCCGTCATCCGTCGTCCTCACGGCGCGCCGTACAGGTCGAGCAGCCGCATGCGAGTGTTCTGCAGCCGGTCGAGCATGACGGCGGCGAACCGGCGCGTCAGCTCGTATCCCAGGGCCGGGTCCTCGGCGCACATCGCGCGCACCGCCCTGGCGTCCAGGGCGATCGCCCGGACCGGCGCGGCCGCGAGCGCCCCGAACCGCCAGGCGTACGGCGGGAAGAGCCACGACCAGCCGAGCACCGCGCCCCGCCCGAGCGTCTCGACGATCACGGTGCCGCGGCCCGGGATGTGCAGGTCGAGGGTCACCCGGCCGGCCTGGATCAGCCAGAACCGGTCCGCGCTCCGGCCCTCCTCGAACAGGCGGTGCCCGGCGGGGACCTCGACGTACCGCGCCACCGCCGCCAGTCTGTCGACCTGGTCCTGCGGCATTCCCCGGACGAAGGCGTGGCCGGCCAGCGCCGAACGCGGCAGTGCGGTCGTCTGTTCACCCATCGGTGTCCTCCCTCTCCTGCCGGAGCGCGGCGACCTCTTCGGTCAGGTCGATGCCGACCGGGCACCAGACGATGCACCGCCCGCAGCCGACGCATCCCGAAGAGCCGAACTGGTCGTGCCAGGTGCCGAGCTTGTGGGTGAGCCACTGGCGGTAGCGACTCTTGGTCGACGTCCGCACGCTGCCGCCCTGGAGGTGGGAGAAGTCGAGGTCGAAGCAGGAGTCCCAGCGCTGCCAGCGCTCGGCGTGGTCCCCGGTCAGGTCGGTGACGTCCTCGACGGTCGTGCAGTAACAGGTGGGGCAGACCATCGTGCAGTTGCCGCAGGTGAGGCAGCGACGGGCCACGTCGTCCCAGCGGGCGGCCTCCAGGCTGCCGGCCATCAGCTCCCGCAGGCCCTCGGCGGGCATCTCCCGGCCCATCCGGCCGGCCGCCGCGTCCACCTCCGCCCGCGCCCGCGTCTCGGTCACCGGGTCCGCCTCGCGGTGCTCGATCCGCGCCAGCATGTCGGCGCCCGCGTCGCTGCCGACATCGACGAGGAACCGCCCCTCCCCCGCGAACTCGGTCAGCGCCAGGTCGTAGCCGGAGTCGGCGCCCGGCCCCGTGCCCATGGAGACGCAGAAGCACGTCTCTCCCGGCTCGGTGCAGTTGACGACGATGACGAAGACCCCGTCACGGCGCGCGGCGTAGGAGTCGTCGCGGTACCGGTCTGCGGTGAGGACCCGGTCGAGGATCCCGATCGCGCGCAGGTCGCATGGGCGCACCCCGAGGAAGGCGTAGCGCGGCGGCTCCTCCCGTTCCTCGCGGATCTCGAAGCCGTCGTCGGTGCGCCGCGCGTCCCAGAGCTTGACGCGCGGCGGGTGCAGGAACGGCTTCCACGACTGCGGCCCCGCCGAGTGCGCGAACGCGGCGGAGTCCGCCCGGCGCCGGATCCGGTAGCCGCCCGGTTCCAGCGTGACGCCCCAGCCGTACGGGAGGTCGTCGGCCGAGCCCAGCTCGGCGAGGACGATCGCCCGGTCGCGGACCGTCGGGCCGATCACCGTATAACCGGACTCGACCAGCGCGGCGTGCAGTCCGGCCACGCCGTCGAGGATCCAGGCCATGCGTACACCTCCTCGCCGAGGGTCCCCCCGTTCTCTCCTCAGCCTCGCCCCGTGCGCTCGGCGGCGAGTAGGGCCCGAAGTCCCCTCCGGCAGGGTCCCTCGGTCCGGCGGCCGATCGGCCGTGTCTCACGGCTCGACCGGCCGCCGGAACGGGGCGTCAGGCCAGGGTCGTCACGCCAGGCCAGTCACGCCAGGCCCGTCACGAAAGGCCCGTCACGACAGGGTGAAGTCGTCCGCGTAGACGTTGCCCTGGCCGTACCAGCCGTGGACGTAGACCGTCACGTTCCCGGTCGAGCCGGTGGTGAACGGGACGGTCAGCTTCGTCCAGGCGCTGGACGGCGTCCAGGTGCTCGCGGTGGCGTCACCGGAGACCCCGACGTAGGCGTACGGGCCCTGCACCCAGGCCGTCAGGGTGTAGGAGTGGTTCGGCTGGAGCGTCACCGCCTGCTCGCACTGGCCGGTCTGGTCCGAGGTGGGCGTGACCTGAAGGGCGTGGCCGCCGGAGTGGACCGGCGAGGTGACCACCGCGCCGCCGGACCGGCAGCTCCACGGGGTGAGGGAGCCGGACTCGAAGCCGGGGTTGACCAGGCTCGTTCCGCTGCCCGTACCGCCCACGGTGAGGGTGAGGGAGGCGCTGTGGCTCGCCGAGGCGGCGGACCCGGCGACGGTGAGGGTGTACGTGCCGGCCGCGGCGGCCGAGCCGGCGCTGACCGTCAGGGTCGCGGAGCCGCCGGCGGTCACCGAGGACGGGCTGACGGAGGCGGTGACCCCCGAGGGCGCGCCGGTGACGCTGAGCGCGACCGTCTCGGCGGAGCCGGAGGTCACGGCCGTCTTCACGGTCGCCGACGCCGAGCCGCCGGGGTTGACGGCGACCGATGCGGGCGACAGCGACAGGGAGAAGTCGTTGGCGGGCGTACCTCCGCCGCCACCGCTGAACGGCTCGAACGCGTGGCTGAAGAACCAGGTGCTCTGGGAGACGCCGGAGCAGTTGTCCGATCCCTTGGTGCCCGGGCAGCCGCCGTTGTCGCGCTGGAGCGCCCAGAAGGACAGCGTGTTGATGCCCGTGCTCTGCGCCCAGGACTCCACGGTCGCGGCGTCGCCGGTGGTGAACGTCTCGGCGGGCCCGTAGTCGTCGATGCCGATCATCTCGGTGACGCCGATCATGTTCCACAGCTCGGCCGAGCTCTTGCCCGGGTACAGGCCGGCGAGCTGCCCGTGCAGGCCGGTGGCGGCGCTCTTCGTGTCGTTCGCCATCTCGTGGGTGGCACCGTCGTAGTAGTCGAACGTCATGAGGTTGACCACGTCGACGCGGGCGCCGTTGGAGACCGCGTTGCGCAGCACGGCCAGACCGCTGTCGGCCAGGCCGCTGGTGGTCGTGGGCAGCGTGTAGGAGAACTGCACGGTGCGGCCGGTGCTCGCGGCCCAGCTCTCCACCTGCTTGACGGCCTTGTTGCGCCGGTCGATCCCGGCGCTGTTGGTCAGCGAGTTGTCCTCGGTGTCCAGGTCGATCCGGGTGATGCCGTAGGTGGTGATCACCTTCTCGTACACGGCCGCGATCTGGTCGACGTCCGTGCAGCTGTCGGCGATCTCGGTCCCGGTGTCGTCGGCGGTGTAGCCGCCGAACGAGGGGATGACGTCGCCGCCGCCGGACCGGATCGAGGAGATCGCGGACCCGAACGTCGAGGAGGAGATCGGCATGCTGGTGTCGCCGTTCCAGTACGCCGTGCACGAGCCCTTCGTGGCGGCCTGGAGGAAGGCCATGGTGAGGTACTTGTTCCCGGACTGCTGGGCCAGGGTCGCCGGGTCGTCACCGGTCCAGGCCTCGAAATAGGGCGCGAACACGTGCGTGGGGAGGGTGGCGGCGCGGGCCTTGGCCGGTCCGGCGGCGACGAGGGCGAACGCGGCGAGGAGCATGGCGAGGCCGGTGAGGACCGCGCGCGGGGACGTGCATGGTCGCATGAGGGCTCCAGATGGCGGGAGGATCCGCCCGCTCCGCCCTCGTGCGGGCGGAGCGGGCGGGCGGGGAGACGCGTCGGGTGACGGGGGTACTGCACGGATCCGCGTGCGCTCCATGGTCGGACCGGCCAACTTATCTGTCAATGTTCTTAACAATTAAGTCCGCGGCCGGCTCTCCGCCCTCCCTCGGCACGGAGTCGGGTGGCCGCGCGGGCCGCCCGGATCGCCCCAGTAACCGGCCTAGACCACCGACGGCGCACGTCGTCCGCAGTCGATTTTCGGACGCACGTTCGCTCGGTCCGGGCCAGGGCTTAAGGCCATCTCCCCCGGGGACCGACGCCCCTGGCGGGGCGGCCTCCCGCACGACACGCTGCGAACATGAGGACCTGGGCCACGGACGTCGCCGAGACGCATTCGGGGGTCGTCTTCTTCTTCGGAGACCGCGCCTACAAGCTGAAGAAGCCGGTGGACCTCGGCTTCCTCGACTTCTCGACCCGCGAACTGCGCGAACGCGCGTGCCATCGCGAGGTCGACCTCAACCGCCGGTTCGCCCCCGACGTGTATCTGGGCGTCGCCGACGTGAGCATGCCGCCGGGGACGCCTCGCGACCACCTCGTCGTCATGCGCAGGATGCCCGCCGAACGCCGTCTCTCCGACCTGGTCCGGGCGAACGCCCCGCTCGACGACGCGCTACGGACGGTCGCGCGCCTGCTCGCCCGTGCCCACGCCGCCTCACCGCACACCGCCGAGATCTCCGCCGAGGGGAGCCGGGACGCCCTGCGCGCACGGTGGACCGCGAGCTTCGAGCAGGTGCGCCCGTTCCACGGACGCGCCATCGACGCCGCCGACGCGGCAGAGGTGGAACGCCTGACGCTGCGCTTCCTGGAGGGTCGCGAGCCGCTGTTCACCGCCCGGATCCGCGAGGGACGCGTGGTCGACGGGCACGGCGACCTGATGGCCGACGACATCTTCTGTCTCGACGACGGTCCCCGTGTGCTGGACTGCCTCGACTTCGACGACCGCCTGCGGTGGCTCGACGGGCTCGACGACGCCGCGTTCCTCGCCATGGACCTGGAACGTCTCGGCGCGCCGCACCTCGCCGGACGCTTCCTGTCCTGGTACGCCGAGTACGCCGACGATCCGGCCCCGCCGTCGCTGCGGCACCACTACGTGGCCTACCGCGCGTTCGTCCGCGCCAAGGTCGCGTGCGTGCGCTGGAGTCAGGGTGACGCCCGCGCGGCCGAGGACGCCGGCCGGCACGCCGAGATCGCGTTGCGGCACCTGAACGCCGGCGCGGTCGGCCTGATCCTGGTCGGCGGCCTGCCGGGCACCGGCAAGAGCGCCCTCAGCGAGGCCCTCGGCGACCGCCTCGGCCGCACCGTCCTGAACAGCGACCGCGTCCGCAAGGAACTCGCCGAACTGTCCCCCGACACGCCCGCCCGGGCCCCGTACGGCACGGGCCTGTACGACGCCTCCTGGACCCGCCGTACCTACGCCGAACTCCTCAACCGCGCCGCGCGTCTGCTCTCCTACGGCGAATCCGTCATCATCGACGCCTCATGGACGTCCGCGGAGCACCGGGCCGACGCCGCCCGCGTCGCCGCCCGGGCGCACGCGGACCTGTTCCAGGTGCGCTGCGACAGTCCGCTGGCCGGCGAGCGCCTGCTCACCCGGCCACGCGGCGTGTCCGACGCCGACCCCGAGATCGCCGCGCACATGGCCGAGTCGGCCGCCCCGTGGCCGGAGGCCGCCACCATCGACACGTCCGGCCCGGTCGGCGACGCCGCCGAGCGCGCCCTGGCCGCGATCCGGCTCCACGGGCCCGGACCGGCCCTGCACCGGCGCCCGCGCATGTCCCCCGGCTGACCTCGGCCGGCCGGCGTACGTCCCGCCGCGGGACCGCTCAGTCGTCCCCGGATCCGAAGGCCACGGCGGAGATCTGCAGGTACACGCCCTCGGGTTCCGGGACGTACTCGACCTTGGACAGGGCCTGGTCCTGGCCGGCGGACTCCAGGACGACGGTGCCGTACCCCAGCATCCGGCCGATGATCGACCGGTCGACCGTGAGGTCGGTGATCTTCGATAGCGGCATCATGTCGACCTTGCGGGTGAACAGCCCGTGCACGAGCATGACCCGGACCCCGGTCACCGCGAAGAACTCGTCCGACCACTCGTACACCTTGAAGACCAGGCGGCCGAGGACCGCGAACCACAGGGCCCAGATCACCGCCAGCACGGCGCCCTGCGAGACGAGGCCGCTCAGCACGCCCGCCACGATCAGTCCGGCGATGAACTCGGCGATGTACCGCAGCAGCAGGGCGGGATGACGCCGGATGACGACCGCGTCCTCCTCGTGGGGCAGCAGGTACCGGTGCAGGTGGTGCGGATCGACGTTGCGCACCGTCATGAACCTGGGGAGTCGCACGAGCCGGACTCTACGCGGCGGAGGCCCGGGATGTCGCCCATGTCACACTCACACCTCCGCGCTTCCCGCGTCGCGCGTCAACCGCAGTCACAGTCGCAGCAGTCACAGTCACAGTCGCAGCAGTCGCAGTCACAGCACTCGCAACAGCTGCAGCAGTCACAGCAGTCGCAACCGTCGCAGGCCCGGCTGCACCAGCACCGGTCGCCGCAACCGGCGTTGCGGTAGTCGCTCCACGGAGGCCGGTACAGGCCGCAGGTGCAGCCGACCAGCGAACCGGCGAGACACGCCAGGCCGAAGCCGGGGCGGGTGGGCGGTCGCCCGGGGCCGTGCGGTCCGTGTCCCGGCCATGAGGGGGGCGGGAACTGCGGACCCGGGCCGTACGGATGCCGCGGGCCGTGCGAGTCCTGGGGACCACTGGGCCCGTACGCGGCCGGGCCGTACGCGGCGAACGCCCGGTCGACCGAACGGCGGACCTCCCGGCCCAGCAGTGCCCTGACCAGCCGGGGGCGCTCCAGCTCCAGATCCCCCAGGGCCAGGTGCAGGCCCCGAACGGCGTCGTCGCAGTGACGGCGCGCCTCGGCCAGGGACGTGCCGGTCGCCCGGAGCGGGTTGAACGCGCCCGAGGCCCGGTCGGCCTCGTAGTCCTCGACGGCGTCGAGGAGGTGCGCGAGGCGGCCGAAGAAGCGCCCCGCCTCGGCGAGCGTCTCCGCGTTCCGCGGCGTGCCCGCGACCACGGCGGTGTGCGCGAAGGCGACCGCGACCGCGGTCTCCGTCGGCTCGGTCAGCTCCAGCAGGCCGAGCCCGGCGGTCGTCTCCAGGGCCGTCTGGCGGGCCACCGTGTCCCGCAGGACGCCCGGGTCCAGTCCCACGGCGGCGCCGGTCCGGGCGCCCGCGGCGTCCCAGCGGCCGGCCATCCACCCCGCCGTCGCGGCGACGAGCCGCCGGGCGTGGGCGCCGTCGCGGTCGGCGACGTGATCGCGGGTCTTACCGGCGGCGAGCAGCAACGACGTCGCGGCGGCCAGCCTGGCCCCCTCCGCGTGCGACGCGACGACGTCGGCGGTGCGCATGCCGCGCAGCGCGCACGGCCCGGCCGTACGGTGCGGGGAGCGCTCCGGGTTCTACGCCTCCACCAGCACGGAGATCAGCAGCCCGTCGTAGTTGGTGACCAGCCGGGCCGCCTGTCCGTGCTCGTCGCGCAGCGCCAGGCAGAGCCCGCACAGGTGCGCCATCCAGTCCTTGAACAGCGGCGCGCACATGACATGACGGCACGGGCGCACGATCCCGAACATTCCCCGACTCTCCCCTGGACCGAACTCGTGGTGCTTCGCACCGGATCATCTCCCAGACGCCGCCGGGGAGATACCGGTTCCAGCCGGTCCGTCGCCGGGGGTGAGCGCCCGGGCTACGGGGCCGGCACCCAGTTCCCGTGGAAGCCGGCGGGCACGCGCACCGGGAGGTGGACGGCGGCGACGGTCTCCAGGCTGCCCGCGTCGAGCAGCATCAGGTCGGTACGGCCGGCGGCCAGGTCGCCGACGAACCCCATCAGCACGCCGTCGTCCTCGGCCGCGCCGGGCGAGGACGGTTCGAAGACGAACTCACCGGCCTGCCGGCCCGCCCCGAAGGAACGCCGTACGGTCGTGCCGCGCGTCACGTCGTGCTTGAGAATCGTGTCGGACGCCGTGATCCCCTGGCTCAGCGCCAGCGCGTAGCCGTAGCGGTGCCGCCGGCCGATGAGGCGTTCGTCGATCCGGGGGAACTCCTGCGCCTGATCGTCCACCTGCTCCTCACGGACCTTCCCGGCGGTCAGGTCGACGGTCCAGCGGGCCAGGACGGGGGCCCCCTCCGTCGGTCCCCGCAGGTCCCGGTCGAAGACCCTGGCGTGGCGGACCACCTCGAGGACGATCGTGTCGCCGTCGTCGTAGGCGTTCAGCGGATGGAAGACGTAGCACGGCTCCACCTCGAACCACCGGACGTCGCCGGCGTTCCCGGAGCGCGGCATGACGCCGACCCGGGCCGGGTACGCGGGGTTCCACCGGTAGGGCATCCGGTGGCCCGCGCCGCTCCGCCCTCCCGCCGCCGCGACGATCGGGTCGGGGACCCGCACGCGTCCGACCAGCGCGGACATCACCAGCCGGGCGGGGGCGCGCAGGAACCGCGGCACCGAGACCTCGGCGGCCTGCCGCACGTCGAAGGTCACCGGCAGGTCGTAGAACACGACGTGGGACTCGGTGAGCGAGAAGTCGTGCATCATCGGGCTGCCGGTGACGCGGACGTCCACGGTACGGCGCGCGTGCCCGGCGCGGTCGATCACCGAGTACCGCACCTCGTTGCCGCGGCCGAAGAAGTACGACACCGCGTGCAGTTCTCCGGTCTCGGGATCCCGTTTGGGATGGGCGGTGTAGCCGCCGGGCAGCGTCCCGTCGAAGTCGCAGAACCCGACCGTGTCGAGTTCGTCGGTGAGCTCCTGGATGGCGAGGCCCGCCTCGACCAGCGCGAGCGTGCGGCCCGCGTGACCGATCACGTTCGTGTTGGCGCCCGTCCCGTGCAGCGGCGCGCTGCTCCCACCCGGCCGGAAGGCCTCCCCGAGCGCGGCGGCGACCCGGGGGGTACGGATCCAGCGGTTGCGGTACCACTCGGCCCGCCCGTCGCGGATCCGGACGCCGTGCACCATCCCGTCGCCGGTGAACCAGTTGTAGGTCTCCGGGTCGACCTCGGCCACGGGATTCGGCCCGTTGCGCAGGTACCTGCCGTCCAACTGCGCGGGGATCCTCCCGGTCCCAGGCAGATCGGTGACCGTGTGCTCCTGCCTGACGGGGGCGAACCCGCCCTCGAGGAATGGGTTGCTCATGATCCACGCTCTCGTCGATCGCAGGGCATAACACCGTTATTTCTAGGCATAACACCGTTATGGCATGATGACAAGGTGAGCACGCAAGATCCTGCGGCCGAGGCGCACCCGCGCGACCGCCTGCTGTCGGCCGCGCTCCGGCTCCTGGCCGCCGACGGCCCCGAGGCCCTGCAGGCCCGCCGTCTGGCCGCCGAGGTCGGCATGTCGACGATGGCGGTCTACACGCACTTCGGGGGCATGGGCGGGCTGATCACGGAGGTCGTACGGGAGGGCTTCGTCCGGTTCGACCGGTGCCTGGAGGCGGCCCCGCGCAGTGACGACCCGGTCGTGGACCTGCTCGCGCTCGGGCTCGCCTACCGCGACCACGCGCTGGAGAACCCCCAGCTGTACCGGCTGATGTTCGGCGTGATCCCACCCGTCGGCCGGCAGAACGGCAAGGATCTCGTCGCGTCGAGCGTCGGGAACGACCTGCCCGAGGGGCAGACCGCGTTCGGCCGGCTCGTCACCGCCGTGACACGCGTCATGGAGGCGAGCGGCGCCTGCGAGGAGAAGCCGGACGCGGCGGCGGCCCAGATCTGGAGCGCCATCCACGGCTACGTCCTGCTGGAGATAGCGGGCTTCTTCGACGGCGACGACGATCCGGTCGAGTGCCACCTGCTGCCGCTGGGAACGAAACTGGCCGTCGGCCTCGGCGCCGCCCCGGACCACGCGGCCCGCTGCGCCCGCCGGATCGCCGCGAGCCGGCTGAAGCCGTTCACCGAGGCCTGAGCCCGGGCCGTGGCCGGTCTCGTCCGGCCCGCGTACGTCGGCGTATCGGCCCCTCCGCCCGGCTCCCGCGCCCCGCGATGCGTGAGGATGGAGCGAAGAGGCAGGTCATCGCACCCCGGCAGCGCTCGGTCCGGCGCGGAGGTGGGGCATGGGAGAGCCGTCCCGTCCCGGCGAGGATGACCGGCCGGAGGAGTCGTCCCGGCCGGTCGCCCTCGAAGAGACGTTCACCCGGGTCGTCGACGAGGGACGTCGCCGGCTGTCACGACCGTGGCTGCCGCTGGTGGCGACCGGGCTGGTCGGCGGCGTCGACATCGTGACCGGCGTCCTCGCCCTTCTGCTGGTCGAGGACGCCATGACCGGGTCCCCCGGGAAGGAGCTGGTCGCCGGGCTGGCCTTCGCCGTGGGATTCGTCGCCCTGACGATGGCCGGCAGCGAGCTGTTCACCGAGGACTTCCTGATCCCCGTGATGACGGTCGTCGCCCGTCAGGCCACCTACCGCGAACTGATCAGGCTCTGGTCGGTCACGCTGGCGGCCAACCTCGCCGCCGGATGGATCCTGACCTACATCGTCGACATCGGGTTCCCGCGGCTGCACCCCACCGCGGTCGAGGCGGGCGCGCGCTACATCGACCTCGGCATCACCTGGCGCGCCCTGGCGCTCGCGGTCCTCGCCGGGGCGGTCATGACGCTGATGACCTGGATGCAGCACTCCACCACGTCGCCCGGGGTGAAGCTCGCGCCCGCCGTGACGACGGGCTTCCTGCTCGGCGGAGGCGGCCTCAACCACGCCGTGGTCAGCTCGCTGCTGATCTTCGCCGGCCTGCAGGCGGGGCACGCCCCGTACGGCTACGCCGACTGGGCCGGCGCCGCCGCCCTGGCGGCGGCCGGCAACATGGTCGGCGGAATCCTCCTGGTCACGACCCTGCGGCTGGCCCAGGTCCCCCGCAAGCTGGCCGACCACCGCGCCGACTCGGCCGCCGACCACACCGTACGGCCCGAGGAACCCGACGCCTGACGCAGCCCGCGGGCATGCCGGACGGTCCGGCCGTCACCGACCCGGCGACCTCATCTCCTCCTCACGCCGGGTGAGCACCAGGGGGGCGTCCTCGGTGATGGCGATCGTGTGCTCGGAGTGGGCGGTGCGTGAGCCGTCGGCCGACCGGATGGTCCAGCCGTCGTCGTCGTAGATGATCCGGTCGGTCGTACGGGCGAACCACGGTTCGAGTGCGAGGGTCAGCCCCGGCCGGAGCTTCAGGCCGCGTCCTGCGCGGCCCTTGTTGGGAACGTGCAGCTCCTCGTGCATGGTACGGCCGATGCCGTGGCCGCCGAACTCGGTGTTGACCGGATAACCGTGGTCGCGGGCCACCGCCCAGATGGCCGCCGAGATGTCACCCAGGCGGTTGCCCGGACGCGCCACCGCGATCGCCGCCTCCAGCGCCTCCTCGGTGGCGCGGATGAGCCGCAGATCCTCCTCGGCGGCGGTGCCGACCACGATCGTGTACGCCGAATCGGCCGCCCAGCCATCGATGCTGACCGCGAGGTCCGCGCTGAGGACGTCCCCGTCGCGCAGTGTGTAGTCGTGAGGCAGGCCGTGCAGGACGGCGTCGTTGACGGACAGGCAGATGACGTTGCGGAACGGTCCGCTCCCGAAAGACGGCGCGTAGTCCCAGTAGCACGACTCCGCCCCGCGCCGCTTGATCATGCCGCGCGCATGGTGCTCCAGGTCCAGCAGGTTGACGCCCACGTCAGCGAGCCGGCCGACCTCGGAGAGCACCTCGGCGACGAAGCGCCCGGTCACATGCATGCGTGCGATCTCCGCAGGCGTTTTCAGGTCGATCACGAAATACCTCACGTCACAGAGTTGCCGGTATAGTTATACCGGCAACTCTAACGCTTGCAGGTATATAAATACCAGCTCTATCCTGGGGGCATGGTCCGCCAACCGCTCACCCCGGAGCAGATCGAAGCCGGAAGGCGTCTCGGCGCGCTGCTGCGCCACGCGCGAGCGGGACGCGACCTGGCGGAGGTCGCGCACGCGGCCGGCATCTCGCCGGAGACCCTGCGCAAGATCGAGACCGGACGACTGCCGTCCCCCGGATTCGGCACCATCGTCTGCCTCGGCGAGGCACTCAACGTGCCGGTCGAGGAGTTGGCGGCCACCTGGCGCGGCAACGACCTACCGCTGGAAGTCGTCTCGTAGCCGCTGTCCGCAGGCGACTACCGGAAGCGTACGATCACCCGCCCGAGGTTCTCCGGATCGGGCTCGACGGTCTTGTACAGCTTCTTGAGGTGAGGCTGCCGCAGAAGGGCGAGCACGCGGTTCTTCAGCTTCTGAGAGCCTTTGCCGGGGATGATGATCACACGCTCGACGTCCGACTTCGCCGCCCTGAACATCATCGAACGGACGGCCTGGTCGACGTCGCGCTGGCTCTGGAAGATCGGATGGAGGTCGAGCGTGAGCGTCATGGGCTCTCCTTGGACACCGTGACCCGACTGTAGCCGTAGTCCCCGTCCATGCCTACGGCCGAAGGCCCCATCCGGTTCACGTCGGGAAAGATCAGTGGCCGTTCAGGAACCAGCGCAGCCGGCGGGCCTCCTCGCCGCCGATGACGGGCTCGGCCACGTCGATCAGGGCGTCGAGCTCGGACCTGGCCTCCGGTGCCGGCCCCTGGTAGGCGGTCGCGGCACCGGCCCGCGACCAGGCGATCAGGTCGGTGCGAGCCCGGGAGCCCAGCTCGGCGTCGCGGTCGGCCACCAGACGCAGGTCGGCCTGGAGGCGGGTCCAGACGTTCTCCTCTCTCAGGCGCCGATAGGCCGCCAGCCGGACGTGCGGCGGTGAGCCGGGGGCCAGCCACTCCCAGAGCCGGGCGGCCGGCACGGCGTCGGGCTCGGTGCACAGCGCCCTGCCGACCGCGCGGACGACCACGGGGGCGGGGTCCGCGAGCATCGGGGCGATCCGGGTGACGGGTGCGCCCAAACGGCGGACGGCGCGTACCGCCTCCGCGCGCACCCGCGGACTCGGATGCGCGAGGAAGAGCGCCAGCGGTTCGACGTCGTGGACGGTGCCGCACTCACCGAGCCCGGCGACCAGCGTCCGGGCCCGGCCCGCCGACGGATCCGCGGCCAGGGCCGCGCGATACAGCGCCGCGGGGTCACGCCCCTCCCGGCGGGCGGCCCACTGCGCGGTGGCGCGCATCATCGCCGACCGGTCCGCCAGATACGCCGCACCGGCCTCGGGCCGGCCGAGCCGCACCAGGGCCGTGAGCGCCTCGACTCGGACGTTCGCGGCGCCCTCCGTCAGCAACCGCTCCAGTACGTCGAGACGCCGTTCCCGTACGGCGTCGGCCACGAGCCGCTCCGCGCACAGGGCGCGGCAGAGCACATCCCGCTCCCCCAGTGCGGCGCGCATGACCTCCTCGGACCGGGCCCGGCCCGACTCCAGCCACAGCCGGTACGCCCAGCGCCGCAGTCCGCGGTCCCGGTGGGCCCGAGCCGACGCCGACACGTCCTCCGGGGCCGACCGCAGGGCCTCCGCCACGGCCTTCAAGGCATGGGAACCTCGCTCCCACGACCCCATCGCGACCGCGACGCTCGCCGCCGCCAGGAACGCGGCGGTGTCCGCGGTCCGCAACGCCGCCTCCAGAGACCGGCGCGCCCGCTCGCGGACCTGCGGCACCCAGTCGGCGGTGCGCAACACGAGGATGGGCAGCGGCAGCCCGTTCCACGCCGCGCTCGCGACCGCGGCCTCTCTCTGGTGCCCGTCGTCGGAGCAGGCGGCGACGAGCGACGACAGGCGCGCGTCCCTCGGCTGCGAAGCCCGCCCCGTACGGCCGCCGTACCTCATCGCGAGGGTGCGGAACGCCCGGTCCAGCTCGATCCACGTCCTCGCGCCCGCGACCGACAGCATCGCCGTGACCTCGTCCGCGGGCTCGCGACCGGCGGCGGCCTCGGCCACCCGGGCCGCCAGGTGCCCGTGGCCGGGGGCGTGGTACTCGCGGACGACCTGGATGGGACCGGCCAGGTGGGCGTTGAACTCCTCGAGCTCCTCCGCCGGCACCCACAGCTCCCGGATGGTCCGGCCACCGGCCTGCCGGACGGGGTAGCGCCGCGCGAAGCCGGCGTCGACCTCGAACCGCGTCACGAACCCGGCGCCCGAGGCGGGGACGTTCCAGTCCCGGGCGATCTTGATCGCGTACGCCTCGTTCAGCACCGGGTAGAAGATCGGCTGGTCGGGCAGTCGAGGCGGCCACGCCCGCCACCCGGACGCGCGCAGCAACGCCAGCTCGGCCGGCCCGACCGGCCGCCACAACCTGACCGTCGCCCGCTGACCCGTCATCGCTCACCGTCCCTCTTCGCCGACGCCCCAGTGTCACGACGCCCCGCAGCGTTGACCACCGAATATCGGGATTCCGGTCGGCGATCACGGGCAGGTCGGACACCACCGGAGGCACCACGACCGCCCAGGGGCGCGTAGAGCGGTTCCATGGACCGGCTCGTGCGAACGAGGAGTTCCCCCCGGACCCTGGGCGGCTCATGCGGACCGACCACGGGCACGACCTGCCTGAGCAGACCCCGAACCACCTCCGGGATCAGCGGCCGGCCTGGTGACGAGGGCAGCCGGCTTCGTCCCCGGCGCGAACGAGCAGCGGGGGCTACGCCGGCATGGCGATCAAAGGGCGGCGGGTTGCCGTCGCCCGCCCGCCGGGCCGGTCATGCCTGCGTGGCCTCGGGCTCGGGGGCGCCCGTCGGCGTGGACGGGCGGGTCTCCTGCCTGCGTACGGTCGCGCGGTTCAGGGCCCACGTCGCGGCGAAGCCGATGACGAGGGCGGCGAGGACACCGAGGTTGGCGAAGGCCCAGGAGCCGGAACGGCCGCCGAGGCCGAGGGGCTTCAGTAGGTAGCCCTGCCATTTCAGCCAGCTCGCGGCCGTGTTGGTCACCAGCCCCCAGCCGACGGCGGTGGCGGCGAGCAGGATGACCGGGGGCAGCGGCGGAACGTCGCCGTACCGCCCCGCCGGCCGGTAGAGGTCGGCCTCGTCGTAGTCGCGGCGGCGGCGCGCGATGTCGGCGAGCATGATGCCGCACCAGGCGGCGACGGGGACGCCGAGGGTGGTGAGGAAGCCGGTGAACTGGCCGAGGAAGTCGCCGGAGACGAAGACGACGTAGACGGTGCCCAGCATCATGAGCACGCCGTCCACGAGGGCGGCGGCGTAGCGCGGCACGCGCAGGCCGGCCGCCAGCAGCGCCAGACCGGACGAGTAGATGTCGAGGACGGCGCCGCCGACGAGGCCGAGCACCGCGACGGCGGCGAACGGGATCAGGAACCAGGTCGGCAGGATCGTCGTCAGCGCGCCGATCGGGTCGGCGGCGATCGCCTTGCCGAGATCGGCCGAGGACCCGGCGAGGAGCAGGCCGAAGACGAGCAGCACGGCCGGCGCGAGGGAGGCGCCGAAGGTGGTCCAGCCGACGACACCGCCGCCGGAGGTGTTCCGGGGCAGGTAGCGGGAGTAGTCGGCGGCGGCGTTCACCCAGCCGAGGCCGAAGCCCGTCATCATGAAGACCAGGGCGCCGATGACCTCCTGGGTGGAGCCCGCGTGGATGGCGCTGACGGTGTGCCACTCGATCCGGTGCGCGACCAGGAGGATGTACACGACCGTCAGCACGCCGGTGAGGACGGTGATGACCGCCTGCATGCGCATGATCAGGTCGAACCCGATGACGCCGCCGCCGACGATCAGCACCGCGACGACGATCAGCGCGACGACCTTGGTGGTGGTACCGCCGCCCCAGCCAAGACGGCCGAAGACGGTGGCGGTCGCCATCGTCGCCAGGGCGGTCAGGACCGTCTCCCAGCCGACGGTGAGCAGCCAGGAGACGGCCGACGGCAGCCGGTTGCCCCGTACGCCGAAGGCCGCGCGGCTCAGGACCATCGTCGGCACCGACCCGCGCTTGCCCGCGACGGCGATGAGGCCGCACAGGAGAAACGAGAAGACGATCCCGACCAGTCCGGCGAGCAGGGCCTGCCAGAACGAGATGCCGAAGCCGAGGGCGAACGACCCGTAGCTCAGGCCGAGGATCGACACGTTCGCGCCGAACCAGGGGAAGAACAGCTGCCGGGGCCGCCCCTTGCGGTCGGCGTCTCCGATCACGTCGATGCCGTGCGTCTCGATCCGGAGGGTCCGCCCGCTCTCGCCGTCCGCCGAGGCGTCGCCCTGGACACCGCTCATGGGTACCTGCCCGTCCCGAACTGTCTCGTCTGCCCCGCACCGTAGAGGCCGCCCGTTATAGCGGTCAATGACCGGTTTTATTCCGTGGCCCGCGCGGGGCCGGGCGGGCATTGCACCGTCCGGCACGGTGTGGTCCTTTGCGAAGATGGGCGATTTCCTCGTTGTGGGCGCCGGCGTCGCCGGCGCCGCCGCCGGCTACTTCCTGTCCGAGTACGGCCACGTCACGCTCCTGGAGATGGAGGCCGCCCCGGGGTACCACTCGACCGGCCGGTCCGCCGCGCTGTTCTCCGAGTACTACGGCAACCCCACCGTACGGGCGCTCACCGCCGCGAGCCGGGCGTTCCTCACGACGCCGCCGCCCGGCTTCGCCGACGGGCCGCTGCTGGCTCCGCGCGGCGTGCTGACGCTGTGCCCGGCGGGCGGCGAGGAGGAGTTCGCCGCCATGCTCGCCGACGGGCTGTCCGCTCCCGTCCCCGTCCGGGAGATCGACGTCGCCGAGGTCACGCGGCACTGCCCGGTCGTACGGGCCGGGCGGTACGTCCGCGCGATGGTCAAGCCGGGCGCGATGGACATCGACGTCGACCTGCTCCACCAGGGCTTCCTGCGCGGCGTCCGCGCGCGCGGCGGCGCGGTCGTCACGGGAGCGCGGGTACGGGACCTGTCGCGTACCGGCGGGCTCTGGCGGGCGGCGACCGACGCCGGCGAGTTCACCGCTCCCGTCGTGGTGGACGCGGCCGGGGCGTGGGCGGACGAGGTCGCCGCGCTCGCCGGCGTCCGTCCGCTGGGCCTCACCCCGCTGCGCCGTACGGCGTTCATGGCGGACCCGCCCGCCGGGGCCGACGCCGCCCGGTGGCCGATGGTGACCGACGTGGCCGACGGCTTCTACTTCAAGCCGGAGTCGGGGCGGCTGCTCGTCTCCCCGTCCGACGCGACACCCGTGCCTCCGTGCGACGCACGCCCGGACGACCTCGACGTCGCGCGCGCGGTCGAGCGCGTGGAGGAGGCCACGACGCTGCGGATCCGCGGCGTCCGGCGCGCGTGGGCCGGGCTGCGGACCGCGACGCCGGACGACACTCCGGTGGTCGGCGAGGCGCCGGACGCGCCGGGTTTCGTCTGGCTCGCCGGCCTCAGCGGGTACGGGGTGCAGACGTCGCCCGCCGCCGGCCGGATCGCCGCCGCCGCCGCGACCCGGACACCGCCGCCCGCCGACGGCGTCGATCCGTCCGCGCTGTCCCCCGGCCGATTCGCGGCGGCGAGTCATATTACGGAGTCAGAAACATTCGCGAGCCGCCGTACGACCGTGGAATAAGCGACCGATAATCGCGCACCGGCCATTACGATATCCATTCTGAATAAACGGCGGATCGATTCCACCGTCGAACAGCCGCAAGATCATCTGACCGAAACCGGGCCATGCGGGCCGCCCGCCGGTCCGGAACCCGGGAAGGGCAGGTCGCGATCCCTGCGGGGCGTCGATATGTGCGGCCCGGTCGCGGCCGGGCCGCAGTCGACCACCCGGCGCGCACATCCGTGTCCGCGCCGCCGATTTACTCCGATCGCCTCTCCCGCGACTCCGCGCCGACCGTTGGGAGGTGGCGAATCCAGAGGTGACGGCATCGCGTCGGCGTCGTCCGGCTTTCAGTCAACTCCGCCAGTCGGCGATGAGACCGGACGCCGCGCCGCCGGCGAGACGCCTCCTGGGAGAACTCCGTACGGCGATGGGATGGTCACCATCCGCTCCCCGGCGAGCGGCCGGAGAAGCCGCCCGAAAGTGGGCCTTGCGGAATTCGCGACGGGCAGCTTAATTTACCGCCAGCTTCGCACCAATTCCTCCGGCGGGCCCCGGAAAAGGACCCGCCTACCTTTTGTGACCCCTCACGGGGAGGTGTGGATGCCCGGACCGTCGGCCGACGATATCAACGACCATCACGACCAGTCCCAGCGGCGCTTCACCGGACGAGCGGTCGACCACGGCGGGTTCCGCCCGGTGTCGGCGTTGATCGAAGAGCAGGCCGACCGGCATCCCGGACGCCCGGCCGTCTCGTGCGGCGGGCGCACGCTCACCTACCGCCGGCTCGACGAGCTGGTGAACGGCCTCACGGCCACGCTGGCCGGACGCGGAGTGCGCAAGGGCGACGTCGTCCCGGTCCTGCTCGTGAACAGCCTCGAACTGCCGGTCACGTACCTGGCCCTGATGAGGCTCGGAGCGGCGTTCGTGCCGCTGGACCCGGCGTGGCCGCGCGAGCGGATCCGCGACACGTTCGGCGTGCTGCCCCGGACGCCGGTGCCGTGCGCGGCGGTGGACGCGGTCCCGGCGGAGCACCGGGACCGGGCGGTCGTCGTCGACGTCGACCGGATCGCGCCGGCGGAGCGGCTCGACACCGAGGCGCCGGGCCCGGGCGACCTGGTCTACGGCTTCTTCACCTCGGGGACGACGGGCACGCCCAAGTGCGCCATGAACCGGCACGAAGGGCTGACCAACCGGCTGCGCGCGATGGCGCGGTACTTCGGCGTGACCGGCGCGGACGTGGTGCTGCAGAACAGCAAGCACACCTTTGACTCCTCGCTGTGGCAGCTGTTCCTGCCGCTGATCACGGGCGGGCACACGGTGCTGCAGGTTCAGGGCGAGTTCCTCGACCTGCGGCGGACGATCGACACGATCGCGGAGTACCGCGTGACCGCCACCGACTTCGTCTCCAGCATCTTCAACGCGCTGGCGGCGGAGGTGGACC
Organism: Actinoallomurus rhizosphaericola; assembly: GCF_024055675.1. Classification (NCBI taxonomy): domain Bacteria; kingdom Bacillati; phylum Actinomycetota; class Actinomycetes; order Streptosporangiales; family Thermomonosporaceae; genus Actinoallomurus; species Actinoallomurus rhizosphaericola. The sequence goes on along the minus strand of NZ_JAMXMW010000008.1, from coordinate 79,454 downwards.
GGGACGAGGAGTTGCTGCGCGGCCTCTCGTCGCTGCGCTGGCTGATCGTGGGGAGCGAGCCGCTCAACCCCGGCGCCGTCCACCGGATGATGGCGCAGCTGCCGGGCCTGACGGTGACCAACGGCTACGGGCCGACCGAGGCGAGCATCGGGATGGTGTTCCACACCGTCTCCCCCGGCGACGGCGATCTGGTGCCGCTGGGCCGGCCGATCGACAACTGCTACGCCGTCGTCGTGGACGATGCCCTCCGCCCGGTGCCGCCCGGCACGGTCGGCGAGATCGTCATCGGCGGCGCCTGCCTGGGCGCCGGCTACCTGGGCGCGCCGGAGGCCACCGCGAGGGCGTTCGTCCCGAACCCGTTCCCGGAGATCCCCGGCGACCGGCTCTACCGCACCGGCGACCTCGGCCACCTCGACGACCAGGGGCTGCTGTACTTCTCCGGGCGCAAGGACTTCCAGGTCAAGATCGGCGGGGTCCGGATCGAGCTCGGCGAGATCGCGGTGGCGGCCGAGAGGTGTACCGGGGTGCGGCAGGCGGAGGTCCTGGTCGCCGAGCAGGCGGGCACGAGGTCGCTGGCCCTGTTCGCCTCCGGCACGGGCCTGACGGTCGACGCGCTGCGGGACGGGCTGCGCCGCACGCTGCCCCGGATCAGCGTGCCCCGGTACTACTTCCTGCTGCCGGACATCCCCCTGAACGACAACGGCAAGGCCGACCGCAGACGGCTCCAGGCCGTCCTCGACGCCCGGCTCGCCGAGGACGCGGCGCGGCTGGCCGGAGGCCCGCCCGCGGCGACACCGGCCGAGCAGGTGTTGCGGGCACTCCGCTCGGTGCTGGGCCGGCCGGACCTGACCGCGGACGCGCACTTCATGGAGGCGGGCGGGGACTCCCTCCAAGCGCTGTCGCTGGTGCGCACGCTCACCGCCGAGTGCGGGATCCCGGTGGAGGTCCAGGACCTGTACGAGCACCCGACGGCCGAGGGGCTGACCGGGCTGATCGAGGACCGGCGGCGCGGCGGGGCGGTGATCGAGGCGGAACCGGTCCTCATGGTGCGCGACGCGGCCGTGCCGGAGGGCGAGCCGATCCGGGCCGCCGACCGCGCCGCGGAGCTGCGGACCGTGCTGGTGACCGGGGCGACCGGGTTCGTCGGCAGCCGTCTCGTCCACGAGCTGCTGGCCCGCACGGACCTGCGGGTACGCTGCCTGACCCGCGCCGGCGGCGACTTCGGCGCGACGGCCCGGGTGGTCGGCGCGCTGGCCGAGCGCGGCCTGTGGGAGTCACGGTTCGCGGACCGGATCGAGGGCTACGCGGGCGACCTGGCCCGGCCCGGCCTCGGCCTGACCCCGCAGACGTGGGAGCACCTGGCGCGCACCTGCGACCTGGTGCTGCACAACGGCGCGATGGTCAACTTCCTGTTCGACTACCGCGCGCACCGCAACGCGAACGTGCGCGGCACGGTCGAGCTGCTGCGGCTGGCGATGGCGCACCGGCCGGTGCCGCTGCACCACGTCTCGACGCTGGCGACGCTGCAGACCGAGGCGCTCGGCCACGACGCTCCGCTCCCCGAGGACTTCGACCCGTCCCTCGCCCGGATGCCCGAGGGGGGGTACGCCCGCTCCAAGCTGGTCGCCGAACGGCGTCTGGCCGCGGCGCGGGAGCGCGGCGCGCTGGTCACCGTGCTGCGGCTGGGCGAGGTGATGCCGAGCGAGGACAACGCGTACCCGAACACCTCGGCGCTCACGCACCTGCTGCTCGCCGCGTTCCCCCGCCTCGGCGTGCGGCCCGACGCCGTGATCCGGTCGGACTACACGCCGGTGGACCACGTGGCGGCGCGGGTGGTGGCCGCGGTGTGCGACCGCGACGCCTGGGGCCGTACGTTCAACGTCTTCCACGCCGAAAGCGTCGACTTCGGCGCGGTGATGGAGCCGCTTCCGGTGGTCCCCTGCGGCGACTTCCTCGCCCGCGTGCGGGAGGCCGCGCTCGCCACCGGCGACCGGGAGCTGACGGCCCTCGCCTCGCTCCTGCCCGGACGGCCCGACGCGGACGAGCGGACGCTGAAGGACGCCTTCGCGGCCATGCTCACCGACAGTCCCCGGCTGTTCCGCAAGGACGAGTGCCGCCGGCTCGAGGAGCGCCGTGAGCTCACCGACGGACCGCTCGACGGCGCGATCGCCGCGTACCGGGCCCGCCTCATCCGGGGCGAGACGCCGGAGCCCCGGGGCGCCCTGGGGCCGCGACACGAGGTTTCCACCAGCTGACGACGAGACGGGAAGGCGAGCGATGCGCTATCGCACGATGGGAAGGCTCGGCTGGAAGGTCAGCGAGGTCGGATACGGGATGTGGGGCATCGGCGGAGGCCCCGGCAACTTCACCGGCTGGGACTACGACCTCGCGCCGCGCTGCCTGGACGAGGCCGTCGAACTGGGCTGCACGTTCTTCGACACGGCCTGGGTGTACGGGCGCGGCATCAGCGAGCGGATGCTCGGCGCGCTGCTGAAGCGCCACCCCGACCGGCGGCTGTACGTCGCGACGAAGATCCCGCCGAAGAACCGCGAGTGGCCGCCCGGCCCCGGCGACACCCTCGACGACGCCTATCCGGCCGGCCACATGCGGGAGTACACCTACCGCAGCCTGGAGAACCTCGGCGTCTCCCGCATCGACCTCCTGCAGTTCCACACGTGGGAGGACCGCTGGGCCGGCGACGAGCGCTGGCAGGAGGTCGTCGCCGACCTCAAGCGGGAGGGCGTCATCGGCGCGGTCGGGATCAGCGTGAACCGATGGGAGCCGGCCAACTGCCTCGCCGCGCTCGACACCGGCCTCATCGACGTGATCCAGGTGATCTACAACATCTTCGACCAGGCCCCCGAGGACGAGCTGTTCGAGCGCGCGCGGCGGGACGGCATCGGGATCATCGCCCGCGTGCCGTTCGACGAGGGAACGCTCACCGGCACGCTGACCGCCGACAGCACGTGGCCGGAGGAGGACTGGCGCGCGACCTACTTCTGCGACGAGAACCTCAAGCCGAGCGTCGAACGCGCCGAACGCCTGAAGGAGATCCTCCCCGACGGCATGTCGCTGCCCGAGCTGGCGCTGCGGTTCATCCTGCACCACCCGGCGGTGAGCACGGTGATCCCCGGCATGCGCAAGCCGGCCCACGTCCGCGCCAACCTCGCGGTGGGCGACGGCCGGCCGCTCGACGACGCGCTGCTGCGCGAGCTGCGGAAGCACCGCTGGGACCGGGTCCCGACGTGGTGGTCGATGTGAGCGCCGGTGTGATCGTGATGTGGGCGCACTCGCGCTCGGCCTCGACGGCGTTCCTGCGCATGATGCTCGAACGCGGCGACGTCGCGGTCCTGCACGAGCCGTTCCTCGCGCTGACCGAGGAGGGCGAGGTCGCGGTGCCGGCCCCGGACGGCGGCCGGGCGACCGCACGGTCACAGGAGGAGCTCCTCGCCCGGCTCACCGAGCTCGGCCGGACCCGGCCCGTGTTCGTCAAGGAGGTCGTCGACTACGAGTACGCCTTCCCCCGCGAACGCCTCGCCGCGCTGACGCACACCTTCATCGTCCGCGACCCGAAGCAGACGATCAGCTCGCACTACGCGGTGAAGCCGGCGGTGACCTGCGCGGAGATCGGCTACGAGCGCCTGTACGCGCTGTTCGAGGTCGTACGGTCCGCCGCCGGCCGCGTGCCGCTCGTCATCCGCGCGGAGCGCCTCGTGGACGACCCGGAGACGGTCGTGCGGGCCTTCTGCGCGTACACCGGGCTGCCGTTCCTCCCCGAGTCGCTCGCCTGGGAGGCCGGCGAGCGGCCCGAGTGGCGGCGGACCCGCGAGTGGCACGTCGACGCGAGCCACAGCACCGGCTTCACGAACCACCGGAACGCCTATCCCGTCACGGTCGACAACGACACCACCCTCAAGTCCTTCTACGACCACCACCTGCCGTTCTACGAGCGACTCGTCCAGCACGCGTTCTGAGCAGGAGCAGGCATGACGACAGAGACAGTGCCGGCGGAGACCACCACCGGTCCGCTGCGGCGGTCCCCCGGACAGTTGTTCGCGCGGGCCTTCGCGGCCGACCCCGAACACGCCGAGGTGAGGTTCGACTACACGATCACCGAGGCGCACGAGCCCACGAAGGACCGGCCGCGGCTGACCGTACGGAACCTGCTCAAGGTCCGCCCGGTCGACGAGGACGTCGTGCGGTTCTGGACCGAGACCCGGCCGGACGCCGGAGACGCCGGCGCGGTGCTCGACGCCGGTGTCCGCCGTGAGGCCGCGTTCCGGTTCGGCACGGCCGAGGCGGGCGTCCACCCGATCCGGGCATGGGTGCAGATCCCCGAGGGGCTCGCCGGCGACCCGGACGCGCTCGCCGAGTTCCTCGACTACCGGCTGCTCGTACGCCTCGCGACCGCGGAGAACCAGGCGCTGACGAACGGGCCGTACGGCCTGGTCAACCGCCCGGACATCGCCCGGATCGCCTACCGCGACTACGTCACCGGCATCCTGACGGCCTGCGACGAGATCGAGCAGACGGGCGCCACCCCGCACGCGATGATCGTCAACCCGAACGACTTCTACCACCGCCTGCTCGGCCGGAACGGGCTGCTGGCGGAGCTGGCCGCGAGCAACGGCATGAAGATCAGCCGGAACCGGTGGGTGCCCCCGGGCACGGCCCTGGTCGGCGACATCTCGGTCGCGGCCCGGCTCCTGGACGCGCGCCGCTCCGTGATCCGCGTGGCGGAGCCCCCGCCGGGGACCTTCGCGCGGCCGGGCGTCGCCGTCTGCGCCGAGGTCTACGAAGGGCTCGCCGTGCTCCTCCCCGCGCTGTTCTACCTCGTCGTCCCCGAGGACGCCGCCGCATGAGGCTCTCGTTCTACCGCCCGTACGCCGCGATGTTCGGCGGGATCTTCTTCTGCCTGCTCGGCGTCGGGGCGTCGCTCGCCACCCTGCCCTTCTACGTGCTGCGGGAGCTGCACGGCGACAAGGTCGAGGTGGGCGTCGTGACCGCGGCGATCGCCGTCGCCGCGGTCGTCACGCGGCCGATCGCGGGGCGGCTCGGCGACCGTCACGGCTACAAGCTCGTCATGCTGGCGGGCACGGCGATCTGCGTCCTCGCCGGCGCAGGTTATTACGCCGCCCGCGACGTGCCGGTCCTGGTCGCCGTCCGGATCCTGCACGGCATGGGCGAGGGCACCGTCTACACCTCGGGCGCGGCCTGGCTGGTGCGGCTGTGCCCGACCGAGCGACGGGGCCGCGTCGTCGGGCTGTACGGCATCTCGATGTGGCTGGGCATCACGCTCGGCGCGCTGTTCGGCACGGTGGCGATGCGGGAGAGCGGCTTCTCCGCCGTCTGGGGCCTGTGCGTCGCCGTCGGCGCGCTCGGCCTCCTCGTCGTGTCGTTCCGGCAACGCCCGGAGCAGGCCGAGACCGCGGCGAGGACCCGTGCGGCCATCCTGCCGGCCGGCACGGTGATGCCGGGCATCGCGCTGTCGCTCGCCGCCCTCGGCTACGCGGCGCTGTCGTCGTTCGTGGCGCTGCACATGGCGGCGCGCGGCGTCTCCGACGGGATCGCCGGGCTGAACGCCTATGGCGTGACGTACGTCGGCGTCCGGCTGGTCATCGGCAACCTGCCGGACCGGCTCGGCGCGCGGCAGGTGGCGTTCTGGTCGGCGGTCGTCGAGGCCGTCGGGCTGCTGATCGTCGCCGTCGCCACGAACCTGGTCACGGTGATCATCGGTGGGCTCGTGATGGGAGCGGGCCTGTCCCTGCTGTTCCCGGCGCTCGCCCTGCTCGTCATCAACCGTACGGAGCCGTCCCAGCAGGGGGCCGCCCTGGGCGGATTCACCTCGTTCTGGGACGTCGGGCTGGCGGTGGGCGGACCGTTCGCGGGACTCATCGCGAACGCGTCCGGCTACCCGGCCGTGTACTGGGTGATGATGGCCTGCGCGGTCGTGTCGGCGCTGCTGTCCTGGACGACGAACCCGCAGCGGAGACCGGCGATGCAGGAGCCCTGACCTCCTTCCCCGGCGGCCGGGCCGGCCGGCGCGGTCGTGCGTGGTCGTGCGTGGTCGTGCGTCTAATCCGCGAACTACCTGTGCGTTCTCTTGGGGTTCCCCGCCGTGAGACCGGGCATTGCGTGGTTGACCCCCTCGCATGTCCCGAAAACGGCACGGAACTCGAGGAGGGCACCGATGACAGAGACGGCTCAGCGTGCGCGACAGCAGGAGCGCGAGGAGCAGCGAGAACGAGCCCAGCGCGGCAGGCGCGAGGAACCACCGGCGGAGGGCACCGTCGGCATCGTGCTGGCGGGGGCCGGGGCACGCGGCGCGTACGAGGCCGGGGTGATGTCGATCCTGTTGCCGGAACTCGACAACCGGGGCTACCGGCCGTCCGTCTTCGTGGGCACCAGCGCCGGTGCCATCAACGCCGCACTCTTCGCCTCCCTCGCGCACCTCGACGCCGCCGAGGCGGCGGAACGCGCGCTGACGATGTGGCGATCGGTGCGCCGGCACATGGTCTTCAAGCCCGTCCTGCCGACGCTGCCGTTCGCGGCGATGCGCTACCTGCTCCGGCTGGGCAACATGCCCGTCCCGATGACCGGCGGCCTGCTCGACACGCGGCCGCTGGGCACTGCCCTGGCCGGCATGCTGAGCTGGCGGGACCTGCACAAGAACCTGCGCACCGGCGCCGTCCAGGCGGTGGCCGTCGCCGCCACGGCGAGCCACACGGGGCGGACCGAGATCTTCATCGAGAGCCCGAACATCCGCACCCCGGAGCCCGACCTGATCCGCGCGGTCGACTACGTCGACGCCCACCTGACGCCCGAGCACATCATGGCCTCGGCCGCGATCCCGGTGCTGTTCCCGCCGGTGCGCATCAAGACCGAGGAGACCGACGGCTGGTACATCGACGGCGGCGTCCGGCTGAACGCGCCGATCGAGCCGGCGCTCGAACTCGGCGTCGAACGCGTCGTCGTCATCGCCACCGACCCCGGCAGGCGGCTGGAGAAACCGCTCGGCGACCACGCGGGAATGCCGCCGACCGTCCAGGACACCTTCGCGCAGCTCCTCAACGGTGCGCTGTCCGACTCCATGATGGAGGACCTGAACACCCTCCGCGACGTCAACCAGCTCGTACGGGCCGGTGGGACGGGCGTCATGAGCCGAGGCTCCTCCGGCCGTAAGTACCGCGTCGTCGACTGCCTCTTCGCCGGACCGGCCCCGGGGGACGTCGACGAGCTGGGGCAGCTCGCCAACACGGTCCTGTCGACGGGCATGGCCGGGCTGCGCGCCCTCCAGCACCCCGAGCTCCGCCTGCTCAGCATGCTCATCGGGCCGACGGCGAGCCGTGGTGAGCTGATGAGCTACCTGATGTTCGAGCCGGAGTTCATCGACGAGGCGATCGAGCTGGGCCGCCGGGACGCGATGCGCGTCCTCGAACCCGCCAAGGACAAGGACGGGGACATCTGGAGCATCTCCGACTAGCCCCCTCGCCGGTAGATCACGTTCCGGAGGCAGCCCACCCGTCCGACGGGGTGGGCTGCCTCCGCGCTTCCGCCCGCCGGTCCCCCTGCGCGTCGTCCAGCACGGACAGCAGGTCGATGAGGCTGCGCCGCTGGCCGGGCGCCAGCGGCGCGAACAGGTCCTCGCTCGCCTGCCGACGGGCCTGGCGCATCTCCTCCCGTACGGCCAGACCCGCGTCGGTGAGGTGCAGCCGGATGGCGCGCCGGTTCACCGGATCGACCGCGCGCCGGACGAGGCCGGCCTCCTCCAGGGAGTCGATCACGGTCGTGACCGACCGGGGCACGACGCCGAGCCGGTCGGCCAGCTCGGTCATCCGCAGCGGCTCGTCGCTGCGGGTGATCACCCGCAGCGCCCGCTCCTGGGCGGGCGTGAGACCCAGCGGGGCGAGCCGGGCCAGCTGGGCCCGCCGCAGGCGCTTGGTCAGCCGCTGGAACAGGTCCGCGAGCTGCGCCGACGACTCCTCTTGATCCATACCGCCGAGTATACCGAACGAGGCTCATACTGAGTTTTGTACATTGTGAGTGTTACTCTGTTTCGGACAGAAGCCACCGATTCGTGAGGCGCCCTTGAGCCACCACTCCCCCGAACGCGATCGCCCTTCCACGCCGCGCGTGCCGCTGCGGCGGGTCCTCCGCCTGTTCACGCCGTACCGCTGGAGCCTGGCCTTCGTCGGCCTGCTCGTCGCCGCGTCGTCGCTGGTCTCCCTGCTGAACCCGTTCCTGATCCGCGAGGTGATCGACGTCGCGCTGCCCAAGGGACGCGTGGGCCTGCTCACCGTCCTGGCCGCCGGGATGATCGTCGTGTCGGTCGCGAACAGCTGCTTCAGCGTGTCGCAGACCTATGTGTCCACCAAGGTCGGCCAGCGGGTGATGCACGACCTGCGCACCGCCGTCTACGCCCACCTCCAGCGCATGTCGCTGGCCTTCTTCACCCGCACCCGCACCGGCGAGGTCCAGTCCCGCATCGCCAACGACATCGGCGGCATGCAGGCGACGGTGACCACCACCGCCACCACGCTGGTGTCCAACCTGACGACCGTCGTCGCCACGGTCATCGCGATGGCCGCGCTCGACTGGCGGCTGACGCTCGTGTCGCTGATCATGATGCCGGTCTTCGTGTGGGTCAGCCGCCGCGTCGGCCGGGAGCGCCGCCGCGTCACCCGGGCGCGTCAGGCGCAGCTCGCCACGCTGGCCTCGATCGTCCACGAGTCCCTGTCGGTCAGCGGCATCCTGCTCGGGCACACGATGGGCCGCTCCCGTACGCTCACCGACGCGTTCGCCGCCGAGTCGGCAACGCTGTCCGACCTGGAGGTCCGCGCGAACATGGCGGGCCGCTGGCGGCAGTCCATCATCCAGATCGTCATGTCCTCGATGCCCGCGGCGATCTACTGGGCGACGGGCCTCACCGGCCGGAACGGCCACATGCTGATCTCCATCGGCACGCTCGTGGCCTTCACGACCCTGCAGCAGAGCCTGTTCCGGCCCACCGTGCAGCTCCTCCAGGTGGGCGTGGACCTACAGTCCTCGCTCGAGCTGTTCGGCCGCATCTTCGAGTACCTCGACCTGCCCGTCGACGTCGCCGAGCCCGAGCACCCCGCGCGCGTCGGCGAGATCCGCGGCGACGTACGGCTCCGCGCGGTCGGGTTCCGCTACGCGGGCGCGGCCGATGACACCCTGAGCGACGTCGACCTCTCCGTGCCCGCCGGGAGCAGCCTGGCGGTCGTCGGCGAGACCGGGTCGGGGAAGACGACCCTCAGCTACCTGATCCCCCGGCTGTACGACGTGAGCTCGGGCAGCGTGACCATCGACGGCATCGACGTGCGCGACCTGTCCTTCGACGACCTCACCCGCGCGGTGGGCGTCGTCTCCCAGGAGACCTACCTCTTCCACGCCTCGGTCGCGGACAACCTGCGGTTCGCCAAGCCGGACGCCACCGACGCCGAACTCGTCGAGGCGGCACGCGTCGCGCAGATCCACGACCACATCGCCGCGCTGCCGGACGGCTACGACACCGTGGTCGGCGAGCGCGGATACCGGTTCTCCGGCGGGGAGAAACAGCGCCTCGCGATCGCGCGGGCCGTGCTGCGCGACCCGCCGATCCTCGTCCTCGACGAGGCGACGAGCGCGCTCGACACGCGGACCGAGCGGGCCGTGCAGGAGGCGATCGACGCGCTGTCCGCCGGGCGCACCACTATCACCATCGCGCACCGGCTGTCCACCATCCGCGGCGCCGACCAGATCGTGGTGCTCGACCGCGGGCGCGTCGCCGAACGCGGCACGCACGAGAGCCTGCTCGCCCGCGACGGCCGCTACGCCGCCCTCGTGCGCCGCGACGCCCGCCTGACGGTGGACGCCGCGCTCGGCGAGGAGGCCGAGGCCCGCTCGGCCTGAGCGTCACCGGCCCCTGTCCGGGACGGCGCCCCGGTCACCGGTCGTCCCCGGGCGCGGCCGGGCCGCCGCTCGCGCCCGAGCCGGTCGAGTCGTCATGGTGCGCACGGAGCGGGCGGAAGAACGCGCGAATCTCCTCGGCCAAGGCTTCCGGTGCCTCCATGGCGCCGAAGTGTCCACCCCGAGGCATCGTCGTCCAGCGCGTCACGTTGAAGACGCGCTCGACCCAGGGGCGGGGCGGCATCGTGTCCTGCGGGAATACGGCTACTCCCAACGGCGGGTGGACCCGTTCGCCAGATTCGAAACGATTGGGGCGGAGACGGTTCTCGCGGTAGAACCGCATGGAAGAACCGATGGTGCCGGTGAACCAGTAGATCGAGATGTTGGTGAGGATGGCGTCCAACGTGAAGGCGCGCTCCACGTCGCCGCCGCAGTCGCTCCAGCCACGCATCTTCTCGACGATCCACGCCGCCAGGCCGGCCGGTGAGTCGGTCAACGCATACGCAGGCGTCTGCGGCTTCGTCGACTGGAGACGGTGGTACGCGCCCTCCGCGTCGAACCATGCCGCGGCGGCGTCAAGGAAGGTCTTCTCCTCTGCCGACAACGGCGGCTGTCCATCGCCCAGGGGCGGCCGGTAGAAGCCGGGAATGAAATTCAGGTGCAGTCCGGAGACCCGGTCGGGGAAGCGGGACGCGAGCCACATCGAGACAGCCGCACCCCAGTCCGCCGCCTGGGCACCGAAGCGGTCATAACCGAGGCCCGTCATCAACTTCATCCACAGCTCGGCCACATGTTCGGGGCCGAAGCCCGGCCGGGTCGGCCGTTGCGAGAATCCGTGACCCGGCAGCGAGGGGACCACGACATCGAACGCGTCGGCCGGATCCGCGCCATGACCGCCGGGGTCGGCGAGGAGGGGGATGAGCCGCTCCATGTCGAAACCGGAACCCGGCCAGCCGTGAGTCACCACCAGCGGAAAAGGGGCGGGGCCGGTCCCGCGTTCGTGAATGAAGTGAATCCCGAGCCCGTCCAACTCCGCGACGTACTGCGGAAACGCATTGAGCCTCGCTTCTTGCGCCCGCCAGTCGAAGTCTGTCCGCCAGTACTCCGTCAGGCGCCGAAGGAATGCCAGGTCGGTGCCGTCCTCCCAGTCCGTGCCCGGCATCGCATCGGGCCAGCGAGTGTGCCGCAACCGACGACCCAGGTCTTCTAGCCGGTCGTCACTGATGGCGATTTCGAAAGGCTTCATCTTCATGTACGCCTACTCCGATCGCGGAGCAGCACCATCGATGGCACTGCGGTGCATCGCTAGACTTTCGGACTATGAGTCCATCGGAGCCTAACACGGTTTCGGACCGACAGTCCGAAATTCCCGGCCGACGTCAGGGCCGACCGCCGGTGTCTCGCGACAGCATGCTCGCCGCCGCGGACGCGCTCTTCGCGGACGCCGATACGCCCCAGACGGTGTCGATGGACGCCATCGCCGCGGCGGCCGGCGTCGGCAAGGGAACGTTGTTCCGGGCGTTCGGCGACCGCGACGGGCTTCTCGACTCACTGGCCGCCGCGAAGTTCCTGCCGCTTCGAACAGCCGTGGAGTCCGGCCCGCGGCCCCTCGGACCGGACACTCCGGCGCCCGATCGGATCGTCGCGTTCCTGGACGCAGTGCTCACCTTCAAGCTGGAGAACCGCGACCTCATGCGCGCCCGCGAGGTGGCCTCCACCGGGAACCTGCGGTCGGAGCGCTACCGGTGGATGCACGGACTCCTGCAACGTCTGATCCAGGACGCCGCGACCGGATGCGCCGCGAATGACGCCGGCTACGCCGCGCACGCACTGCTTGCGACGTTGCACATCGACCTCATCGACGAGTTGCTCACCACCGGGCATTCCGTCGAGGACATCCGCCGCGCGCAAGCGGCACAAGCGCGTGCCGTTCTCGGCGGAGTGGTACGGGCGTACGGACGGTGATTCCGGGCCGGCGAACCGGTGGAGGGGCCGTCGGCCGATCAGCCCGTCGGCGTAGCCGGTCCGGATGCCGGCGGCGGCTCACCACCAGATGGGTCTCCACGCCGAGTTCACGCAGGGCGGCCAGGAGGCCGAGGCCCGCTCCGCCCGAGACCGGCCGTCCGGGCTCACGTCACCGATCGTCGTCGGGCACGGCGGCCGCCCGCGCCAGCAGGTCCCGCTGCCGGCGCCAGGCGGCGAGGGTCGTGGCCTGGTCGGGCTCCTCGGGCCGGAACGTAATGCCGCTGGTCACCGGCATACCGGCGTGAATGTCGGACTCCACGCTCGCCACGGTGAGCTCGAAGGACTCCGTTCCGGCCGGCTCCGGAGTCGTCAGGCGGATCGGCCTCGCCCGTACGTAGACCACCGACCCGGGAGAGACGGCTCCGAACAGCACCGTGCCGCCGCGACCGAGGTTGCGCGCGGTCCGGGTGCCGTGCCACAACGCCACCCGCAGCGTCCGCTCGTCCCGTACGAGCAGCTCACCGGCACTGAGCATGCAGAGCCGCGGCGCTCCGTCCTCGTCGGTGGTGACGAGCAGGAAGGCGGGCTGCTCCGTGGCGGCGAGCGCTTCGTCGCCCAGCGCCTGGACGAGTTCGTCCGGGAGGCGGTCTCCGAGCAGGTCTGCCATGTCGTTCGGCCTTTCATGCTCATCGTACGAGCCGGGACGCCGACCGTGACGGCCCACGCCGGGGCATGGCGGGGCCGGTCACGGGCGGTGCTCAGCGGCGTCGCGGAGGGACGGTGGGGATCGCCGGGATGGAGGGGATCTCCGCCGGGTCGATCTTGAACTCCGCGGGGTACGTGAGCGGGTCCGTGGCCGAGCGCGGCTCGGTGGAGCGCCAGCTGTAGATGCAGGTGTCGCAGACGTACATCGTCCACCGGCCGGGCACGGGCGATGTGGTCAGCACCCGGACGTTCTCGGTGCCACAGCGCGGGCAGATCGTGGAGTTCACGGTGGTATCGGTCATTTGAGCAGTCCCTTGATGATGTTCTCCCAGTCGGCGGTGCCTTCGGGGTCGCCCACCACCTGGGAGTAGTGACCGCGCTCTTCGGGCGCGACGGGCGTCGTGGCGTCGAGGATCACCTTGTGCGTGATCCCGGCCGGGTCGGAGCTGGGGTCCAGCGCGAGGATCGACAGGTTCGGGATCGTCACGGTGTCGTGCAGCGGGTGGTAGTGGACCGACAGGGCCCACATGACCTGCGCGAGGTTGAACGGGTCGACGTCCTCGTCGACCATGATGATCACCTTGCAGTACGCCAGGCCGTGCGGAACGGTCATGGCCCGCATGCCGACCGCCTTGGCGAACCCGCCGAAGCGCTGCTTGACGGAGATGATTCCCAGCAGGCCCTGGGTGTACATGGCGTTGACCGCGGCGACCTCGGGGAACTCCGCCTTCAGCTGCCGGTACAGCGGCACGCTCGTGTTGAGCGCGAGGGTGTAGTCCATCTCGGTCCACGGCATGCCGAGGTACAGATGCTCGAAGATCGGATTCCGGCGGTGCGTCACGCGGCGGACCCTGACGACCGGCTGACGGCGGGCGCCGGAGTAGTGCCCGGTGAACTCGCCGAACGGCCCCTCGATCTCCCGTTCGCCGGCGATGATCTCGCCTTCGATGACGACCTCGGACCCCCACGGCACGTCCAGGCCCGTCAGCGGCGCCTTCGTGATCCGGTACGGAGCGCCCTGGATCGCGGCCGCCATCTCGTACTCGGACTGGTCGTAGGCCAGCGGCATGCCGGCCACCGTGGTGATCGCCGGTTCGTTGCCGAGGGCGATCGCGATGGGCAGGTTCTCCCCGCGCTCCTCCGCCCGCTGCAGATGCAGGCCGAGGTCGTGCGCCGCGAGCGGCTGGATGCCGAGCCGGTCCTTGTCCTTGACCTGGATCCGGTAGATGCCGACGTTCTGCTTGCCGAAGTCGTCCGGGTCGTCGGGATCCCGGCTGATGACGGCGGCCTTGTCGATGTAGCAACCCACGTCGTACCTGTTCAGCCGGAACAGCGGAAGCAGGTGGAACAGGTCGATGCCCTCGGTGATGGTCACCTCCTGCCACGGCGCGTCGTCCCGCCGCTCGACCGGGCCGGGAAAGGCGTCCCAGCGGCCGGCGAACTCGAAGAACTGGTCCTTGACGGAGGTGTCCTTGTCCAGGCCGAGCATGAGCGCGTGGTTGGGCCAGGAGCCGACGACGTTGAGAGCGACGCGCCCCTTGCCGGGCTCGTAGCCGTTGATGTTGTCGAACAGCAGTGCCGGACCGCGGTCGGTGAGGTTGGCGGTCGCGCGGGCGGCCGCTCCGAGGTCGGGTTCGGGGTTCACGGGTTCGGAGTAGGTCAGCAGTTGACCGTTGCGATCGAGTGTCTCGAGGAACTCGCGCAAGTCGGCATAGGCCATGTTCGGATCTTCTTTCGCGTGGAGTGGCCCGGAAGAGCCAGGGGTTCTCTCGATGTCCGCGCCGCGGAGCGGGGCGGAGCCGGGGCCGGTCAGGCGGTGGCGGCCACGGGGTCGTCGCCCATCGAGTGCCGGTCGCGGGGTGGAGTGACGGCCCGCGGGTGCGCGCCCTGCCGCATCCCGCCCCACCGGCGTACCGTCGGCAGGTCCAGTCCGAACTGGTCCAGCGTGCGTCCGACGATGTGCTCGACGATGTCGTCGATGCTCGACGGGTGGTTGTAGAACGCGGGAGCGGGCGGCAGCACGGTCGCGCCCATCTGGGACAGCGCGAGCAGGTTCTCCAGATGGATCGTCGACAGTGGCAGTTCTCGTGCCAGCAGCACCAGCCGGCGGCGTTCCTTGAGCGTGACGTCCGCCGCGCGGCCGATGAGGCCGTCGGCATATCCGGTGCGGATGCCGGCGACCGTCTTCATGCTGCACGGCGCGACGATCATCCCGTCCGTGCGGAACGAGCCGCTCGAGATCGCCGCACCCTGGTCGTCCGGCGAATGAACGACGCTCGCGAGGTCGGTCACTTCGCGCACCGTGTACGGAGTCTCCTCCGCGATGGTGGCGCGCGCCCAGCGGCTCACCACCAGATGGGTCTCCACCTCGAGCTCACGCAGGGCTTCCAACAGGCGTACCCCGATGATCGCGCCGGTGGCCCCTGTCATGGCAACGACGAGTCGCACGGCAACCTCCCCGGTACAGATGCGTGACGCTCAGTTAGTACGTGGGCGTCCTAACTCGGCCCACGATACTCCGTGTACGTCCTATTACCGAATCGGGGGGCGGGAGGCGGATCCGCTCAGGGGGTGCCGGTGTGCTCCCGCCGGGCCGGCGTGCTCTCGCCGTCCCATCGGTACCGGTCGGTGCGCTGCAGCCCCAGCAGCTGCAGCACGCGCTCGGCGAACTCGTCCTGCAACTCCGCCAGCGTCTCCGGGGCGTTGTAGTAGGTCGGGATCATCGGGAAGACGATCGCACCCGCCTCGGTGACCGAGACCATGTTGCGCAGGTGGGCGAGGTTCAGCGGGGTTTCACGCAGGCAGAGCACCAGCCTGCGGCGTTCCTTCAGCGCGACGTCGGCGGCGCGTTCGACCAGGTCGAGGGCCAGACCGTGGGCGATGCGGCCGAGCACTCCGGCCGCGCAGGGCAGGATCACCATCGCGTCGTACGGGTAGCTCCCGCTCGTCACCGGGCCGGCCAGATCGGCCGGATCCAGCAGCCGGACCTTCGGCGACGTGGCGCCCAGCGCCTGGGCGACCGAGTCCGGGTCCTCCTGCGTGCCGAACTCCAGGGCCACCAGCTTGCGGCCGTTGGCCGACACCAGCAGGTCGACGTGGGTGACCCGGTCATCGTCCTGCAGCGCGGCCAGCAGCCGCTTGGACACACCGACGCCGCCGGCACCGGTCACGGCAACCGTGATTCTTCGGTTCTCAGGCATGAGGTCGCTCCCCCGTGAGCGCAAGAAGGTCCAGGCCTCATGGAGGCCGACCTCGCAACAGTTCCCGCCCACGAGATCGCGAAAACCTTGCCCACCGGGCCGGAAGCGACCTGACCAGGTCATACGCGCGTGTCCGCGCCAGATCTCTCCGCCCGCCGCGCGGGGCCGTCACCTTCGGCTCCGGAGCAGTCCGGGTTACTCCGGTTGCTCCGTGTCCGCGGCCAGAACGCGGTGTACGAGCCGGAAGAACTTCTCGCGCTCGTTCGCGCCGAGCGTCGCGAGCAGCCGCTCGTCGACCTGGGCGGCGAATGGCGCGGCCTTGATCACCATCCGCCGGCCCTCCGGGGTGAGGTCCAGCAGTTTGCGCCGGGCGTCGGCAGTGTCCCGCCTGGTCATGAGGAGGCCGCGACCGCGCAGCCGTTCGACGATGGGGGCGGCCGTGGACTTGTCGAGCCCCGCGTGCTGTCCGAGCGTGCCCTGGTCCATGCTGCCGTGCTCGTACAACGTGCCGAGCACGGTGAACTGCGGGCCGGTGAGGTCGCAGGGCATGATGTCCTGCCAGATCCGAGTGCGGAGCTGGAACAACCGCCGGATCAGGTGCCCGGCGCCGCTGGTCCCCTGACGGACCAGTGCCCGGATCTCCGCGTCGTCACCTCCGGCGGTGACACTGGGACCGGAGCCTGCGGGCGCCTCGTCGGCACCGCTCATGCGGCCACTCCTTCGCTCATCGGACGTGCACGGAGTATAGGGGGCTCGGCGGCAGAGGTTCCCCCGCAGGCACGGGTGGCCGACTCATGACAAACGTATTGACTGCCGCTAAAGCGGGGCGTACAACCAGGCGACAACGTTGTCATCGCCCTATCCCCCTCCGCGAAAGGGCAATCAAGGATGGCACTCCCCCGCCCCCTGCGTGCTCTCACGCCCGCGCTCCTCCTGCTGGGCGCGCTCTTCCTCCCCGCCCCCGCCTCGGCGAGCGCCGCCGCGCTCGTCTCCGACCCCGCCTCCCTGGTCAACCCGCTCCTCGGCACGACCAACGGCGGCAACGACTTCCCCGGCGCCGACGTCCCGTTCGGGATGCTGCAGTGGAGTCCCGACACGTCCAGCCGCGCGCTGGGCGGCGGTTACTCCTACAACAGCTCCACGATCACCGGGTTCAGCCTGACCCACATGGCCGGACCGGGCTGCGGCGCATACGGCGACGTGCCGATCATGCCGACGACCGGCGCGGTGAGCAGCCCCGGATCGGCCAGTTCGCCGTACTCGCACGCGAACGAGTCGGCGTCCCCCGGGTACTACGGCGTGACGCTCGGCAACGGCGTCAAGACCGAGCTGACCACCACCACGCGCGGCGGCATCGGCCGCTTCACCTTCCCGTCCACCACGCAGGCGAACCTGCTGTTCAAACTGACCGGCAGCCAGAACCCGGTCTCAGCGACGACCTGGCAGACCGTCGGGAACACCGAGGTCGTCGGCTCGGTGACCAGTGGCCGCTTCTGCGACGCCGCCAACACCTACACGCTGCACTTCTCCGTGGCGTTCGACCACCCGTTCAGCACCGGGACCTGGCTCGCGTCCGGCGTGCAGGCCGGGGCGCGGCGGCTGGCCCAGAAGTCGACCGCGCGGACGACCGGCACCACCGTCTCGCCGCACGCGGCGGACCGGCCCGACCACCCTCGCCTGCACGGCACGGCGGCGAGCACGGCGGCGCCGCTGGCCGCCCCGAACGGCGGATACCTCACCTTCGACACGACCACGAACCAGGTGGTGACCGCGCGGATCGGCATCTCGTTCACCTCCGACGCGAACGCGACGGCGAACCGGGACGCCGAGGTGCCGAACTTCGGCTTCGACGCCACCCGTACGGCCGCCCACAACGCCTGGAACAGCATGCTCGGCAAGATCCAGACGGCCGGCGGCACCACCGCGCAGCAGCACGTCTTCTACACGTCGCTGTACCACGCGCTGCTGCACCCCAACGTGTTCAGCGACGCGAACGGCCAGTACATGGGCTTCGACAACGCCGTGCACACCGCCGCGTCCGGGCACGCGCAGTACGCCAACTACTCGGGCTGGGACATCTATCGCAGCCAGGCCCAGCTCATCGGCATGATCGCCCCCGCGCAGGCGAGTGACGTGGCGCAGTCCGCGGTCAACGACTACGCGCAGGGCGGCCGGCTGCCGAAGTGGGCGCAGGCCAACGGCGAGTCCTACGTCATGGTCGGCGACCCGGCGGCCCCGATCATCGCCGACATCTACGCGTTCGGCGGCCGGGACTTCGACACGGCCGCCGCGAAGAACGCGATGATCCACCAGGCGACGGTCACGAACAACGACCGGCCCGGGCTGAACTACCTGTCCAGCATCGGCTACCTGCCCAGCGACGGGTCGTACGGCTGCTGCAACTACTACGGGTCCGTCTCGACGACCCTGGAGTACGACACGGCCGACTTCGCGGTCGGGACGTTCGCCGGCGCGCTCGGTGACACGGCGAACCAGAAGAAGTTCGTCGACCGCGCCCAGAACTGGAAGAACCTGCTGAACACCTCCAGCGGCTTCATGCAGCCGCGTACGTCCAGCGGGTCCTGGGCGGGCGGCTTCTCGCCGACGAGCGGCACCGAGATGGTCGAGGGCACGTCCTGGCAGTACACCGGGATGGTGCCGTTCAACGTCCGCGGCCTGGCGGACGCGAAGGGCGGCAACGCCGGGATGGTGAGCTACCTCGACCACGTGCTCGCGGCGTACGACGGCAGCGGCGGCGACCACGCCGACCTCGGCAACGAGCCGAGCATCGAGCTGCCCTGGGAGTACGACTACGTGGGCCGGCCGTGGCGCACCCAGGAGGTCATCCGGAACGTGCAGAACAAGCTGTGGCCGGACTCCCCCACCGGCTGGGGCGTCGGCAACGACGACCTCGGCACGATGAGCGCGTGGTACGTCTGGTCGGCGATGGGGATGTTCCCCGATACGCCGGGCACCTCCGACCTGGCCCTGGGCAGCCCCCTGTTCACCCAGGTCGTGATCACCCTCAGCACCGGGAACAAGCTGACCGTCAACGCGCCACAGGCCGCGACCGACGCGCCGTACGTGCAGAGCGCGACCTGGAACGGCGGCGACTGGAACAACGCCTACCTGCCCGCCTCGGCGGTGACGGCCGGCGGCACGCTCGCCCTCACGCTCGGCACGACGGCGAACACGTCCTGGGCGACCGCGGCCTCGTCGGCTCCCCCGTCGTACGCGGGCAGCGGCGGCACGACGACCCGGACCGGCCCGATCACCTCCGGGATCGCCGGTAAGTGCGTCGACGTGGCGAACAGCTCGGGCGCGAACGGCGCGCACGTCCAGCTCTACACCTGCAACAACACCAACGCGCAGAAGTGGACCGTCCAGGGGGACGGCACCCTGACGGCCTTCGGCAAGTGCATGGACGTCAACAACAGCGGTACGGCCGACGGCACGAAGGTCCAGCTCTACGACTGCAACTCCACCGGCGCGCAGCAGTGGACCTACGACACCGCGAACAAGGCACTGGTCAACCCGGAGTCCGGGAAGTGCCTCGACGACCCGAACAGCACCACCACGGACGGCACCCAGTTGCAGATCTACACCTGCAACAAGACCGCCGCCCAGCAGTGGACGCTGCCGGGCTGACGCACCGAGCGGCGTGCGGGGCCCGGCCCCGCACGCCCGCCGGTTCCACCGCTTAGTGTGGACACGTGGTCACGATCCGTCCGCCCGGGCCACCCGATCCGTGTGTTCCGGCCGCGATGCGGGCGGCGGTCCTGTTCGGGCCGGGCGACCTGCGCGTCGTCGACCGGCCGGTGCCGGAGCCGCGTGCGGGGGAGGTCCTCGTCCGGGTGGCCATGTGCGGCACCTGCGGCACCGACCTGAAGATCCTCGACGGCCACTTCCCGCAGACGCCGCCGTACGGTGAGCACATCCCGGGCCACGAGTGGACCGGCACCGTGGTGGCCACCGGCTCGACCGTCGACGAGGTCGCGCCCGGCGATCGGGTGTGCATCGAGGCGCACCACGGATGCGGGCGGTGCGGCAACTGCCTGACCGGCCGGTACACCGCATGCCTCAACTACGGCGACCCCGCCAAGGGGCACCGGGCGACCGGGATGACGTCGAACGGCGGCTTCGCGCAGTACGCGGTCCACCACGTGAGCGCGCTGTACCGGTTGCCGGCCCGGGTCACGGACGAGGACGCCGTGCTCATCACCACGGCCGGCACCGGTCTGTACGGGCTGGACACCGCGGGCGCCTACATCGCCGGGCAGGACGTCGCGGTCTTCGGGCCCGGTCCGGTCGGCCTGATGACCGCCCAGGTGTGCAAGCGCCTCGGCGCGACGCGGGTCATCCTCGTCGGTACGCGGGAGTCCCGGCTGCGGCTCGGCCGTGAGCTGGGGGCGGACCACGCGCTGAACGCCCGCGAGGTCGATCCGGTCGGGACGGTGCTCGACCTGACCGACGGCCTGGGCGTCGATCTCGCGATCGAGGCCTCCGGGAGCCCCGACGTGCCCGAGCAGTGCGGCCGGGTCACCAGGCGCGGCGGCAAGATCCTGTTCCTGGCGTACTACCCGGAGCCGGTGCGGCTGGACCTCAGCGCGATCGTCCGCAAGGACATCACCATGTACACCGCGCGCGGAGAGGGAGGCGACAACGTACGACGCGCCGTCGCGCTGGCGGCCGCGGGGATGCTCCGGGCCGGAGAGCTGGTCACCCACCGTTTCCCGCTGGAGGACATCGCCGAGGCGTTCCGGGTCCTGCGGGAGCGCGACGGTGATCCATTGAAGATCGTCATCGTTCCGTGAGCTCGGCGGCGGCCCGACCGGGGAATCAGCACCGGTGTGGGGGCGGCCGATGTACCGACAGATCCTTGATCCGATCGGTGGCTCCCTGGCGCTGTCCGCCGCGGTGGCGGCGATCCCCCTTGGCCTGCTGCTCACGCTGTTGGGCGTCTTCCGCGTACGGTCCGACGTGGCGGCGGCCTGCGGCCTGCTCACGGCGTTGACGATCGCCGCGTTCGCCTATCGGATGCCGGTGACGCCCGCGCTGAGCGGCGCGGCCCAGGGCGCGGCGTTCGGCCTCTTCCCGATCGTGTGGATCATGTTGAACGCGGTGTGGCTGAACCGGCTGATCGACGCGTCGGGCCTCCTGGCGGTCATCCGGCAGACCTTCGCCGCCCTGTCGCCGGACCGCCGGGTCCAGGCGCTGGTGCTCGCGTTCTGCTTCGGCGCGCTGCTGGAGGCCCTGGCGGGTTTCGGCGCGCCGGTGGCGGTGGTCACCGCGATCCTCATCGGGCTGGGTCACGGCCCCGTCCGCGCGGCGACGGTGGCCATGTTCGCCGACGCCGGCGGGACCGCCTTCGGGTCGATGGGGAACCCGATCACGGCCCTGGCCAAGGCGACGAACCTGCCGGCGGTGGAACTGGGCCGGATGGTCGGCCGCCAGTCCGCGATCGTGGCGGCCTTCCTGCCCGTGATCATCGTGGTCGTCCTGGACGGGCGGCGCGGGCTGCGCGAGCTGTGGCCGATCGCCGTGGTGACCGGGCTCGGCTTCGCGGCCGGGCAGTTCGTGACCTCCAACCACCTCGCCTACCCGTTGTCGGACCTGGTGGGCGCCCTGGCGGCCACGGGAGCGGCCGTGGTCCTCCTGCGGCTGTGGTCGCCCGCCACCGCACCGGCCCTCGCGCCGGAAGACCCGGAATCTCCGGGCCGCTCGCCGGCCGCCGGGCTGCGCGCGTTCACTCCCTATCTGCTGCTGGTCGTGCTCCTCGCGCTCGTCTCGCTCGACACGCCGGTGTCCCGCGCGGCCACCCGCCTCGGGGTGCGGTTCTCCTGGCCCGGCGTGCGGGTGGCCGACGTTCACGGCAGGCCGCTGGGCCTGGCGGCATTCGCGTTCGACTGGCCGGCCGCGACCGGAACGATCCTGCTGCTGACCGGACTGATCTCGACGGTGATCCTGCGGCTGCCGGCACGCACCGCGCTCCGCGAGTACGGCCGGGCGGCCGCGCGGATCCGGCGTGCCGCGACCACCGTCGTCCTGGTGATGGCACTGGCCTACCTGATGAACTACTCGGGGCAGGCCGCGACCATCGGCACGTGGCTGGCCGGCGCCGGCGGCGCGTTCGTCCTGCTGTCCCCCGTGCTCGGCTGGCTCGGAGTCGCGGCGACCGGCTCCGACACCTCGGCGAACGCGCTCTTCGGCGCGGTCCAGGTGGCGGCGGCCGGCCGGATCGGGGTCGGCCCGGTCCTGCTCGCGGCGACCAACAGCGAGGCGGGCGTCCTGGGCAAGCTGGTCAGTCCGCAGAACCTGGCCATGGCCGCGGCCGTCGCGGGGATGGCGGGCCGGGAGGGCGTCTTGTTCCGGCGCACCTTCCCGTGGAGCGTCGCCTGTCTCGCCGGGTTCACCGTCCTGGTCGCCCTGATGGCGGCGGGCCCGCTGTCCTGGATGGTCCTGGGGTGAACGGCCGGGAGGCGGCGCGATCCCAGTCGGCCTGGCCCAGGAGGCGGCGCGATCCCGGTCGCCCGGGCCCAGGAGGCGGCGCGGTCCCGGTGGGGCGGGCTCAGGAGGCGGCGCGGTCCCGGTTGGCGGGCTCCCCGGGCTCCGCCGCGATCGCGGGCCAGAGGGTGTCGACGACCCGCGTCGGGAGCTCCCCGTCCTCTCCACCGCGGATGAACGCGGCGTAGTAGCTGCCGATGCACATGTCGGCGACCGCCTCCAGGTCCACGTCCGTACGGAGGTCGCCGCGCTCCTGGAGGGTCCGGAGGGTGTCGAGCAGCAGGCGCCGCCGGGGCAGCACGGCGTGGGTCCGCACCATCTCCAGGAGCTCGGGGTTGTGCTCGGCCTCGGCCATGACGTGGCCGACGAGCATGATCCCCGTCCGGTCGGGCTCACGGACGTCGAGCCGTCGTACGGCCTCGGTGACCGCCTCGCGCGCCGTGAGCCGCTCCAGGTCGACGGGCGGGGCGGCCTCCTGCAGCGCGCGGAAGGCGTGGTCGAGGGCGTCGACGACCAGGTCGTGCTTGTTCTCCCAGCGCCGGTAGACCGTGGGCCGGGTGACGCCGGCGTCGGCGGCGATCGCGCCGACGGTCATCCGGGAGTAGCCGTCGACGGCGAGCCGGCGGCGGGCCGCGCGCAGGATCGCCTCCTCGATCAGCGGGTCACGAGGGCGCCCCCGCTGCTTCCTCGGAGCCTCCGTCACGATCAAACGCCTCCTGACCTGCGGGAATGATCATATCTTTACTTGACAGTACCGTAATAAAAAATACTCTGGAAGAGGAAGCGAGACAACCCACGAACCGCCTGGCCGCCCGTCGCGGCCAAGGAGGGTGTGCCAAAGTGAGCGAAAAAATTCTTGATCTTCCACTCGACGCTCGGCCGGACCCCGACGAGTTCGTCCGTGCCGCGATGGAGTGGCACTTCAACCCCGAGACGGGCTCGGCGTACTGGCTCGACCGGGCGAAGACCCTGGACTTCGACCCGCGCAAGGACGTCAAGAGCGTCGAGGACCTGTCCCTGTTCCCGAACATCGTCAACGAGCTGCGCGACGTACGCGTGGAAGACCTCATCCCCAGGGGATACGGCGCGGACGCGGACGTCGTCGGCGTGTACGAGAGCGGCGGCACCACCGGCGCCCCGAAACGCGTGATCATCCTGCGGGACTGGTGGCAGCGGATCATGGCGTGGATGAACGCCGGGATGGACGCCGCCGGGTTCCCCAGGAACGTCAACTGGCTCGTCGTCATGCCGAGCGGGCCGCACATGGCCGGCAAGATGTCCGAGCAGCACGCCACCGACCGTGGCGGCATCAGGTTCACGGTCGACATGGACCCGCGCTGGGTGAAGCAGCTCGTCGCCGCCGGCAAGGCCGAGGAGGCCGAGGCGTACGCCGAGCACCTCGTCGAGCAGGCCGGATTCGTGCTGCGGACCCAGGACGTCGGCGTCATCATCACCACGCCGCCGCTGCTGGAGCGGATCTCGCGGCACGACGACCTGGTCGAGCTGATCGACGAGAAGGTCAAGGGCATCGTCTGGGGCGGCGCGCACATGGACGCCGACACCCGCTACCTGTACCGCACCGAGGTCTTCCCGGGCGTGAAGCTCCGCGGCACGTACGGGAGCACGATGATCCTCGGCGGCTCGAACGAACGCCTCGACCTCACGGACGACGACGCGTGCATCTTCGACCCGCCCGCTCCGTGGATCACCTTCCGCGTCATCGACCCCGACACCGGCCGTACCGTCGACCACGGCGAGCGCGGCCAGGTCGTGATGAACCACGTCACCAAGAACATGCTGCTGCCCAACAACCTGGAACGAGACCTCGCCACCCGGGTCGAACCGCCGGCCGGCCTGGCCGGGGACTCGGTGGCCGACGTGACTCCCGTCGCCCGCTTCGACGACGAGACCGTCATCGAAGGGGTGTACTGATGACCGACCCGATCTTCATCGACGCACTGGGACCGAACGGCTCCTACCGGGCGCGCAACCGGCTGACCGTCCCCGACGTGGCCGGGAACCCGCTGGTCGAGCTCAGCCTCGTCCCGAGGCTGTACGTCACCCGCGCCATGTCCGCGCTGCACAAGGCCGAGACCCTTCCCACGGAGCAGCGCCTGACCGCCATGCGCGCGGCCGGTGAGCTGTTCGCCACCGGCGTCGTCGACGGCATGTCCGCGGCCGACTACCAGTACACGGTGAGCCGGATGTCCGGCACCCCGCTGCCG
Organism: Actinoallomurus rhizosphaericola; assembly: GCF_024055675.1. Taxonomy (NCBI): domain Bacteria; kingdom Bacillati; phylum Actinomycetota; class Actinomycetes; order Streptosporangiales; family Thermomonosporaceae; genus Actinoallomurus; species Actinoallomurus rhizosphaericola. Next base: position 54,946 of record NZ_JAMXMW010000008.1, on the reverse strand, counting down.
ATCGTCCAGCGGGCGGTCCGGGCCATTGCCCGCAGCGCCGCGAGCTCGTACGACAGCGCCCAGAAGGCCCGGCCCGTCGGCGCGGTGAACGACTGGCGCGACCCGAAGGCCCGGGAGGGCACGGCGGTGTGGATCCGCCGCGGGGACGTCTTCGCGGTGCACGCGGCCGGCAACCACCCCGGCGTGCACAGCCTGTGGCTGGAGGCCCTCGCGCTCGGCTTCCGGGTGGCCGTACGGCCCTCACGGCGCGAGCCGCTCACCCCGTACCGCCTGATCTCGGCGCTCCGCGCGTCCGGGTTCGGCGACGACCAGATCGTCCTGCTGCCCACCGACTACGCCGAGGCCGACGAGATCCTGCGCCAGGCCGACCTGAGCATGGTGTACGGCGGCCAGGACGTGATCGACAAGTACGCCGCGGACACGACCGTCCTGCCGAACGGGCCCGGCCGGTCGAAGATCCTGGTCACCGCCGACTCCGACTGGCGCGACCACATCGACATGATCGTCGATTCGATCAGCCATGAGGGCGGGACGGCGTGCGTGAACACCACCGCCGTGTTCGTCGAGGGCGACCCGGCCCCGCTCGCCGAGGCGATCGCCGCCCGGCTCTCGGCCATCCCGAGCCTGCCGCCGGAGGACGAGAAGGCGGTGCTCACCGCGTACTCGATGCCGGCCGCCAGGAAGATCGACGGCTACCTGCTGGCCAAGGCCGCGGGCACGAGGGCCCACCTCGGCGGCGACGGCGTGGTCGACGAGCTCCCCGACGGCAGCGCCGTGCTCCGGCCGGCCGTCCACGAGCTCGACGACCCGTTCGCCGAGCAGGCCAATGTCGAGCTGGCGTTCCCGTGCGTGTGGGTGGCCCCCTGGACCCGGGAGGCCGGTCCCGCGGTGTTCCACGACACGCTCGTGCTGACCGCGGTCACCAAGGACGAGAAGCTCCTCGACGACCTGCTCGCCGACCCGACGATCAAGAACCTCTACATCGGCGACCACCCGACCTACTGGATGACGCCGGGCGTCCCCCACGACGCCTACCTCGGCGAGTTCCTGATGCGCACCAAGGCCGTCATCCGCGACTGACCACGTGAGCATCGTCGGCGCCGGTCGGCGGCGCCGACCGGCGGCCTTGTGCCGAGGGTTTCCGTCGCCATGACGACGAGGATCCTCGGCGCTGAGGCCGCGGAGGCTCCGCTCAGGGGGTGACCTCGGACTGGGCCATCATGCCCATCGACGAGTGGTCGAGCAGGTGGCAGTGGTAGAGGTACAGGCCGGTGTAGCGCTCGTAGCGCACCCTGATCCGCACGTCGCCGCCGTTCGGGATCGCCACCGTGTCCTTCCAGCCGGCCTCGTGGCCGGACACCGGTACGCCGTTGCGGTCGATGACCTGGAAGTGCGTTCCGTGCACGTGGAGGTTGTGCCGGATCGGCGGGTTGACGTCGCTGTTGACGACGCGCCATTCCTCGGTCTGGCCGAGCTTGATCTGCTGATCGACCCGGTCCATGTCGAAGGACCTGCCGTTGATCTCGGACATGCCGGTGGTGGGGTTCACCCCCAGGACGATGTCGCGGTGGACCGTCGCCGGGCCGAGGTCGGGCCGGGAACCGCCGAGCCTCGGCGGGACGCGGCTGGGGTCGTACGCCCGGCGGACGACGTCGAAGCGCATGAGGTCCGACGGCTGGCCGATGTTCGGATCGGTGTTCCGCAGCGTGAGCTGTGAGCCCGGCGCGAGGTCGGCGAAGTCGACGACGGCGTCGACCCGCTCCCCCGGTGAGAGGGTGACGCCGGTGGCGCGCACGGGCGCCGGCAGCAGGCCGCCGTCGGAGGCGATCAGCCACATCGGACGGCCGTCGCTGAGGCCGAGCGTGAAGTAGCGCGTGTTCGCGCCGTTGATCAGCCGCAGCCGGTACTTGCGGGCGGCCACCGGGTGATAGGGCTGCCGGCGCCCGTTGACCAGGAGCACGGTGCGCTTCCGGGCGTCGCCCATCGTGAACACCAGGCCGCCCTGGTCGTCGAACTGCGCGTCGCGCAGCATGAGCGGCAGGTCGTAACGGCCCGCCGGCGGGCCGGTCCACCGCGGCTCGTCCAGCAGGTAGCAGCCGGCCAGCCCGCGGAAGACCATCTCGGCCTCCATGTGGTGCGTGTGGTCGTGGTACCAGAGCGTCGCGGCGGGCTGGAGGTTCGGGTAGACGTAGTCGCGGAAGGCGCCCGGCGCGATCGGGTCCTTCGGGTGCCCGTCGCTGTCGGCCGGCACGTACGCCCCGTGCAGGTGCACCACGGCCTCCGTTCCCAGGGCGTTCCGCTGCCGCACCACGACGCGTCGGCCGGGTCGGGCGCGGATCGTCGGGCCGGGGAAACACCCGTCGTACGTCATCACCGGGGTCTGCACGCCGGGCAGGATCTGGGCGGTCGCCTCCCGCATGGTCATCTCGTAGTAGTCCGTCGTGGCCGTCCGGCGCACCGGGCGCTTGACCGGCGGGACGACGAGCGGCAGTGAGAACGGCGGCGTGTCCGCCGCCCGCGCGACCGCACCGCGCGCACCGCCCGGGAGGAGCAGTGCCGCGCCACCCAGCGCACCGATCCTCAGGGTCTGTCTCCGATCGAGCATTCCGGCACCTTCTCCCCGTGGCTGTGAACGGAGAGCACTGTGCCGTCGGCGCCTCAAGAGCCGCTGGAGAGCCGGTGACCACGATCGTCGGACGTTCAGCCGGCGGGGAGGCGGTCGCCCGCCAGGACGGCGGCACCCGCTATCGGGAGCTTGGGCGGCCGATATCCGCCTGAGGAGGGCTGATCACCGGTTGTCCTGAAGTGGGCGTAGGACGCAGAACTCGTTGTCCTCGGGATCGGCCATGACGATCCAGGACGCGTCGGAGGGTTGGCCGACCGACGCGCGCCGGGCGCCCAGGGTGATCAGGCGCTGCACCTCGCGTTCCTGGTCCTCGGGGCGCAGGTCCAGGTGGAGCCGGTTCTTGCCCGGCGTGGGGTCGGGTACCCGCACGAACAGCAGGTCCGGGGCGACGCCGTCCTCGGCGCTGCCCTCCGGTGGCTCCAGGACGATCTGCTCGGCGGTGTGGTGGGTGCGTCGCCAGCCCAGCGCCGCCTCCCAGAATCCGGCCACGACCTCCAGGTCGTGGCAATCGATGACCAGGCACTGAATCCTCAACGTCATCCGGCGACCATGCAATACCTCAGCGGTGCTGTCGAGCGGTTTTCCGCGCCTCGCTCCCCCACCGGTTCTCGGTGCCCAGGGCGGCCCCGTCCGACGGTCGGCGAAAGCCCATCCGCGCACAGGAACGCCTCTGACCGCGTTGAGACCGATGTCGTCATCGAAAGGGGACTACGCGCGGCCGTGGCGTTCAGTCTTTGTGACCTTGCGCCGCCGCTTCGAGCGGGCAGTTCAGCAGGTATTCGTAAAGGTCTTGGGGTGTCGCCTCCCAGCCGCGGGCATCGACGACCGTGTTCCAGGACCGCATGACCTGTCGATGTTCGGCCCAGGCTGATCGGTCGCGGGTGAGGTCGCGCCGGTAGGCGGGAAGGTCCATCGTGGCGACGTTCCAGGAGCCGGGACCGCAGACCGTGTCCTCGCGGGTCGTCACCACGCCGCGTCGAAGGCTCAGGGGAAAGGTGCTGCACACCAGCGGGCGGTGGGCGTAGACACCGCACCGGGCGATGCCGGAGGCGATCTCCATGAGGAACACGCAGGCACCGGTCTCCGATCTGCGTTGCAGACAGATCTCCTTCGCGGGCCCGCCCGGTCGAAGGCGGAAGCCCTCCCCCTTGGTGTCCCGAAGCCTGATGAAGTCGCTGGGATGCATGGCGGTTCCTTCGGCGAGCGCCCGGACGTCCCTGACGGTGACTCCGACGGCGTACGAGCGGCAGCATTTGCCGCCGCAACCGGCACAGCCGGCGACATTGGCGCCGCTGCCGTTCATGCCGTCACCTCCTCGGGCCACCCGGCACCGGCCTCACGGGCGTACTGCGCCTCGAGCAGGTAGCGCTGGAAATCCTCGATGCCCAGTTCCTCATTGGACTCGGCGGCCAGCGCGTTCCACCGCGCCACGACCTCGAACCAATGGTCGCGATCGGCCGACCAGGTGCGCAGGGCTTCGGTCAGCGCCTCCTGGTCCAGATCCTCCAGCTTCCACTCCCGGCAGTCACATCCGGGCTCGGGACGTATCTCCGGAGCGCCGTCCTTCGTGGCGGCCGGGAAGATCCGGCATGAGATCGGAGCGACATCTCCCAGGCCACAGCAGGTCGCGCCGCTGGGAGTACGGACCGAGAAGACGCACCCGTCCATGGCGTTGGCGAGCTTGAGGAAGACCCGGCGCCGACCCTTGTCAAGGACGATCCCGGTGGGGTCGCCGGCCACGGCGGGCGCGGTCTGCGTGAAATGCCACGGTTCCACGGCGAGCGTACGGGAGATCCGGGCGATGTCCGCCCCGGTGACGTGCCGGGCACCACGCGCACAGCGGGTCTTCGCCCGGCAAGACTGCCATTGGGCTCGCACGCCCGGCGATTCATCCGACAGCACTGCTTCATCCCCTCCGCTACCGCGACACAGACCAGTCCTTCTCCGGCATACGGAGCGGAACGCTTGGCGGTTCAATCCAGCGCGCTCGCCCGGGCCGACTTCGTCGCCGTCGTGACCCGGCGATGGCACGCCTCTGCCGCGTGAGCGTGCCGATGGCCGCTGTCGCAGACAGGGTGGTGAGCCGAGGGTCAGCGCTGCTGGACGGTGCCGTCCGGCCGGACGGCGTTCACGTCGTCGCGGGCGTCGAGGCGGGCGCGCTGGGGGACGACCGTGTACTTCGGGTCCTTCGAGGAGATCATTCCGGCCTCGAAGACGCCGAAACGGGTCAGGGCCGAGCCGGCGAGGAGTGACCCGCCCGCGGCGGCCGACAGCCACCGGTTGCGCCGTCCGAGGACGGCGGCGAGGGCGCCCGCGCCCGTCAGGGCCTCGGCCGTACGGATCAGCACGCCGGCGCGGCCGGTCTCGTACGCCTCGGCGACGATGCCCATCCGCCTGCGCATGAAGTGGGCCACCAGGAGTTCGGCGGTGCCGCCCGCCACGCCCATGCGGCGGGCGGGCGTGGCCTCCTCCAGTGGCGCGACCAGCAGGCCAAGGCCGCCGCCCGCAGCGGCGGCCGAGGACACGAAGAGGTAGGGCAGTTCGCGGTGGCCCTCATGCCACCCGGGGACCGCGGTGTCGGCCAGGAGGACGCCGGTGTAGGCGGCGACGGCCGGTCCGGCGACCGCGCCGGCCATCGCGCCGGCCGTGCCGATCCGCGGGAGGCGGCCGGTCACGGCGGAGAAGGCGGCGGCTCCGGCGGCCGGGGCGTACGCGCTGAGGATCCAGGAGCCGACGCTCATCGGCGAGGTCCACTTCAGCACCCGCAGCATGTTGACGAAGCGCGCGGGGCGGCCGAGGTCGTGGACGAGGGCGGCCAGGCTCACCGCGATCGCGCCGGCGGCGCCGATCCGGGTGCCGCGGGCCAGGCGAGGCCGTCCGGTCAGCTCGGCGCCGGCGGACAGGACCGAGGACGCGCCGGCCAGTCCGCCGAGGAACAGGTATCCGGCGATGTCGAGCGCCTTCCAGACGGGCGGCTTGACCACCGGCCTGCCGTAGTAGGACGTGAACTCCGGCTCGGGCACCACCGGCCGTTCGCGGCGGCGGCGCCGGCGGGGGCCGGCGGTGCCGGTGAGCGCGTCCCGCGCGTGGTCCTCGGGGCTCAGCGCACGGCGTGCGCGCACCTCCTCGCTGATCGCGTCCCGCCCGGCCCTTCCTTCCTCCCGCACGGCGTCCTCTTCCTCGCCGGGCCCCCGTGCCTCCTCGCTCATCGCGGCCGCCCCGCGACGGCCAGCAGGCCGGCGCCGAGGAGGCCCGCGGCGGCGAGCGCGGCGTGCCGCCACATGGCCGGCAGGTCGCGGGTCGTGGCGATCGGGTCGGGGGGCAGGCCGTACACCTCGGGGTCGTCGAGGAGGAGGAAGAACGCGCCCGCTCCCCCGATCCCGTCGTCGGTGTCCGCGAGGTAGAGGTGCGCGTCGTCGACGCCCGCGTCGTTCAGCGTGGCGACCCGGGCCGCGGCGCGTGCCCGCAGCTCGTCCAGGGGCCCGTACTGGATCGAGTCGGTCGGGCAGGCCTTGGCGCACGCGGGTTCCAGGCCGTCGCCGATCCGGTCGTAGCACAGCGTGCACTTCCAGGCCCGCCCGTCGTCCTTCCGCTGGCCGAGCACGCCGAACGGGCAGGCCGGGATGCAGTAGCCGCAGCCGTTGCAGACGTCGGACTGGACGACGACCGTGCCGAACTCCGTACGGAAGAGCGCGCCGGTGGGGCAGACGTCCAGGCAGGCGGCGTGCGTGCAGTGCTTGCAGACGTCACTGGACATCAGCCAGCGCAGGTCGCCGCCCTCCCCCGGTGTCATGGGGTTCATCGGGGCCAGGTCCGGCGGCGTGCCGAGCGGGGGGACCGGGCCCTGGTGGTCCACGCCCGGCTCCTGCCGGGCGAGCGGCTTGCGCTGCTCGATGAAGGCCACGTGCCGCCAGCTGTCGGCGTCGAGCTTCTCGGTGTTGTCGTACGACATCCCGGTGAAGTTCAGGCCGTCCTCCGGGATGGCGTTCCACTCCTTGCAGGCCACCTCGCACGCCTTGCAGCCGATGCACACGGAGGTGTCGGTGAAGAAGCCCATGCGCTCTGCCATGTCAGATCTCCATGCCGGTCCGCTCGGTGATGCCCGCCCGCCGCCGGTAGTCCTCGACGAGCTCCAGCGCGGCCGGTCCGCGCGGCCGCCGTCCGGGGCGGATGTCGCAGGCCATCGCCTTGACCTCCTGGATGTGGGTGTTCGGGTCGAGGGAGAGGTGGGCCAGCTCGTTGGCCGAGTCGCCGCGGCTGTAGCCGTTCCCGCCCCAGTGGTACGGCAGGCCGATCTGGTGCAGCCGCCTGCCCTCCACGATCAGCGGGGTCATCCGCTCGGTGACCAGCACCCGGGCCTCGATGACGGCGCGCGCCGAGACGATGGTGGCCCAGCCGAGGTGGGTCAGGCCGCGCTCGGCCGCGAGTTCCGGGGAGACCTCGCAGAAGAACTCCGGCTGCAGCTCGGACAGGTACGGCACCCAGCGGGACATCCCGCCGACGGTGTGGTGCTCGGTGAGGCGGTAGGTGGTCGTGACGTAGGGGAAGAGCTCCGATCCCGGCTTGCCATCGCTGGGCTGGTACCGGTTGACCGGATGCTCGATGAGCTCACGGGCCGGGTTGCGCCCGTAGTGGTAAAGCGGATTCTCCGAGGGCGACTCCTGGGGTTCGTAGTGCGCGGGCAGCGGGCCGTCGACGATGCCGGCGGGCGCGTACAGCCACGCCCTGCCGTCCGCCTGCATGATGAAGGCGTCGGTGCCCGACAGCGCGTCCGGGCCCGTGGCGTCCGGCGGCGGCCGGTGGTCCGGGGGCAGGGTCGGCGGGAAGTCAGGGGTGTCCGGTCCCGTCCATCGCCCGCGCTCCGGGTCCCACCGCACGTACGCCTTGCGGTCGCTCCAGGGGCGCCCGCCGGGGTCGGCGGACGCGCGGTTGTAGAGGATCCGCCGGTTCGCGGGCCAGGCCCAGCCCCATTCCAGCGCCACGTGGTCCTGTTCCCAGCCGGGCTTGCGGCGCGCGGCCTGGTTGACGCCGTCGGCGTAGACGCCACAGTAGATCCAGCAGCCGCAGGAGGTCGAGCCGTCGTCCGCGAGCTCGTCGTAGGAGCTCAGGTGCCGTCCGCCGGGACCGAAGCCGTTGATCTCGGCCAGCACCGCCTCGGCGGACGGCTCGTCCTGGGCGCCCTCGGTCGGGTAGTCCCAGGTCACATGCTTGATCGGCAGGTCCATCGGGTCGTCGGAGTCCGCCAGCCTCTCCCGGATCAGCCGGCCGAGGTGGTAGACGAACCACAGGTCGCTGCGGGCCTCGCCGGCGGGTTCGACGGCCTGGTCCCGCCACTGCAGCAGGCGATCGGTGTTGGTGAAGCTGCCCGACTTCTCGGTGTGCGCCGCGGCGGGCAGGAAGAAGACCTCGGTGCGGAGGTCCTCGGTGCGCATCTCGCCCGTCTCGATCTCCGGGCCGTCCTTCCACCAGGTCGCGCTCTCGATCAGCGAGAAGTCACGGACCACCAGCCAGTCGAGGTTCGCCATGCCCATGCGCTCGTACCGGGAGTTGGAGGAGCCGGCCGCCGGGTTCTCGCCCATCAGCAGGTAGCCCTTGCAGACGCCCTCCATCTGCCGCAGCACGGTGTGGTACGTGCTGTGGTTGCCGGTCAGCCGGGGCAGGTAGTCGAAGCAGAAGTCGTTGTCGGCGGTCGCGTGCTCGCCCCACCAGGCCTTCAGCAGGCTGACCATGTAGGCGGACATCTTGCCCCAGTAGCCCTTGCTCGCCGCCTCGTCCTCCAGGTAGGCCGCGAGTCCTTCGTTCTGGCCCAGGTGCGGCATGGGGATGTAGGCGGGCAGCAGGTCGAACAGCGCGGGGATGTCGGTGGAGCCCTGGATGTTGGCGTGCCCGCGCAGGGCGAGGATGCCGCCTCCGGGGCGTCCGATGTTGCCGAGCAGCGTCTGCAGGATCGAGGCGGCGCGGATGTTCTGCACGCCGGTCGTGTGCTGCGTCCAGCCGACCGCGTACGCGATCGCGGTCGTACGGTCGGGGCCGGAGTTGGCGGTGAGGTGCTCGCAGACCCGGTCGAAGAGGTCCCGTGGGACGCCGCAGATCTGCTCGACGACCTCCGGCGTGTAGCGCGCGAAGTGCCGTTTGAGGATCTGGAACACGCACCGGGGATGCTGCAGCGTCTCGTCGGTGTAGATCTCCCCGGAGACCTCCGGGCCGCCGGAGCCGTGGGCCTCGACGCGCGCCGTCTCGGTCATCAGCAGCATTTCCTCGTCGATCTCGCCGGACGGCGCGCGCATCTCGCTGCCCGCGTACTGCCAGCTCCGAGGGTCGTACACCCGGTGCTCCTCGTCGTAGCCCGAGAACAGGCCGTCGAGGTCCTCGGTGTCCTGGAACTCCTCCCGGACGATCGTCGCCGCGTTGGTGTAGGCGAGCACGTATTCGCGGAAGTACTTCTCGTTCTCCAGGACGTGGTGGATCAGGCCGCCGAGGAAGGCGATGTCCGTGCCGGCGCGGATGGGCACGTGCAGGTCGGACAGCGCGCTGGTCCGGGTGAACCTCGGGTCGACGTGGATCACGACGGCGCCGCGCGCCTTGGCCTCCATCACCCACTGGAACCCGACCGGGTGGCACTCGGCCATGTTCGAGCCCTGGATGAGGATGCAGTCGGCGTTCCGGAAGTCCCGCTGGAACGTCGTCGCGCCGCCGCGCCCGAAGCTGGTCCCCAGACCGGGGACGGTCGCGGAGTGTCAAATACGGGCCTGGTTCTCGATCTGGATCGCGCCGAGGGCGGTCCAGAGCTTCTTGAGGAGGTAGTTCTCCTCGTTGTCCAGCGTCGCTCCGCCCAGGCTCGCGATGCCGAGCGTGTGCCGGACGTTCCGGCCCTCGTACTCCCATATCCAGCCGTCCCGGCGAGCGGCGATCATCCGATCGGCGATCATGTCCATGGCCCGGTCGAGCGGGAGCCGCTCCCACTCGGTCCCGTACGGCCTCCGGTACAGGACCTCGTGCATGCGTGAGGAGCCGGTGGTGAGCTGCAGGCTGGCCGACCCCTTGGGGCAGAGCCGGCCGCGGGAGATCGGCGACTTCGGGTCGCCCTCGATCTGGATGACCTGCTCGTCTTTGACGTAGACCTTCTGCGCGCAGCCGACCGCGCAGTACGGGCAGACGGAGTTGACCACCTTGTCCGCGTCCCGGATCCGGGGCCGCAGCCGGGCGGTGCGCCGGCTCTTCGCCGCGTCGCCCCGCGGGTCGCCGCCCTTCAGCTGACGGAGGACCGGCCATGACGCGACCAGCTCGCGCAGGGTCATGTGAGCCGCCTGCCCGCGATCTGTCCCGTTGATACGTCGCTTTACCGGACGGAAGCCTCCCCCAGAACGGATGATTACCGCATAAAGGAGACACCCACGAAAAGCCTCACTGACCCTTGTCTCGTCCGTCGGTGTTCGGCAGAGCATGATCGAGGAGGACCTGCGCAGCCGCCCGTGCGTGCCGGCCGTAGTCCGCCTCGTCCAGCACCATGGCGCGGCTGGCCGCGCCGTCCGCGAGAGTGGCCAGTTGCTCGGCGAGTGCGTCGGGTTCGCGGCAGCCCAGTTTCCTCACCAGGGCGGCGATCAGCCGCACCATTCGCAGTTTCTGTTCGCGGGCGTAGGAGTGGACCGCGCTCTCCGGATCCGGAAACTCCGCGGCGGCATCGATGAACGGACAACCACGAACCGGCCCTGCGTCCGTTGCGATCTGGTCGAAGAGCATGAGAACCCGCTCCCGAGGGGAGAGGTCCTCGCGGTCCAGCACGCTCTCCAGAGTGGCACCCGTCAGCACGAGGCCCTGCAAGTGGGCGATGACCAGGTCGTTCTTGGTCTTGAAGTGCGCGTAGAGCGTCCGCTTTGACACCGGCGCCTTCTCGGCGACCTGTTCCATGCCGGTGGCGTTGATCCCCTGGGCCGCGAACAGCTGGGCGGCAGCGGCGAGAATACGCTCCCGACCTCCGCGTCCCCGCCGTTGAGGCACCGTCGGCGTTGTACTCATGAACCAAGTATACGCTACCGTTTACATCACCAGGCGCCTGGTCATGCGTGGAAGGTCGTGGTCGACTCGAGCGGGGCTCGCTTGGTCGTCACCCGGTTCACCGGCGCGCTGGAGTTGGATGGCGCGGCGCCTGCGAGCGAGAAGATCGCGCGCATCGTGGCCTCAGGCACGGCCTCCGGACGGAAGGCGCGGGTCGCGCGACGGCTGCGTATCAGCTTTTCCCCGTAGCCGCTCAGCCCAGTGGGGGCCGGACTGCTCATGGAGCACTCCTCAACGACGCCACATGTAAACGGATCCGTATACACGGAGGAGACCGTAGCAGCACACTCCCTCGATGTAAACGGTGACGTGTACATACACCAGCGAGGCGGAAGCCCGTCGGCGTTCCACCAGGTCAGGGCGAAGCACTGAGCCGCTCTTGAGGTACACGGTTCCGTTTACTTCAGCACTTTGGGTGTGTTACGGTCCGCTTGTAAACGCTTCCGTGTACCTGTGTCGATGTTCCGCTGGCATGCCAGGCCACGGCGTCGAGCACCGACCACAGATCGCATGAACGGAGAAGTCATGTCCGACGTCCTTCCGCCCGATCAGACCCTCGTCAAGCCACTTCCAGGAAGGGACACAGCCACTGCTGCCGCATCCGGCGCGTCGGGGCCGAGCGTTCGCCGGCCGAGGCTCGTCCTGGCGCTGCTGGCGATGGCGACCTTCCTGGCCGCGCTCGACCTGCTGATCGTCAACGTCGCCCTCGCTCCCATCGGGCGCGGGATCGGTACGCGCGACCTGTCAGATCTCAGTTGGATCCTGAACGCATACGCCATCGTCTTCGCTGCGTTGCTGGTCCCCGCGGGCCGGCTGGCAGACCGCTACGGACGTAAGAGCGCCTTCATCCTCGGCCTCGGCTTGTTCGCCGTGGCCAGCCTGGGCGCGGCGCTGTCGGGGAATCTGTGGCTCCTCGTTGTGTTCCGTGTCATCCAGGCCGCCGGTGCGGCGGTGCTCACCCCGGCCAGCCTTGGCTTGGTCCTTGCGACGGCCCCGCCTGCGAAGGTGCACAAATACGTGCAGATCTGGGCGGCCAGCGGGTCGCTCGCCGCCGCGGCCGGCCCGGCGGCGGGCGGTCTGCTGGCGAACGCGGCCTGGCAGTGGATCTTCCTCATCAACATCCCCCTCTGCCTGGCCGCCATCGCCATGGCGGTCCCCCTGATCCCCAACGTCCGCCACGACCTGGCCACCCGCATCCCCGACCTGCTCGGCGGGTTGCTGATCATCCTCGCCGTCGGAGCCCTCGCCGTCGGGCTGGTGAAGGCCCCGGAGTGGGGCTGGGGTGCGGCGTCCACGCTCGGCAGCCTGAGCCTGGCCGCGGTGTCGCTCATGGCGTTCATCGTCCGCTCGTCCCGCGCGCACGTGCCGATCGTGGAACTCGGCATCTTCCGGAACCTGGTGTTCTCCTCGGCGAACGTGGCGGTCGTACTCTTCTACGCCTCATTCACACTCCAACTGCTGGGCATCATCCAGTGGCTCGAACAGCAAGGCGACTGGTCGGTGGTCACGACGGGGTTCGCGGTGGCGCCCGGACCGGGCATGGTGTTCGTTGCGTCCCTGCTGGCCGCGCGACTTGCCCACCGGCTGCCCGTGGGCCTCATCGCCGCAGTCGGCGCCCTCCTCTCAAGTGCCGGCATCGCCCTGATCACCGTCTCCACCGGGGGGCACGCCGTCCACTACGCCTCCGGCATCCTCCCCGGCTGGCTCATCGGGGGTTTCGGAATGGGTCTGGCGCTGCCCACCATGTTCTCCTCTGCCACCCGTGACCTCCCTCCCCACCAAGCAGCCACCGGCAGCGCCGTGGTCAACATGGGCAGCCAGATCGGCTCCGTCCTCGGCGTGAGCCTTCTCGTCATCTTCCTCGCTCTGCCCAACTCCGATCCGCACCACGGCTACGCCATCTCCTGGTGGACCTCCGCCGCGCTCGCCCTCGCCAGCGCAATCGCCGCCCTCGGCCTCAACGCACGCCGACACGCCCATACGGCCGGCGCTTGAGCGCCCCGGCGCCCTCACCGTCAACCCACCGAACACACGGCGAGGGCGCCGGTCCTCTGCAACCAGACCAGAACAACCACGGGACACCACGATGAAGACTCTCGGTTTCCTTTCCTTCGGTCACTACCAGCCCGTGCCGGGCTCACGCACCCGCACCGCCCGCGACGCGTTGATTCAGACCATCGAGCTGGCGATCGCCGCCGAGGAGATCGGGATCGGCATGGCGGCCGTGCGCGTACACCATTTCGCCCGCCAAGCGTCCACGCCCTTCCCCTTGCTCGCCGCCATCGCCGCGCGCACACACCGGATCGAGATCGGCACTGCCGTCATCGACATGCGCTACGAGAACCCTTACGCCATGGCCGAGCAAGCCGCGGCGGCAGACCTCATCAGCGGCGGACGGCTTCAGCTGGGACTCAGCCGCGGATCGCAGGAGGTGGCGCTCCGCGGATATGAGGCATTCGGGCACGTCCCCGCTGAGGGGACGAGCGACGCCGACATGGCGCGCCATCACACCGCGCAGTTCCGCCTCGCCATCGCCGGGCACCCCATCGCATCAACCGACCCGGCCGCAGGCCCTTCCACCGGACTCCCCGTTGAACCCCGCTCGCCGGGCCTCACCGAACGCATCTGGTGGGGCTCCTCTACACGGGCAAGCGCCGTCTGGACCGCCGAGCATGGCATGAACCTCATGAGTAGCACACTGCTGTCCGAGGACACCGGAGCACCCTTCGACGAACAGCAACGCGAACAGATCGACATCTACCGCGAGACGTGGCGCTCGGCGGGCCACGAACGCACCCCGCGCGTGTCTGTCAGCCGAAGTGTCCTGCCGGTCACCAGCGACGAAGACCGCCTCTACTTCGGACGCACAGCGGACGACCGCGACCGGGTCGGAATTCTCAACGGAGCGATTTCCCGGTTCGGCCGCAGCTATATCGGCGAGCCGGACGTCATCGCGAAGGAGCTCGCCGCCGACGCGGCCGTCGCCGCCGCGGACACCCTCTTGCTCACCATCCCGAACCAGCTCGGCGTCGACCACAACGCGCGCCTCCTGCAGACGATCGTCGATCACGTCGCCCCGTACCTGCGGTAGCGGAGGAAGTCACAGTGCGACGAATGCCAGCCCGCGCTGTTTGAGGGCGGGGATCACCGTCCGCAGCGCCTGGATCGTCTCGGAGCGGTCACCGCCGCCGTCGTGGCACAGGATGATGGCGCCGGGCTTGCTGTCGAGCATGCTCCTGGTGATAGACGGCGTGCCGGGACGGGCCCAGTCGCGCGGATCGACCTCCCAGTCGATGCAGATCATCCCGTGCTCCGCGGCGGTGTCCATCACCTGGGCGGACCAGTTGCCGCCGGGGGCGCGGAAGTAACGCGGAGCGACGCCCGAGGCCTGGGCGATCCGGTCGTGCGCGCCGCCGATCTCCTCCTTGATCTGGCCGGCGCCGAGTCCTGGCAGGTTCAGCGGGTGGGTCACGGTGTGATCGCACACCTGGTGCCCGGCGGCCACGATGCGCTCGACCAGCTTCGGATACTGGGCGACCTCCTCGGCGATCAGGGAGAACGTCGCCGGCACCTGGTGTTCGGCGAGCAGGTCCAGCATCATCGGCGTCCACCGCGGGTGCGGCCCGTCGTCGACGGTCAGCGCGACGGCGTTGGGCGGAGCGGCCGGTGTCAGGTCGTGCAGGCTGTGCACCGGCCGGCGCAGCGCCCGCAGGGATCCGTGCGCGTAGCCGGGGTCGCGTCGCGGCGCGGGTCCGGGTTTCCCCGGGTGCCCGTGCGGCGCGGGCTTCTTCGGCCGGGTGTCCGGCCGCAGCATGCGCAGCAGCTCGGGCACGCCTCCGGCCGCTAAGCCGGCGCCCGCGACGGTGACGGCCAGCAGGGCCTGGCGTCTGTTCGGTCTGCGCATGCCTCCCCCAATCGCCGCTTTCGTCGCTTACGTACCCGCCTTTGCGTCAATGCGTGGCATGACGGATCTTGTGGGCGGACCAAGCTTTCAGTGGTCGCGACAGTACGATGGGTGATGGGCCCGGGACGAGTCAGGTCTGGCGCGCCGGTCGGCGAGGAGAGCGCGATGGGTGAGTTGTCCATATGGCACTGGTTGATAGTGCTCGCGGTGGTCATCCTGCTGTTCGGATCCACCAGGCTGCCGGGGGCCGCGCGGTCGCTGGGGCGATCGATGCGCATCTTCAAGTCCGAGACCCACGGCCTGATGACCGATGACGACGAGCCGGGCGTGCCGGCGCGGGAGACGCACGAGGGACCGGCGCCCGCGCGGGAGGTGCCCGCCGGGCCTGAGGCGTCCGGGCAGGGAGTGCCCACCGGGCCGGAGGCGACCGCGCGGGAGTTGCGGGAGGAGGCCGCGCGCCTGCGGGACGAGGCCGCGCGCCTGGATGACCAGGCGGATCCGCCGCAGGACCGGACGGTCCCGGGCCGCGACGCCGCGCCCGGCGGGGACCGGAGTCCCGGCCGGGGATGACACACGCCGCCCGGCGGCCGCTCGGAGGCGGGATGCTCCGGTGTCCGGGCGGTCGCCCTGCGGCGCGTACGGGTCAGGAACCCGCCAGCCAGGGGTACCGGGCCGTGTCCGCGTCGGCGTAGTCGGGATCGAGGTAGACGAACAGCCGCTGGATCTGGAAGTCGCGGATCTCGAAGACGTCGCACCAGCGGCCGGCGTGGGTGACGCCGGCCCGCCACTCCGCGCCGGACGCCGTACGACCGGAAGAGGTGCCCTCGACCACCAGCAGGTCGCCGTTGTAGGCGAAGTTGAGGTAGGCGTAGTCGTGCTCGATCGCGGCGAGGATGCCGCCGACGTCGGCGAACAGCCGTTTGATCTCGTCCGTGCCGTTCGCGACGCCCCACTTGGGGAAGTACACCTGCGCGTCGGCGGCGAACAGGTCGAAGAAGTCGTCGCCGCGGTCGAGGCGCTTGAGGTACTCCAGTGCCACCGCCTTGCGCTGTTCGTCGGTCATCGCCTGAGTGCTCAGGGCCATCGTCTTCTCCTTGACGCTGCCCGGCCGTTCGGCCGGGAGAGGCGGGATTCGGCCTTCCTGCGGTCGATCTCCGCCCGGCGCCGTCCCGTTACCCGCTTTCCCCGTCTCGACCGCGGCGAGGTCGGCCGGCGGGGCGGGCGGCCGTGGAGGCGGCGGGCCGGCGGGAGAAGCGCAGGGCGCCGTCGTCGATGGCGCGGTACCGCAGCGTGATCAGGTCGTGGGCGTAGCTCATGCCGAGCCGCCACGGCGCCCGTGAGCCCGCCCGCGGGAACTCGTCGATCGAGCGCAGCACGTAGCCGGACTGGAAGTCGAGGAGGGGGCGTTCGGCGATCGTGGGATCGTCGTTGCACGGCACGCACTGGTCGTAGCCGTGGGCGTCGAGGTGCCGCAGCAGCCGGACGACGTACTCGCTGACGAGGTCGGCCTTGAGGGTCCAGGAGGCGTTGGTGTAGCCGACCGTGAAGACGAAGTTCGGCACGCCGCTGAGCATCATGCCTTTGTAGGCCATCGTCTCCGGCGGCCTGACCTCACGGCCGTCGACGACGAGCCGTACGCCGCCGAACAGCAGCAGCCGCAGGCCGGTCGCGGTGACGACGATGTCCGCGGCGAGTTCGGCGCCCGACTCCAGGCGCAGGCCGGTCGGGGTGAACTCCTCGATCCGGTCGGTGACCACCGACGCGTCCCCCCGGCGGATGGCCCGGAACAGGTCGCCGTCGGGGACGAAGCACATCCGCTGGTCCCAGGGCTCGTAACGGGGGGTGAAGTGGGTGTCGACGTCATAGCCGGGCGGCAGCCGGCGGAGCAGCCCCTTGCGGATCAGCGACTTGACGACCTGCGGACGGCGGCGGCTGAGCTGGTAGAGCAGCGTGATCACCGCGACGCTCTTCCACCGTACGATCGGGTACGCGCGGCGGTTCCCGATCAGGCGCCGCAGCCTGGTGGCGAGGGGGTCCTCGGCCGGCAGCGCCATGACGTAGGTGGGCGAGCGCTGCAGCATCGTCACGTGCGCGGCCCGCTCGGCCATGGCGGGCACGAGCGTGACCGCGGTCGCGCCGCTGCCGATCACGACGACCTTCTTGCCGGTGTAGTCGAGGTCCTCCGGCCAGTGCTGGGGGTGGACGACCGTGCCGCCGAAGCGCTCCACGCCCGGAAAGTCCGGCGTGTACCCGGCGTCGTACCGGTAGTAGCCGCTGCAGGTGTACAGGAACCCGCAGGTGAACCGGACCGGCTCGTCGTCGTGGACGGCCTCGACCGTCCAGCGGGCCTCCTCGCTCGACCAGGACGCGGACACGACCCGGTGCCCGAACCGGATGTGCCGGTCGATCCCCGCCTCGGTCGCGGTGTCGCGGATGTAGCGCAGGATCGACGCGCCGTCCGCGAGGGCCTTCGCCTGGGCCCACGGCCGGAACCGGTAGCCGAAGGTGTGCATGTCCGAGTCGGAGCGGACCCCGGGGTACCGGAACAGGTCCCAAGTCCCCCCGATCGCGTCCCGCGCCTCCAGAATGAGGTACGTCTTGCGGGGGAACGCCTCCTGGAGATGGCGGGCGGCGCCGATGCCGGACAGCCCGGCACCGATGATCAACATGTCGACGTGCTCGACGCCGGTCATCCCGCCTCCCTTCCCCACGTGCTCGTACGACCCGCACGGTACGCCGGTATGCCCGAATCTGCGACGTCGCACCCGGCGGCCCGCGTCGTACCGGCGACCGGGGGTACGGGGCTACATGAAGTGAGGATGTGGCGGCGCACCGCTGCCGTCACCATGGTGTGTGTGCTTCTGGCCAGGCCGGCGCGGGCTCCGCGCCGGCCGGTGCCCCGGCGCCGGGGGCCGCCGTAGGGCCCGCCGCCGACGCCCTCTTCACGCCCTGTCCCTCGTCCGGCCGGCCGGACCTGAGGGGAGGTGAATCGGATGTCGGATGTTGACCGGCACGAACTCCGGATCGGAGTGCTCGGATCGTACGGGGGCCTGAATCTCGGCGATGAGGCCATCCTCGCCTGCGTCCTGGACAGCCTGCGGCAGATACGGCCCACGGCGGAGAGGATCGTCTTCAGCCGTCACCCCGAACACACGAGTGCCCGTTTCGGCACCCCGGCGGTGGCCTACGCCGGGGTGTCCCAGGGACAGCTCGTCGAGGCGGAGACCGGCCTGGACCTGCTCGTCCTCGGTGGCGGCGGGATCCTGCACAACGGCCTCGCGGCCTCGGTGATGCGCCCCGTCCGCCTGGCTCACCAGCTGGGCATTCCCACGTTCGGCTACGCGATCGGGGCCGGGCCGCTCACCGGCCACGAGGAGATCGACGTCGTACGGGAGGTCATCGACCAGATGACCGACCTCACGGTCAGGGACCAGGAGTCGATCCTCGTCCTGGAGGGGATGGGGGTCACCCGGCAGATCTCGGCCACCGCCGACGCGGCGGTGCTGCTGGATCCGGAGGACTTCACCGAGGAGATGCTGATCCGCGAGGGAATCGACGCCCACACCCGGCTCGTGGGGATCTCGGTGCGGGAGCCGGGAGGCGCGGCCGACAACCTCGACGAGAGGACCTACCACGGTCTGATCGCGGAGATCGCGGACTTCATGACGTGCAGGTACAACGCCCAGGCCGTGTTCGTGCCGATGGAGCGGGGCGACATCGCCCACGCACACGCGGTGCTGTCGGCGATGAGCGCGCCGGAGAACGCGCGGATCCTGAACCGCCCCTACAGCCCCGGCCAGATCGCCGGGCTGATGCGGCACCTGGAGTTCGCGGTCGGCATGCGCCTGCACTTCCTGATCTTCGCCGCCTGCGCCGGAGTCCCGGTGCTGCCTCTGCCGTACGCCGGGAAGGTCTTCGACTTCGCGCAGACGGTCGGCGCGCCCGCGCTCACCGGCATCGCGAAGAGCCAGGCGGGGCCGCTGCTCGCCCAGCTCGACCGGCTCTGGGACGAACGGCACGCCTGCACCGACCGACTGCGGCAGCGCTTCCAGTACCTGCGCGAGCGCGCGCGGGAGAACCAGGAGCGTTGTCGCATCCTCATCGATCGACTGGATCCGGTCTCCTGATGTCCACAGATCCCTTCTTCCACAACGCGCTCGAGCACGGGCTGGTCGGTGACGGAAAGGCCAACGACCAGCCCGCCCTGCAAGACCTGGTCGACAAGCTCGGGGACGCCTACCTGGACGATGGCCGGCCGCGCACCATCTTCTGCCCGGCGGGCCGCTATTCGATCCGCGACCGGGGCACCGTCTGGCGGAGCGGCATCTCCCTGATCGGGGCCGGCCCGGCGGCCACGCGGTTCTCCCTGGCGAACCCCGGCGACCTGGCCACCGCCACCCCCCTGGCCTACTTCACCACGCTGCAACACGGCGCTGGTCGCCAGAACCACATCGCCGACTGCACCTTCGCGCACTTCGAGATCGACGGCTCCGGTGTGATCCTGCCCGAGTACGACGTGCTGGCCAAGGGGCTCGGCCTGCAGTACGTCCTCCGGGGAAGATTCCGCGACCTCTACATCCACGACACTCCGGCCACCGGGTTCGGCTGCGACTTCCTGCAGGACACCTTCGTCGAGAACCTGCTCGTCGTCCACTGCGGGCGGCTTGAGCGCGACGGCGAGTGGCTGGGCGGTGCCGGCATCGGCATCGGCACCGGCGGCTGGGGCTCCGTCGAACGCTGCACCGTCTCCTCATGCACCACCGTTCGCAACGGCACGAACGGCATCTTCTTCGAACTGCAGAACCGGGAATGGCCGCGGACCCGCGGCATACGCGTCATCGGCTGTCACTCGGAGAGCAATCGCTTCGGCCTCTCCGACTGGGGCACGGATGGACTGGTCGTGTCCGGCTGCACCCTGATCGGCAACCACCAGGCCGGTTACGACGTCTCAGCCCTGGGCACGTCCGCCGTCGCCGGACGCGGCGGGGTCATCACCGGCTGCGTCATCGAGCACAACGTCTGGGACGGTGTCGCGATCGGCAACACCCCGGGCCCCTACACCTTGGCGGGCAACCGCATCAGCCGCAACGGCCGTTACGGGTACTGGCAGCACAACCTGGCCGCGGGCCCTCAGGAGGCGGCCGCCAACATGATCATCGACGCCAACGAGTTCTGGGACAACGGCCTCGACGGCGTCTTCATCGACTCGGCGCTCGCCGATCCCGACATCGCCGGCAACCGGATCCGCAGCAACGGCCGGCAGTGCGAACCGGCGGACGAAGGCGGGGGCGACACGGTGTTCTACACGACGCACTCATTGATGGACACCTCGGCCGCCTGGCGCACGGACGGGCACATCGGCAAGTGGGTCACGGCCGGCGGGCAACAGGCCGTCGTGATCGGCAACACCGCCACCGAACTCATCCTCGCGCCCTCCCGTCCCGGTGCCGCCACCGCGTGGTCCGAGGGCACCCCGAATCCCGGCGTACCGTACCGGCTGCCCGACGCACCCGGGATCAGAGCCGGCATCACGCTGGCCGCGAGCGTGCGCAGTCCTTCGATCCACGACAACCGCGTATGGGACGGCGAACCTCGCAAGACCCAGACCCACGGGCTCGTCATCACCGATCGCGGGACCTGCGGTGTCGCGTGGGTCCACGACAATGACTTCGAAGGGAACGGCGTCGGAGCCGTCCGGTTCGACACCGAGCCCGCCGGCGGTTGCTGGCACCACAACCACGGGCTCGACGGGTGCCCCGGGCAGGCGTGACTCAGGGCAGCATGGCGGCGACGTCCTTCGGCATCTCGGCCTTGACGTCCTCCCACTCGCCCTCGGTGACGTAGACCCTGAGCGCCTCCGTGACCGTGCGCACGAGGTCCTCCAGGCCGCCCTGGATCTCGTACGGCGGCATCTCCGCCCGTATCTGGTCGAGGAACTCGTCCCGGTGCATCTTCTTCGGCACCTGGTTCGGATGCCATCCGTCGTAGTACATCCCCCGGACCAGCATCGGAAGCTGGGCGGCGAAGTCGACGGCCTCGTCGACCGTCAGCCGGTCGCGCAGCGCGTGCAGTACGGCGCGCAGGGCGTTGTAGGACTGGTTGCGCCGCTCCTTCGGCCAGTCGTAGGACTCCTCGATCTGGTGCAGGATGCGGTTGGTCTTGTCGACGGTGGTGTCGATGGAGTGGTATCCCGTCTGGGGCATCGCAGTGCCTCCGTTCCTCCGGCGTCGCACCGCCCGCCGTCGCAGCGCCCATGCCCTCGGTCACCGGCGGCAATCTCGGCCACCAGCTCTTTTGCCGGGATTTTCCTCCGCCGGCACGCGCCCGTCCCACGAGCCGACGGGAGCCGGCGCCACCCCGGCGGGCCGGCCGGGTCAGGGGCCCGCCTCGATGGTGAGCCGGGTCAGCTCGACCCGTGAGGTCACGTCGAGTTTGCGGAAGACGTGCCGCAGGTGGAAGGCGACCGTGTGGGTGCTCATGGACATCTGGGTCGCCACCTGGCGGTTCGTGAGGCCCTGCGCGACGAGCGCGGAGACGCTGCGTTCGGTGTCGGTGAGGCTCGCCCAGCCCGAGACCGGCCGGTCGGTCTGGCTCCAGTATCGGCGCCGGACGCCCAGCCGCCGCAGCCGGCGGCGTACCCGTGCCGCGTCGCGGGCCGCGCCGAGATCCGTGTAGGCCGCCAGCGCCGTGTCCAGGATCGCGACGGCGTCCCGCCGCAGGGCGGGGCCCTCCGCCGTGATCAGCATTCCCAGGTCCTCGGCCGCCGAGGCGCGCGCCCACGGGTCGGTGTGCCCGGCGGCGGCGCGCTCGAGCGCGTCCCGGTCCCGGTCGAGCAGGCCGCGCGCGTGCGCGGCGGTGACGCCCAGGCCGGCGAAGACGGGATGGCCGCCGGCCAGCCGGTCCATCGCCGCGACGACCGCCCGGGCCCGCGCCCGGTCGCCGAGGGCGAGCGCCGTCCGTACGAGCCACGGCGCCGCGGTCGATTCGCTGATCAGCGTCCAGCGGTGCGTCTCCAGGTCGTCGCAGAGCCGTCCGACCGCCTCCGCCGCCGCGGCCGCGCCTTCAGTGGCCACGGTGACCTGGGCCCGGGCCAGGCGGAGCCGTGCGTCTGCGTACGGTGAGCCGCAGTGGCACGGCGGCGGCCGGTCCCCTTCGGCGTATCGCCGGGCCGCGCACAGGTCACCGGCCCGCATCATCGCCGTCGCCAGAGCCGACAGCGCGTACGCGGTGAGCACGTGCGGTCCGAGCCGGCTGGTGATCGCCAGACCGGCCCCGGCCTCGGCGGCGGCGTCGTGGAAGCGCCCCTCGGCCAGGTGCATGCGGGCGCGCAGGACCGCGGGCGCCGCCGCCCAGGCCAGGTGGCCGGCCGTCTCGGCCTCCTCCCCCGCGCCCGCCATCACCGCGCGGGCCTCCTCCAGGCGGAGGACGTCGATCAGCAGCATCGCCAGGATCATCCGGGGGTGGAGACGGCGCGCATCCGCCGACTCCGCCCGCCGTACGGCCGCACGGGCCAGCCGCAGCCCGTCGGCCGGCCGTCCGGCCCCCCACTCCGACAGCGCGAGGGTGATCAGCGCGCCGGTGACCAGGGCGTCGCCGTGGCCGTCCCCCGCGGACATGATCCGTTCCGCTCGCGCGCGGGCGGCCCCGTCGTCGCCCATCCCCGCCTGCGCGTTGAGCAGCACCAGTTCGGCCTCGTCGCGCAGCTCGCCGGACAGCCCCGGGACGGTGAGGAGTGCGCTCGCCTCGGCCGCGGCCTCTCCGGTCCGGCCCGTCAGGGGGAGGATCGCCGACCGCAGGCACCGCAGCCGCGCGGACGTCTCACCGGGCAGGGGCGTCAGCAGCGCCGAGTCCACGAGGTCCAGGGCGTCCTCCAGCCGGCCCGCCGTGCTCAGGGCGCGGACGGCCGTCACCGTACGGGCGGGCCGGGCCGGCTCGGCCGGATCGGTGAGCCGGAGGGCGTGCGCGGCCAGGGCCGCCCCGGAGCGGGGCGACACCGGGGTCACGGCGGCGACCGCCCGGTCGAGATCCGCCAGGGCGCGGGCGTCGCCCGCCCGGATCCCCTGCATCAGGTGCGAGGCCGCGGCCGGCATCGCGCTCCCGCCCCGCTTCATGAGGAGGTCCCCGACCTGCCGGTGCAGCGCCCGCCGGACCGGCGCCGGGACGGCGTCCGCGACGACCCGCCAGACCAGGCCGTTGCGGAACGCCAGCTCCTCCGGGGCGGCGACCAGGAACCCCTCGCAGAACGCCTCGTCGAGCTGCGGCAGGAGCGCGGCCGGTGTCGTGCCGAGCACCTCGGCGGCGTCCTCGGGACAGAAGGAGCGCCCGATGACCGCGCCCACGGTCAGCAGGTGACGCGTCGCCGGGCTCATCCGGCCCAGGCGGCGGCCGAGGCCGGCGCGGATCCGCTCCGGGATCCGCGGGGTCACCAGGCGCGCCCGCCCGCCGACGACCGTCACCGCCTCCTCGTCCCGCAGCCCGGACAGCAGCTCGGCGAGGAGGGCCGGGTCACCGCCCGTCTCCGCGGCGAGCGCCAGCAGGTCCGGGTCGGGCACCGCCCCGAGCATGTCGATCACGACCTCCCGCACGGTCGCGTCGTCGAGCGGGCCGAGCGTGAGACGCGTCGCGCCCTCGCGTTCGAGCAGGTCGAACAGGCGGCCGGCCTCGATCGCGCGCCCGGTCGTACGCCGGGCCAGCAGCCACACGACGGGGCGGGAGGCCAGCGCCCGCGTCAGCGTGTGAACCGCCGTGAGCGTGGCCGGATCGGCCCACTGCAGGTCGTCCAGGCCCACCAGCACGGGTCCTTCGCCGCAGCGTCCTTCCAGCGCGGCCCGGATCTCCTCGAACTCCCACGCTCCCCCGGTCGCCGTCGAGAAGCCCGGCGCCGCGGCCGTGGCCGCGGCCTTCGCCAACAGGAGGCTCTTGCCCGTCCCCGCCTCGCCCTCGATGAGGAGGACGCCGGACCGCCCGGCCCGCGCCGACCGCGTCAGGGCGACGATGGCCTCCCACGCGCGCTCGCGGCCCCGCACCGTCCTCTCGTGGCGCGGCGTCTCGACCCGTGAACGCTGAACGGTCATGGAGCCTCCTCCGTCGGCCTCATGACCAAGGTGCTGTGCTCGTTGAATCCCTCGCTTCGCTCGGTCATGGCTCCCGTGCTCCCCCTCTCCCGAGGATAGGACGGCGGGATACGCGCATTTTCGGTAACGATCTTTTCGGGGGGTCAGATAGACCGTTACCGACCCCCGAAGAGGCCCCCGGAACGCCGGGACGGCCGGGCGCCCGTGGAACCGCAGCGTGCCATGGGGGTTTTGCGCGCATGCAAGGACCCGTGACGGGATTCCCCGGACGCGTAAGGCTGTCTGTCATGGGAGCACATCCTGGTCCCGAAAGACCGGCCGGCAGGGTCGGCGGCGCCGCCGTGACACGCCGCCCGACACGAACCGCGACTCCGTGCGTCGCGGTCCTCGGCCCGGCCGCCCACTCCGGACGGAAGGTGTGATGACCATGGGGTCGGTCCTCAGGATGCCGCGGCCGGAGTTCGACCGAGCCTGGCCGTACGGGGCGGAGGAGACGTACGAGGACGCCTCCCCGCCCGGAATCGACGCCGCGACGCCCAACGTCGCCCGGATGGACAATTACTACCTCGGGGGCAAGGACAACTTCTCCGTCGATCGTGATCTGGCCGAACGCGCGCTGCACGAGGCGCCCGTCATCGCCAGGCTGGTGCAGGTGAACAGGGGCTTCCTGCACCGCACGGCCCGTTTCCTCGCCGAGGAGAGGGGCATCCGGCAGTTCCTCGACATCGGCTGCGGTCTCCCCTCGGAGATCAACCTCGACGAGACCGTGCGGCGGATCGACCCGGACTGCCGGGTGGCGTATGTCGACAACGACCCGATGGTGCTGACCCACGCTCGTGCGCTGATGGCCGTGGGCGGCAGCGTCGGGG
Source organism: Actinoallomurus rhizosphaericola (assembly GCF_024055675.1). Lineage (NCBI taxonomy): Bacteria > Bacillati > Actinomycetota > Actinomycetes > Streptosporangiales > Thermomonosporaceae > Actinoallomurus > Actinoallomurus rhizosphaericola. The sequence goes on along the minus strand of NZ_JAMXMW010000008.1, from coordinate 30,418 downwards.
TGTACGAGGGGGACCTGCGCGAGCCGTCGACGGTGCTCGGCGACCCGGAACTGCTGCGGCTCCTCGATCTGACCGAGCCGGTGGCGGTGTTCCTGCTGAACGTGCTGCCCTTCATCCCGGAGAACCCGCGCCGGATCGTGGACGAGCTCGTGCGCTACCTGCCCACCGGCAGCCACGTGGTGGTGTCCCACGCCGAGCGCACGCCGGACCTGGAGGCGGTGGCCGAGCTGTACGAGGAGGCCGGTCTGTCGTTCCTCCCGCGCAGCAGGTTCGAGATAGCGCGGATCGCCCACGGCCTCGAACCGGTCGCGCCCTACCCGGCGGGTCTGCCGCTCTCGCGCTCGGGAGGAGAGCCGGACCCGGCCGACGCGGTACCCCTCATCGGCTGCGTGGGGCGCAAACGTTGAAATGTAAATCAAGCCGATTCGTCGTGCTTTGCTCGGTCGCCGGATAGGATCGATGCGCCCGCCAGTGCTACTTCCCGAGCGCGTGATGCCATCCGAAAGCGACCCGAAGCCCCTTTCCGAAATCGCGCAGGACATCGGGCTGACGATGTCCGATGTGGCGATTTTCTCCGGTCTCGACGAGAGCACCGTCTTTCGTTTGTGGGACAACAGCGACTGGCTGGATCGCGTCAGCGGCCGGTCACTGCAGAGCCTGATGTCGTCGGTGCCCGGCATCGCCGAGTACGCGATGGCGCACTCGCTGCTGAAGCGGCGCACCACACTGATCGCGGACCTCGCGGCCGAAGGGATGTCCGTCAACCTGGACGCGCTGGAGACCTCGACCGTGGCCCGCCAGCTCCTGCTGAACGCCCTCGAGGCCGCGCTGTACATCGTCCGCGACGGCCCGAGCCAGCGGGTCTCCTCCTATCTCGCCCGCTTCTGGGGACGGGAGCAGGATCGCGCGCTGGAGGCGCTGTTCTCCGCCGAGCCGGGACACGGCCTGCTGGGCGATCCGGGCAGGCTCGTCGAGGCGTCGATCGATCTGGCGCCCCGCCTGAGCCGCAAGACGTACTCGTTCCACTCACTGCTCACGCTCAACATCCTCACCCACCAGGTCAGCAAGGCGGCCGGTGCGCCGGACGCCGACCTGGCGCCGCAGCGGCCCGGCCGCCAGAGCGCCCTGATGATGCGCGGGGTGGTCATGGGCGCGCTGATCAGCTCGAACGACCTGGAGCTCGCCGAGAGGTACCGGCGGGAGCTGGACCGCACACCGGTGTACGCCGCGCTCGAGGAATGGTCCTTCCCCACCTACATGCGGGACGGCCGGATCAGCTCCGACTTCACGCTGCCCAACTCGCTGCTGCTGCGGAACACGGCGGCCGAGGTGCTGCGGGAGATCGAGACCTACAACGACGCCTACGTGTACTACCTGGTGTCGACGTACCTTCCGCTCGCGCTGCGCCGCGACCCGACGTTCGGGCGGCGGATCACTGATCTGATCACGACACTCGAGCAGCGCGCCGCCGACTGCCGGGACAAGCGAATAAGGGCCGCCTGCACCACGCTGGTGCGGCAGCTGAAGGGCGTGGCCTGACCATGCCAGAGGGGGGACAGATGGGCCGGACGTACCAGGACGTCGCAGAACTCACCCGGGAGCGGTGGGAGGCGAACACCGACTACTGGGTGCGGGTGATCCGGGAGAGCCGCGACCGGTACCGCACCGAGCTGACCGACCGCGCCGTCCTGGACGCGATCGGCGACTGCGCGGGCCTGCGGGTCCTGGACGCCGGCTGCGGCGAGGGGTACCTCACCCGCACCCTGGCGGCCCGCGGTGCCCGGGTCGTCGGCGTCGACGCCTGCCACGGCCTGATCGACGCCGCCGAGGGCCTGCCCTGCGAGGGTCCCGGCTCGGCCTCGTTCACCCGGGCGAGCGTCGACGCGCTGCCGATGGAGGACGCCTCCTTCGACCTGGTGGTCTGCAACCACCTGTTCAGCCACCTGCACGACCCGTCGCGTGCGATCGATGAGTTCGGCCGGGTGCTCAGGAGCGGGGGGCGGCTGATCATCCTCACGCTGCATCCCTGCTTCTACACCGGCAACGCCGAGCGCGGAGCGAGCACGAGCGTTCCGGCGGCGGAGTACTTCGCCGGGCGGGGCATCGACCAGCACTTCATGGTCGACGGGCTCCGCTCACCCTCGAAGATCACCTCGTGGCTCCGCCCGCTGGAGTTCTACGCCAGGACCCTCCGGGAGGCCGGGTTCGTCATCGCGGATCTGCGGGAGCCGCACCCGACGGACGAGCAGCTCCGGAACGATCCATGGTGGCGCACGGGCTTCCCAACCGCGATCTTCATGCTCCTGGTGGCGGAGCGCCGCTGACCCCGGATTTGCCGATCTTTAATCAAAACACCTGCTAAACGGGCACATCGGGGGTAGGGCCCGGATTCGTAGGCTCCACTTCCTTCTCTGGAGCGTCTTCGGTCGCAGGCCGGCGAACCGGGCCGCGGCCGACCGCGGCGAACCTGCCGCGATCACGGTGAATCGGCAGGTGAACAACATGACTGATGAAGACCGACGTAGGGCCGACCGCCTCGCACGCGCGCTGGGAGTGGCGAGCCTCGGCCTGGGAATCGCACCGCTGACCGCCTCCGACGTCATCAGCCGGCTGTGCGGCGTGGACGACTCGAGGTCGGCTCGCACGATGGTGCGACTGGTGGGCCTGCGCGAGGTGGTGCACGCGGTGCTGCTGCTGGGCAGCCGCACGCCCGGACCGCTCGTGTGGACGCGGGTCGCGGGCGACGTGATGGACCTGAGCACCCTCGGCCTGGCGGCCTCGAACCGGATGGGCCACCGGCGCTCCCGGGTCCTGGCAGCGACCGCGGGGGGCGTCGCGATCACCGCGGTCGACGTGTACGTCGCGCTGCGCGGGACCCGGCGCCGGAAGCCGGACCGCGCCCGCGCCCGCGCCGGCACCGTGCACGCCTCCATCACCGTCAACCGCCCACGCGACGAGGTCTATCGCTTCTGGCACGACCTCGAGAACCTCCCTCAATTCATGATCCACCTCGACACGGTCCGCGACCTCGGGGACGGGCGTTCGCGCTGGAGGGCCACGGGACCGCTGGGCAGGACCCTCGAATGGGAGGCGGAGATCATCGACGACCGCCCGGACGAGCTGATCGCCTGGCACGCGACCGAGGGGATGATCGCCGGCAACAGCGGCGCGATCCGCTTCACCGACGCGCCCGGCGACCGGGGCACGGAGGTACGGGTGACCCTGCACTACGCGCCGCGCGGCGGCGGAGCCGCGACGGCGTTCACCCGTCTCCTGGGTGAGCACCCCGACCAGATGGTCCGCGACGACCTGCGCAGGTTCAAGCAGGTCATGGAGACCGGCGAGGTCGTCCGCTCCGAGAGCACGCCGGAGGGCACACGCACGACGCGGCAGCTGCGGCAGCGTCCGGCCCAGCCGCTGGCGAGAGGAGGATTCCGATGAGAGCCAACTGCTGGATGGGCCGGGGGAAGGTCGAGGTCCAGGACGTTCCGGATCCGCAGATACTCAACAGTCACGACGCGATCGTCCGGATCAGCTCGTCGGCGATCTGCGGATCCGACCTTCACCTCTACGACGGCTTCATCCCGACGATGAAGAAGGGCGACGTCCTCGGCCACGAGTTCATGGGCGAGGTCGTGGAGGTCGGGTCGGAGGTCAGCAAACTGCGGCCCGGGGACCGCGTGGTCGTCCCCTTCCCGATCGCCTGCGGGCGCTGCTGGGCCTGCGAGAACGAACTGTTCTCGGTCTGTGAGAACTCCAACCCCAACGCCGGGATGGCCGAGAAGCTCATGGGGCACTCGCCGGCCGGCATCTACGGCTACAGCCACATGCTCGGCGGCTTTCCCGGCGGCCAGGCCGAGTACGCGCGGGTGCCGTTCGCCGACGTCAACCCGATCAAGATCGAGGACGACCTGCCCGACGAGAAGGTGCTGTTCCTGTCCGACATCTTTCCGACCGGATGGATCGGGGCGGAGATGGCGGACATCAAGCACGGCGACGTCGTCGCCGTGTGGGGCGCCGGCCCGGTCGGCCAGTTCGCGATCGCCAGTGCGTTCCTGATGGGCGCCGAGCGGGTCATCGCGATCGACCGCTTCCCGTACCGGCTGCGCCGCGTCGAGCGGATGGGCGCCGACCCGCTCGACTACGAGGAGGGGATCGACATCCCTGACGCGCTGCGCGACATGACCGGCGGTCGCGGCCCGGACTCCTGCATCGACGCCGTCGGCCTCGAGGCGCACCACGCCACGCCGATGTACGCCTACGACCGGGCGAAGCAGGCCACGCGTCTGGAGACGGACCGGCCGTTCGTCCTCCGCGAGGCGATCATGTCCTGCCGCAACGGCGGGACGGTGTCGGTGATCGGCGTCTACGGCGGGCTCGTCGACAAGTTCCCGATGGGCTCGTTCATGAACCGGTCTCTGACCATGCGGGGCGCGCAGTGCCACGTGCAGAAGTACCTGCGCCCCCTGCTCGACCGGATTCGGCACGGGGACATCGACCCGAGCTTCGTCATCAGCCACCACATGAGCCTGGACGACACTCCGCACGGCTACGAGATCTTCCGCGACAAGCAGGAGGAGTGCAACAAGGTCGTCCTGCACCCCTGACGGCCCAAGAACGTCACTCGTCGGCGAAGATTCGCCGTCGGCTCATCTCACCGTCTCCGGACGGGGGCGGTACGCGGAGATGCTCCCTGTGTGAGCGACTCGACGACGGGTGACGCGCAGGGCGGACCGCGCGGCGGACCCGGGCCCGCCTGATGGAGTTCAGCGTCCCGCTGGCACTGCTCGGCGCGATGCTCTTCGCGGTGTCGGCCGCCCTGCAGCAGCGTGCGGCACGCCGGACGCCGCCGCTCCTCCGGATGGTGCGCGAACCGTCCTGGTTGCTGGGCTGCGTGGTGGGCCTCGCCGGCTTCGGCGCCCAGGCGATCGCTCTGCACCTCGGCTCCATCGTCGTCGTCCAGGCGCTCCTCGTCACGCAGTTGCTGTTCGCGCTCCCGCTCAGCACCGTGACCGGCGGGCGGCGACCGCTCCCGCGGGACTGGTCGGGAGCCGCCGTGGTCTGCGCCGGCCTGGCCCTCCTGGTCGCCGTCCGCGGCGAGGTGGCGCCTGCGGCCGGGCGGCGATCCGCGGTGGTGCCGGCGGTGGCGGTGGCGACGGGTCTCATCGGACTGCTGCTCCTGATCGCCCGGGTGCTCCGATCGCACGCGCAGTCCCGCACCGCCGCGCTCGCCGTCGCGGCCGGGATCTGCTTCTGTATGACGGCCGTCTTCCTCGTGTTCGCCGGTGACGACCTCGCCCGGCGCGGCGTGGTCGCCACCGCCCTCGACTGGCCGCCGGCCGCGCTGGCCGTGTCTACGGCCGCGGCCACGGTGCTGGTGCAGAAGGCGTTCGCGAGCGGTTCGCTGTCCACCGCCATGACGTCGATGACCATCACCGACCCGGTCGCCGGCTGGGTGGTGGGCATGGCGGTCTTCGGCGGCGCGCCGGGGAGCGGCGCGAGCGCGCTCTGGGGCAGTCTGCCCGCGATCGTCCTGGTCGCGGCCGGAGCCGCGGCGCTGGCCGCCTCTCCCACCCTGCACGATGAACCACGGGGGCCGTCACTCGGACGCTGAGACCTCCGCGCCGGCGCGTCGGCTGATCTGCTCATGGCCGTTCAGCAACCTGACGACCGTCGCCGCCCAGGGGTAGCGCTCGGCACTGGCCCGGGCCGCGGCACGGCGCCGCGCCTCCGGCAGTGCGAGCAGCTCCAGGACGGCCTCCGCCATCCCGCTCGGCGTGCCGTCGCCGACCACCCCGGAGCCGGGCCCGCCGAGCAGTTCCCGCGCCGCTCCCTCCGGCGGGACGACGACCGGCGTCCCGCACGCCAGCGCCTCCAGCGTCGCCAGCCCGAACGACTCCACCGGGCAGGGGAACAGTGCGACGTCGGCGGCGGCGACCAGCCGGGCGATGGCCGGCCGATCGGACAGGTGGCCGAGGAACGTGACCGGCAGACCGCGGGCGCGGTGCCGCAGGCGCTCCCGCTGCGGGCCGTCGCCGATGATCACCAGGCGGGCGTCGACACCACGCATGTGCAGCGCGGCCACGGTGTCGATCGCGGCCTCCGGGCGCTTCTCCCGCGACAGGCGCGTGACCGTCACCAGGAACACCGGCCGATCGCCTCTCGGATCCGTGTGGGTCGCCGACGGCGGTCCGTCGGCGACGGACCGGGATCCGCCCAGGTCACCTCCGGACCGCGCCTCGCCCATGTCCGCGATGGACCGGCGTTCGCCCAGGTCGGCGGCCGGCCGGAACTCGGCGAGGTCGACACCGAGCGGTATCCGGTGGACGTTCGGCGCGCCGATCCGCTCGAACTCGGCGGCGGAGAAGGCGGACGTGACGATGACCCGGTCGGCCAGGCCGCTGAGCCGGCGGTTGATGGTGTCCGCCGCCGCGCGCAGGGGAATCCAGCGGGGCACTCTCGACCGCAGGATCGCGTCCAGACGCTCATGGGAGAAGAGCACGAGCGGCACGCCGCGCCGACGGCTCCATCGGGCCAGCCAGACGAGACTGATCTTGTCGCTGACCTCCAGGACGTCCGGTGGGGCCGCGTCGAGCAGCCGGAGCACCCGCCGCCGAGCGGTGAGGACGCGGTAGTCGCCGAGGCCGGGCAGGCCGACGCCGCGCACGGTGACGCGTCGCCCGGAGGGCGTCTGCTCCACCGACTCGACGCGCCCGGGGACGATGAGGATCCGGTCGTGTCCGGCCTCCCGGTAGCCCCGGCCGACCTTGTCGAGTGCGATGCGCTGGCCGCCGGACGTGGGGGTGTAGAAGTTCGCGACCTGGACGATCCTCAACGGATCACCACTTCCGAGTAGGTCATCGCCCGTCCTCCCGCCGCGAGCACCGCTTCGATCGCCCGCATCGTCGTGTCCCGCAGGCCGGGCCGGTCCAGGTCGTCGGGGTGCAGGGCGATGCGGACCAGGCCGCCGCGGCTCGCGCGCCGACGCGCCCACTCCTCGACGAGGACGGCGCCGAGTCGTTCGCCCGCGCCGCCAGGCCGGTGAGAGAGGGCGAAACCCCGCTTCAACCGCCCGGTCCACAGGTCGTGCACACCGAAGTGTGAGGTGGTGTACCGGAATCCCGCCCGGCGTAGGGCCCGGCCGGCGGCGGGTGAGGCCAGCCAGCCCGGTGGCGTGAACCCGGAGGTGGTCAGGCCCAGCTCCCGTAGGACGGTGCGGCCCGCCCGCAGCCGTTCCGCGGCCTGCGCCTCATCGAGCGCGGCGAACTCGGCCGCGCCGCGAGCCACCGCCCGGCCCACCGAGCGGCGCAGCACCGATCCCTCCGGACCGGCCCGATGGCTCCACCCGTGCAGGACGAGCTCGTCGCCGCGCTCCACCCGGGCCCGGAGGACCTCGGCGTAGCCCGGCTCGTCGGCGAGCGAGGGCCCGCGCCAGGGGCCGGGGATCACGAGCAGCGACACGGAGATGCCGAGCGAGTCCGCGTCGGCGCACCAGCGCCGCGTCTGCTCGGCCGTCGCGGGAGCGACGTCGTGGACGCTGACCACCAGTCGCGTCGGGGCGCGCCGCGCCGCGGGCACCCGGCCCGCTCGCCACGCCCGTCCGCGATCGTCAGCACGGATGACGGGCCGACGCCGGTCCATCACGCGGCCTGCCGCTCAGGCCGGCCGGATCGGACGGCATGATAGTGGCCGACCAGCTCCGCACAGACGGTGTCCCAGTCCCGTCCGCGCACCGACAGCCGGGCGTGGGCGGCCATCCGCCGCCGCATCGGGGCGTTCGCGGCCAGCGTGGCGACGGCCGCCCGGAGCGAGTCCGTGTCGTCCGGGGGATAGAGCAGGCCGTTGTAGCCCGGTTTCACGAGATCGAGAGGGCCGCCGGCCGCGGGCGCCACCACCGGGACTCCGGCCGCCAGGGCCTCCTGAACGGCCTGGCAGAAGGTCTCGTCCGCGCCCGTGTGCACGAAGACGTCGAGCGAGGCGACGAGCTCCGACAGCTCCCGGCCGGTGCGGAACCCGGTGAAGACCGCGTCGGGCAGGATCCGCCGCAACCGCCGCGCGGCTGGCCCGTCGCCCACCACGACGAGCCGCACATCGGGTAGGCCGGCAAGGTGCCGCAGCAGCGACGGGCGTTTCTCGGCGGCCAGCCGGCCGACGTAGCCCACCAGGAGCCGTCCGTCCGGGGCCAGCCGCGCGCGCAGTTCCGCGGACCTGTGCCGTGGGTGGAAATGCCGGTCGTCGACTCCCCGCGCCCACAGCGCGAGCCGTGGCAGGCCGCGCCGCCGCAGCAGGTGCAGGGTGGGCGTGGACGGCACGAGCGTACGGTCGGCCTGTTCGTGGAGATGACGGAGCCACGCCCAGACGAGGTGGTCGGCGCCTCGTAGACCGTACCGGCGGGCGAAGCCCACCACGTCGGTCTGGAAGACGGCCACCGTCGGCACGTCCAGTCGCCGGGCGGCCGCGACGCCGGAGGCTCCGAGCGTGACCGGAGCGGCCAGATGGATCACGTCCGGGCCGAACTCGCTCAGCACGGCGGTCACCTGACGTGTCGGCACGCCGACGACGAACGACCGATAGAACGGCAGGGCGACGCCTCGCGTGAGGCGTACCGGCTGTCCGGCATGGCCGCCGGGCCCTGGCCCCGGCGCGACCACCAGCACCTCACTGCCGCGCCCGGCCAGGTGCTCGACCACACGACACACCGAGTTCGTCACCCCGTTCATCCGGGGCAGGAACGACTCGGTCACGATCGCGACCTTCACGGCTGTGAGCCTGACCCCGCCGTACGACCGCGGGACCGCCTCGTGGTTCCGCCGGAGCGAACATCCAACGAACGACGTTGATCGCCCGCGTCGGGAGGCGTTGGCGGTCGCGTCGCTATGGTCGACAGGGTGGAGGCGCACCGTAACGCGGCAGGGCATGGTGGTAAGGACCGGATGGGCTTCGACGCGTTACGTGAGGCGGCTCGCCAGACCTACGGTGCTGATGCCGCCGGCTACCGGGAAGGGCGGCCGGATTATCCGCCGCGGGTCTATGAGGTGCTGCGGTCAACGTGTGGTCTTGGACCGGGCAGCCGGGTGCTGGAGATCGGGCCCGGGTCTGGGTTGGTGACTGAGCATCTTGTCGCTGCGGGGGCGACCGTGGTCGCGGTCGAGCCGGACCAGGGGTTCGCTGAGTATCTCGGCCAGACCATGCCAGAGGTGCAGGTGGTGGGTGCGCCTTTCGACGAGGCCGAGGTGGGTGATGGGTTCGACGCTGTCGTGGCCGCGACTTCGTTTCACTGGCTTGACCAGTCCACCGCCCTACGGAAGGTGAGCGCTACGCTGCGACCGGGCGGCTGGGCGGCGATCTGGTGGACGGTGTTCTCCGATCCGTACCGGGAAGACCCGTTGCTGGCCGCGGCCAGGGCTGTTCTGGGCTTCGAGCCCGGCAATCAGCGTGACGGGACGGCATTCCAGCTTGACCGCGACGCTCGATGTGAAGATCTGCGCCGTGACGCCGGTCTGGTCGACGTGGCCTCGGAGTTGATCTCCTGGGATCTGCCGATGAACGCCGATCAGGTACGGGCGCTGTTCAACTCGATGATGACAGTTCGACAGTTGCCGGAAGCCCAGCGTAGACACGTGCTGGAGACGCTGACCGGCCTGGTGAACGAGCGATTTGCGGGCATCGCCACCCGTCCGCACGTGACCGCCTTGTACGTCGGCCGGAAGGTCGGGTGAGGGTCACCGGCCCGGGGCCGGGGCGACGCGCAGGACCGCCCTGCCGTCGGCGATCGCGACGAGCGTGATCGCGAGGCCGTTCATCATGGTGGTCGCGCCGGCGTTCCCGCCCAGTTCGACGGTGAGGGACGTGCCGGGGGCGGTCCCGCGCAGGGTGATGTCGTCGCCGTGGATGGCGGTCACCGTCAGCTCGTTCACGCCGAGCCGGGCCGGCACCGGGATGCGGTCGCGGGGGGACACCTGGACCTCGCATCGCCCCGTGCGGCAGGCCTTGAGATCGGTGCCGTTCGCCGCGCGCGGCAACGGTGCGCCGGGCCCCGCCGTGGTCCGCGGCACCGGCCAGGGCGGTGCCGTCGGCCCGGTCGGCGGTACCGGCCAGGGCGGGGGCGTCGGCCCGGTGGGCGGTACGGGGACGCCGGACGGTGGCACCGCCGGCGGAGCGGCCGGCCGCGTCCGGTAGGTCGGCGGGCCGCCTTTCGCGCCGGGCGGCGGGACCGTACCCGACCCGCCGCCACCGCCTCCACAGCCTGCGGCGGCGAGCACGACGCCCGCCGCGAGCACCGCACGCCCAGTCCCGCCCATCCGCCCTCCCCGGAGCCCTCCGCCCGGGGCGCTTCACCCGAGCCCGTAACCAGACCCTACCCAGAGTCATGAACTGATCACTCAGCGCATGGCGGGAGGTCCGGCCCCCGGCGGTGGGCGCCGGGGACCGGAGCGACGGTCACCGGTAGAGGGAGAACTCCGGCGGACGCCGGTTGAGGGTCCAGTCGCCGACCTCGCGGGCCTTGTAGGCGACCGGGTCATGGAGGGTGTGGGTGCGCAGGTTCCGCCAGTGCCGGTCGAACCCGTACGCGCTGGTGGTCGCCCGCGCGCCCTGGATCTCGAACAGCCGGGAGGCGGCAGCCAGGGCGACCTTGGTGGTCAGGTACTTCGCCTCGTAGACGGCGACGGCGGCCTCGGCGCGCTGGTCCTCGGTGAGCGAGGGGCCGGTGTCCAGAGCCGCCTGCAGCGCGTCACCGGCGCGATCGGCGAGCAGGGCGGCGGCGCGGATCTCGCTCCGCACCTCGCCCACCGTCTGCAGGATGTAAGGGTCGTCGGTCGCGCGCTCCACGCCCGAGGTCTCCCATGGGGCCGCGTGCAGGCGCGTCCAGTCGAGCGCCTCGTCGAGCGCTCCTTCGGCGGTGCCGATGTAGAAGTTGACGAAGGCCAGCTGCCAGTGCGGCGTGACGAGGGTCTGGTACGCGGTGAGCGTCCGCCCGGTGAGGGGGTCGGGCCCGAGGATCTCGGAGCGTTCAACCGGGGTGTCGGTGAACTCCACGCCGCCGGAGTCGGTCAGCCGCTGCCCGATGTTGTCCCAGTCACCGAGCGCCCGGAAGCCGGGGCGTTCGGCGGGCAGTGAGATGAAGACCAGTTCGCCTTCATAGGCGGCCGTGACGGACAGGTGGTCGCCGAGGCCGGCGCCGGAGGCGAAGGAGCTGCGGCCGTTGAGCCGGAACGTGTCGCCGTCGCGGGTCAGGACCAGGTCCGATCCACCGCGCGGGTTCTGCACGCCGCCCCAGAAGATCTTCAGCTCCCCGTTGCGGCGCGAAAGGACGTCGGCCTGCTCGGGAGTGCCGAAGAGGGGTGCGATCCGGGTCTGCGCGTAGTGGTAGCCGATGAGGTGGGCGATGGAGGTGTCGCCGCGGGCGATCCGGCGGGTGAGCTGTGCGGCCTGCGCGTAGTTCAGGCCGTCGCCGCCGTACTCGACGGGTTCCTGCACCTGCAGGAGGTCGTTGCGGCGCAGCAGCTCGACCTCCTCACGGGGCGTCCGGTTCGCGCGGTCGCGCTCGGCGGCGGTCGCGCGCAGCTCGGCGGCGACGAGGTCGGCGCGTTCCAGCGCGGCGGCGAAGCGTTCGGCGTTCGCGGTCTGTGCGGTGTCGACGGTCATGCTGGGAATCTCCTCGATCAGGGGACGGTGGGCCGGTGGCTCGGAGCGCGACACAGTGCGCTGCAGGTCCGGAGGAGATCGACGTGCCGGCGGCGGACGAGGATCACCGCGTCAGGAACCGACCCCGGCCGGCTCGCCGCGCTCGGCGGCGTCGGCCTCCAGCTCACGTACGAGGGGCAGCACCCGCGCGCCGAAGTACTCGACGTCCTCCAGGTAGTGCAGGAAGCCCAGGAGAAAGAGGTTCACGCCCAGGCGCTTGTACGCGACGATGCGCTCGGCGATCTGCTCGGGCGTTCCGATCAGCCCGGTGCGGAATCCGTCGTTGTACTGGACCAGGTCGGCGAACTCCGAGTCCTCCCACATGCCCTTGCCGTCCGACGTGGATCGTCCGGCCTGCTTCACCGCCGCGCCGAAGCCCTTGACCGCCTCTTTGTCGGCCTTGGCGACGATCTCCCGGAGCACCTCCCGCGCCTCGGACTCCGTGTCGCGCGCGATCATGAAGCCGTTCAGGCCGAACCTCACCCGCCGGCCGTGCAGCGCCGCCTCGGCGTTCACGTCCGCGATCTGCTCGGCCACGCCGTCGAAGTCCCGGCCGTTGCTGAAGTACCAGTCCGAGACCCGGCCGGCCATGGCGCGGGCACTGGTGGAGTTGCCGCCCTGGAAGATCTCCGGGTGCGGGCGCCCCGGCACTTCGACGGGTTTGGGCCGCAGGTCGAAGTCGTGCAGGCGGTAGAAGTCCCCGTTGAACTCGGCGTGCTCGGAGGTCCAGATCTCGCGCAGCACCCGGATGAACTCCTCACTGCGGCGGTATCCCTCGTCGTGCTCCAGCCACGGCTCGCCGAGCTTGGTGAACTCGTCCTTGAACCAGCCGCTGACGACGTTGACCGCGGCCCGACCGCCGGAGAGCTGGTCCGCCGACGCGATGAACTTGGCCAGCACGCCCGGATGCCACAGACCCGGATGGATCGCGGCGATCACCTTGAGCCGCTCGGTGGCCAGCAGCAGGGCGAGGCTGAACCCGGTCGACTCGTGCTGATAGGCCGCGCCGTAGGACGCGATGTAACGGACCTGGCTCAGGGCGTACTCGAAGCCGTTGTTCTCGGCGAGGATCGCGAGCCGCCGGTTGTAGTCGTAGCCCCAGTCGGTCCGCTGCTCGATCTTGCTGACGACCAGGCCGCCGCTGACGTTCGGCACCCAGTAGGCGAACTTCATGGGCTCGGCATTGCCGATATTTCCTACTGACATAGTCAAGATTTTGCTGCCTGCCCCGACGCCGGTCAATGTGACTTGAAGGCAAGCTCGGCGTAACCGTGCTCGACCGGCACCGGACAGCGCGCCGTCGCCGACCGGGATCCGCCCGGGTTGGCCGGGTTCGGTCGCTCCTGACCCGAGAGCCTGACGTGATCGTTACCGGTCTCTAGACTCCGGCCACGTGTACGCCGCTCCCCAGCCTCCCCCGTACCCTGTCGCGCCGCTGCCAGAGGGCTTCCCGGCCGAGAACGCCGCTCCACCGGTACGGCGGTTGGCCGCCTGGGCCGTCGACACGCTGCTGCTGTGGGGCGCCGCCGTCCTGCTCGCCGTCGTGACGTGGGGCCGGCTGCACGGCCAGTTGGTGGACGACCTGCCGTTCAAGGCGGTGTCCGCGGCCGGCGGCCTGCTGGTGTCCGGCGGCGACGTCCACAAGGCCGCCGCCGACTTCGGCACCGGGCTGTGGGACACGTTCGCCTCCGACGTCGAACAGGCGCTCGTCCTGCTCGTCGTGATCCAGCTGCTCTACCAGTTCGCCCTGAACGCCTGGCTCGGCCGCACGCTCGGCAAGGCGGCGGCGGACCTCCGCGTCCGGACGGTCGCCGGCGACGGCAGCAGGCCCGGCATGGCGAGCGCCTTCCGCCGTGCCCTCGTCACCACCGCGGGGGGGACCGGCCTTTACTGCCTCGCCTGGATCCTCCTCCTGGAGGGCCTGTTCCTGTTCGCGCTGGCAGCCTGGCTGCTCGCCGTCGCGGTCTTCGTCGCGACCGGCCTCCCCGCGTTGTTCGGCGGCCGCCGTACGCTCGCCGACCTGCTCGCCGGAACCACCGTCGTCCGTGCCCATACGTACCAGCGCGTCGCGGCGACCGCCCGGCAGGGCGCAGCACTGGCCAGGGACGGCGCCCAGGCGGCGGGCCAGGCCGCCCGGGACGCGGCGCGCGAGCAGGCCGCTCGCCTCGCGCAGACCGACGCCCTGCGGCGCGCCCTGGACTCCCAGCGCGCCCACCAGGCGCGGGATATGGGCAGGCGGCTGGGCGGCCGGCTCAGGAACACCTACCGGGAGCGCTCGGCCGGGGAGGCACCGCCGTTCCCGGCCCCTGGCGCTCCGGCCCTGCCACCGCCGCGACCGCGCTACGACCCGCTCCTGGGTTCGTACGACGGGCAGTCGCCGCAGGCCCGGTACGTCCCTCCGCCGGCGCCGCCTCCGGCTCCGGAGAACCGGTCCCCCACGGACGACCACTGACCCGAGGCGCCTCCGAGGTGGGCGAGCCCTGACACCACCGGTCTACCGAAGTGCCGGCACGGGGCGTTGGTCCGGGCCGATGCCGCTCTTCGTCGGCCCTCGCGTTGGAGGGCCGACGAAGGTGGCGGGCTCAGCGGGAGACATTCCAAGACCTGAAAGGCCGGCGGACGCCGGTCGATGGCCCGTTGGTGGATCAGCGCAACCCGCCGGAGGCGAAGATGACCTCGCCGGTGATCCAGGCGGCGTCTTGGGAGGCGAGGTAGGCGACCACAGGGCCGATGTCATCGGGGCGCCCGAGGCGGCCGAGCGGTCAGCGGCATAGTTGACCGCCACGGCGGCGCCGGCAGCGGCGAGGGCGGTCGAGAGACGGTCGATACCGGCAAGCCGGTGTCCAGCCAGAACTTCCTCGTCGCCGATTGCCCGGTCCGGCCGATCTATGACGACATCACCAGTCGCTGGGCCACCATGGTGCTGACCACGCTGATGACCCGGCCGCACCGCTTCTCGGAGCTGGCCGCCCGCGTCGGAGGCATCAGCGAGAAGATGCTCTCCCAGACCCTGCGCCGTCTCACCCGTGACGGGCTCGTCCGCCGCATCGTGACCCCCACGGTGCCGATCCAGGTCACCTACGAGCTGACCGCCCTGGGAACGGATCTGACACCGCGCCTCAAGGACCTCGTCATCTGGGTCGAACAGCACACCGACACGATCCAGGCGGCCCAGGCGGCCCAGGCCGCCTACGACGCCGACACCCCGATCCCGCCCGCCGTGGCGAACCGACGCTGACGCCGTTCACGCCGACGACGGGCGGGGCTCAGCGGGCGGACAGGCCGAGGTGGCGGGCGATGAGCATGCGCTGGACCTCGGAGGTGCCCTCGCCGACCTCGAGGATCTTGGCGTCGCGGTAGAACCGGCCGACCGGGTACTCGTTCATGAAGCCGTACCCGCCGAAGACCTGCGTGGCGTCGCGCGCGTTGTCCATGGCGGCGTTGGAGGCGACCAGCTTGGCGATCGCCGCCTCCTTCTTGAACGGCTCGCCGGCGAGCATCTTCGCCGCCGCCGCGTAGTAGGCGAGCCGGGCCGTGTGCGCCCGGGTCTCCATGTCCGCGACCTTGAACTGGATCGCCTGGTACTCCCCGATCGCGCGGCCGAACGCCTGGCGCTCGCGCACGTACTTCAGGCACTCGTCGACGCAGCCCTGCGCGAGCCCGACCGACAGCGCGGCGATGGCGATGCGGCCCTCGTCGAGGATGCGCAGGAACTGGGCGTAGCCCCGGCCGCGCTCGCCGACGAGGTTCGCCTCCGGGACGCGGACGTCGTCGAAGGACAGCTCACGGGTGTCGGAGGCGGACCAGCCGACCTTGGAGTACTTCTTCCCGGCGGTGAACCCCGGCGTGCCCGACGGCACGAGGATCGTGGAGATCTCGCCGTCGCCGGTCAGCGCCGCGACCGTGACGGCCGCGGTGACGTCGGTGCCCGCGTTGGTGATGAACGCCTTGGACCCGTTGATCACCCAGTGCCCGTCCTCGAGCCGCGCGGTGGTGCGCATGCCGCCGGGCACGTCGGTGCCGCCGCCGGGCTCGGTCAGCCCGAACGCCGCGAGCCGCTCGCCCGAGCACAGGCGCGGCAGCCACTCGCGCCTCTGCTCCTCGGTCCCGAACCGGAAGATCGGCATCGCACCGAGGGAGACGCCGGCCTCCAGCGTGATCGCGACCGAGGAGTCGACGCGGGCGAGCTCCTCCAGGGCGATGCACAGGGCGAAGTAGTCGCCGCCCATCCCGCCGTACTCCTCGGGGAAGGGCAGCCCGAACAGGCCCATCTTCCCCATCCGGGCGACGATCTCGTACGGGAATGCCTCCCGCTCGTAGTAGTCGCCGATGACCGGCGCCACCTCGTCCCGGGCGAACGTCTCGACGGTACGGCGCAGGGCCTCGTACTCCTCGTCGAGGGTGAATCCGATCATTGGTCGCTCCCTTGTTCTCGGGACAGGGCCTGGACGACGCGGGACGGGCTGGGGCGTCCGAGGCGTTCGGCCATCCAGAGGCTCGTCTCGGCGAGGCGGCGTACGTCGACGCCGGTCTCGATGCCCAGGCCGTCGAGCATCCACACGAGGTCCTCGGTGGCCAGGTTCCCCGTCGCGCTCTTGGCGTACGGGCAGCCGCCCAGGCCGCCCGCCGAGGCGTCGACGGTGGTGACGCCGCAGCGGAGCGCGGCCAGGGTGTTGGCGAGCGCCTGCCCGTAGGTGTCGTGGAAATGCACGGCGAGCCGGCCGGTGTCGACGCCGGACTCGGCCAGCGCGCCGATGAGGGCGGTGACGTGCCCCGGCGTCCCGACGCCGATCGTGTCGCCCAGGGACAGCTCGGTGCAGCCGAGGTCGAGCAGGCGCGTGGCGACCGCGACGACCTGCCCGATCGGCACGTCGCCCTCCCACGGGTCGCCGAAGCACATGGAGACGTAGGCGCGCACGTCCAGGCCGTTCGCCCGCGCCCGCTCGACGACGGGCGCGAACATCTCCACCGACTCGTCGATCGTCCGGTTGAGGTTGCGCCGGGCGAACGTCTCGGTCGCGCTGCCGAAGATCGCGATCTCGGTGACGCCGGCGTCGAGGGCGCGGTCGAGGCCGCGCTCGTTGGGCACCAGCACGGGGTAGCGGACGCCCTCCGCGCGCTCCAGCCCGCCGAGCAGCCCTGCGGCGTCGGCGAGCTGCGGCACCCACTTCGGGTGGACGAAGCTCGTCGCCTCGATCACCCGCAGCCCGGCGCCGGCGATGCGGGTGATGAACTCGCGCTTCACCTCGACCGGCACGATCGCCGATTCGTTCTGCAGGCCGTCGCGGGCCCCGACCTCGTAGACCGTGACCCGGGAGGGCAGCCCGTCGAGTGGCACGCGCATCATGAGTCTCCCTTCGGCGTGACGACGGCGAGGACCTCGTCCAGGGCGACCTGCGCGCCAGGCTGGACGGTCAGCCCGCTCACCACGCCGTCGACCGGCGCTGTCACCGTGTGCTCCATCTTCATCGCCTCGACGATCACCAGCGGCTGGCCGGCGACGACCTCGTCCCCGTCGGCCGCCTTGACGGCCGCGACCGTGCCGGGCATCGGGCTGCGCACGGCGCCGGCTCCGGCGGTGGTCTCGGCGGCCCGCGCGGCGAGCGGCTCGGCCTCCTTCAGCGACCAGACGCGCCCGTCCCGGCCGAGCCAGCACACGTCCCCGTCGCGGGCGCAGGTGAAGCGGGTACGGTCCCCCGCGTACTCGACGAGCAGGGTCACGCCGTCGCGGCGGGCCGTGGCCCGTACAGGATCGCCGCCGTCGACCGACACCTCCGCGTCGGCGGCGCGGCCACGGACCCGCACCTCGTGCCCGGCGATGCGCCAGGTCGTCCAGGCGGGCTCGCCGAGACGCCAGCCGTCCGGGACCTCCCAGGGGCCGGGGTCCGGCGTCTCCAGCGCGAGCATGCGCTCCAGCGCGGCGGCGGCGAGGACGTCACCGGGGATCTCGCCGTCCGCGGGGCCGGCGGGGCGGCGCTCGACCAGGCCGGTGTCGAGCCGGCCGGCGACCACGTCCGGGTCGGTCAGCAGCGACCGCAGGAACGCGATGTTCGTCCCGACCCCGAGCAGCGTGTACGAGGCCAGCGCCTGATCCAGTCGGCGCAGCGCGCTCGCGCGGTCCGGCCCCCGGGCGATCACCTTTGCCAGCATCGGGTCGTACGAGCCGCCGACGATGGCGCCCTCGTGCAGTCCCGAGTCGACCCGGAGGTCGAGGCCGTACGGCTCGTGCAGCAGCAGCACCCGGCCGCCGGTGGGCAGGAAGCCCCGCGCGGGGTCCTCGGCGTACACCCGCGCCTCGACCGCGTGCCCGTCGAACGCCACGGCGTCCTGGCCGAACGGCAGCGGCTCCCCCGCCGCGACCCGCAGCTGCAACTCGACCAGGTCCAGGCCCGGCCGGCCGTCGATCACGACCGCGCCCTCGGTCACCGGGTGCTCGACCTGCAGCCGGGTGTTCATCTCCATGAAGAAGTACTCGTCCGGGCGGTCGGCGGAGACGATGTACTCGACCGTGCCCGCGCCGACGTAGCCCACGGAGCGCGCGGCGGCGACGGCGCTCGCGCCCATGGCGGCCCGGATCCGCTCGCCGTCCGGGCCGGTGCCGAGCAGCGGCGACGGCGCCTCTTCGACGATCTTCTGGTGGCGGCGCTGTAGGCTGCACTCGCGCTCGCCGAGGTGGACGACGTTCCCGTGCGCGTCGGCGAAGACCTGGATCTCGATGTGCCGGGGCTGGTCGATGTAGCGCTCGACGAGGAGCGTGTCGTCGCCGAACGCGCCGCGCGCCTCCCGCCGGGCCGCCGCGATCGCGTCCCGCAGCTCCGCCGGATCCGCGACCCGGCGCATGCCCTTGCCGCCGCCGCCCGCCGACGGCTTGAGCAGCACCGTCGCGCCGTCGCGCAGCCCGACCTCCAGGGCCGCGGCGGCCAGCTCCTCGTCGCTCAGGCCCGCCTCGTCGCGGCCCGGCACGACGGGGACGCCGGCGGCGGCGACCGTGCGCTTGGCCCGGATCTTGTCGCCCATGGCGGTGATCGCGTCCGGCGGCGGGCCGACGAAGACGATCCCGGCGTCGGCGCACGCGCGGGCGAGCTCGGGGTTCTCGGCCAGGAAGCCGTACCCGGGATGGACGGCCTCGGCGCCCGCCCGCACGGCGGCGCCGACGACATCGCCGACGTCGAGGTAGCTCGACACGCGGAGGGCGGAGTCGGCCTCCCGTACGTGGCGGGCGTCCGCGTCGGCGTCGGTGTAGGCCACGACGGACCGGATGCCGAGCCGGCGCAGCGTCCGGATGATCCGGCAGGCGATCTCGCCGCGATTGGCGATCAGGACGGAATCGAACATGGTCACATCCGGAAGATGCCGTAGCCGACGGGTTCGAGCGGGGCGTTCGCGCAGGCGGCGAGGGCCAGGCCGAGCACCCGGCGGGTGTCGAGGGGGTCGATCACGCCGTCGTCCCAGAGGCGCGCCGTCGAGTAGTACGGGCTGCCCTGCCGCTCGTACTGTTCCCGGATCGGCTTCTTGAACTCCTCTTCCTCCGCGGCGGGCCACTCGTCGCCGAGCTGGTCGCGGCGTACGGTGGCCAGCACCGACGCGGCCTGCTCGCCGCCCATGACCGAGATCCGGGCGTTCGGCCACATCCACAGGAAACGCGGCGAATAGGCGCGGCCGCACATCGCGTAGTTGCCCGCGCCGAACGACCCGCCGATGATCACGGTCAGCTTCGGCACCCGCGCGCACGCGACGGCGGTGACCATCTTGGCGCCGTGCTTGGCGATGCCCCCGGCCTCGTACTCACGGCCGACCATGAACCCGGTGATGTTCTGCAGGAACACCAGCGGGATCGAACGCCGGTCGCACAGCTCGATGAAGTGCGCGCCCTTGAGCGCCGACTCGCTGAAAAGGATGCCGTTGTTGGCCACGATCCCGACGGGCTGCCCGTGGATGTGGGCGAAGCCGGTGACGAGCGTCGGCCCGTACCGCTCCTTGAACTCGTGGAACCGGCTGCCGTCCACGATCCGCGCGATGACCTCGCGCACGTCGTACGGCGTGCGGGGGTCGGGCGGGACGATGCCGCGCAGCTCTCCGGGGTCGAAGGCGGGCTCCTCCGCCGGGACCGTCGGCCACGGCGCGGGGCCCGGCGGCTCCAGCGTCGAGACGATCGACCGGACGATGCGCAGCGCGTGCGCGTCGTCGTCGGCGAGGTGGTCGACGACGCCCGAGACGCGCGAGTGCACGTCTCCGCCGCCCAGGTCCTCGGCGCTGACGACCTCCCCGGTCGCGGCCTTCACCAGCGGCGGGCCGCCGAGGAAGATGGTGCCCTGCTCCCGGACGATGACGGTCTCGTCGCTCATCGCCGGGACGTACGCGCCGCCGGCCGTGCAGGACCCGAGCACGGCGGCGATCTGCGGGATGCCCTTCTGGGACATCGTCGCCTGGTTGTAGAAGATCCGGCCGAAGTGCTCGCGGTCGGGGAACACCTCGTCCTGCTTGGGCAGGAACGCTCCCCCGGAGTCGACGAGGTAGACGCACGGCAGCCGGTTGTGCAGCGCGACCTCCTGGGCGCGCAGGTGCTTCTTCACCGTCATCGGGTAGTACGTGCCGCCCTTGACGGTGGCGTCGTTGGCGGCGATGACGCACTCGCGCCCGGACACCCGCCCGACGCCGGCGATGATGCCCGCCGCGGGGGCCTCGTCGTCGTACATGCCGGTGGCCGCCAGCGGGGACAGCTCCAGGAAGGGCGAGCCCGGGTCGAGCAGCGCGTCCACCCGGTCCCGGGGCAGCAGCTTCCCCCGCGCGACGTGCCGCTTGCGGGCGCGCTCGGAGCCGCCCTGGGCCGCGCGGGCCAGGCGCTCGCGCAGCTCGGTGGCGAGCGCCTGGTTCTCCTCGGCGTTGCGCTGGAATGCCGCACCGCGCACGTCCACGCGGCTCACCAGCCGCGGAGCCTCCGCCACAGTCCCCTCCTGTTAACGATCGTTAACAAGTCCGATGTTAATCAACATTAACAGCGACCGTCTAGACTCGTGGCATGGCAGAGGTCAGCGCTCCCCCGACCCGCCGGCTGGAGATCCTGTCCGCGGCGGCGGAGCTGTTCGCCCGGCGCGGCTACCACGGCGTGTCCATCGGTGACCTCGGCCGCGCGGTCGGCCTCACCGGCCCGGCGCTGTACCGGCACTTCCGTGGCAAGGAGGCCCTGCTCGCCGAGATGCTCCTCGACATCAGCGAGCGCCTGCTGACCGAGGGCCGCCGCCGCGTGGCCGCCGCCGGCACCCCGGACGTGGCCCTGGACGCCCTGCTCCGCTGGCACATCGACTTCGCCCTGGACAACCCGGCCCTCATCACCGTTCACGTCCGCGAGCTGGGCAACGTGCCGCAGCCGGAGCGCCGCGAGATCCGCCGCCTGCAGCGTTCCTACGCCGAGGAGTGGGTGCGGGTGCTCCGCCTCATGCACCCCGGCGCGGCCGAGGACCGCGCCCGCGCCGCGACGCACGCGGCGTTCGGCCTCCTCAACTCCACCCCGCACAGCACCGGCGAACTCGACCGCGCCACGATGGCCCGCCTCCTGCACGCCATGGCCTCCGACGCCCTCACCGGCGCCTTCCGTTCCTGATTAGGGATTTCCGTTTAGGCGAATTCGTGGCCGCCTTAATCAGGCCAGGGAACCCGTCACCCCGTGGGCACGTCGTATGAAGGGAATGCCACGGAGGTGACCGGATGACCGACGGTTACAAAGTGAACTTCGACGCTCTCGCCGAGGCGGCCACGGGCGTCAATGGAACGATCCTCGCGCTGCAGAACAACAAGGTCAGCGACATCGACGGGAAGAAGGCCGACTACGGCGACGACGACCTCGGCAAGATGATCGCCGACTTCTGCGATCGCTGGGAGATCGGCGTCGAGCACCTGATCAAGGACTCGAAGGAGGTCGCGAACCGCCTCGCGCTGTCCGCACTGGCGTACGCCAAGGCCGAGAAGACGAGCGTCGCCCGCCTGCACGGCCTCCTGCAGAGCCGCACCGGCTCGGATCCGGCGGCCGGCCAATGGTGAAGCAACTCGGCGACACCGACGACCCCAAGGAGCTCGTCCCGGGGAACGCCGAGGCGATCGTCGTGGTCGCGGGCAAGATGTACGGCTACGCCGAGCTGCTCAACGAGGCCGGGGACGGCCTGACCCGCATCGACACCGCCGACGGCTGGACGGGGCCCGCGGGCGACGCGTTCCGCAAGCGGTTCCACGGTCACCCGCAGAAGTGGTCAGAGGCCGGCGAGTGCTTCACCGGCGCGGCGAAGGCTCTCGACGACTACGTCCCGACGCTGGTCTGGGCCCAGGGCCAGGCGGGCGTGGCGATCCAGCAGTGGAACCAGGGGGACCACGACACGGCCAAGGCCACCTTGGAGAGCGCACGCGGCCAGCTCCACAAGGCGGCGGGCACCGCGGCCGCGGCCGTCAAGAAGTTACGCGACAAGGCGCCGCACAAACCCGGCTTCTGGTCCAAGGTCGGCAACTTCTTCGAGGGACTCGGCAAGGACGCCGAGAAGCTCGGTGAGACCGCCCTCAACGACCTCGCGTCGTTCGGGAACGCGATGCTGCACCATCCCCTCGACGACCTCGGCCTGATCGGCGGAACGGCCCTCGCCGGGATCAGCGCGTTCGGCGACGGGGCCGGTCTGGTCCTCGACGTGACCGGAGTGGGCGCGATCGCCGGGGTGCCGATCAACGCCATCTCGACGGCCGGTGTCCTCGCCGGCGGCACCCTCATGATGGCCTCCGCCGGCGACCTGGCGAGCCACGCCTCCGGCGACGACAAGGTGGAGCCCTTCGACACCAGCAGCGGCGAGGGAACGGCGAGCGCCCCGGACCCGCAGTACACCGAGGGGACGCCGGAGTGGCAGAACCGGATCGACACCCTGTCCAAGGACCCGGCCAAGAACGGCGCGTCCAATCCCGCCTCCCAGCGCGAGGCAACGGTCGCGCTCAAGGCCGAGGGTTCCGGCGATCTTCCCGGGCCGGTGAGCCGGACTCCGCTCGGGCCGAACGGCGAGGACATGGGCGACATCACCGACGGCACCGGCCAGCGGTGGGACGTCAAGAGCTCACCCGACATCCGGCCCAGTTACCGCCCGAACCCCGGGCAGCCCATCTCCAGCCCGCAATCGGACCAGCAATTCACCGACATGATCGATAAAGAGCTGAACAACGGCCAGAACGTGCTGCTCGATCCGGACGGAATGACGCCCGCGCGTCTCGCCCGTCTTCAACAGATCGTCGCCAACAATCCGTCCTGGCAGGGAAGGGTAGTGTGGGGCCAGTGACCATGACGTACGGTCGTACGCGCGGCGACGTGATCCGCTGGCCCGACGATTCCGCCGCGCGTCAGGCGCTCGAGACCTACCTCGCGGCACTGCCCGCCGACTCCCAGGACGTCCTGTCGGTGCTCGACGCCGAAGGGCTCGACTTCACCGGCGCGGACCTGTCCGCGCTCGACCTCACCCAGGCCGAGCTCAGCGAGGCGACCCTGGGCGGCGTCCGCCTCGTCGGCACGAATCTGTCCGGCGCCTGGCTGGTCTCCGCGGACCTGCGGAGAGCCGATCTCTCCCACGCCGACCTCCGCAAGGCGCTGGCGCGCGGGTGCGACGCCCGGGGTGCCGTGTTCGTCGGAGCCGACCTGCAGCGCGCGGAGCTCGAAGGCGCCGACCTGCGCGGCGCCGACCTCCGCAAGGTCCGGTTCGGCAGGGCACTGCTGTCCGACGCGGACCTACGCGGCGCCGACCTGCGAGAATGCTCGTTCGGCCTGGACGGAGAGTCGACCGGCCTGGCCAGGGCGAGGTTCGGCCAGTGCGCCGTCGAGGGTGCCACCGGAGGAGTCTCCGGCCCGATCGACGTCGGCACCGACGAACCGCACCTCATCGACGGCGAAGACCTGACCCACTGGTTCACCGCCCACGGTGCCCCCGACGTCCAGGTACGCCCCTGATACTCCGGCCGCACTTGGTGATCTCGGTCTGATCGGAGGCCGGACGTGAGGCGGCCACCGCTGTGATCAGATGGCCGCCACCGCGGTGGTCTGTGGTGGATTCAGGTTCGAGCGGTCCCCTCACGGGCGAAGTTCGATTCCGCCGCTTCCAGCCGCGGTACCGAGATGCCCAACCGCCGTGCCTCTGCCAGGGTGTCCCGGCAGATCTCACGCGGCTCCTCGGCCGCGGGGTCGGAGTGCGCGGCAAAATTCACGCGTACCGGCGCGACATGAGCAGTCAGCCAGGCGAGCGCGGGTGCCGTCAGCCAGGTGGGCGCACGGAACAGCAGCACGCTGCCCCGGTGACGTCGCAGGTCAAGGCCGCGCGCCTCAAGGAGCGGCAGCAACTCGCGGCCGGCCAGCAGCCCCTCGCGCAGGTCGCCCGTTGCGCCGGCCAGCTGGGACAGGGAACCCAGTCGCAGGCCCTGCGAGTGCAGGCCGGCATCCGACACGAAATGGACCCACAGCCAGCCGCGGAAGTCGGGCTGCTCCTTGAGTCGGAGCCCGGCCTCGCGAAACGCCTGGCGCACGGCCCGCTCCCGGTCGGTCGGGGGCCGGCCGAGGGTGCCGAAGATGACCGACGGCAGCAGCATCCCCCGGAGCACGCCGTCCGCGCCGAAACCGCCACCGGCCTGGGGAAAGCCCCAGGCGATCTGATCGACAGGGAGTGCGCCGATCGCGACGAGCGGCTCGGTCCAGATGTTGCCGAAGACCAACACTGTGGCCTGGCCGACACGCGGGGTCAGGAAGGCCGCCGCCTCCGCGAGGCGGTGGTGCGGCACGCTGAGCACGATCAGGTCGAAGTCGTGGTCCGGCTCCAGCGCCTCGCGGTAACGCACCGGCCACTTCTCGACGACGCGCTGCCCCCACACCCGGCGCCGCACATCGATCAGATCGAGGTCCACCGCGTCCCCGTACGTCGCGGCGCGGCCTGGCCGGACGTAGAACTCGACGTCATGTCCCGCCTGTTGCAGGGCCCAGCCGTAGACGGTGGCGATCACGCCGCGGCCGAACATCAGGATCTTCAAGCTGCACCTCATGGGGTACGATCGATCTGGAGATCATCTCCACTTTCAAAATATGGAGGTCATCTCCATTTGTCAACGCGAGGTAGCGCATGACTGCCGACAAGCCGCTGCGGGCCGACGCCCAGCGCAAGCGCGAGGCCCTGCTCGCCACCGCCCGGGAGGTATTCGACGCCGGCGACTTCTTCGACCTGCGCTTCGATGACTTCGCCCGCCTGGCCGGTGTGGGCACCGGCACGCTGTACCGCCACTTCCCCACCCGGGAGGCGCTGGCCGAGGCGGTCTACCGCGGGGAGATCGCCGCACTGTGCGACCGCGCCCGCCGGCTACAGGCCACGCTGCCCGCGGAGGAGGCTTTGGCGACCTTCCTACGCGGCATGGTCGACCACATTCACGCCCACCGGGGCCTCGCCCGGACGCTGGCCACGCTCATGGCCGACCGGTCGGGTGCCCTCGCCGAGGGCAGCCGGGCACTGGAGCAGGCTGTCACCGACCTGGTGGCCGCCGCCGTGCGGGATGGCGCCGTTCGCGACGACGTGGGCGCCGGCGCCGTCATGATGGCGCTGCACGGCATCGGTGCGGCCCATGACCGCCCCGGTTGGCGGGCCGAGGCCGACGGTATCGTCACCCTCCTGCTGGACGGGTTGCGCCGCCCGCACTCAGCCCAGGCGGCCACAGGGTCGTCGCCCGCTATGACCAGGTGCGACACGAGGTCACATGCCGCGAGTGAAGGATCCGGTTAGTACTTCAGCCGCAGGCGGCGGATCTCGTTGACGGTGAGCGGGATCAGCTCAACGGGTTCGATGCCGTCTGCGCTGTCGCGATGTGATCGTCCCCATTGGTCGGGCCCCCGGTGCGCCGAGGCCTTGGTGGTCCTCGCCCGGCGCGCCGAATCCACGCCAGTCATAGAACCGGCGGCCCTTGGCGCCCTCTCCGCAGGAGTACCGCATGGTTCCAACACACCGACCTGATCACAGCGGTGGCCGCCTCACGTCCGGGCCTCGATCAGACCGAGATCACCGAGTGCGGCTGGAGTACTAACCGGCCCTCTCCTCGACAACAGCGACCTCGACGCACTGGCCCCCACCGCTGCCGCTATAGGACGACGTTCGCCAGGTCAGGTCTCCCACTGTGACATCGCCTTCTCTATGAGCTGAATAGAGTCGTTAGGCGGCAGCGCCACCTCCCGAATATCTTCCCAGATCTTGGCGATTTCGACTACTGCCGACCGCTCCTCAAGGATCCGGCCGATGAGAGCATCCTCCAAATTGACGAGGTCTACCCCATCAAGCCGCGCGATCATAAAAGACGGAGCGACGTAGTAGTCAGTCCCCATAGGCACGATCTTGACGACGATGTTGTCTCGTGTCGCCAAGTCGAGCATCCGCGCTAGTTGATCGACCATCAGCTGGGCTCCGCCCACCAGGCGACGTAACGCGTACTCGTCGATGACGAAGATGCACATCGGCGGGTTGCCGTCGTCGAGAACCGCCTGCCGTTCCAGCCTGCGTCGCACACGTTCGTCGATGTCCATCGACGAGTGCCGATTGTGGCGTAGAACTGCTCGAATGTAGTCAGGCGTCTGAAGCAGACCCGGAATCACCGATGGGTCGTAGCTTTGGAGGAGGTTCGCCTGCGCTTCCGCCTGCCGCCACCGATCCGCCCACTCAGAGGGGATTTCGCGCGTCACCCACTTCTCGAAGTAGCGGGCGAGGTAGCCGTTCGTGTGCAGTGCCTCGTCGCAGCGCTTTACGTCGTCGAGGTGCGGTGTGCGGCGGCCGTTGATCCACTGGCTCACCGTCGAGGGCGCGACGTGCAGCGCCTCGGCGAATCGTTTGCCGGTGAGGCCGGCCGCCTCGCAGGCGTAGGCCAGCTCCTTACCCCACGCGTCGAGTGCCGTCTCTCGTTTCGGTGCCATTGGGGGTTCACATCCTCGTGTGAATGGCTATCAGGACTTCACGCACAAGCGACGGCGGGTTCGCACTTCCCAGCATATCCCTTTGCGGCCACGCTGGGTAGCGCCACCAACACGCTAGGAGATCAGTCGATGCGGCCGTACACGAGTGAAGAGATGAGCGCATTCGCGAAGTGGCTCACGCAGGCATGCCAGGAGGCCGGACTGACCGCGGAGCAGTACGGGACGAGGGTCCGAATTCTTGCGCAATGCCACTTTCTCACCGAAGAAGTCGAATGCCGCCCTGACACCGACGGGAACCTCCGCTTCTGGTGGTCCTGGGGCAAACCGATCGCCGACCGGCACGACCACACGCGCCTTCTCACCGCGGACGAGGTCGACGACCTCGTGGTCGCCATCCGGCACGTCGTCACGATTCCGGTCCGGCGGCGGCCGTGACCGAATCGCAGGAGGTCACGGACCCGGTCGCCCGGGCGGCACTGGAGTCGGTGCGGGCCTTCAACGCCGCCATCGACCGGCTCGGGCTCCCCGCCATGACGGCGGCGTGCGAGCTCACGCAGCTCGATCGGCTTGTCCGAAAATACCCGGAAGCTGCCCGTAAAAGCCTCCAGCTGCTTGAGCAGGAGAAACGGTCGCGCACCCAAGCCTCGGCTCCCTGATTAATTCCGGTCGGTGTTCGAGTGACGCCCGTGCGAAACGTTCGGTTAACAAGGAAATCAGGGACGGTGGTCTATGGCGCGCTTTCGGGTGCCGTGTGATCATGGCAGTCGCCATCCGGTGATTCCGCAATTCTTGCCCTGGACAACGGAGCACTCCATGAAAAGCCTTGCGCAGCATTCCGATTTGCTGATCGCGACTGTGATGGCCGACATCGCGATTGTCCTGGTGGTAGGGGCGATCCTCGGTCGCCTGGTCCGGCATCTGAGACAGCCACCGGTCATCGGCGAGATCATCGCCGGTATCGCGCTCGGCCCCAGCCTGCTCGGGCTGCTCCCGGGCAACCCCACCGCCCACATCTTCCCGACCGAGGCGCGGCCGTACCTCTCGGCGATCGCGCAGGTCGGGCTCCTGATCTTCATGTTCGGCATCGGCTGGGAGTTCGACAAACGGCTGCTGAAGGGGCGTCGCAGCGCGGCCGGGGCGGTGTCGATCAGCTCGATCGCGCTCGCCTTCGCTCTCGGTATCGCCCTGGCGACGCTGCTGTACTCCCACCATCGGACCGTCAAGGGCCACCACACGTCGTTCACGGCGTTCGCGCTGTTCATGGGTGCGGCGATGTCCATCACGGCGTTCCCCGTGCTCGCCCGGATGCTGACCGAGCACCGCATGATGGGAACACGCGTGGGTGCTCTCGCACTGGCCAGCGCGGCGATCGACGACGTGCTCGCCTGGTGCCTCCTCGCGCTGACCGCCGCGATCGTCACCGCCAACGGCGCCGCCGGGCACATGGTGCAGATCGGCATCCTGTCGGCGGTCTACGTAGCGGCCATGGCGCTGCTCGTACGCCCGCTGCTGGCCTACCTGACGCGCACGTGGGTCACCGACCGGGTGCCCCCGCTGTACGTCATCATGCTGGTGACCGGGATCTTCCTGTCGTCCTACGCCACGACGTGGATCGGCATCCACGCCATCTTCGGCGCCTTCGCGTTCGGCGTCATCATGCCGCGCGAGCCGTTCGAGGTCCTCATCGAAGGAGTGAAGCGGCCGTTCGACGGGATCAGCATGGTGCTGCTCCCGGTCTTCTTCATCGTGACGGGCCTGAACGTCGATGTCAGCGCCCTCTCCGGCCGCAGCGTCATCGAACTGGCCGCGATCGTCCTCGTCGCCTGCGTCGGCAAGATGGTGGGCGCGACGGTCCCCGGAAAACTCACCGGAATGTCGTGGCGGGAGGCCGGCACCCTCGGCCTGCTGATGAACACGCGCGGCCTGACCGAGCTGATCATCCTCAACGTCGGCGTCAGCCTCGGCGTCCTCGACGGTCAGATGTTCACGATGATGGTCCTGATGGCGCTGGTCACGACGGCCCTGGCGGGCCCCCTGCTGCCGAACGCCCCCGCGTCACCGGACGAACTCGCCCACCGCCGCTCCGCGCGATCGGCCGAGTCACAGGCGGCATAGGGCCGCCGGGGATCCTCTCGTGCGGGAGGCCGCCGAACGGACTCCCGCACGAGGGGCCGCGCTCACAGCCCGGAGCCGCCCGTGGCGTCCACGACCCGTCCGGTCACCCAGCGCGCGTCGTCGGAGGCCAGGAAGGCCACGACGTCGGCGATGTCCTCGGGCCGTCCGACCCGGCCGAGGGCGGCCAGGGACGCCGCGTACGCTTCGGCCTCCGGGTCACCGCGAAGCCAGGAGGCGTTGACGTCGGTGTCGACGATCCCCGGAGCCACCGAGTTCACCGTGATGCCACGCGGGCCGAGCTCCTTGGCGAGGTTGAGGGTGAAGGTGTCCAGCGCGCCCTTCGTGGAGCCATAGGCGATGATCTCCGGCATGGCGATGGTGGCCGCGCCGCTGGAGATGTTAATGATCCGGCCGCCGTCGCGCAGGCGGGTCAGCCCCTGTTGAACGATGAAGAACGGCGCGCGCACGTTCACGGCGAACACCTCGTCGAACTCGTCCTCGGTCAGCGCGGCCAGCGGCGCGCTGCGCCCGATGCCGGCGTTGTTGACGATGATGTCCAGCCTCCCCTCGGGCGCGTGATCTGCACCCGCGGCGTCGAAGGCGGCCCACAGGCGAGCCGCGTCGCCGTGCCGTCCCAGCTCCGCGCGCAGCGCGAAGGCCCTGCCCCCGTCCTTCCGGACGCGCTCGACGGTCTCACTCGCCGCCGCCTCGTCGCGGGCGTAGGCGACGGCGACCGCCGCGCCGTCACGCGCGAGTCGTTCCGCGATGGCCCGCCCGATGCCCCGGCTCCCGCCGGTCACCAGCGCGACCCTGCCTTCCAGCGCCCCTGTTCCCATGACCACGTACGCCCCTATTTTTGAGGGATCACTCAACAAAAGGGGACCCTAGCATGTTTGTTGAGTGATCCTTCTAAAATGACGGCGTGAGCGAAGCAGGCGCGAAGCGCGGACGGCCGCCGGCGTTCGACCGGACGAGGGCCCTCGCGGCCGCCACCCGGTTGTTCTGGGAGCACGGCTACGAGGCCACCTCCATCGGCGAGCTGACCAAGGCGATGGACATACGGCCCGGGAGCCTGTACGTGGCGTTCGGCGACAAGAAGGGCCTGTTCAAAGAGGTGGTGCGGGCCTACGGGCGCTCTCCCGCCGGCGCGTTCGTGGGCGTCGCGCTGAAGGAGGAGCCCACGGCCCGGGAGGCGTTCCGCCGTATCCTGCGCGAGGCCGCGGCCGTCTACCCCGACCCCTCCCACCCGGCCGGCTGCCTGACCATCAGCGCCGCGACCAACGTCACCGTCCAGGACGCGGAGGTGGCGACCTTCCTGCGTGACCTGCGCAACACGAACCTGGCCGCGTTCGAGACCCGCCTGCGGACCGCCCAGAGAGAAGGCGAACTGCCCGCCACGGCCGATCCGCGCGCCCTCGCCGCGTACTTCGCGGCGGTCATCCAGGGCATGTCACAACGCGCCCGTGATGGCGCCACGGCGGCCGAGCTCGCCGAGACCGCCGAGCTGGCCCTGGCGGCCTGGCCCGAGGAACACGATTGATCGCCGTGCGCCCCGGACGGGAGGAGCGGGCTCACTTCTCCGTACGGCTTTCGTGGGAGACGCCGACTTCCGTGGACCACGTCGACTGGCTCGCGGAAGTCCGGCGGTGGACCGACGAAGTGGCGGCGAGA